>JAIOHL010000327.1 GCA_019913005.1 Anaerolineae bacterium | reverse complement strand
GGTTGGGGGTGGGGATAGCTTACCAAATTCAAAAACCAACCTGAAATCGCATAATCAGCATTGGAGACACATCATTATGACGACAACCACACAAGAAATGAAAGCGATCACGGTAGTCAATCAAGACGCGGGCAAAGCGCCGTTCTACAAAGAAGTGGCGATCATGACATGGCGTGACCTCATCACGACGTTGCGCACCCCGTCGGCGATCCTGCCCTCGATTTTCATTAACGTGTTTTTCCTGATTATCAACCATTCCACGTTTGGGCGCTCGGCGGGATTTTTGCCAGAGTTGGCGGGCAAGGACTATCTCGGCTTCATTTTGCCCCTTTCGGTGATTAGCGCCTCATTGGGTGGGGCGGGTATCACCGGGCAAAATCTAGTGCGCGACATCGAAAGCGGCTATTTCAATAAGCTCCTGCTGACCCCCGTCAGTCGGGTGGCGATTGTCTTGGGGCCGATTCTCTCCGGCGCGGTCTTTCTGGCATTCCAAGCCCTGATCATAATTGGACTTGGCCTCGCCATGGGGCTGAGTGTGGAGACGGGGGTGTTGGGCGTGCTGGCGCTGGTGGGTGTCGCCGTATTGACCGGCATGGGGCTGTCGGGCTATATCGTCGGGTTGGCGCTGCGCACGGGCAATTCGGGCGCGGTGCAGGCGGGCAGTTTCCTGTTTTTCCCGCTGACCTTCATCACCGCCAGTTATGTGCCGCTCGATTTGTTGGATGGCTGGCTGAAGACCGCCGCCCGCATCAATCCTATCACCTATTCGATTGAAGCGGGCCGCAGTTTGATGTTGACAGGCTGGGAGGGGGACACCCTCGCCAAAGGCATTCTTGCGTGTGGCATTTTGGCCGCCTTGACCTTTGCCTACGCCATGTCGAGCCTCAAGGCCCGCACCGCCCGTTCGTAGATAAGCATTTACCTCACTCCCTTATACGGAATTCGGGTCATTCATGTCCGTTCGACCTGCTCGGTTGCGAAGTTCAAAATTGGGCAAGTCGTGGTGAGATTCAAGTTTGGGCAGGTCTTAGCCCTGCCCCTACCAAATGGGGTTACGATGCGATTCTGTAGGGGTTGGGCTAAGACCAACCCGGCCTTTGAAACCGAACCTTGCAACAAAGCAGTTCAACCCCACCCCCGACCCCACGCCTCCAAACATAGGGAGGGGCGTACCCCGTGTATTGAAGCCCTTCCCTTTGTTAGGGGAAGGGTTTGGGA
>JAIOHL010000326.1 GCA_019913005.1 Anaerolineae bacterium | reverse complement strand
GGCTTCCATAGGCCAGATTCGCCTCCCCTCGCCCGATGGAGCGGAGGCCGGGGGGTGAGGTTGGCCTTTTGCGACACCCTCTCAGACTGACTCTGCTCACCGATAGGACGTTGCAACCGAGCCGTTTCACCCGACCATTGACGCCGGCGAGGATGAGGAGTATAGTCGGGGGTATGATTAACAAACATAACGCGCAAGTCCACTAAGCTAGGGCCACACAACCTAGCGCCCCTCTCAGTTTTCCATCCCGGCTGCGGCTGGCGATGATTTTTCGGTTTCCGGCTCATTTTCAATCAATTCAATAACCCACAAAGGACTGTGACGCCTTGTCTACTATCCCTGTTCCTTATGTTCGTTCGCTCGATAACGGCTTAATCCTCAAATCCATCCACGACGCCCACGATATAGACCGGATTGACCAATTTAACCGTCAAATTTTTGGCGAGGGCGTGGCAAATATGTCGCGTGCCCTCATTAACTATCATCCTGCCTCACGTCCCGATCATTGGCTGTATATCGAAGACGCCGTCAGTGGCAAGATCGTGTCGGCCCTGTCGTTGATTACATGGCAGTGGCGCTATGAAGATGTGCGGATTAAATCTGGCGAGATGGCGATTGTTGGCACCGACGCGGCCTATCGCAATCGTGGCCTGATTCGTGTCCTCACTCAACGCCACCAAGAACTGCTGCGCGAGGGGGAATTTGACCTGAGTCATATTCAGGGCATCCCGTATTTTTATCGCCAGTTCGGGTATGAATACGCCATTCCGTTGGAGCCGGAGTGGAATATCGAACTGCGAAATATCGCTGACCTGCCCGCCGACACGCCCTATCAGTTCCGACTGGCAACGTGTGACGACATTCCCGACCTGATGCGCATGTACGAAGCGGCTACCTGCCATCTGGGAATTACCAACCTACGCGAGGTGGGTATCTGGGAATTTATGTTCAAGCACACCACTGATAGTGAATTGGCGGGTGAAATCTGGCTGATTCTGGACACCGCCGGACGTACCATCGGCTATTTCCGGTTAGCGCTCTATGGATTTGGCACAGGCTTGATCGTCAGCGAAACATCCCGACTGCCAGCACCGATGGCCCAACAGTTGCTCGGCTGGCTCAAAGCGGCAGCAATCAAACGTGGCAAACCATATGTCCGGCTGAATCTGCCCGTCAGCAATGATCTGATGAAGGCGGCCCGGGCGTGGGGGGCCTATGAACACAGCACCTATCAATGGCAGATTCATGTGGTGAATATGCAGCGCCTGTTAACCAAACTCGCCCCTGTTTTTGAGCGACGCTTGGCACGCAGTCCACTGGCGAACCTGACGCAAAACGTCATTCTGAATCTCTATCGGGAGGCCTTCATGCTGGAATTTCAGCAGGGCCGCTTGGTGAATGTGAAGGCGCTTGGTTTTTCGGAGGAGGGGGAAATTCGTATCCCGCCGATGCCGTTTATCAAGTTGTTGATGGGGGATCGCAGTCGTGAAGAATTGCGGGCGATGTATCCTGATGTCAGCGTATGGGGACAAGCGCGGCAGTTGGTAGATGTGCTGTTCCCCAAGATGGATGCGTTCATCTTCACGAATTACTAGATTTCACCCTGTCCCCAATCCTACGCCTCCAAACACATGGATGGGCGTTAGGAAGGGATGTGGATACCTTTACCTCACCCCCCAGCCCCCTCTCCGAATGCTTTCAGAGAGGGGGAGTCGAAAACGGCGTATTTGAGCCGCCTCTCACAAGGGAGAGGGGTTTGGTGTGAGGTTAATTTACCGAATTTTGAATCCCGCCGCTAATGCCGCAGATACGCCCCGGTCAGGGAATGGGGGGCATTGATTAACTCGGCAGGCGTGCCCTCAAAAATCACCCGTCCGCCTTTGTTGCCACCCTCTGGCCCCATATCAATGATCCAGTCGGCGTTTTTGATAATCTCCAAATTGTGTTCGATCACGATGACGGTGTTGCCGGAATCCACCAGCCGATTGATGACCTTCAACAAATGTCCGATGTCGGACATATGCAGGCCCGTCGTCGGCTCATCCATGACATACACACTCCCCTTTTTGTGCAGTTCGCTGGCGAGTTTGATGCGCTGGCATTCCCCGCCAGAGAGGGTACTGAGTGGTTGGCCCAATTTCAGATAATCCAAGCCGACATCACTCATCGCCTGCAATTTGCGCTTGATCTCTTTGACCTCTAGCGATTCCAACGCCTGCTGCACGGGCATGGCTAACACATCCGAGATCGAGTAGCCGTTGAGTTTATAGGCCAACACTTCATCTTTAAAACGTCGGCCCCCGCAGTCCTCACACGGCGTTTTGACTTCCCCCAAGACAGCGATGTCGGTATAGATTACTCCCAAACCCTGACAGGCCTCGCACGCCCCTTTGGAATTGAAGCTAAACAGCGACGGGCTGACCTTGTTGGCATTGGCAAAGGCTTTGCGCAAATCGTCCATCACCCCGGTATAGGTGGCAGGATTGGAACGAGTCGAGACCCCAACAGCGGATTGGTCAATCACAATGGCATCGGGGTGCTGCTGCAAAAAGACCTCGTTAATCAGCGAACTTTTGCCCGAACCCGCGACCCCCGTCACCACCGTCAGGACACCCACCGGAATATCCACACTGATATTTTGCAAATTGTTGATGGTCGCATTTTTGACCGTCAGCTTGCCTTTGGGTGAACGGAAATGACCTTTCAGTGGGGTGGTGCGCTGCATATGCCGTCCGGTGATGGTATCGGCGTTCAGCAGTCCGGTCACATCGCCCTCATAGACAATCCTGCCGCCGCCATTGCCTGCCAGTGGCCCCACATCCACCACATGATCGGCGCTTTTGATGACATCGGGGTCATGCTCCACTACCAAGACGGTATTGCCCTTGTCGCGCAGTTTTTGGAGGAGTTCGTTGAGGCGATGCACGTCACGCGGATGCAGGCCGACGCTCGGTTCATCAAACACATACATGACATCCACCAGACTGCCGGTGAGGTGTTTGACGATCTTCACGCGCTGCGATTCGCCGCCTGAGAGGGTATCGGTTTCGCGGTTGAGGCTGAGATATTCAAGGCCGATGTCAATCAGGTGTTGCACACGCTGGGTCAGAGCTTTCACAAAGGGCTGGGCGGTGGGTTCGCTGATGCCACGCAGGACTTCGATCAGTTCGTCCACCTCCATCGCGGCGAGTTGGGCGATGTTGTAGCCCTCGATTTTGCAGCTTAGGGCGGCTTGGCTAAGGCGTGTCCCCTTGCACAGATGGCACGGGCCATAGGTCATAAACGGCTCGACCATTTTTTGGGTGCGCTCTGGACGGGTCTTGAGGTCGCGGGTGATGTACTTCTGGGTGAATTTGTCCACGATGCCTTCAAAGGTGAAATTGACGGCCTTGCCCGCCACCGATGTTTTGACTTTGTAGGGGGCGCTGTGCAGCAGCAGTTCCATTTCGGCGTCGGTGTAATCCGCCAATTTCTTGTCATTATCGAACAGGCCGGATTGCGTGAGGATACTCCAATCCCATGTATCCACCGCGTAATCCGGGAATAGAATCGCGCCTTCATTGAGCGACTTGGACTTATCCAAAAATACATCGAGGTTGACCCCGATCATGCGCCCCACGCCATTACAATCGGGACACATGCCCTGTGGGTCGTTAAACGAGAACATATTGGAATAGCCGATGTGGGGCTGCCCGACCCGCGAGAACAATTGGCGCAGCAGGGTGTAAATATCGGTGATCGTGCCGACTGTCGAATGTGCCCCGCCGCCGAGCCGTTTTTGATCCACGACTATCGCCATGCTCAAATTTTCAATCGAATCGGCTTCGGGTTGGGGATAACGCGGCAAGAAGCTCCGCACGAACATGCTGAAGTTTTCGTTCAGCAGGCGTTGGGCTTCGGTGGCAATCGTATCGAAGACGATGGACGACTTGCCCGACCCCGATACCCCGGTGAAAATCGTGATTTTCCGCTTGGGAATGCGTAGGGACACATCCTTGAGGTTGTTCTCGCGTGCGCCACGAATTTCGATGTACTCTTGGGCCACCAGATTCTCCTTTGGTTTTGGTTTGCGGATGCAGACTTGCAGAACGAGCGTGCTATTGTACCCTATATTCGACCATTTGTGCTATAGCCAATTTCAAAGATTTGGAGGGAAAGGTGTTAGTAAGGGATTATAGGCGGGTTGACCTCACCCCCCGGCCCCTCTCCAACAGGCGAGGGGGAGAAGACGGCAGATTGAAGCCCCTCTCGCAAGGGAGAGGGGTTTGGGGTGAGGTTGATTGCCCCCAAAAGGGTTGGTGTTTTAGGGCAGACGAGTCATGGTGGTCGAATAACCGCCACCGGGCCACTGCCAACCACCCGACACACTGTTGCCGTCCGCGCTGAACGTGCCACGATAAAAGGCGGGTGAACCTTTTGCCCCGCCCCAAATGGTCAGGGTGTCGCCTTCGATTTCATAAACATAATCCAGCGTGTTGCCCTCTGAATCATAGAAGCGCGATTTGATGTCGGGGCTGGAATCTTCCGCGCCAAATAGACGTTCGTGGCCGATGACTTCCATGCCGTTGATAGTATGCCCGCCGTGATTGATTTCGACGTGCTGGATGAGGAAAAAGCCGCCCGGCATCCATTCATAACGTACCTGTCCGACGGCCTCACCGGATAGCTGCCATGTGCCGACCAGACGATTCAGCGCCTGCATATCGGGGCTGGGTTGGGGGGTGTTGCTCATGGGTGATGCTCCTTTTCAGTGATGGTGTTGAAACCAGATTGAGAACTGAGTAAAACGAGATTTGGGTGAAAGCTAACCCCATCCCCAACCCTTCCCCTAACAAAGGGAAGGG
>JAIOHL010000325.1 GCA_019913005.1 Anaerolineae bacterium | reverse complement strand
CGGGGTGGGAGATGATTTGTTACATTGGGTAAAGACTAACCCCATCTCCAACCCTTCCCCGCCAGCGAGGAAGGGGGTCAAAAGTCGGATGTAATTGCTCTGTTGCGAAGTAATATCAAAATGCAGGGCCAGTCTGAGCCTGACCCATGGGCATCAAGTTAAGGATTTCATTTTCAGAAACGGCGCTAAATCGGGGTGCTGCATGGGGCAGGTGAAACGGAGGAGCTAGACCAACAAAGGTGCATAGGGTCATGCGCTGGCGTGCTCGCTGGCTCGACCTACCGAGACAAACAGCGATCGCTAAATGAGACAATGACGCAATAATTACTGCATCATTGTCTGGTGTTTTTTTGGCAGATTTATTTCTTAACTTGATGCCTATGGGCAGGGCTAAGACCTGCCCAAATCTGAATCACGCAACGCCTGAGCAGTTCTAGCTGCCCCGTGTTATTCTGCCGGGGCGGGGGCGGATTCCCCATCTTCTTCAAGTTTGGGACGGGCGGCGGCTTGCATCAATTTGGTAATCACCATCGTGGCAAACAGCGCCGTGCCGGGGAGTGCGGCATCATGCACAGGCATCCCCTCAATAATCAGCACGTCTTCCGGGTCTTTGATGGCTTCCTCCACCTTGCGCCACTGCTTTAGGCCGATGTATACCGCGTACAGGGTCGGTTCGGCGGGCGGCGTTGGCACCCCTTTCGGGAAGCCTGCCGTTTTGGGCATATGCTCCATCACCAGCACCGCCATTTGTCCAATGATGTCCACCCGGTCAGGCCGACCTACGAGCGTCATTTTCGCCGTCGTCGAGGCCCCCCGCCCTTCGACCAATTGTTGCAGCAGGTCGCCGCGTCTGGCATAGTCAAATTGCGGCGGCAGCACGGGTTTGGGCACGGACGGTTTCGGTGCCGGGGCTGCTGGTGCATTCGCGGGGCGATCAGTGGCGGGTTTTTCCTCCGCGATCTTGACGACAATCGCATTGCCCCCGAGGACATGCCCATCCAATTGTTCGATGGCCTGCAAAGCCAACTCATCGCTTGCCATGGTCACAAACCCAAAGGTGCGTAGTTCACCCGTTTCGTGGTCGCGCGGGCGTTTGACATCCCGCACCAAGCCGACTTGACTGAATAACTCCCGCAGTTCTTCGGCGCTGACGGTGCGGGGCAGTTGGGCCACAAATAATTTGTTGGACATGCAAGACTCCTACGTGCGTGCTGTAAATTGCGTTCTAGTTTACTAAAATCATCGCAATTGTGCTATTGGCAGGTTAACCGAGGCGGGGAATATCATCTCAAAGCAATGGGGAGGGGTTTTGCGTTCACAATGGTGGGTTTTGCGTGGGTCGCCAGAGACTCAAGTCTCCGGCTATCGTTACAAACTCGGCTGAAGCCGACTGGGGAGGCAAAACAGCATGAATAAGCCAGTCCCCTTTGGGGGAGTTTTCAAGGATAGCCTACAAGTTTACTCGGAGGCGACGGCACACCCGCTTTCCCAAAAAAACCTACCTTTGAGAAGCGGTTTGGGGTGGGGAGGATAAAAATCCGCCGAACGACACCCTCAAGGTATTGTCGAGGTGTCGGGTCTGGAATGGATTCTTCACGAAGCCTGCTGTGGCTGAATCGCCTAAATCATCTCGCAGATTTCCAGCCGATTGCCGTCCGGGTCATAAAAATGGAACATTTGCAGCCAGCCGTTACACTCCAACTTTTCCACCACCACCCCACGTCCCATCAGGGCATCACGCATGGCGGGGGCGCTGTCGGCATGGAAAATCGGCGGTGTGCCCATCATACCGGGTGTGGCGGATTGTTCCCCCGGTTTTAATTCCCACAGTGTCAAAGAGGTCGGTTTGCCTGTGTCCATGACCACAATGCGCCGCACCGGGTCAACATAAGTAGCGACCATGCCCAACATGCGTTCATACCATGCTTGGGCGGCCTCAATGTGGCGTACCCGAATCAAGATGGTGTCAAATCCACTAAAAACTTGCCGATCTAGTGTCATGATCTTCGCTCGCTTTCGTGATAGGCCGTTTGAGCGGCGGATGAGTACCAGTACCCGTGCGCCCCTCTATTTAAGTCGTCATGTGGCGCCACAACAGAGCGTGACTTCTGGCAGGCAATTGCGCCGAATACGACGGTTACGTTCATTTGGAAAAGGCTCCCCATGTTCAAAACAGACTCATTTGCTCCGACGGACGACGACCATTGAGTAGTATGAACGGCGCGGCACTCTCAGGTGCCCGCATTCCTAATTTACGCAATTCATGGATTTGTGTCAACGTCGAATTTTGTCTTTCTCTTAATAACACATCAACTGTTTTCGGCCCAATACCGGGTACGCGCATCAATTCTTCGCGGCTGGCGGTATTGAGTTCAATGGGTGCCTGCCGCAGATTCTCCTCGGCCCATGCCCGTTTTGGGTCAATATCCATTCGCAAATTACCATCAACAAGAAATGACAATTCCTCAACATTCCACCCATAGTCCCGCAGCAAGAAACTGGATTGATACAGCCGATGTTCGCGGATGGTCGGCGTGGGGTCAACATTTTCCAGCGGCGTCTGGCTGATGGGCGAAAATGGCGAATAGTAGGCCCGTGTGAGTCCCGCATGACGGTGCAGTTTTTCGGTGAGTGAGAGCAGTTCAAGATCAGTATCGCCCACAGCGCCCACCACAAACTGGGTGACGGTACGCGCCAAATATTCATGGGGGTGATCGCGCCGAATCTGCTCGGCCCATTGGATCATCGTTAGCAGTTCGCGCATAAATTCTTTTTTGGGCGCGAGTCGTTCCAAGCGTTCTTCCGTCGGCCCTTCCAGATTGACCGAAATGCGATCCGCCAGCCGCATCGCCTGATACAACTGGTCATATTCAATGCCGGGCATAATTTTCAGGTGGATATAACCGCGATAGCCCTTTTTGCGTCGGATAATTTCGACGGTATCCAAAATTTTGTCCTGCGTCGTGATGCTGCCTTTGATGATGCCCGACGACAAAAACAGGCCGTCCACTCGTTTTTCGCGCTGCAAGATGTCAAACGCCCCGGCCATCTCATCCGGTGTAAAACTGACGCGGTGGGTTTTGCTGCGACCTGCGCGGAAGGGACAGTAATAACAATTGCGTTCACAGGCGGTGGTCATCATGGCCTTCATAATCGGCTTCGACCCCTGTGGCGTGCTGACATGCGAAATGCAATCCAGCAGCCCACTCGATTGAAAATGCTCCCGATTCATCCGCTTCTCCCCCTCGCCTGTTGGAGAGGGGGCAGGGGGGTGAGGTTGATTTGCGCTTAGGGTCTGGGGGCTTTTTCTCTCCTGCAATGGCTGATCGCCTGCTGGCTCAAACAGCGTCACATCGCCCATCTGGGTGAGTTTCGTCAACGTATCGGGGACGGTGTAATGGTGCATGTCCGGCCTCTCAGAATATGCGTTCTGAATATATGTTCTATTATACCACAAAAGAAAACGGCGGGGGTGGAATAATTCGCAAGGGCTATGCTTTGTGTTGAAGATGGCTGATGAAATGTGGACTATATTTGCTCAGTCGTAGGATGGGGTTTCAAAGGCCGGGTTGGTCTTAGCCCAACCCCTACCAGCGGAAGTGCATCCGTAGGGGCAAGGCTCAGACTTGCCCTGTTTTGAACCTTGCAACAGAGCAATAGGAACCAACTAGGGAGAGAATGACTTCCCTGCCAATGATGCAGGCTTCCGATTCAATACGGATATATTGCGTAGGGGAAGGCCCTGTGCCCTCCCAAAAACCGACACAGCGACCCCTTCCCCCAATCCCGCCGACTACACCCACGGCCCCATAT
>JAIOHL010000324.1 GCA_019913005.1 Anaerolineae bacterium | reverse complement strand
CTCAGTAGGGAGGGGTTAGGGGTGGGGATAAATTACATGGACACACCACCAATGGACTACTTCAAAGACCTCGTGCAAGACCAAATTCAGGGCCAGTTGTGGCAAACCGATGAGGGCATCATCTTGGTCATGGGTGATGTTTCCCTGCCAAAGCACCTCACCGCATCTGCAACCCTTTTGACACAGGGCGATTTGAGTGTGCGGTATGCTATCCCCTACTTGGGCATGAGCCACTTATCCGTTGTGCCAAGCATGTTTGTCTCCGAGCGCGGCGCGGTCTTGACGGGCTGGACAGGTTGGAATTTTGGTGTGGGCAATTATCAACTTTACCCGCGTGCCGAGTTTTATGGCCTGCGCTCCGATGGCGAAAAGGCCCAAGCCTACCTGCGTGAACTCGATTTTGGTGCTGATTTGCGGGTACTGGCCTATCACAAAAACGACGATCTCCTGCCCATCACCCAAGTGGATTATTTGATTTATGCCCCTTCCATTACCCCACCACCTTTTTTAGAACAATCCCTCCCCACAACACCCGACGAAAATAACCCATAGTCTGCGTTATCACACTTTCCAATTCTTAACGGTCAATTATGGCTTCTCGCCATATCAAATGACATCACTTGACAAGTGCATACCGTTTCACATTATTTGGTCTGAACCTTGTCATATTTGTATGATGTGTGTTATCAGCGATTATTGGGGTAAGCACATCTCGCCAATTTGTAGTATCCTATAGCGCGTTGTGTTGATGCTTTTGAAGATTGTAAACGGCTAAGGAGTTTTCTTGTGAAACGAATGCGCGTGTTACTCTTTGCGCTGCTCATTATGCTGATTGGCGCTGCCGGACAGGTGTTTCCCGTCAACGGGCAGGGTGGCTACCAATGGCCTGCTCCGCTGAATCCCGGCCAAATGCCGACCAATAATCCCATGCTGCCACCCGTAACAGCCATGCCCATACCGCCGCTTCCAGAGCCATTGATCCCCGGCACGCTGTTTTTTAATATTCAGGATTTTTCGGACGGCTATCGTATCCTCAATCTGACACTTGACAGCCGTTTGTACGCCTACAACATCAGCAACCGCGATGGGGTTTATCCGGTCAGCAACAATGGGCAATATGGCATTGTCAAAGAATTGGAAAATGAGACCACCTCCACCTGTGCCATCATTGATTTGCTGACAGGCTTGGAAGTAGACCGTTTCGAGACTGACAGTGCTTGTGCAGCCACCTTCTGGTCACCCGACAGTACCCGTATTTTGTTTACCACCCTCGACGAACAAGGCAATTCAGTCCTTGCCATCCGCCAAGACGCCCAAAATACCATCTTCCGCCCTCGTCCGGCAGGTGAGGTAGACATGGGTGGGATTTCACCAGAGGCGAATTTCATTTACATCGCGCAGGGGTGGGTCTCCGACTCGGTGGTAACATTCGATATGGGTTTGCAAGGGGCGCTTTCCCAGCAGTTATTTGCGCGGGTGGGGGCATTGGATGCTGCCTATCCTGCCAAAGATTTAACCCTAGAGCAGACAGGACGCCGTTTTGTAACATGGCGTTCTTCCCAGCCGCTGGAAAGTTTCTTCCGGGGATTATGGCTGACCGATGTGGCAGATGAGGGCAACAGTTTCCCCTTAGCCCCCGCAGGTACAATCGCGTGGTTTTCGGCCTATGCCCCCGATGATACGGCGATAGTCTATTGGGCCGCCACCGAAGGTGCATTTGGCCCGGTTCACCCCCTGCGACTGGTAGTTTATGTTCCGGCAACTGATGAACAAAAGGTGCTGCTGCAATTCGATGGCCCCTCCGGTGAAAATCTAGTCACCCGGCCCGGCATTATCGTATGGAATCCCGAAGGCATCTATTTCCATATTTCACAGCAAGAAGGTTCACCCAGCGCCTTGCAGACCGGGACATATCGTATCCAACCCGATGGCTCAAATCTGGAATATGTCACGCCGGAACTGTTGTGGAGCAGTTTGCTGCCATAGAACCGCGTCAGTTTTCTTGCCCTGAATCGGACGATTAGCGGTTTATTCCCCAACGCGGGTCTTGCGTCTCCGTTGGGGATAGTCTACACTCTCCCGCGCTTTTGGCTTAACACACAAGAATACAAACAACATGCTGCTCCATGAATGGGGGGCAGTTGAAGGAGCTTTGGAATGATATTGAAGTCTCATTCTTTTTGGGGGAAACGCGCTGTTTTTGCCCTAGTGATCGTGGCAGCATTTTTAGCAGGCACCGTTGCCAATCAATTCCAGTCGGTACAGGCCGAACCCAACCGCGATGGGTTTAGCAATCAGATTATTGAAATCTCGTCTGGCGTGACCCGCGATAACCCGGTAGTGGTCTATGCCCTGCCCGATTCAACCTCGCAAAAACTCGATACTCTGTTGTGGGGGGATCGTGTGTTGTATCGTGGTATTGAACAGACCGACCCGGCGGGTGTGCGTTGGCGTCAGGTAGATTTGGCCGAGGGCATTACAGGTTGGATCACCGCCAGCTTGGATGACCTCAACACCAAGCGCCTAGTCATCAGTGACGCCGTGTTCACCACCCCCGGTATTGGTGTCGGTGTAACCATCACCGTTGCTGCCGATGGGAATGGCGCGAACCTGCGTGAAAATCCCACCGTTGGCGCGACCCGCGTCCGCAAATTGACGACTGGCGAAACCCTGACCGTTGTAGCTGGCCCATATCAGGCCGAATATTTCGTCTGGTGGCAGGTACAAGATTCCAGTGGCGCGATGGGCTGGGTTGTGGACGTGCAGGCGTGGTTTACCGCTCCGGTAGCCCAATAAATTGAACCAATAGATACAGGCGGGTTCACGGACTCGCCTGTTTTGTTGTCGGGCTATAGTCAACCAAAACTTCATTTGCGAGGCTATTGAGTGTTGATAACTCGTTTTCCAGCGTAGTCGGGTCCTCCAAAATCCGCCCGACAGCAAATTCAATTTCCAGCCGTACCACATCCTGCGCCGCCACACTTGGCTCAAAATATCCCCCTTGATTCACCATCCCCCATGCCGTTTGCCACTGCGGAAACCAATCCGCCGTCATCATATCTTCTGATGATTGACGAATTGGCAGACTACCCGTCGCCCGATTCCACGCTGCATTGATGTCCGGTGACACCCACCAGCGCAAAAACAGCCATGCCGCGAGATCAGCCTCCGCTGAATGGCTAAAAATACTGAGCGTCGGGCCGGAAACATAGGATTTGTTGGAGAGGGGGGCAATGTCCCACTCAAACGGCTTTTTGTTAATTGCCTCGCGGATAATGGGCAAAGCCGACGTGCTGCCAAAATAAAACAGGGTGCGACCTGCCGTAAATTCGTCTAGGGCCGCAAAGGGGGTTGTTTGACGCACAATGCAGCCTTCTTCCAGCAGCCCTATCATCATTTCCAGCGATTCGGTCATCCCCTCTGTATTTAAGGTATAAGCCGCCGTATCGAAAATCGGACTACCATTCGCCGCCGCCAAATCCGCCCAAACCGGAGCGCGTGCCTCCAATTGAAAGGCCGGAGTGTTCGTTTGCTCATAGAACTGACAGGCCATTCCACGCAGTTCTGTCAAACTCGTTGGTGGTGATTCAATCCCAATCGCCCTTAGCGCCGTTATGTTGACATACAGCGTTTCGGCAAACAGGCGTTCAGGCCAACCTAACTGGGTATTGGTAAATGGGTCGTGGCCCAATTCCGATATTCCGGGAACGAAATCAGCCTCATCAGTAAATCCCCATTCCTCATCTTCAATATACGAGGTCAAATCCAAAATCGGGCCACCCAATGCAAACGTGGCGGCTTCAAATGGCGCGGCGACAAATAGATTGGGCAGGGTGCGATTTTCCGGTGGGGTGGTCAATTGCAGGATGATCTGGTCATATAGCAGACTGGGATTTTGCCAACTGCGTGGTTCAACGGTAATCTTCCACTCGTTTTCCGCATTGAATTGTGCCACTAGCTCATTCAAGGCCCTCTCGCGTTCACCCGTATGGGGATGCCAAAAGATGATGGTCTGACCTGTCGGGTCAACCGATTGGGCATGGCCGTTGGCATATGGCAGCATGACAGCCATCAGAAGTACGATCAGGCAGCACAATGATAAGGGGTGGCTTGGTAATTTCAATCCGGTAGGCCCTCATGTGGGTAAATATACAAAACAAAGATTAATCGGAGCAACACAATGAAACAAGGCTTTTTTGGATTTGCGAGTTTATTGCTTATCGGGATATTGGGCTTAGTGGTGGTGTTCGGTGGGCCAGCGTTGGCGATAGGCCGTCAACAGCAGCCCTTTTTGCCAACCGCCACCTTTTTACCTGTCGAAAATTTAGAGTATACGCTTGAAACCGTCGCCTTGACCGCTGACCCTATCGTATTTGAAGATCAGACCGTTGATGGCTATGTCTTTTCCAATATGACCTATGTGACCAAATACCCACAGGGGATGCAGTTCACCGCGACCATTACCCCACCGGAAGGCCGCGAAATTTTGGGCGTGAATGTCATGTATGAATCAGGGGGCGGTGGCAGAGGGCGTGCCCAAGCCGATTTGACCGCTAATCCCAATGAATGGCAGGGCATTCCCTTTGATCGTGGTGGCCTCCCCCCTTGGCAGAAATTTAAGATCACCTTCCGCGTCAGCGACGATTCTGGTGCTTCTATCGAGACGGCCCCGGTGGATGTTGTCTATATTGACCCGACCCGCGAGTGGTATCGTATCGAGAGCCAAGATGTCATCGCCTATTGGTTCAACTTCCCGGAGGAGTTGGGGGTCGAAGTAGTGACCGCGATGGCTCAGGTACGCGACAAATATGAAAAAGGCTTTGGTGGCTTGCTGCCTTTTAAGCCAATCGTGGTGATCTTTCCTCCCGGCGATTCCATTGGCGAATTTGAACCGGGTGGCATTGCCAATCCCCGTACCACCGGACAAGCCAGCGATGATACGCAATCGGTAGTGCTGCGTGTGCGGGGCTTGGAAATTGAGGAAATTCGCAAGGATTGTATTTGGAACGAACCGCGTGATTTGGCATGGCAAATGCGTTTTGCCGCCTCAGTAGCGACCCATGAAGTGGCCCATCTGTATCAATTTGAATTTTTTGATGGTCGTGGCCCGGCATGGTGGATTGAAGGGCAGGCGACGTTTTTTGAGACTGATTCCGGCCCCTTCGATCAGCGGATGCGCCATCTAGCCGAAATGGGTGTAGATTTGGCGACCTTGCAAGATCAAGGGCCAAGCGGCATGGTCGGCTCACCAGCGCAGGACGGTTGCACCCATCTCGGTTATGAAATGGGCACATCGTTTATCAATTGGCTGGTCAATACCTATGGCGGTTATGACATGCACCTTCAAATTGTCGAGTTGATGGATTCTAATGTAAGTCTGCCTGAAGCATTGGAGCAGGTGACGGGTGTCGGATTTTTGGATTTAGAGCGTCAATGGCGCACCTATATCGGCTTAAATCCTGACCCGGTAATCATTCCTACCCTCGAATATCAATTCCCTGCCACCCCGACCCCCTTCGGTCAATAAATCGTTCATGTCAAAGGGCGTAGGTCGTTTTTGACCTATGCCCTACCACAAAACCACTCTATTTAACGGCCAAATTCGTATCAATTGGTATAATCTACATCCATAAATTCGTAACCACGGTTACGAATTCAAAAAATACTTATATAACCCATAATAATATAACGTATATTCTGAATCTAGTGACTTCACGGCTGATAGCTGCTATAGGGCCAATCGGCGGGGTGACTGACCAACCCAAGCATGACGGGCTTGAATATCAAATCGGCAACCTTATTGGAGACGGCATAGGGACTTTCTAGCAATTGAGTGTGATACCCCGCCTGCCAGATTTGATAGACGGGTGCATTCCATGCTGGATTGAAAAAGGTGATGCTGTCAATCAAATCCTCATCCTGCTCATGATGTTCCAAAATCTGTTGGGTCAGGCTGAGGGCGCTGGCTTCCTTAAAGGTCTCTACGTACAGGTGATAATCGCGTTCGGCCTCCACCTCCAATACAAACTGCACACTCTCTGGCAGCACCACATAGCCCCATAGTTGATGATTAGGATGGATGGCGGCGGTGGTCGCTTTTAATTGAGTAATCACAGCGGCGGCAAGGTTCGGTTTTGCCAACAGCGGCGCTTGATTAAACGTCGGCACGCTGCAGAAAAACCGATACGGCTCATCCGGTTCGGGCTGGTAGCGGTGCAGAGGATTGTGCATAAGCTATGATACCCTACTCCTCTTTTGCCATGCGCTGCAATTCATACAGCTTGGTCAGCGCGTCAATCGGCGAGAGGGTGTTGATTTCCAGCTTCCGCAGTTCATCCATGACTGGATGCCGCTTGTCATCAAATAACGAGATTTGATAATCCGAATCCTTTTTGCGCTTCTTGACGCGGAAATCGCTGGCTTGGCTTTCCAGTTGCCCCAAAATTTCATTGGCCCGCGTAATGACCGCTTTGGGAATCCCTGCCAATTTAGCCACATGCACCCCATACGAACGATCCGCACCTCCCGGCTGAACATGATGTAGAAAGACCACATGGTCGCCTTCTTCCGCCACCGCGACATTGTAATTCCGCACACGTGGCAGGATATTTTCGAGTTCGGTCAGTTCATGATAATGGGTAGCGAATAGGGTCTTGCAGCCGAGTCGGGGGTTATTATGCAGATATTCGACCACTGCCCGTGCAATCGCCATCCCGTCGTAGGTGCTGGTACCGCGTCCGATTTCATCCAAAATCACTAAACTGGCGGGTGTGCCATGCGCCAGAATCGCGGCGGTTTCGGTCATCTCGACCATAAAGGTAGATTGCCCGGCGTGGATTTCATCCTGTGCACCGACCCGTGCAAAAACCCGATCTACCGGACGGATGGTTGCCGCATCCGCTGGCACGAATGAACCAATCTGGGCCATCAACACAATCAAGGCGACTTGGCGCATATAGACGCTTTTACCTGCCATATTCGGGCCAGTAATCACGATGATGCGCTGGTCGGGGTCAAAATAGGCATCGTTGGGGACGAACTGCTCGCCCTGTAACGTGCGTTCGACGACGGGGTGACGGCCCTGTTGAATTTCCAGCACGTCATCTTCGGTCAAGAAGGGACGTACATAACCATTACGCGCCGCGACCTCAGCAAGTCCGGCAAACACGTCCAGATGGGCAATGGCGCGGGCTGTTTCGAGCAATGCCTTGCTTTGACTGCCGATAAATTCACACAATTCGCGGAATAGGCGAGTTTCGACCTCAAGGGCGCGTTCTTCTGCGTTGAGAATCAGCGATTCATATTCTTTCAACTGCGGGGTGATATAGCGCTCGGCATTGACCAGCGTCTGCTTGCGGAGGTAATCATCCGGCACGAGAGTAGTGTTGGCGTGCGAGACCTCAATGTAATAACCAAAGACTTTATTGAAGCCGACCTTGAGACTCTTGATGCCCGTCCGGTTGCGCTCGACATTTTCCAGATTGTCCACATATTCTTTGGCCTCACGTACCGCGAAATAAATGCCGTCCAATTCATCCGAATACCCTGCCCGAATCACCCCCGTCTGGTTCATCAGTGCGGGCACTTCGTCGTTGATGGCATTATCAATTTGCTCACGAATATCCGGCAGCGGTGCTAAACGTTCCGTGAGGGCGTTCATCTGGGGATGACTTGCCACTAGATCGCGTAATTCCGGCACAAGGGCGAGGGTGTTGGATAAGGATTGCAGATCACGCGGGCCAGCCTTGCCCATGATGACCCGATTGGTCAGTCGCTCAAGGTCGGAGACTTGTTTGAGCAGAGCAATGAGTTCGGCGCGGAGTGTCCCCTGTGAATAAAAGACCTGCACCGCATCCAAACGCGCATTGATACGCTTAATATCCAGCAATGGCTGACCGAGCCAATTTCGCAGCAGGCGTGCCCCCATCGGCGTGACAGTATGATCGAGCACATCCAACAACGAACCCCGTGTGCGGCCCGAACGTAGGGTCTTGATAATCTCCAAATTGGCTCGGGTCGAAGCATCCAGCGCCATAAACCCCGAAGTTGAATAGGCGCGTATCGAATTGAGATGCTCTAATGCCGAGGGCTGCGTCTCCCCCAAATAATGGACAATTGCGCCAGCCGCCCGCATCGCCAATGGCTTTTCTTCCAGCCCATACCCTTCAAGCGTGCGTACTCCAAACTGGCGCAGCAAAATAGACCGCGCCGCACCAGCCTCAAAACGATAATCGGGCAGGGGGGTCAAATTGGTATCCGGCGGCATGGTAACTTTGCGTTCCATCCAACTTTGCGCCATCAAAACTTCACGCGGGGTTAGACGGGCAAGTTCCTCCAAAATGGCTAAGGGAGTGTTTTCTCCTTGAAATTCGGTTGCCGCGAACTCACCTGTGGTAATATCTACATAAGCGAGTCCTGCATATGACCATGAGCCGCCGTTGTAGTCCATCTCTGGCACGAGAGCCAAGAGATAGTTATTTTGGCGGTCAGCCAGCATGGAGGGCGCGACAATGGTGCCGGGGGTAACGACTTGGGTCACTTCGCGGGGAACGATGCCATCAACAGGTTCTGACCCCATTTGGTCTACCACCGCGACGTGATAGCCCTTTTCAATCAGACGGGCAATATAATTTTCAGCCGCGTGAAAGGGTACACCCGCCATCGGGACACGCTCGGATTTACCAAAGGGCCGTCCGGTCAGGGTGAGGTCAAGTTCACGGGCGACAAGTTCGGCATCGGCATCAAAAGTTTCATAAAAATCCCCCATACGAAAAAAGACAATGGCATGGGGAAAGTTCTTTTTGATGTCAAGGTACTGCTGACGTGAAGGAGTGTTGCTGGATTGTTTGCGATTCATCATGAAAATTTTAGGCTTTTTTCGGTTGGGAAGCAGGTGAGTATCCATTATAATGTTAATTGTAGCAGGCAAGGGGGAAAAGATGCAGTCTTGAGGGGCCTGCAAGGAGCAAAAACATATTAGAGTGCAATTTAGTGAAACGTGATGGGAGCTACATATGGGAGCCAAAACGACCATTCTAGTGATTGACGATGATGAAATCATCCAAAAACTGATCACAACGAACTGTGAGCGCGAAGGGTATCATGTCGTCGTGGCTTCAAATGGGCGAGATGGACTGCGGATGCTTTACCAGAACAAGATTCATCTGGTTGTTCTGGATTTGGGCTTACCGGATATGGATGGGTACATGGTGTGCCAGCGTATCCGCGAGGTCAGCAAAGTGCCAGTTGTGATGTTAACGGCGTTTAATGAGCCGGAGTATATTGTGCGTGGTTTTGACGTTGGAGCTGATGATTATATCGAAAAACCCTTTAATAAAGAGGTGCTGATGGCCCGGATTCGCGCCAATCTGCGACGGGCTTCGACCCCCTACACTCCCACTCGCAGCGGCATTCAATACAATGATCGTTATCTTTCGATTAATTTAGATGAACGGCGTGTCACGGTGGATGGCGCTCCTGCCAAGCTAACCCCAATCGAGTTTAAATTATTGGAGATGTTGGTTCGGTTTGCGCCTCGTGTGGTTGATTACCGTGCTTTGCTCGAAAATGTGTGGGGCTTTGAATACATCAACGATATAGACTACCTGCGCGTTTATATTTGGCATCTCCGCAAGAAGATTGAAGTAGACCCCCAGCAGCCGATCTACATCCTCAATGAAATGGGTGTCGGCTACCGCTTCGAACACCAGCACTAGCGATTCTCAACTCAATATAGGCTCCGCCGCACAGCAGTCCCTGACGAAAGTAACTCGAAAACGGGCTGCTGCTGCGCTATAATGTTCGTATATCCCCAATTTCAAGGAGTTTCTTTCAAAATATGAGCAGTCACTTTGAATATGTTATTGGCCCAAACGCCAAAGCCTATCTTGAGCGTGATGCTAAAGTCGTCTCGCCTTCGTATACCCGCGATTATCCCTTTGTGATGTCACATGGGCGCGGGGCCGAAGCGTGGGATGTGGATGGGCGGCGTTTTTTGGATTTGACGACGGGTGTCGCCGTCAATGCAACGGGCCATTCCCATCCAAAAGTCGTGCAGGCCATCAAAGATCAGGCCGATAAATTCCTGCATATGGCAGGAACCGACTTTTACTATGCGTTGCAGGTCGAGTTGGCTGAACGACTTGCCGCCATCGCCCCCTTCGAAGAAAATGCCCTCGTATTTTTTGCCAACAGCGGTACCGAAGCAGTCGAAGGTGCGTTGAAACTGGCGAAATATTATACGGGCCGCAGCCAAATCATCGGCTTTTTGGGCAGTTTTCATGGCCGCACCATGGGGTCATTAAGCGTGACCTCTAGCAAGCCAATCCAACGGCGCGGCTATTTCCCCACAGTGCCCGGTGTTACGCATGTGCCCTATCCCAATGCCTATCGCCCCATGTTGGCAATGGACGGGTACAGTGATTATGGTGAACGCATCGTAGATTACATTGAACACACTTTATTTAACACCATTATCCCGGCGGATGAAGTAGCAGCGGTCTTGGTTGAACCCATTCAAGGCGAGGGTGGTTATGTCGTCCCCACCCCCGGATTCTTCCCGGCCCTGCGTGCGCTGTGCGATAAATACGGCATTATGTTAATCGCCGATGAAGTCCAGTCCGGCATTGGGCGCACTGGCAAATGGTGGGCCATTGAAAACTTTGGCATTGAACCAGACATTGTTTCGAGTGCAAAAGGCATTGCCAGCGGGATGCCACTCGGTGCGATTATCGCCCGTGAAAGCATCATGGGTGAGTGGGTTCCCGGCTCACACGGCAACACCTTCGGGGGCAATCCACTCAGTTGTGCGGCGTCGTTGGCAACCCTCGACCTCATTGAAGGACGCGGCGGTGAACCCAGCCTGATGAAAAACGCGACAGAAGTCGGTCAATATATGATGGATGCCCTTGAGGAGATGATGCCACGCCATCCCAGCATGGGTATGGTACGTGGGATTGGCATGATGTTTGGTGTGGAACTGATTATGGATCAGCAGACCAAAGAACCCGCCAAGCAGTTGAAATTGGATGTGCTGAATCACGCCTTCAACAATGGCTTGTTGCTGTTGGGGTGCGGTCTAAGCACGATTCGCTTTATGCCTCCACTGAATTTGGACAAGTCAACGGCGGACGAGGCATTACATTTGTTTGATACGAGTCTTTCTGAAGCCGAAGTTGCGCATGGTCTTGTGCCATCGCACGCTTAATCGGTTAAATTCGCTAACCGCTCTTCGGAAAACACCCATAAACCGATAAAATGGATGGGCAGGTCTAATTTTGGGCCTGCCCTTGTCCTTGAGTAGAGAAATTGAGATGCAATACGAATCTAGTGACCAAGTAGATACCCGCGAGGTGGTTGGGCCAGAAAAGCCACGTTTTTCAGCACTGCCCTTGCCTGTCCCCACCACGCCTGTCGCGCCATTGCCGCAGGTTGCTCCACCGCAAGCCCGCCCATTGCCAACTGCTATCCCGGCCCGCCCCGGTTGTGTGGCAGCGGCCTCGGCAGTATTGTTTTTTATTGCGATGTCATCGGCGTGCCGTTTCAGTGTGGCATTGTCGGATGGAGAATTGTTTGGGGCATTAGCAAGTTTTGCATCGAGTATGCTCTTGCTCATGATGGCGGGGGGGCTATTCAGGATGTATCGCTGGGCAGTCAATTTGGTGCTGATTTATAGCATCGTCCGGATAGGTGAAATGCTGGGGGCATTATTGATTTGGCTCTCGCTGGTCAACCCTTATATGACCCATCCCGTCTCAAAAATTATCTTATTGGGGACAGGGCTAGTCCTAGCTTTGGGACTACTCATTCTGCCCGGTGTGGTCTTTTGGTGGTTCTGGCGACGGCGACGTGACTTTGGAGCGCATCCCCTCGTTGAAAATTGGGGACGGTCACTCTATGTTTTGGCGGCGGTCATTATGATTGCAGGTTCTGCCAGCGCCCTCATAGATACCAACAACACCATGCCCGAAGAACTTGAATCGGAACTAAAACAACTGCGTCAGATGGACGCCCAAATGTATGAGACGTGGTAAAACTATTCTTAGCTTATCGTAACCTCCAACTGGCTACAGCATTGAACGGTGTCAGTGGCGACACTATTTGTAAAGTGAGCTGTTGAGCTTGCCATGCTAGGTCATTTCGATAGTAAAAATAACCATTTTGATAGTATAAACCAAAACTATCTGGCCCATAATTCACTGGGGCAAGCCCATCCCAATCTCCTGCGACGAGAGTTCCATAATCGCTGCAGGGATTACATGGAAGGCCTATATTCTGCGCTAGATCCCAAATTACTAAACCTTCTGACGGTGCAACAAAGGTGAAGGCTACAAATTGGCCTCTCCTCACAGCAATTTCGTCTACTTGGTCACCATCCCAATCGCCAGCAACAAACTGACGCACACCTTCGTTCAAAAACGTTGGGTTTGGTAGTGGTATACTCAAATATTGCCAGCTTACATTGGATGGTGTGCTTAAGTTACATTTATAGTAGAGTGCATAGATGTCGTTGTTTGAATCATAGACGGAATTATCAACGACCCCAATGCAATCATTGGCGTAATTAATGTCAAACCGCCCTACAACCGGTGGTCTGGGCTGTGTATCATTAGGAACAAGGCCTATCCAAACATTTGTCCATGTCGCATTACTCCCTTGTTCGGGATTATTGGTATACGAGAACATTCCATTGGATCCATAAATCCCCGGAGTTTTTTCACCATTATTATCCCAATCTCCCATAACCCAGACACCACTTGTTGGGGCACTTAGGTGCCAAAATTGGTAGTCTGGAGAATCTTGTAAACCCAGCTGGAGACTGACCTGTCCGTAGTTATTGAATAGGGCTAATGTATCTCTAGTTCCAATTATTGGTAGAACGAACACATCATTCCTGCTGTTAGAGTCTGGGAAAGGCCCCGTAGATACTAAGTTCGAGGAAGCAGAATCAAAAGCCAAAAATCGCCCATCAGCTGAAATATCGGCATTTTGTGAACTTTGGTTTGCTCGTTGAGGAACAGCGTTGTTATAGGATAACAACCTCGCTGAATTGACATAAATACTTTGTTGGTTTACAGTCCAAAGACTTGTATCCAGATTATCTGCCAGAGATTGGTAGACAATGAAGTAATGATCGTTGGAGATCGTAGGAAGATACGAGTGATTATTCCCGGCACCCAAAAGCCCGTAGCTAACGCGACTTATACTGTTAGTTTGCAGATCGTATATAAAAATGTCTTGGTAGTTGGTGGGCTGAGATGGATATCCGTCGTTCGGGACTAGATTTGATGCTACCGATTCAAAAACTACGTACCGCCCATCTGGCGATATATGGGGAGAACCAGAACCGCCATTGGCCTGATTTCCGTTGGAATCTATACTGATACGACGGATGGGTACTGATGAATTGTAGTTAGGGTCACTTGAACAAAAAGAGACAAAAATATCCCAATCCGAGTCAGCGGAGTTTTCTTGGGTAATTGGTTGCTGATTCGGACCCCAAGTCTGGTATGGGACTAAATTATTCGCCCTAGAAGCAAAGGCTATTCGACACCCATTTGCCGAGATACTTGGTGATGCCGAGTCATCATTTGCACTGAATCCAGTAGTGTTACGGCTCAACTCTATAGCATCATCGTTTAAATTTAGAGCGCTCTTCACATATATGCGGTTAAAGTGGCATCCCCCTACATTTGTGGGCCACCACTGCCCTTGAAAAACAATCCATTGACCATCTGCTGAAATATCAGGGTTGAGGCTGGGGCAACCAACAACTTCGCCATTAACGTACTTGAGGCTAACAGGAGAGATGGTATTTGCAATTCGGTCGTAGATATAGACATCTCTGCGATTATTGTTGTCCGATTGCGCTAGACTTCCATCTGTGTCAAAGACTACAAATTGGTTGTTATCCGAAATCGCTGAAGACTGTGAGGGCGAATTCGTTTGGATGCCTTGTTCATTTTTCGAAATCAGTCGCGTTTCGCAGCTTAACCGATCTCTCAAGAAAATATCTCCGACGGTGTTAGAGTCGGTTGTAAGGGTAGAGGCAGAGGATGTAAATGCTACAAAACGACCATCTAGTGAAATGGAGGGATCATAGGAATCCCCTGTTATAACTTGACTCCCTGATAAGTTGTTAGGAGTTGTCGAAGTCAGTGAAACGCGGTGAATATGTCGAAGCTGGTTCGGGATACAATTATAGGCATTGCCCGGATTATTGCGCGTGACGTTCTGTGTTCCGCCTTCAACATTTGATGCGATCGTCGTTAGATGTTCTTCAGATAATGGCTGGGTGACCGCTTGCTCAATCGTTGTATAAAAGGCGTCTATAGCGATGACCCCTTCCACAGAATAGACCCGCAAAGTATGAGTACCCTCTGCCAAATAATTGATGATTGCCCTTCTGTCGAATGCCGTTTGTGAGGCGGTTGTGATCACCGTTCTCAGAACTGTATGGTCTACTTCAATAGCGAAAGTTCCTAACGATGGTCCCTCAAGATGGACGATTTCAATATACGACCCACTGAAATGCAAGGTCAAAACTTCATCAGGATTTCCGCTATTGTATAAATAGCTACCGCTGCTTGCTTGGGGTGACGATTGAGAAATCCAAAAACCTTCTTGTAAAACACTTGCACTATCAGATTCTATGAGGATTATAGCGGCTTGGAGATTACCCTCTGAAAATACAGGCAAAGAAGCAGCTAAAAGTAATATACCTAGCAAGATTAAAATGCTAGATGCTTTATAGTTGATAAACTTATTCATTTGCTTTCTCCGGTTTTTATATATGCCCAAATATAGCTAAAAACTATCGAGGAAAACCTTCGCAGGAAAACAGAACACATTGCTGACGCCATGAGGTTGCAAAGAGATGGACTCGGTGAAAGGGTGATTCCAGAAAATCTCGTATATGTTGAATGAGGTAGTCGCCTGATTCTAAATCAAAATCGTTGCGGTAATAGAATTCGCTTACGTCAATACTATCCAACTGATAGAAAAGCCCAAAGGTATCTATGCCGTCGCCGTCCCAATCCCCTGCAACCACTACGCCATATTCATTGGTCTTCGGCGCAGTAAAATCAATCGGGGTTTCGAATAGGGGTGTCTCGGTTGTTGATGGAGCATCATTGGTTAACCTGATAAACGAACCCCGCCGGACTGCCAATGATTCGACACCATCACCATCCCAGTCTCCCGCTACAAATTGGAAGGGCCCCGCATAAAGTTCAGATCTTGGCAGTAGCACGCCGAGGGCTTGTGATTTTGGAACAGCACTCCCACTGAAATCACATGTATAGTAAAAAGCTAAGGTATCGTTTGTGCCGTCGAGTTTTTTCTGATCCACCACACCAATGCAATCATGATCTGATTTAGAATCAAAATAGCCCGCAACAGGTTTGCCCTCAGGGCCTAACCAAATCTGTGTCCAATCATTTGTCCAATTGGGGTCAGCGGTCTGCAACGTATTCGTATAGTAGAAAGCGCCCCTAGAAAGGGCACCGGGAGTCTTTTGACCGTCACCGTCCCAATCTCCCATCACAAAATCGTTTTTGTAGTTTAGAGTGCCTATGCCAAGTGGATAAGTGTGGAAATAAGCACTATGGGCATAGTCTTCTATTGAATCAATCAAGCTAACTTTACCGCTGGATGGGTCAATCAAGGCCAATGTATCAGAGTACCCAATTCGTATAGGAGTGGCGGTTGAGGGATCATCTGAAAAAGCAGGGGGGTGATTAGTGAGAATAAATAGTATGGATACGAAACAAACCACAGCGATGACCCCAAAGGTCATCCTTTTTTGTTTTGGTTGCATCATCTGGCTCCGCTTGCACTGCATTTTAAATTGATATTAATGGTACGATTATAATACCAATTTTTGAATACGCAAGCAGAAAAATCACCGGCGCGTGGGCCGATTATTTCGCACAAACTCCTGTGGGTCGCTATAGTTGGCTAACAGACGATTGAGATCGAGCCGAGGCCAATCAAAAGGGTCAGTTTCTAGGATATTGGTCTGGCTTAGATCGAAATGCAGGTGATAGGGGAACGCACCCTCGGCATTCCCCACATTGGCGATTTGCTGGCCGCGTTGTACTCGATCCCCCACCCGCACCACAATTTGCTCCACATGGGCATAACGTCCATACATCACCTTGCCATTGGTAATCAAGGGATCGTGACGAATGACCACCACGTTGCCCCAACCCGTCAGGCGTCCTGAAAATGTGACCGTGCCCGAGGCCGCCGCATAGACCGGACTGTGCGCATCGGCATCCCAAAAGGGCTGGTTAAGATTTAGATCTGCTCCACTGTGATAAGCCTCAGCGGGCTGACCCATAAAATAGCGCACGGCAAAACCAGTCGCATCGAACCAATTCCCCGGCCAAACTTGAGTATCCGCGCGTTCGGTGCTGGTGCCAATTGGGGCATCATAACCATCGGCCAGATAGGGGCTAGAGGGACTCGTGCCGACAATTTCACGCCAGCGCACCGCATCAAAGGCAATCTCTTGGTTCGATTCTCCCGTCAGGTCATTCAAAAATATCACGCCTGATCGCCCATCATTCGCGTTGAGTTGGTAGATGCCGAGCGGCACCCACAAATTACGGTAGGCTGATTGGTTCACGTTGATTTGCAGCAAACTCGGCTGACCGACGGCCCCATAGAGCCGATAGCGAGCGCTGGTCGTGGTGGCATGACGGGCGGGTACAAACACCGAAATTTCGTACCAACCGCTGCGGGTGATGCCGGGTGTCCACAAGGCCCAAGCCTGCGTTTGGGTGGCGGCAGTTGTTTTGTAGCGTACTTGCCAGCCCCATGTACCGGGGAAGGTCTGGAATACCTGACTCGGTGGCTGTCCGGTATAGGT
>JAIOHL010000323.1 GCA_019913005.1 Anaerolineae bacterium | reverse complement strand
CCTCCCCATTGCATGGAGAGGGGCTTTAAAAAGCCGTTTTATGCCCAAAAGAGGTTAGCGGGTTAGGTTGACTCTTTGGTCGGTCAGCGCGGCTGTGCTTTCGCGGATAATCAGCTTGGGTTGCAAAACACGCTGGTGAATCGCCGTATTGGGGTTCTCGATCAAATCTACCACATATTCGACGGCCATGCGCCCCAACAGATTAAAATCTTGGCGCACGGTGGTCAGCCCCGGCACAAAATGGGCCGATTCGGGGATGTCGTCGAAGCTGACAATCGAAATATCATCGGGCACGCGCAGGCCATATTCCCGTATCGCCGTATGTGCGCCAAAAGCCATTGAATCGTTGGCGATAAAAACCCCGGTGAATTCGGCCCCACTCTCCAATAAATGCCGCATGGCCTGATAACCCCCGTCAATCGTGAAATTGGATTCGATGCTGATGCCTGCCTCCAAACCCGCTTCCCGTAGGGTTGCCATCCAACTGTTATGGCGATCATACCCATCTTGATTACGCAGTGGGCCGCTGATTTCGGCGATATTTTGGTGGCCTAGATCAATCAGATGTTGGGTGGCGAGGCGTGCGCCCTGTACTTGGTCATAGATGACGGAAGGCACACTTGCTCCCAGTGGAGCACCGACCTGAATAAATGGGATACCCCCAGTCAGCGCCTTTAATTCTTCATAGCCCCCCCGCAGCCGCGTATCAGGCACGATGATAAGGCCATCCACAAAGCGAGACGCCGCGCTTTCGAGCGTCCTTGCAAAATCAGCATCGGTAATGGCGGAGATAACAAAGTGATACCCCAACTGCTGCACGATTCGCGCCATCTCATAGAGGAACAGATTGAAGCCGGAGTAGAACAATACCACTTCAATCGTATCCGAGCGCTCGGTTTGCATAATTTGGGCAGCGCGGTTGGGTCTAAACCCCAGTGTTTTTATGGCTTTTTGAACACGTTCACGGGTTTCTTCGGAGACATGCGCTTTATCGTTGATGACCCGCGAGACCGTTTGGTAGGACACATTCGCTTCACGGGCCACATCGTAAAGCGTTGGACGTTTTGTTTTCATAGCAACCTAACTGAATCATCATCGGCTTTTTATCACTACGAGTTTACTGAAGGCTGAGAACGCTGTCGAGATTTTGGGTTTGATCGCCCAAAGCCATTGGTTGAATTATATGTGAGCATTCACAAATTTTCAAATCAAGCCTCTGTCAGTTGAATGAAACTTGTAAAGATGGCGGCCTGCTGGTGCGGATCAATCTCTTGGTAATTGCGGCATAAAACATGATAAAAAGATTTTTTTGCTTTTTTAGAATTTGTGGTATAACTGTTGTGAGTGTTCACAATTTTTTATTGCCGAGCTAGCTATACAGAAGGTCAAGAAATATTTTGTTAGGCAATTTAGTCGGCCTCTCCAAATTTTCATCCATTGAGGGCAAGTTCCCCCCAATACCCTCTGTTTTCGTTTTCGGCTTATCCAACATTATCCTCCGACGCTTAGACACTCCTTATCGGCTTTAAGGGGCATCACGTGGGGAGCACATCGGTCTTCTCACGTGTCCCCTTAAGCTGAAGAGGTTTTTTTGGAAAGGAGCAGTCCACATTCGATAAGACTTAGGCGCACCTGTTTACATCTCTAACCTTTATGAGTTCAGGAGCATAAACTATGAAACGCTTTTTAGTATTTTGTTTTGTTCTTGCTTTGCTTGTCGCTATCGTCCCCCACCCCAGCCAAGCCCAAGACGGGCAGTATCATGAATCCCCGATGCTGGCCGAACGTGTTGCGGCGGGTGAGCTTCCCCCGGTTGAAGAACGCCTGCCCACCAACCCGCGTGTCATCAGCCTGCCCGGTTCCGAAATTGGCACCTATGGCGGCGACTTCAAAGACCCATTTGTAGGCGATGGCTTCTGGGCCAGTCAGATGGTTTTCTGGACATTCTGGAAGGGTCTGGTCAATTGGAACGAAAGCTATAGCGACTGGGTACCGAATATCGCCGAGAGTGTCGAAGTCAGTGAAGACGCGAAGGTCTATACCTTCCATCTACGTGAAGGCCTGAAATGGTCAGATGGTTTCCCCTTCACCTCCGACGATGTGCTGTTTGCGATTAATGACGTGATGGGGAACGCCGAACTCAACGCGGGGACATTCCCGGCTGGTTGGCTGCGCCCCGGTGACGCTGCGCCTGTCGCCGAAAAGATTGACGACACCACCTTTACCATCACCTTTGATGTCTCCTATGGCATGTTCCTCATCAACATGTGCGGTTGGCCCGGCTGGGAATTGGTGGCCGCGCCCAAGCACTATCTGGAACAATTCCATATTGCCTATAACCCCGATGGCATTGACGAACTGATTGCCCAAACCGAAGGCGCTACCGACTGGGTATCCCTGTTCCAAGCCCATTCAGCGGTTGGCCCCGGCACTGATCCTGCCGTCATCAGCCGTGACGTGAACTACCCCACCATGTTCCCATGGGTCTATACCGAACCTCTCGGCACGGGCACGCAGTTTGTTGCCGAACGCAACGCCTACTACTATTGGGTAGACAGCGCAGGTAATCAACTCCCCTATATGGATCGCATTGTTGGCTCGCTCTATCAAGACAACGAAACGATGTTGGTAGACGTGCTGGCGGGCAAGTATGACACCATGGCAAACACTACCGACGAACAGCGTCCATTGTTCTTTCAATATCAGGAAGAATCCGGCCTAGCGATTTACCCTGTCAAGAGCGAGGGCGGTGGTACGGTCAGCGTCATGTTCAATATGACCCACCCCGTATTAGGCGAAGTGTTTAGCCAAAAAGATTTCCGCGTCGGCATGTCCCATGCGATTGACCGTCAGGAAATCATTGACATCGTGTATTTCAGTCAGGGCGTTCCGCGTCAACTTTCGCCGCTAGAAGATTCCCCGCTGTACAACGAACAACTGACCACTCAATATTTGGAATACAACGTTGATCTCGCCAATGAAACTCTCGACAAAGTGCTGCCGGATAAAGACAGCGACGGTTGGCGCATTAATCCCGCCACTGGTGAAAAACTCTCCGTCGTGTTTACCGTGCAAATCAATGACTACGGTCTGCGGTTTTTGGATGTGGCCGAACTGCTGAAGGGCTATTTTGCCAAAGTCGGTGTGGACATCATCATCAACTCGGTAGATAACGAAGTTTGGACGCAGGCTTCGGAAGACAACAGCATGGAAGCGACCATCTTCACGGGCGAAGGTGGCTTCGGTATCACCGCGATTCTCGATCCGCGCTATTTTGTGCCAGTGCATGGTCAGGCCATCTGGGCCAACGGCTGGGCGATCTGGTATAAGACACCCGATAACCCCGCTGGTATCGAACCACCCCAAGAAATCAAAGACTTAATTGATCTCTATGAGAGCGTACTGCAAGCGCCCACCAGTGAACAACGCATTGAATTGATGTCACAGGTGCTGCAATATGACGCCGACAATTTCTTTGTCATCGGCATTTCGAGCGCCAATGAGAGCTATCGCCCATTAAGCGCCAAGTTGGGTAATGTGCCCGCGTCGTGGGTCAATGGCTGGAATCCCGGCGGCGTCGCCATCGCCTTCCCCGAACAGTGGTATTTCAAGAGCGAGTAAAGATGTCTATAGCGGTTTTCAAGTAGATTGGCCTATTGTGACACGGGGCTAAGGCTCTTTAACTTTTAAATTCGGTAATTCGTCCCCATCCCAAACCCTTCCCCATCGCAATAGGGAAGGGCTTCAATACAGGCTTTGCTCCCCTCCCTAATGCTTTGGGGAGGGGGTGGGGGTGGGGATTTCATCAC
>JAIOHL010000322.1 GCA_019913005.1 Anaerolineae bacterium | reverse complement strand
GTCAAAATGTCGCCACTACCTCACCATCCCAAGCGTAACAGATTTCGCTATTGTGAGCATCGGACAGGTGGACTGGTCAAGTGGCTAGGTGGTTCAGTGTATCAAATACGGGGCGTAGTCGTGCTCATACCATAGGTTCAGTTCAAACTTGACCCCATTAGCGGTTTTGTTCCCGGTTGGCGGCTTGGTTCGGCCCAAATAGATGACGGTGGCCGTATCACGCACGACCTCGCATTGAATTGGGCGGCGTCCGTCGGGAAGCCCCACCACATATTTGATGCCCACTTCTTGACACTGTTTGACCACTGCCGGATGAATGGTTTGGGTAGAACGTTCAAAACCACTGCCATAGGGCGTAATGAGCGTTCGGACGGGAATGCCGGTTGTGTCGCCGATGTGGAGGGCCGAGACTGCAATTTCCTCGTCATAGTCGGTTGATGTAAGGTCGGTACGGGGTGATCCATCCCGATTGTTGAAATTGATGTGGTGATTGGTGTGGGAGGCGAGTTCGACATTGCCTTCATCCACCCACCCCCGCACAATTGCCCAACGTTCGGGGTCTTGGGGCAGATCGAGGCGATTGACCACAGCCAGCGTGATCGGGAAGTTGTTCGCAATAAAGATGTCGTGCATTGCCACAAATGTCGAAAATGTAGGGCCGCCTTTTGCCATCGTCAAATCGTCAATGCTCACGATGATTGGTTTTGCGGGCGGGGATTGATCTTGCATCATGAGCGTTAACCATTGGGAGTAGGTGAATCCCTGATAGCCATCGTGTTGGAGATGCCGGATTAACACAGGCAGAAACCCATTGAGATCATCGGTATTAATGCCTTCGCTAGAATGCAGCATCAGGGATGGCGGAACCGGATAGAGATGGATGGGGGTTTGGGCAGTGGCGTGTTGTGGCCCACCCGTGAGCAAAGACGAACCTAATGAAGGGAGTAGGGAGGCCAGACCCACTACTCCAACAGCCATTGTTTTCATGGCACGGCGTCGGTCAATCATGATAAACCACTCGTTTGGTGCGATTCGGATAAATCGAAAACGGTCAACCGATAGGCTAGGATGTGTATCCAGCGTAGGGGTATCCCGATCTATCCATAAGTGGGTGACGGCTTGGAAAGTGGGCAAGTGGTAAACGGTGAGGTGCCCCCAGCGTTCCATTGAGGGATAAGGAGTCACTCATAGGGAAAGCTAATTTTAATCATAGCATAAGTTATACCGGGCCGAGACATTTTTTACGAAAATTTCACAGGTAGCTATTGCGTTTATTAATCGGCCAATAGCATCCCGCTGGATGCCGTAAAATTGCGCTGGACGTGCATCAGGCGGGTGGCAAAACCCAAGCGATCCAGCAGGCGTGCCAAATAGCGATTTTCATAGGCGGCGGTGGCAAACAGCGGATAACGTCCATCCATCAGGCGCACCAAACCACGCTCCCAACGCGAACTGGCCTTGAGCGATGATAGCGAATGGGTGCTGACGGCACGTTGCAATGGGCGGATTTGCGGTGGGCGCACGGCATCAATATCGAGGGCGTGCCAAACCCCGCGTGTGATGTATTCAGTCGCTTTGAGACAGGGCGCATACCCCATCGCGGCGGCCTCGCTCCAAATGGCGTCAATCACGTGTTGGGGATAGGCGGCATCACGCCCAATGCCTTCTCGATAGGACACCACAAAGACGGGCTGACGGGCGGCGGCAAGCATGGGCGCGAGGTGGTGATTGCCGTTACGCAGGGCCAAATTTTCGATCAGGTAATAATCCAATGCCGCGCTTATTTCGGCCAGCCGATAGCCAAAATAAAAATCGGAGGCGTACCAATAGGGGTCGTATAAATTCACCCCAAACTGCTTGCCAGCGGCCCGGCAGATGTCGGCTAGGTCACGCACCAATGTCATCACGCTCTGGCTACGAAAATTGAGATAATCGGCGATTTGCTGTTGACCAACTTTGGCACTCAGCGGCAGGCCATAGCCATAATCGGCCTGAAAACGCGCTTGGCAGTGGGCACACGAACAACCAAAAAACGAGGTGTGGTCGCTGCGAATGAGGAACGGGGGCAGTCCAAACATCACGTTATCCATAAACACGCCGTCAAATTCGCCCCGGCACGCCTCGGCCACCCGATCTAGGATGATCTGACGGGCGTGTGGATTATTGGGACAGGTGAGCGCCCTCCCCTTGCTATAGGGCAGCAGACGGCCTTTGGAATCGCGGCAAAAAACGTCGGCGTTGGCAAATTCATCCGTGACCAGATTCAGCCCCTGAATATAGGCGTGGGTCGCAATATCGTTGGCGTGAAAATGCGGTAGGCGGTCAAGAATAAATTGGCGGTCTTGGCGTTCGGTTGTGTCGGAAAATCCCCATGAATACGTGACCCACATATCCGTAACGCCCAGTTTCTGCTTGGCCTGTTGCAAAAAATGCGGCTCATACAGGTTCATAAAACTGGCTTCATCAATACGGGGTGCATGATATTTGGTTTTGAGGAGGCGCACCGTTCCCGGCCCGCCCCACGCATAGAGTCCTACCCGCTGCAAGGTCGCGCTCCTGTGTGGTATCGTTAAGGAAATTTAATGTTTCTATGATACCACAAGTCAGGGAACGGAGATAGAGGTTAAGGAAAATTTAACGAAGGCGATGCTGCATCTCATAAATTGACCATCCCCACCCCAAACCCCACGCCTCCATTGCATGGTTTACGCGCCGACAGTATTTCCGCAAGGGCAGGGGTCAGCGATTTTTGGGCATGTTGACCTCACCCCCCAGCCCCCTCTCCATCTGGCGAGGGGGAGTCGAAAATGCCGTATTCAAGCCCCTCTCACGTGGGAGAGGGGTTGGGGTGAGGTTGGTCTTTCCCGCCCCTGCCCCAAAACTGTCGGAGTGTGAAGGGCCTTCAACAGGCCGTTTTTTACTCTGGGGAGAGCGGGTCAGAGGGTGAGGATACACGCTGGGTCTCAATCCAATCAATTGCTTGATGGGTGGCGGGGTCAAGGATTAAGGGGCGGGCGTCGTCGGGCGTTAACCAACGGGTTTCATAAAACTCGGTGGCGAGTTTGGCTTGGTCAAAAACGGTGGTCTTTGAATCGAGCGGCACAAAATACCAAAAATCGTAATGCACCTGACAGGGCAAATGCAGGGCCGGGTTGATAGGGGTGATCGTCAACAACTGCGGCTCGCCCAACACCGCCGCCGGAATCACCAAGCCCCATTCCTCATCCATTTCACGCAGGGCGGACTCAATCGGCAGTTCACCCGCGTCCATGTGCCCCCCATTAAACAGCCACAAGCCCGATATTTTGTGATGGCCCATAAACAGCGTGCCCAACGTTGGGTCATAGCCCGCAAAATAGACCGAAAAATGCGTCTGGGGGTTTTCGTCGCGGCTGGGATGGCCCTCGGCAGCACGGGCCATAAACGCGGCAAAGGTTTCGGCATCCCCCTGCCCTTCCAACATTCGGATAAATTCGGTCAAGTGCATGGTTCAATATCCTTTGTACACCCCCTAAGAATTGGGGGGTTAATAACGCACCGTTTGTGAGTAAGCTATGGGCAAACTAGCTGTAGCAGCTTAACAACCTCACAGTGAAAGGAGGGACCCATGATAACTCGAATTCTCGGAATCATCACGCTGGTGGCATTTATTGGTGTCGTCGCATGGATTAATCCGGGCAGCGCGTTGGTTGCCTCGCTCGTGATTCTACCCTACCTTTTGCTTATGATGCTGCTGCATTGGCAGTGTATTCGTCTGTTCCGCCGTATGATGGACACAGCGTATCGCCCGGTTGGGAACCCTGGCGTTCAACCACCACCCCAAACTAACTTTCAATCGTTAACAGGACTGAATCTATGAAGCCATCCGTCGAAACCGTCCCTGATTCGTGGCATACCCTTGCGCTTGACGAAGTACGTGCCAAACTCAATTCCTCGCTGGAAGGGTTGACCACCACCGAAGCCACCGCCCGCCTTGAACAATATGGCCCAAATGAACTGACCGCCGCCGCGCATATTTCGCCTTGGGCCATTTTGCTGGAACAATTCAAGAACATCCTAATTATTATCCTATTGATTGCTACGGCGCTATCGGTGTTTTTTGGACATGGCGTTGAGGCCGTCGCGGTGATGGTGATTGTGCTGTTTGCCGTCATTCTGGGCTTTGTGCAAGAATATCGGGCCGAACGTGCCATTGATGCGCTACGCCAGATGGCTGCCCCAACCGCCACCGTGTTGCGTGATGGGCAGGAGACGGAAATCCCCGCGCGTGATCTGGTGCCCGGTGATGTCATCCTGATTCACATGGGAGACCGCATTGCCGCCGATGGCCGCTTGATTGAGGTCGCCAATCTGCAAGTGGAAGAAGCCGCGCTGACAGGCGAATCGCTGCCGATTGAAAAACACACCGCCGACCTGTCCGAGGCCAATGTGCCAATCGGAGATCGCCGTAATATGGTCTATGCGGGGACGGCGGCGACGTATGGACGGGGCCGGGCCATGATCGTGGCGACAGGCATGAACAGCGAATTTGGCAAGATCGCCCAACTGCTGCAAACCGTCGAAACAGGCAAGACCCTGCTCCAAGAAAACCTAGATCGCGTGGGCCAAATGCTGGCGCGGGTGGCGCTGGTGGTGGTGATACTCATCGTCGCCATCGGGCTGCTGCGCGGCGAAGACCTCATAGACATGTTCATTTTTGGCATCGCGCTGGCGGTGGCGGCGGTTCCAGAGGCCCTGCCCGCTGTCGTCACGATTTCGCTGGCGATTGGCGTGCAGCGCATGGTCAAACGTAATGCGCTGGTGCGCCGTCTGCCCGCTGTCGAGACGTTGGGGCGTACTTCGTTTATTTGCTCGGATAAAACAGGCACGCTGACCAAAGATGAAATGACCGTGCGGCGGGTGTATGTCGAGGGTACGCTATTAAACGTCTCCGGGGCGGGCTATCAACCCATCGGGCAGATTTCGCACAATGGCAGTGACGCTAAACTTTCCTCCAACGCTGAATTATTTTTTAAAGCCGCTGCGCTTGTTGCCGATACGCATGTCGTCCAAGAGGCCGATGGGCAGTGGAATGTCAAAGGCGACCCGACGGAAGGCGCGATGGTGGTAGCTGCGGCTAAAGCGGGCATGGACAAACCCGCGCTAGACCGCCAATATCCCCGGCAGCAAGAAATCCCGTTTACCTCCGAACGCAAACGCATGACCACGCTGCATGACGGCAATGGAAACGGTTTAACGGCCTATTCTAAAGGCGCACCCGAAATTATTCTGGATACCTGCACCACGTATCAAACTGCCGCTGGCCCGGTGACACTTGGCCCAACAGAAAAAACGGCCTTGCTGGATGTGGCACGGGAGATGGCGAGCGATGCCCTGCGGGTGCTGGCCGTCGCCTACAAACCCAATGCCGAACTTGCCACCGCCGAAGATGGGATGACGTTTCTCGGCTTGGCGGGCATGATTGACCCCCCTCGCCCCGAAGTCAAAGAGGCCATCCAGACGTGCGAGGAAGCGGGTATCCAAGCGGTTATGATTACGGGCGACCATCCGCTCACAGCCCAAGCGGTGGGACGCGAATTGGGCCTGCTCAAGCGCGGGAGAGTTCTGACAGGCACGGAATTGGATGGGCTGAGTGAAGAGGATTTGGCGCGGGTCGTTGAGCAAATCGAGATTTATGCGCGTGTGTCGCCCGCCCATAAACTGCGCGTGGTGACGGCACTGCAAGCGCGTGGACATGTCGTCGCCATGACGGGGGACGGGGTAAACGATGCACCTGCGCTCAAAAAAGCTGATATTGGCATTGCGATGGGCATTACGGGCACCGACGTGACCAAAGAAGCGGCGGCCATGACCCTGACGGATGACAACTTCGCCTCGATTGTGGCGGCGGTTGAAGAAGGACGCGGGATTTTTAGCAACATCAAAAAATACTTGATGTACCTGCTGTCGTCCAATATCGGCGAAATTGGCCTCATGGCGGGGACATCTATCCTCGGCCTGCCCCTACCCCTGTCAGCGGTGCAGATTTTGTATGTCAATCTGGCAACCGACGGACTGCCCGCGCTGGCATTGGCGCTTGACCCGCCCGAAAAGGATTTGATGAAACGCAAACCGCTAGAAGGCAATGTCGGGATATTGACGCGGCCTGTGATTATGCTGATTGTGGTCGGCGGGGTGTGGTCAACGATTGTCAACCTAACGCTGTTTGCATGGGCACGCAGCACGGATCGCAGTGACGCCGAAGCCATGACCATGACCTTTGTTTCGCTGGTGCTGATTCAGTTCTTTAAGGCCTATAATTTCCGCTCGGATCGCAACTCGATTATTCAACGCCCCTTTGCTAACAAATGGCTCAATATTGCGATTGTGTGGGAACTGCTGCTGCTGCTGTTGATTGTCTACGTGCCCTTTTTGCACACGCCCTTTGATACCTTCAGTTTGCACTTAGTAGACTGGGTGATTGTGCTGGCGCTGGCTGTCACGGTGGTGCCCGTGCTTGAATTGGCTAAGTGGATGGAGCGCCGCAACTGGCTGGGCCGGATGAATTAATTAACAATACGGTTGGTTTTATAGAACACGGGGCTAATGACGTTAACAAATTATTCGGGTAATCAACATCCCCACCCCCGACCCCACGCCTCCAAAGCGTTAGGGAGGGGAGAATTCGCCGTATTAAAGCCCTTCCCTATTGCGATGGGGAAGGGTTTGGGATGGGGACACCTACCGCATTTAGAGGTTAAACGTCATTAGCTGCCATGCTGAATTTCGATGAAATCATTGAGACCCTAGCTATCTTCCCCCAACAAGCCGTTCTATTCCCCCGTAGGACGGCTCTGTTGCATCTACAGGCCTATCCAAAAATCGGCCATTCATTTATCCGCTCATTTGTGCTATAGTATCACTAAATAGGCCGATTGGAGTCATTGTGACCGATTTTCTGACATCGCCGTCTACCCACGCCTATAGCCCCCTACCCCCGCTGGCCGACCATGTGGCCCTGTTGTGGCGGCAATCCAACCATCTGCCTGCCCATCCCAAAGAACGATGCCTGCCTGATGGGACGGTGGAGTGGATTATCAATCTGGCCGACGACGCTTTGCCGATCTACCCGAACCCACACACCAACCATCTTGACTGGGTACGGGACGGGGTCGTCATGGGGGCACATTCGCAGTATTTTGTGATTGACACGGCGCATCCGGTGACGATTTTGGGGGTGCATTTTAAGCCGGGGGGTGGGTTTTTTGCCTGCCCCGCTGATGAACTGCATAATCAGGGGATTCCGCTGGATTGCCTATTGGGTCGGCGTATCGGTGAGCTACGTGAACAATTGATAGCCGCCGCGACCCCCCAAGCCCAATTTACCATTTTGGAACGTTTCCTATTGGCGGAACGGTATCAATATCAGAAACGAAATAACCAGCATCCCGCCGTGCGTTTCGCCGTTGACCAATTTGCCACCCATGCCCGTTCCGTCGCGTCTGTCACCGAGCAGATTGGCCTCAGTTCGACCCGCTTCACGCAATTATTCCGTGCCCAAGTTGGCCTGACCCCCAAAGTCTTTAGCCGAGTGCAGCGCTTTCAACGAGTGATCCGACGCTTGGAAAATCAGCAGGCGGTAGATTGGGTCGCGCTGGCATTGGACTGTGGGTATTACGACCAAGCCCATTTTATCCACGACTTTCAGGCCTTTTCGGGTTTCACTCCGACCACCTATGCCGCGCAACCGGGCAAGCGCCTCAATCATGTCCCGCTGCTGGTTTGATTTTTTACAATACAGGCCCGCCGATTTGCACTATTATGTCAGCATCAACTATCCCACCGAATTCGGGTAATGGATGTCCGTTTAACCCCACCCCTGACCCCACGCCTCCAAGCATAGGGAGGGGAGTAAAAGGTCTATTGAAGCCCCCTTCCCTTTGTTAGGGGAAGGGTTGGGGATGGGGT
>JAIOHL010000321.1 GCA_019913005.1 Anaerolineae bacterium | reverse complement strand
CCCCTAACCTCTTCCCCATCGCAATGAGGAAGGGGAACGCCGCGAGCATGGGTTTTACTCCCCGCTCGAATGCTTTGGGGTTGGGGGGGTGAGGTTGTCCTAACCCCCGCCGGACAATTCGCGGTTCACGAGGTCTAGCCAGTCCTGCACACCCTGAATATAGGGATGGCTTGGCGGCAGAACTTGTTGATAGATTCGCAGTGCTTGTTCCAAAAGTTTTTTCGCCGTCGCTAATTCTCGCATCCGAAAAAACAGTTCCCCAAGATTCCAAAGCCCGCTGGCAACTTTAGGATGATTGGGGCCGAACGACACTTCCAATATCTGTTGAGCACGTATAAGTTTTGATTTCGCACCTGACAAGTTCCCCATATCTTTCAGCACCAAACCGAGGTTATTGATCCAAACGGCAACTTCAGGGTGCTGCGGCCCGAAAGTCGCTTCACCGATTCGAATAGCGCGTTGAACCACGACCTTCGCTGCGAACAATTCCCTTTGTGATTTCAGAAGAAGGCCGAGGTTATTCAGGCAGATGGCAACATGCGGATCATATTCCCCATATATTGTTTCCCACGTCAAGAGTGCGCGTTCAAGACAATTCCTCGCTCCAGAATAATCACCCATCTCACGCAGAAGATCCCCAAGGTTGTTGACGTACTTGGCAATGTTATAGTGATCTGGGCCATACACTGCCTCATCTATCCGAAGGGCGCGTTCAAAGGCAGCCCGTGCCCCCGCATAATCCCCCAGCATGTGATGGAGATCGTAGCCATGAATATTCCATAGCGAACCAGCATCCGCGTTACCAGCGAGTTCCGCCTGCTCCGCCAGACGTCTAACATGAGCGCTCAGAGGGGTGAAATCGGCGGGGATGTCTGTATCCTGAGCCACTTCTGACATCCCTTTCATCCTATCCACCAGCACCGTCAGTGTGTCATCTCTCTCCCCCACCTGCAGACGGGCGAAATCAGCGATTAGGGGGTGGATGGCGGGGAGACCGTCCTCTTTGCGATTCAGCAGGCCCACATTATCGAGTTGGATCAGGGCCATGTCGCGGGTTTCGGCGGGATCATCAGCGCCATCAAACAAGACCGTTAACAAATCCAGTGGAATCGGGGTGTTGGGGGCGAGATAGCCACAGCCGATGAGCAGGCGTTTGGGCGCGTCGCTGGTCAATCGTTGCCAGCTTAGATCAAAATTGGCATACAGGTTCTGGTCGTGGTCGGTGGGGTTAATGATGCCTGCCTCCACTGCCCATGTGGTAAACAGGCGGTTGTCCACCAGCGATTTTTGTTTGTCCAAGAGGGCCAGATATGCCGCTGGGGTCATGCGCCGGAAGTGGATGTAATTACCTGCCAGATCGAGGGCGAGAGGCAGACGGCCCAATTTTTCGGCCACGTCATTCAGTTCGGGGTCGGCGGCGGTGGTTAGATGCGGGGCAAGGCGGCGCAGGAGGTCGCGGCTTTGGGCGGGGGTCAGGACATCCAGCCGATGGGCGACCACACCCCATGACGGCGGCCATTGACCACGCCGGGAGGTAATCAGAATGCGGTGGCTTTGCAAACGGGGCAGCCACTCCTTGAGGGCTTCCGGCTTTTCGGCGTTGTCCACGATAATCAGGCGGGGCGACGATTTGGCCCATTCCGCCAAAACACGCTCAATCTGGGCGTCTTGTTTATCAGGAAAATCGGGCAAGTCCATCGCGTACCCACATCGGGCGATTTCGGGGTCAAGGCGGTCACTGATAGCACTTAACCAATGCACGCCATGAAAAAAGCGCCCATAACGATAGGCGAACTCGATGGCGAGTTGGGTTTTGCCGATGCCGCCCGCCCCCATCGCAGCGGTGACACCCATCGCTTTGCCGTTGGGGTTGTGCAGCAGACATTGGGCGATGGCTTGCAGGTCGGCTTCGCGGCCTACAAAATTGTAATTTGCCAATTGGTCAAAATTGCTGCCCGGCGGAATCTCGCCGCGTTCGGGTAGGGTATCGGGCGGGGGTGGTTCGCGCGGAATAAAAGTGGTCGGGCGATAGGGCATCAGGGCTTGCAATAGATGGGCGCGGAGGTCGTGGTGCGACTTAAAAAATGCCGACACCCGATCTTTTCCAACACGATCCTTAAACGCCTGCAATTTGCTGGCGCCCGGTTCGCCCTCTTTGGGCAGTGCGGGGTAATGATCGTCAGCGACCATAAATATCAGGCGCGGGATACCCAACTTGACGGCATGGTTATATTCCATCTCGGTGATGGAAATGGCGTGCCCGTCGGGGATATAGCCGTAGCGGTAGGCGAAAATCCCCACATAGATTTCGGCGTCCTCGACCATCTTGAGCGAGGCTTGAATGGCATCCTCATTTTTCGCGCCCAAATCCTCCATAATCACGGGGAACATGCCCAATTTTTGGCAGGCGGATTCGGCTTCGCGGCGGTGGTCGGGCAAATCGCGGGCGGTGCTGCTAATCATCACATCAATTCGTTCGGACATGGGCGGGCATATCCTTATAAGTTACACAGGGCTAAAGCCACCGTGCTGAATTTAGCTGGAAATTGAGGTCGGTCAACATGAGAACCGCTGTAGGATGAGTATAACGCAAGATGGCCGAAAATTTTTGGGATGACACAGGGTCATCCCCTACGAAGTTTGCCCGTATTTGATCGAAAAGGGTTATGGCGTTTAGCAAACAAATCCGGTAATGCAACCTCACCCCCCTGCCCCCTCTCCATCTGGCGAGGGGGAGTCTAATCTGGCCTATTGAAGCCCCTCTCACGTGGGAGAGGGGTTGGGGGTGAGGTTGGTTTTTCCTCCATTATCCCCAAAAGTGTCGGTCATTGAACCATTGCATGGAGAGGGGAAGACATCCCCCTCACCCGTTTTTGCAAGTTTGGCGAAGGCCGCCGGAAGTAGCGAATTTCTTTACAATTTTCATCTGGACGCAAAATCGTCCTATAATGGAATTGAGCGATTACAGATCGTACCAATCATCGCACTCCAGCATTGAGGAGAAGTTCAAGATGCCAAGACGTGCCAAACGCATCCGTCATGAGGAAGGCTTTTCCAAAGGCCAAGAAGACACAACCTCGGCTTTTGAGGGACTACAGGTTGCGGAAGAAGGGCCAGCGCCAGAAAGCGCCCACCCCCGCGCCGACACCCATTTATTGAATCATCTCAATCATCACACCTCGCAGGCTGTCCGTCTCAAAGCCGTACAGCGCCTGTCACATCTGGGCAATCGCGCCACAGGCCAGACGTTATTGCGACGACAGCCAGCCCCGTCAGGCAGTGGCGCGGGGAGTGGGTCGGCGGCTCCGGTAGTGACCCCGGCGGCGGATCCCCTGCAACGTCAGCGGGATATGGAAACATTTTTGGCGCGGGGCGTGTTGCCCAGTGCGGCGGGACAGGATGTGATTGGCGCGGGCGGACGGGGTGGATTTAATGCCCGCTGGGACCCGGCGGATCGTGCCTTGATTGCGACGGTCAATGTCGGCTTCAAATTTACCAACGGTATGAATCTGGACGCGAATGGGCGGTTTGTCGCCAATACCACCGATTTGAACGCGACCAACGACCCCCAGCAAATTGCCCAATTACAGACGCTGGCCGCGACCATTAATCTGCGTAACAATCGTCGCAGACGGGCCGAGTTGATTAGCCAATGGCAATGGGGGGCGGAAAAAACCTCATGGATGAACAATTATCGGGCACAGGTCGTCAGCGCGTGGAGTGGACAGCATTTTTTTACCGCCAAACGCTTCCCCGAACTTCATTCCAGCGTGCGCCTGAACGTCAATGTGCATGAAAACGCCCAACCCGGCGACCACACCCAAGCGGTGATCGTCAAAATCCCCGAAAACATCGAAATGGGCGCGGCGGTCAGTCGGGGTTCTAGCACCAACCCCAACGATCAACGGCTGCGCATGGGCAGTTCGGGCATCAATGGCAGCCAGACCAATTTCCTGCACTATTCGATGCGCTTCCCCACCGGTAAATCCGATGTCGCCAGCGCGGTGGGCACGGAGCACAGCCGCGACCCCGGCCCGACGTATCTGAACAAATTTATCACGGATTTTGCGGCGGGCTATCCTGATGCGGGGGTGCCGATCAGCGTGGTGGGTCATGCCAGCGCGACGGGCGATCCCACCCAGAATCAGACCCTCAGCGAAACACGCGCCACCAACGTCGCCAACTATATCCGCACAAATGGCCTCACCGGAGCAGCGACCCGTGTCACCAGTCACGGCGAAGGTCAAATGGGGGCGACACGTGATACGGCATGGCAGCGCGTGGATATTGTCGTGGGGTCGGGCGAAAAACAGATGACCGCCGCCCACGAATTCGGCCATATGATCGGCTTGGGGGATGAATATGCCTCACCAACCGGGGGGTTTTATCCGGGGGCTGGCACGTCGCTGCCCGCTGGAACCGCTGCTGGGCATGACCAGATGGCAAAAGATATGGGCGGGGGTGTACGCGGGGCCGTCGCCGAAAATTCAGACAACATCATGTCGGTGGGCAACACGGTGCAACCGCAGCATTACGCCACGTTCCATAATGCGCTGCAAACCATCACAGGCGAGCAGTGGGAATATGGCGGGTCATCACGCGGCATCCCCCTGCCCGCGACAGGTGGGCCAAACGCCAATGGGCTACCCCCGGGGACGGCGGTGGCATAAACCCAACTCTATCCTCTCCATCGGATAGAGAAGGTGCCATATCAAATGCACCTGACGGATGGGCAAAAAGTTGGAGGAGTCTGTGACTCCTCCCTACAAACATGCCGAAATCTACTGATGACCGGGGCGCTCGATGGGGTGGGGTTTGGTGGAGGCCCGTGATGACGGATGGTTTGACTTAAGGGCCATCTTCACCTGTGCCAGAATCCAGCGGGCGTGCAAAATCAGATGGATAAGCACCAGAAGGGTCATCAGGATGCCTGTGATGCCATGTAGCAGGTGCATCATCTCATAGCCATGTGTGCCCTCCGGCGTGATGACATGCTGCATAAAGGTGGCTATTATTATGACCACGAGGACAAAAAATAGACTTACATCGAAGATGAGTTGTGTTCTCGGCTTGACGGTGAGTTTCACGAATGATTCTCCTTAATCCCCCTCTTTCAAAATCCCGTGCAACAAAATGTCGGTAAACAGGGTGAACATCTCGGTGTTGGATAGGCCAAGTCCGCGTAGGCGAGGATTTTCAAAGATACTGACCAATGCTTCCCAATAGAGGGCCTGCACAAACACCCGATTGACCTCTTCTCGCAGCAGTCCTTGTTTTTCGGCCATGCCAAATAATTCGTCAAATAGATCGCCCATAACACGCAATCGAAATTCTTGGAAGGCCTCATAGGTGTCCGGGTATAGCTGCTTCAATTCATGTAGACGGGTGGTAAGATCACCGGACGGCAGGGCCTTTAACCCCCGTCCAATGCGATGCAGCACGTCGCGTAGATTGGGCTGAGAATCGACAGCGGCGTCTTGGGTGGCCTGCTCGAAGACCTCCTCAATGCGGAGAAAAGCAGCTTTGACCAGTGCCCGTTTGTCGTCAAAGTGACGATAGACGGTGACACGGGTCACGCCTGCCTGTGCTGCAATATCGTCCATGTTGGTTTTTTTGATACCCTGCTCAAAAAAGCAACTAAGGGCGGCGATGATGATGCGGTTACGGGTATGCGAATCGGTATTCATGATACAAACGTATCATCTTTTGTATCATTTGTCAATCAGGACGGAAAGCTCCTATGGCGCAAGTCGGTGAAATCACGGAAATTGGGCAAAGCCATGCCCCATTTTTTGCTTGGGAAGGGTACAATGATAATGTTATTAGGTCGTTACTTTCAGGGGATTGGTACTATGGCGCAAATTCTAGTGAGCTATTTGATGAACAGCCGCCGTTCCACACCGTATGGGCTGCGGATTTGGGACGACGGACGGATCGAAAGTTTTGATACGTCCCACGAGACGGTGGATGCACGCGGCAAGATCAAAACCGAAGCGGTGACACCGGGGTGGTACGAATTGGGTGAATTGAGCATTCATCAGTTGGACGAGGTGCGGAAGGCGGTGGACGCGGTCAATTTTGCCGCCATGCCGTCGGTCATTAAGACGGAGGACACGCTGCACGCCGACCCGACGGTGAGTGAATGGGTTGCCAAAACGCCACAAGGTCAGGTGAATGTCAAAGTGCCGCAATGGGCGCCCCTGCCCCCCGGCGCGGAGCCACTCGCCAAATTGGTCACGATCATCACCAATATCGTCTCCGAGGGCGCGGATGATGACGATGGGGACGATGAGGAATAAATTGGAACACGGGGCTAAAGCCGCCGTGCTGAATCTAGCTTGAAATCTGGCTCGGCGGATGGGGTGGATTTATTCCCCCTCCCCCGATCTGCTTCAGCGATTTTTTTGCGCTTTATAGCCAGTGTGGAACGAAAACTCGGCCCGGCACGTTTCGACTTAATCCAGTATAATAGTAGCACATTTGTGTAACTATCCATCCCGGAAAAAGACCTATGCTCGACCCTCAGCAATTTGTGCAGCGCTGGTCAGACAGCCAACTTGGTGAACGTCAGGCCGCTCAAAGCCATTTTATTGAACTCTGCCAGTTGATTAGCCACGCCCCGCCCTCACAATATGACCAAGCGGGTGTCGAATTTTGTTTCGAAAAACCCGTTTCCACCGTCAAGGGCAGCAAGGGTTTTGCCGATGTCTGGTATAAAGACCATTTCGCATGGGAATATAAAGGCAAGCACAAGGATTTAGATGCGGCCTATGACCAGCTTTCGGCGTATCGGGGCGGACTCGATAACCCACCCTTATTGGTTGTCTGCGATTTTCTGGAATATCGCATCTACCCGCAATGGCCTAATATGGATGGCACGCCGATTGTATTTCATAATGATGATTTGGTTGACCCACTGACCCTGCGCTATGTCCGCTGGTTGTTGGAAGACCCGACGGCGTTTCTGCGGATGTTGCGACCCGACCTTGCCGAGCGCAACCGGATTACCCGCAATCTTGCTGAGAAATTTGCCGAACTTGCCGGATTGATGCGGCAAAATCCCGACTGGCAACCGATGCAAATTGCCCGCTTTTTGACCAAAATTGCCTTTACTCTGTTTGTAGATGATATTCGCTTGCTACCCATTATGGGGAAAGGTTTTCGAAAGACATCTGTTGTTGAAAGTATCATAGATGCGTTTGTCGAGGACGCAGGCAACGATTTTCCCGAAATGCTGCAACCTCTCTTTGAAGCGATGGACGGGCGGACGTCACGCTATATTGGGCAACCTGTTCCCTATTTTAATGGCGGTCTGTTTGCCGATTCTGGCCCGGATACCAACGACGGCGTTGAGGTGTTGGACATTACCCAAATCATTGGCGCGATGGATATTCTGCGTCAAGTCAGCGAGGCCGAGTGGCAGGATGTCAACCCAACCATTTTTGGCACGCTGTTTGAGGGTGCGCTGGATGATAGCAAGCGGGCACAGTTGGGCGCACATTACACGGACGAACCCGATATTCGGCTGGTGGTTGAGCCTGTCCTCATGCAGCCCCTTCGTCAGCAATGGGAGGCCATCCAAGCCGAAGCCGCCCCCCTGCTCCAAACGTATGCCACCGCAACCGCCGCCAAACCTAAAGAAGTCGCCCGCCTGAAATTGGTCGAACTGCATGACCGTATGATGCACCTTTTGGAAAACACCCGCGTGCTTGACCCAGCCTGTGGGAGTGGTAATTTTTTGTATGTCAGCCTGTTGGCGCTCAAAGATTTGGAGGCGGAGGTACGGCGCTTTTTTGGGCGATTGGGCCTGCCGTTCCGCGATGTTGTCACCCCGCGTCAATTGTATGGCATCGAAAAAGACGAATTTGCCGCGAAACTGGCCCATGTCGTGGTGTGGATTGGGTACCT
>JAIOHL010000320.1 GCA_019913005.1 Anaerolineae bacterium | reverse complement strand
CATTGCGATAGACCCCTTCTTCGAGCAACTGCACGATTTGTAGATGGGCTTCGGGGCCATAGTTATCAATCAGCCATTCATTGAACGTGTAGCCCGTGTCATAACCCAAGCGTCCACGTTCATCGGGGCCGAGGTCGTTGGGGACGGGGCCAAGTCCTTGCAGCAGTGGGGGGATGTCGTAAAAGAAGGCAAGGTCACGCACCCGCTGTTCATAATCGTAGCCTTTGGAGATTTCAAAGTAGGTCGCGTTGCCTTCGATCCACCACCCCGGCGCACGGAAATCATAGAGATCGGCCTGATAGAGATGGGCGATTTCGTGGGGGACAGTGCCAAAGGTCATTTCTTCCAAATCCCCAAACAGGAAGGCTTGCACCGTCGCGCCCCAATAATCAGTGGTCTGACCTGCGAGGATGGTGTTGTTGGTGTTGACCGTGACGCCGCGCCATTCTAGGAAGGTGTCGTAATCGAAGAAGAGGATAGCACGCGGTTTGTAGGCGAGTTGACGACCAAAGAGGGCGATAAAGTCGGGACGGCGTTCCTCCATCGCGTCGAAGGTCATATCAATCACTTCTTGGGTAAGGCCGTCTTCGATAAACACGATAATGTCCTCGGATTCGGCACGTGTCCATTGGCGGGTGGTGTCTTCATATTCCGCACCTAAAATCCACTCGGTTTGATAGCTGTTGCCGGCGCTGTCGGTAAATGACCAACGATAATTGACGGCGACCCATGGGGGAACGCGGTTGCTGGTGGCGTCCCAGATGGCGGTAGCGATGCCAGTGGCGTCTACCTCACCGATGGCACGTGCCCGATCTGCATGGGGGTTGTGTGACCACTGGACAGAGGCGGATACGACTGTGCCTTTGCTGCTAGTGGGTTTGGCATGGAATTCAAAGCCATTGGGATAATTGCTTTGGAAGGTCAAATCGGTGAGTGTCCATTCCGCGTCGCCAGTGTATTCGGCGGGTTCATCATAGGGATTGGTATCATCCGCAATGAGGGCGGTTGTTCCAGCACCACTCGACTGGGTGGGGGTGGAAGTCGGGCCAGATTGGGCCGTCGCTTGTAGACCGACGGTACTGAGCATGATTGTCACCAATACCACACTCAGGGTAATGGCGATAAGACCGAAACGTGTAGGGAGTTGATTTGAGCGCATAATGATCCTTGTTTGAAAACTCTATCCATTGCATTTCTCACTATAAAGGACGTAGAGAGTAACCAATTAGTTTCATATGGGAAACCTATTGGTTAGAATGTTGTTGGGTGACTTGCAATCCGATGCCTCTTGGGGCATTCTTTAAGGTAAGCACAATTGTTCTGTGGGGCGATTTATGGGGCGAAAAAATAAATCAATCGTGGTCGCGCGTGATTTTGAGAATGAAACGACCACGCCCATTATTCCTTTTCGCGCCAAGCCGATCCAGCCATCTGCCGATTATGTGAGTTTACGCACCCGTCTGCTCGTCCCCCTGTTTGCCGTGATGCTGGTCATTGTGACCACCGGAGCTTATCTGGTATCACAAAATCTCATGCGCACACAGGAGGACGACGAGGTGCGGGATGTGCTGGTGCGAAGCCAGACCCTCTCCGCCCAAACCGCCCAAATTGGGGTGGAGATGCGTGAAGAAATTCGTCGTATCACGTTTACCAGCGGGGTACTGGAAAATGTCGCCGCACAGAACGGCCCAGCATTACAAACGTTGATTGAACCCCTTGCCGAACTAGCCACTTTAGACCTCGTGATCGTGACCGGAGCAGATTCCCAAGAAATCCTCAGCCTACAGCGCGTCGAGATAGACGGGCTGGTGGATTATACCGTTGCGGAAAAGAGTGATGTTTCTAGTCTTGAACCCATTTTTCAGGCCATGAGCCAGCAGCCGCGCAGTGGTTTTGTGCAGACCGGGCTAGGCGTAATGCTGGTGACGAGTGGGCCGATCTTTAGCCCGACTGACCAAATGATGGGGATTGTGACGGTGGGTCGGCGGCTTGACCATGTGTTGGCTTTGCTGGATAGCCCCGCAGCCGAGAACTTGGCGGTGTTTGCGGGGGATGGTCGTTTGTTACGTACTACCTTGCCAGATAATGAGGCGGTTTTGAATGCACTTCATTTGCCACTGGAAACGGTAAACCAGACATTGGGCTTGGTAGGGCAAGTGCCGACAGAAAATATTACGCTTGATGGCGAACGCTATCAGGTGGCGTATATCCCCTTTACCGTAGATACACAGCCGATTGGGGTACTGGGGATTTATCAGCCTACCTACGTGGCTTACAGCGGTGATATGGCCCGGCAATTGACCAGCCTAACCTTTGCAACCTTGACGGCGGCGATTTTGATTGTTTTCTATCTATTTACCGTGCGGCTGTTGAGCCGTGTCAATCGCGTTCGGCGGACGGCAGAGGCGTTGGCGGCAGGTCAATTGGACGCCCGAAGCCGTTTGCGTGCCAATGATGAAATCGGGGTATTGGGTGGGGCGCTGGATCATTTTGCAGATGTGATGGGACAGCAGAATGATTTGATGGTCAAAAGTTTGCGGCGCGAACGACGTGAAAATTCTCGACTGGCCGCGATTTTGGAAAGTTTGCCGGATGGCCTGATCGTCTTAGATAGTGATGGTCGGGTGTTGATGATGAATACGCAGGCGCGTAATCTGATTGGCGGCATCCGAACTTTACGCTCGGCATCGTTTCAGCAATTGACGGCGGCAACCACCGAAACGCTGGGGCCTGCCCTTGCACCGGGGTTGTATGCGATGGGTCAGCCCGTGCCGGTACTGCATCAAGACCGCATCTTGGAGGCTCAAGTCGCGGCGATTGTGACGGTAACAGGGGGGCGGCTTGGAAAATTGGTCACGCTGCGCGATATTACCGAGATGGTGCAACGTGAACAGCGGCATGAAGTATTGGTCGAGAAATTGTCGGATGAGGTGCATCTACCCGTGTCGCATGTGGCCCAAGACGCGGCATTGCGAGCGGTGGACTTGCGCGGAACCCCGACTAGCGATTCGCTGATGCTGTTTGCGCGTGAAATTGCGCGGAACGCACGGGCGATGCAGCGAATTATTGGTGAACTACGTGAGTTGAATACGATCAATCGGCAGGATTTGGAGCGCGGGCAAAAACCCATTTTGCTGAGTGATGTGATGTGGCGGGTGGCAGCCCAATGGAAAAAAGCGGCAGCGGCAGCCGAAGTATTGCTTGAGGTTAGACTACCGACTGAGGCATGTTATGTCTTGGGAGATGAGCGCCGACTGCGTTGGGCCATCGGGAATGTGGTGGATAATGCGATTAAGTATTCCCCACCCAACAGCACCATTCAGATCACGGCGATTGAACAGGCTGAAAAAAGCACCGCGCTGATTCGAGTGGAAGATCAAGGGGTCGGTATTTTGGCACAAGACCTGCCGAATATCTTCCAACGGTTTTATCGTGGAACCCCGACCCTGCCAGATGGCAAAGTGATTGAAACGCCGGGGACGGGTCAAGGACTTTATCTTTCGCGCAAAATTGTGCGGACACATGGCGGTGAAATGACCCTAGAAAGCATCGCGGGGCAGGGCACGATTGTGGAAATGTCGCTGCCGTTGACTTCGCCTGTGACGCTTGAGATGCCGGATGCCCATGAGACGGCTGAGAAATTCAAATTAGAGACCCGCGAGGTGGAACTGCTTAAAAAATGGAGCATGGCTGAAAAAGCGGATAAGGTCGAAAAAATAGCACGGAACAAGTAGGATTCTGAACGGAACAAATAAGACTCTTATGGCGTTGATGTATAATGGTAGAATGATTTCATAACGGCAGACTAGCAACAACAACGTGAAACACCCCTATGAATAACCTACTGCTTCAGGAAGAACTACGTCCGACCCGTGCTGACGCGGTAAAAAACCGAGAATTGCTGCTCAAAACTGCCCGTCAGTTATTTGCGGAACAAGGCGTCGAAAACGTTTCGATGTCGTCTATCGCGGATGCTGCGGGGGTGGGCAAAGGGACGCTGTATCGGCATTTCACCGATAAGGCAGATTTGTGTCATGCGCTGCTGGATCATGAACAACGTGAATTGCAGGAACGGACGCTCATTCGATTGAGTGAGGGTGGCGACCCAGTGGAGGCGTTGTGCTGGTTCTTGGTTGAGGTGGCAAATTTTGTCGAGCAGAATGGCTCACTATTGTGTGAAGGAATGGGCCAGATGGAAGCGATGGGCTTGGGGCATCCAGCCCATATGTGGTGGCGACAGACCATCCGCGCACTTCTCGTTCAAACGGGCCGCCCGATGGATGTGGACTACACGGCGGACATGCTATATATCATGTTGGATGTCCATGTGGCGTACTTTCAACGTAAGGTCATGGGCTACGGCTCGACCCAGATTATCAACGGCCTCCTCAATACCGTGATGCGACTTTTGGCATAAACGGACACTCGTCCCTTTCTAATGCGATTCTAATTTACAACCTCCCAGTCATATGTTATTCTTTATTTATTCGGACTACAGTCCGTTTGATGATGAGAATAACGAGAGAACAACTGGGGAGACCTTTCCAATGGCTAAATGGAGCATTGATAATTCACACAGCGGTGTTAATTTTTCTGTCCGGCACATGATGGTGACTACTGTGCGCGGCTCATTCCAAAATTTCAGCGGCATGATTGATTTTGATCCGGCCAATCCTGCGGCGGGGTCGGTGGAAGTCACGATTGATGCCAACAGCATCAACACTGGGGCAAATGACCGCGATAACCACCTGCGGAGTGCCGATTTCTTTGATGTCGCCAATCACCCCAATATCACCTTCAAGAGTACCAAAATCGAAGTCAAGGGCGACAATGCGGGCAAAATCTATGGCGATCTGACCATTCATGGCGTGACCCGTCAGGTGGTTTTGGAGACGGAATTTTTGGGCGAAAACACGAATCCTTGGGGGGCAAAGGTCATTGGGTTTAATGCCACCACCAAGATTAACCGTGAAGATTTTGGCCTGACTTGGAACGTCGCACTGGAAACGGGTGGCGTGCTGGTTGGCAAGGAAATCAAGATTGAATTGGATGTTGAAGCGGCTTTGGTAGTTGAACCCATAGCGGCCAGTGCGTAGTGTTATCCTCGGTTGAGATGTATTGGTAAAAATGGGTAGATCAGAAGGAGGGCCATCAAACCCTCCTTTTTGATTTCTATTCGCTGTCGGCCCAGTGGATCAGGCCGGTCAGAATGGGGTCGGCGAGATAGGTGTGTTTGGGCAGCACCCGCACGGAAATACCCTGTTCACCCGTTTGGGTGTAGTTGAGGGTGGCCTCAAAGTGATAAAGTGCGCCCTGCGGTTTGCCATTGGCCTCCATATCAACGGCGCTACCACTTTGCAACATGCCCTTGCTGTCGAGTGAGCCGGAATAGAGTTGTACCACCACATCATTGGGTTTGAGTGCCCCTAGATTGACCCATGCTTCGACCTTGAGCGCTTCACCAACGGTTACGTGCTCGGTTGAGGCCTGCACTTTTTGAATGCTGATATTGGGCCAAGCACGACGAACATCAATCAGCCAGTCGGCATACTGCTTACCGTCTTTGAGGCTGTCTTTGGTCAGGGCTTGGATACGATCACGGGAGGGGAGATAGAATTTGGTAGTGTATTCTTCAACCATACGATCCGTGTTGAAGAAGGGGGAGAGAGTCTTCATGCTGGCTTTGACCTTGCGCATCCATTCACGCGGGAGATTGTCGCGCCCTCGATCATAGAACAGCGGAATCAGGTCTTTCTCCAACATGTTATAGAGGGCTTGGCTTTCGATGTAGTCCTGAAGCTCTTCTTGTTCGGTGTTGTACTCCTCGCCATTGCCGATGGCCCAGCCGACTTCGGGGCTATAGGCTTCGGCCCACCACCCATCCAAGATACTACAGTTCAGCCCCGCGTTATAGATCACCTTCATGCCACTGGTACCGCTGGCTTCTTGGGGGCGACGCGGGTTGTTCAGCCACACGTCCACGCCTTGAACCAGATAGTGCGCGACGTTCATGTCATAATTTTCAAGAAAAATGACAGAGTGGCGGAATTCGGGTGCGCTGGCGAATTTGACCACCTGACGGATAAATTCTTTGCCGGGTTGGTCATGCGGGTGGGCTTTGCCAGCGAAGATGAACTGCACCGGACGGTCAAAATTGTTGAGCATCCGTTCCAAGCGCACCGGGTCACGGAACAAGAGAGTAGCGCGTTTGTAGGTGGCAAAACGACGTGCAAAGCCGATGGTCAAGGCTTCCGGGTTCAGCACTTCTTCGGCGGATTCCACCTCGGCTTGTGACATGCCACGTCGCACGAGTTGTTCTTTTAGACGGGTACGGGCAAAGGCGACCAGACGGGCACGACGACGCTCATGAACGCGCCAAATTTCAGTGTCGGGGATACGGTCAACCTCATTCCAGACATCTTCTTCGGCGGCATTGGTTCGCCATGAGGGGTCAAGGTAGCGGTCAAAGAGACTTGCCATATCGCGGCTGACCCATGTCTTGACGTGTACCCCATTGGTGACATGTTGAATCGGGACTTCGGTCTGGGGCACTTCGGGGAAAAGCCACTGCCACATTTGTTGGGAGACATCGCCATGCAATTTGCTGACGGCGTTGGTGGCGGCAGACATCTTGAGGGCCATGACGGGCATCGAGAAGAGGGTATAAGTCCCCATGCGTTCGCGGCCTAGATCGTGGAACTGGTCACGAGTGAGGCCCAATTCCTGCCACAGCCATGTCAGATATTCGTCAATCAGATCATAACCGAAGCGTTCCAGACCTGCCGACACCGGGGTGTGGATAGTGTAAACGCTGGCAGTTGCCAAGATATTGCGGGCTTCATCAAACGTGACACCGGGATTTTCTTTCATGAAAATGCGGATACGTTCGAGGGCACTAAAGGCACTATGGCCTTCGTTCATGTGGATGACTTGGGGCCGCAGATTGAGGGCTTCTAACATACGGATGCCGCCGATGCCAAACAGAATTTCCTGCTGGATACGGGTGCGGCGATCTCCCCCATAGAGGCGATCAGTCAGGTTATAGAGGTCACCTGAATTCAAAGGGTGGTTGGCGTCCAGCAGGTAGAGATTGACCCGACCCACTGCTACCTTCCATACATAGGCATAGACATTGACTTTGCCTAATGGTACGGAAATTTCAAGGCGTTTACCATCGGCCCCCATCACGGGTCGAATGGGCAAATTGGCGTAGTCATTGATGGGATAGGATTCTTGCTGATAGCCATCTTGATTGAGATACTGCTGGAAATAGCCCTCTTGATAAAGCATCCCAACGCCAACCAATGGCAACCCTAAGTCTGAGGCACTCTTGAGATGGTCGCCTGCTAAGACACCGAGACCACCGGAATAGGTTTGGAGGGCGGTGGTCAGACCAAATTCCATACTGAAATAGGCGATATGGGGTTTTTCTGCTTTGCCATGCGTGCGCTCGTACCATGTATCGGCGCTGGTCATGTACTCATTAAAACCCTCAACGACCCGCTTAAGTTGATTCAGAAATGAGGTGTCGCGGGCAACCGCATCAAGGGTTTGTTGGGAAATCAGGCCCAACATCCAGACCGGGTTGTAGTTAGAACTAATCCATAGTTCACCATCAAGGCGACGGAAAAGCTCTACAGATTCATGATCCCAAGACCAACGTAAATTGTATGCTAAATCAAGGAGGGGTTTCAGTTCGGGCGGGAGTTTAGGAGAGACTTCTACTGTTGTAACAGGGCGAATCATCGTCGTGAGGAACTCCTGTGTTTTATTTGCATAATAGAACCTGTTCAATAAAGCTGCAAAGCTACCAAGATGCTAGAGACACAAAAGACGCAGAGAAAATAGGCGTCACTCACCAGCATAAGCCGCGCCATGAAAAAAGGCAACCTTGCAATATGGACAATTTGGTTAAACCTGCCTGCGGTATACTTTAGATATGGAGGCATTCCAGCCATGCGTAAGTATTTTCGGGCGACCTATGCGATGCAATTTGTGGCGGCGCTGAGTTTGTTGGTGGCGCTATTTTTGCCATGGCATGTGCGTGGTGGAACGGCTATTGATTTAATTGAGCGAATATTTGACAATTTTTACTTCCCCTACAGCTTGGTTTCGCCTTGGGCTTTGTTGGCGATACTGCCGATCACCGCGATTGTCAGCATGGTACGCGGGGTGATGGGGATGATGTTTTATGATGAGGTGTTGTGGTACAAATTGGCGTGGCGCTTGGGGTTATTTGCCATTATTTCGATGGCATGGTTTTATGCGGCGTTTGGTGTAGACGACGACATGGCGTGGACGCAGGTCAGTCATTTGCGTGTGGGCTATTGGCTTACGGGTTCGTCACTGCTAATGCTGGTGGTGGTGCTTATTTTGGAGCGGATTATCCCCAAAGAAGACCCGGTAATTCAGCGATTGTCACGGTTGCCCATGAATGACCCAGAGCGAATCCTAAGCGGCTACTATCGGGCCTGTCCCAACTGCTTGTCGCCGAATGACCCTAAAGCACGGCGCTGTGTTAACTGTGGGGTTCTTTTATTTCCAGATATTCCGGATGAGGAGAAGTCAGGGTGAGTGAAATTGAGAAAGACCCAACTCAAGAGCGAGTGGCTGAGGACAATCAACCAGCAACCAACCAACCACAGGTCATTGTGCAGCAGGCCGTTATCAAAGGCAGCATGTTGGGTGGGGTGCTGCTGGTGTCGTTTGTGATTGGAGCCGTCTTGGTTTATTTGCTGACAGGGGCAGTGGGCTGGGATAATGATTCCATCCGGATTATCTCGGCCATGTGTGTAGGGCCGCTGTTGGGTTTGGCGGTCTTTGGGGTGTGGGTATTGATACAGCGAGGCAAGTCAGCGCATGGGTGATTCATATTCATATGGAAATGGTAATGGGTCAACCCCACCCCAGTTGACCCAAGAACGACTCAAAAAGCGCGGGGGTATTCATCTCTCTTTTTTACGCTGTCCGGTGGATGGCAGCGCATTAACCCAGACGGGTAGTGGGCTTGTCTGCGAGCACGACGCAAAGCATGTCTATCCGCTCCAAGATGGGGTGTATCGTTTGGTGACACCCAAACAGACCGTCGCTTTCGATCAGGAATCGTCGGCGATGGCCCAGAAGTTTCAGGCACAAGGATGGCTGCCACCGGATGTGGATACGTTTCGGCAGCTACCCCAAACGGGATTGGCAGGGTGGCCTGCGCTTTATTGGCAACGGCGGGCGAATGTCACGGCGGAATTTTGGCGTATTTTGGAAGCGGCGCGACGAGATGCTGAAATGCTGCCGATTGGTTCAATGGGGTATGCGCTGGATATTTCGGACAGCACAGGTTGGTTCGCCTACTGCCTCGATGTATCGGGTTTTAATACCATTGGGATGAGTCAGCACATTGGGCCATATGGGTTGACGACCTATCCGTATGCACGGTATTTGCGAGTGCAGACGGCGTGGGAAAGCCTGCCATTTAAAACCGAGGTGTTTGATCTGGTGGTGTTTAGTTTTAGCCTAGAGAAATATGCCCAACCTGAACGGACGTTACGAGAGGCGGCTGAATTGCTGCAACCGGGGGGGCATCTGGTCGTTATGCTGGATTTGTTGGATGACGATCCGAATGGTAAGCCAGATTTGGTCAGCCTAGCGGAGAAGGTGATGCGCGAGGTGGGTCTTGAGGTGGAGCGCCGACGGGTGACGCCGATGGGGAATCCCGTCAACAAAATTGCCCAAACTTTACGTCGCGCCGATACGCCTGCGTTGGTCGTGGGGCGTTTGATTACATGACCAGCCCAAAATTATTTCTTCTTTATGCACCGATTGATACCGAATGGGCGCAAGGGTTTCATCAACAACTGCGTGAGGCCGGGTATACGCTGTATATGGAGCCGCCGGAGAGTGACCCCGAAGATGCCATATTGCAGCGCAAAACAGCGGCTGCGTTGCAAAAAGCGACGCATTTATTGGCAGTGGTCTCCAAAGAAAGTGCATTGGGGGAATCCGCCGCTGCATTTGAAGCGTGGTGGCGGCCTTTTTTGCGAACAGGGCGTCCGGTCATTGCGTGCATTGTCCCCGATGCACCCCCCGGGGCGGAACATTGGATGCCATTTGATTTGCTCCGGCAGCGTCGGGCTGATTTTCGAGAACCGGATGGCATGGCGCAATTGCAAAAATGGATTGGACCTGCCCCAAGTGCTGCCAGTGAGAGTTTGCCGATTTCAGAGCCATTATCCTCGCGGGCGGATGCGGTAAGTCGGGCGGCGCGACCCGAACCAACACCACGTCCAATCGCAGCCACCCCTCGGCGTCCTCCAACCCCCTCTAAGCCGAAGCCAGCGGAAGAGCCTTTACCCCCTCGCCCAAAACCCACGTTTTTGCGAATGATTCTTAATACGATTGGGATATTGATTGGGTTGGTACTGGTGGTATTGCTGCTTTTTGCCGCCTCTCAATCGGGCGACTCCACGACTGGTGGAATTTCTGCTGAGGCGTGGCTGGTCAGCTTGTTGATCGTCGTGGTGGCCGTCGCATTAATTGGGCGAATTGTGACCCAACGCCAGCGACGACAGTGGCGACTTGAGCAGCGGCGTCAAATGGCCCAAACCCGTGCCAATATTGAGACTGAGGAGGCTGCCAAAATACCGGAAGTTTATTTGGAGGTCATCCAAAGCAAGGCCAAACGTGATGTGGGGCAGATTTGGCCGATGGATGATTTTGCACTGACGGTTGGGCGGGGGGTAAAGGTGGATGTGCCGTTGCGGGATCGGGCGATTGCGAGGCGTCAGTGCATGGTGTTTTTAGATGACGAGACAGGCCGCTATTATCTAGAAAATTTGGATGTCCGCGAACGCACGGTGTTTTATGATAAGCCTTTGCTGCGGGGGGAGGTTGTGCCGATTGAGAATGGGGACATGATCCGCTTGGGGAAGTCGGTAGTGCTGCAATTTCGCGCATAAACGAAAAAGCCTGAGCATTGTTTCTCAGGCAGCGAAATTCGATGCGGGAATTGGTTGGGTTAGTCGGCGGCAGCCTCAGCGGGTTTGGCTTTGGTCTCAGCGGGGGTGCTGGTTTCGGTTGTCGTTGAAGCAGTGCTATTGGACTTCGCGTTGCCCAACACGCTGTCTTTCTTGCCTTTGCTATCCGTAATATACCAACCAGAACCCTTGAAGACCACTCCAGCGGCTTGAATGACGCGGAAGACGGCGTTTTTGGTCTGGCAGTTGGGGCAATCCGTCAACGGGGCATCATGAAAACTTTGGCGGGTTTCAAATTCGTGGCCGCACGTGCGACACTGATAGGCATATAAGGGCATAGGCGTTTCACCATCACTCTAACTAACCTGACGAGATATCACATGCACATGATACACCCTAAAATTCTACAATTCTATTGAGATGTAATCAAGCAGGTGGTGGAAATTTTTGTGCAAATTTTATGTTTGCATAAAAAAGGACGAGGTTGGAAGCCTCGCCCTTACCAAAATCAACCGCCACCGGGACGGAAAACGGGTTGTTCGGGACAGATATACCAACCCGCACCACTGCGCTGCATTTCGAGGGGCACGACGGTGTTGATCGTTTCGACCTGTTCATTGCCGGAACCGACGCCACGCACAATGTAGCCGCTCCACCGGATGATAACTTTGCCATCAACAATTTCAGGCACCGAGACGGTTTGATCTACGTTCACGCCCAAATAATTCTTGGCGATGGTGTTGAGGAAGGTATCTCGATTTGGAATATAACTTAACACTTCCGGGCAGAAGAGGGTCTTGTAACCTTCGTAATCACCCGTGCTGAGGATACGCCAATAGGATAGGCCAAACGCATCCAAAAATTCCATGTCGGCGGTGGTCAGGAAGGTTTCGCCCTGCGTGGTTTCACTCCCTGTAGAGGTGTTCTCACCCGTGCCATAACTGGGGTCTTGGATGGGGGCGAGGTTGCCCGTGACACCCGTCGGCGGGAAGACCACGATGCGCGATGTGCCAGAGTCGGCGACATAAAGTTGCCCGTTTTGACCAAAGGCCAGACCCCCTACAATCAAAACGCCTGCGATATTGCCATTTTGATCGAGATTATTCGCGTCTACGGCGAGACCCCCATTGAAGGCAATCATCGCTTGACCACTGAGATCATATCCGACGATACGCGGGCCACTGTTGCCACCACTGCTGTCCATATCACCCACGAAAATGAGCGTGCCATCCGGCGAAATGGTTAGATAGGGACGGTTGGGTGAGAACTGCGTCCCTTCCCACATGTTGACATCCCAACTGCGGACATAGATGCCATCGCGCTTGAAGACCGAGACACGCTGATTCCATGTTTCAGCGATATAGAGTTCGCCGGAAATTGGATGGATGGCGATGCCGACAGGTTCTTGAAGCTGCCCTGCGCCTGTGCCCCGTGACCCAATGTCGCGGATATAGTTCCAATTTTGGTCATAGACGCGGATACGATGGTTGCCTGTGTCGGCCACGTAGATGAACCCGTTCTTATCAACCGCGACATCGCGTGGGCCATAGAAACCTTCGATTGAATCCGTGCCATCCGCAATGACCCCATTACGACCATAGGTATCAATCAATTCACCGGCGGGGTTAAAGACGACAATGCGATGATTCCAAGTGTCGGCGGCATAGATGTTACCATCCACTGGACTGACCGCGACACCCCATAATTCATTGAGTTGACCAACCCCCATTTCCCGTAGGAATGTGCCGTCGGGGGAGTAGATGGCAATACGGCGATTCTTGTTGTCGGCGACGACCAGATTACCATCGGCGTCTACTTCAATGTCGCGCGGCTCGGTTATTTCGCCTTGACCAAACGCGGCACTGGGGACCACTTCGCGCTGAACCACGTTTTCGGGATCGGGAACCAACCGTTCAGTGACACTTTGCCCATCAAGGCCGCTGTCCCAAATGGTGGCGACGAAATCTTTGTGAACGTAGACATACAGTGCGTCGGAGACGGGCCAGTTTTCAACGTTATAGCGGCTGTCGGCACCACATTCGCCAGTAATGCGCTGGATACAGGTTGGGTCATAGGTGTCTTCACTGCCTTCAATCAGACATTGGCGCATATCCCGCTCAATACATTCAGCCTGCCCATAGCCTTTGTAGTCGCGTGCCCACCAGATGTCCCAAATGGCCCGCCGATAATAGCTGGCGGCAGGGTTGGTGGTGTCGGATTCAAAAAGATTGGCGATGCGGTTGTAGTCCAGATTGAAATAGGCCTGCATGGGCCACCACAACCGGATGTAGTCGAAGCGATAGTAATCTTTGCCGAGAATACGCTCGACTTCGGCGTTTTTCTTGTTGCCAACGATGACCACTTCCGCGCCGTCTAACTGGGCAGGGTTGCTGCTGACAGTGGTGGCCTCGCCAACCATAAAGCCGTAATTGCGGAAATCGCGCAGATACCATGTAAAGGGCCATGACGATTCGTCATCATAGACAATGCGCATGTTCATGCCGTCGGGGTGGCGTTCGGCCAGATAGTAAACATCTTCCATGACCGTCTTGACCGCTGGGCCGGAGTGGGCATAGACCATAAATTCGGTGGGGTAGTCATAATTGATGTAGGCTGCGAGCCACGCCACCCGTGCGGTCAGAACCGCCAGCAAAATGGTCGCCGAAACAAAGATGAGTTTGCGGGCTTGTTCAAACCCGGTCTGGATGGTCAACTGTACAATGAAATATCCCGTGATGATGACGCCAATGAGCGCGGCGATCCACTGTCCGGTGGCTTCCAATTCCATCTGGGAACGGCCCTGAAATGGTAGGTCGGTACCCCCCGTGAAGGCTGGCATCAACAACTGCTCAAGGGCAATTAGGAATACGGGCACGACAAAGGCCAACAATACCCAACCACTGGCTTTGACACTTGACCAGCGGATTTTATCAATAACCGTTCCCAGATAAGCACCACCAACAAATATCAATGGCACGCTGATATGAGTGGTCAACCAAGGCATCTTTTCGCCTGCCATCGTGAGGGCAACGATAATCATCACGCTCCAATAGCCCATGAACTGCAAGAAGGGGAAGCCGCCTAAATAGGTCGGGTCGCCATCTGTGCGTTTAGCCATTTCTTCGTCATGGTCATAGGGGCGTGCCCAGTTGGGTAGGCTGTAATTGCCATTTTCACCATGCTCGGCCAACCAATCGCTTAAATCGGGCAGGGCGGGATTGTTTCCGTTTTCATCCGTAGCTACTGCTTCGGTTGGGGAGGCTGGGCTTGCTACATTGGTTGCGACGGTGGGAGACCCTAGCTGTGTCTCGCCAGCAGAATAGCTGCGTTCGGCCTGCTCAATCAGTTCGGTTGAGATGCTGGTGAGGGTTTCGCCTTCGCTGCCGACCATTTCATAGAGAGAACGGGATTGTTCGGGAGTGAGTGCGGCTTCACTTTGCGCGACGGATTGGGCGTTTTGGTGATAGGCGGCCTCCCGAATATAGCGGTTGGCTTTTTGGCGGAATTCAAACAGACCTGATAGACCCGCAAACCCGGCGATACTGGCAATGATGGTCGGCAAAAATTCATAGACCGGGATTTCAAGGAAGGTGTAATAATACTGCGGTTGACTACCGCGCCGCACCCCTTGTTGTTCTAGCCAATAACCGAGTGAGCCGATCAAACCTGTTCCGACGCCATTGCCGTTGGTAAAAAAGGTCGTGAAGAAGACGACAAATAACAAAGCAAATACCGCCAGCGGAATAGGCCAGAGCCGATAATTCCATGCCAAGCCAACTGAGGCACTGACCAAGAAAAATGGAATGACGACCAAGATGGCGGCTTTAAAGGTGTCATCCGGGAGTGGGGCGGCGTCCAATGTGTAGCCTGCCCAAAACAGCGGGAAGGCCGCCAACCACGGAAACGCTAATGTTCCAATCACGATCAAAACATCAAAGACGGGTTGGCGATTGAGGAAATCCCACCAGTTGGTAAACATGCGGGTCAATAGTACGGCTGCGGTAATAATTGTCCCCGCCAGCCACGAGAACCATATATATTTGTTGTGGTGTTGGACATCCTGCTGAATCTCAGCGGCATTGGGGTCGGCGGCAAATTGCGACTGCTGTTCGCCTTCCTCGGTCTTCAAACTGCGCCGTTCAGCTACCAACAATACCCCAAAAAAGATCGTGGCAACCAAGAAAATAATCAAGACATCTTGCCAAGGAGGGCGCAGCAGGAAGGCCACAACGAGCAGATCAATGGGCAGCAAAATCCATAGGGCGGCTTTGGGTAGACCAAAATCTGGCCCGACAACATTCAAAAATAGCACGATAACGTTGAGCGCTACCCCACCGATCACAACAGCCGCATCCCCCGGTGTAAATCGCAAAGTGGTCGGGGTCTTGAGAGCGGCAATCAGGATGGTCAGGAAACAAATCACGCCGATGGGGACAAGTAGCCATGTCGCGGCGTGGCCGAGTTCGGTTTCACTAACTCGAATATCAATGGCCTCCATTTTTTGGCCGGGGCCGGGTAGCTCATTGATGATATTGGGGTTAGTGGCGGCCTGCTCTTGGATGCGTTGGGCAAAGGTGAATTCTTCAAAGACAGTTTCGGGCTTGATGATGTCCAAAATGCTAAAGACCCACAGCGCCGAAACCCCACCAATCACCAACCCCGCTGTAATCAAGATAATGGTACTGCGGGCGTCGGCCAGCAAATTGACAACCATTTGGGCGACATTGGGTTCGGGGCGGGTTTTGACGAGGCGTGCGCCACGACCGAGGAAGAGGACTAATAGCCCGCGTGTTGGGCCAAACAATTCTGCCAAGATAAAAAAGACGGCAGCAAAAACCAGCGTGAAAAATCGGCCTTGAGTGAGACTGAGTGGGCCAAGCAACATGTTCCCCGGTTGCAGCGCTTCGGTAAAGATGCCCAATAGATGACCTGCCAGATACCCCAAAATGCCTGCAAAGGCGAGCGTGACCACATGCCCAAACAACAATTGCCAAAGCGGGGTAGGGGTTTCAATCGGGGTAGATTTGACGACCTCTTGTTCATCGCCAATGGTTGGATTGAGTACATAGACCTCATCCACTGAGATTTGACGTCTGAAATTCAGGTCTTGGATGATCCGCAGCACCCAATAGAGGGTAAAGAAGCTACCAATAATGGCAATATACATGAAGGCGACTTCTTTGCTGGCAAGGGAGAGCAGCAACCCGCCGCCAATCACCGCCAGCCAGACCGGACGACGGGGTTTTTCGCCATCTATGTACTGCATAATGCCATAGAACATGACCAGCGTGAAGAAAACGGACGGGATGTCTTCACGGATATAGCGGCTGTGAAACAAGATCATTGGTGAGATAATCAGGCCGATGCTGGTGATGATCGCCCCGGTTTTGCCGATCCAACGCCTAAACAACAGCGGGAACATGACCAACAACACCCCCAGCACCGCCGGGTAGACACGGGCACTAAAATCGCTGGGGCCAAACAGCCAATAGAAAAACGCGACCATATGGAAAATCACTGGCCCGTGCATCAGGGGGGTATGTTGAAAATCGCCTGCGTCGTATAGCTTCCACGAATAGTAGGTGTGGAGACTTTCGTCGTGGCTCATGACACGTGCGCCGACATCCCAAAACCGACTGATGACCGCCACCGCAAAGATGATGACGTAAGCAATGGTTTCAAAATTGAGCGTATACAGTCGCTGAAGGGCTTTTTCTAAGACGGGTGGCCCGTCGTTTTGGGCGGTTGGGTTTAATGTTGCCATAAGTCGAAAATTGTTCTTCTCTGGTATAAGATGGTCGTCCAAGTATAGCAGATTTAAGGCGAATTACTGACGAGTTTCAACGGCGGCCTCGCGGCTTGGTTCAAGTGTCGAACCGGGTACAGGAGCAGGGGTCAACCCAACCACCCGGACATCCGAGCGGGTGCGGGGTGAAATAGGCAAAAAGAGTCCCGTGCGCAGATCACAATATTGAAAATCCGCTTGGATGCGATAGGCCACTGCTTCGACCACAGTCGCCCCGCTGGACGACGCGACCACTGCACGGGGCACTTCGAGCGTGTTGACCCGAATGGCAGCAGGCGTATTGGTGGTCGCCGGAATATTTTTAAGATTGGTCGAAGCCAGCACAGCGGTTTGTGCCCGAATCAGGATAGGCACCATCATCAACATGACCGCGATCATGCACAACAGCATCCCGCCCTGTGTCCAATCCACTTTTTCGCGCAAAGGTGACGGGTGTTTGGATTTTTCCAATATATCCGGCAACAGCGCGGTTAACTGCTTGTGGGTAGGACAGCCAAACGCAGGCATTTCGCGCTTGAGTTGAGATTGGGAATATTGGATGGCCTCTAGCTCATTCTGCCATTGATGCGAGGTAGCCAAACGCCGCACGACCTCGCGCCGTTGAGCCGGAGTGAGGGTCCCTTCCAGATAGGCTAAAAGTTGCTCCTTGATGTCCACAGCTATCCTAAAAATTCCTCTAGTAATGCAATATCATTCGGCTGCATCGCACTGCGGAGGGCTTCATGAGCCAAACGAATGCGCGACTCAGCGGTTTTTGGCGGGATGTTCAGAATTTCGCCCATTTCACGATAGGTCAATCCCTGCCCATAACGCAAGGCGACGGCTTCACGCAGACGGGATGAAAGCGTTTTGAGGGCTTGGGCCAAGACGCGGTTGGCGTCCTCACGCAGACTGGCGGCCTCTGGATTTTCGCTTTCTGGCCCGTGCGGTTCAAGGCCGAGCAATAATAAATCGCTTAGGGCGACGGTGGGCAGCATCTTGCGGCGGCGGGCATTGCGGCAGCGACTGATGGTAATCGTATAAAGCCATGTGCGGAATTGACCCCGATTGGGATCATACAATTTGAGATTGCGAAAGACATAGACAAACACTTCTTGTACTACATCTTCCGCATCCTGACGATGCAGCAAGACGCTATAGGCCAAGCGATAGACACCCGGCGCATATAGGTCATACAGGTCGGTGCAGGCCGTTTGGTCGCCGCGTTGAATGCGGGTCATCAACGGATTGAGAATTGGGTCGTCGTGTTTTGTGTCCATAATTTTTATAATACACAGTGGAGCGCTGAATCCCTCACTGGCTGGTCAGGACTTCATCCACCCCATACACATCTTTACGTACCCATAACATCATCTTTTGATCTGGCACGGTTGGATAACGGGTTTCGCGTAGGGTCAGCCAACCGAGGGCATCCACCCAATTGAGCCAACTGAGTTCGTAATGGCGGGTCAGGATGACATCTTGGCCCACATAATCCGCACCGATGTCCAACGGTTGCCCGGTTGGAGTGGGGGGCGCGATGACAACGGCGGAGTTAATTTCGATGCCTATGCCTTCGACGAACTGGGTTCGTTCAAAATTACGCAGCGCCCATGCTAATGCACCATCATCCGGCGCTTGGGCGGTGATGTCAATACGATATTCTTCACCGTTATCCTGACGAGACATAAATTTCAAGGTGTCCACCAGCGCGTCATAATTCACGGCGGTGTCGCGGCTTTGCCACAGTTCACGGGGGTCTTCGGCAAAAGTGACACTGGCCTGCCAACCTAATCCAATACCGTACAGACTGAAATAGGCCAACATGCCTAAACCCAATCCACGCCACGCGGCTCGGCTGCCCCATAGACTACCTACCAAGAAAAATAGAATAATCAGCAGGAGGAGAGAGAACAACAACACCAGCGGCGCGGTGACAGGCAGGGGGGGATTGGCCTGCAAAATGCGGAACGTGGCAAGGATATAGGGAATATCCAAATAGAAGCTATCCCGTTCTTTGTAATCGGCGGGATAGGTCATGACCAGATATTGCCCACGTTCGTTTAGAGTCTCAGTGGAAGGCGAAACATTTAGAAAATAAGTGCCTGTGGGTAAATCTAAGCGCTCAACAATGCCTTTCCCGCTGTCTTGGGGATAGGCAAATGGGCCATAGATGACCTGCTGGTTTTCGTCCAAGACGGTTAGCTGGGGGGCGATGTTGCCATCGAGGCGCCAAATCTGCACCACCAGCGCGGTTGGCTGAACCGTGACGTACAGTGGGAAGGTACTGAGTGAATTTTGGGGATCGTAAAAGGAGCCGATGCGTGCGCCAGAAGTCAGTGTTCCCTGTGATTTTTCGGTGGCAGTAAAATTGATGGGTTTATAATTGCCGGGGAAGGCTTCGCGCTGTAAAGCACGCCCCACGACCAAGCCATTCACTGAGAGGGCTGTCAGTAAGAGCGCTACCCCGATGGCATGAGCCGGGATGCCCCAATTGGGCACAATCCAATAACCCGTTTGGGCGCTGTGGCACATGCGGGTGATGATAAACGCCCCCAAGCCAGCGGCGGGCATGGTAATCCACAAGGCGGCATCAGGCGTTGCGCCGGGGTAGAGGATGGCGGCGAGAATGGCCCACATGAACCAACCAGCAAAAAAGCGGGTTAGGAAATTGCCCTCACTCAAGGCGAAATAGAGGCCGACCAAGCCAAACAGGACAAGGCCGAGATCATAACGTAGGCTGACGACAAAAGCGTAAGGATACGGGACACCTTCCGTGCGCTGGTTGATACCGTCAATAAATTGGCTGATGGTGTTGCCCGTAGCGGTCAGGCCGGATGGGGCGAAAAACAGTGCCGTACCGACCACCAGCACTAAGGCTAATGCGCCCATTAGCCCTTCAACCAAAGGCCATGATTTGGAAATTTCGCGCAGGGTCTCGACGGGCGTTTTGGCGTCGGTTTCCGAAATTAGATTACGGGATGACCACAGGGCCAGCGCCAAGCCACATACTAGACCGATGGCAGTCACGATGCCTGTCGTTTCGGTGAGGAGCAAAATCGCGCTGCCTGCCATTGTCGCGCTGATGGCATAGGCATTGCTGCGGGTCTGGATATACTGCCAGAGACACCAGCCGCCGATAAACACCGTTGCCATTGTCCATGTCGCCGCGCCCATTGTGCGGGAAGCCGCCATTGCCACTGGGGAAAAGGTCAGCAAGAGTGCGAAGCTCAATGCCGTGACACGCCCTAAAAAGCCTCGCCACAAGAGTGGGCCTAAGACCAATAATGTGCCGACGATGGCTGTACCCAAGCGAGCCACGCTGTCGGCATTGCCCAAGAAAATAAACAGGAGCATATTGACAAAGGCCATCGTGGGACTGTCGGCGACCACCGCGTCCCCCGGCACGCGCGTATTGACCAAGCGTAAGGCGGCAAGAGCGTCATGGGCCTCACGGTTGGTCAAGGGGGCGTGATCGAGGGAGATCAGGCGTAGCGCACCCGCCATAAGCAGCAGGGCGAGATAGATCAGCACTTCACCGGAAATATTGAGGCGTATTCCGCTGACGGTAGGACGGGATTCTAAATTCATGGGGACTTCCATGCAAAACAATCCTATTCCGCACTGACCCGATAGAGGGCCACACTGCCTTCGTGACAAACCGGGTCTAAAAGTTCGCTAAATTTGCTGAGGCCGTTGGAGTCTTGACCGCCATAGGTATTAAACTCCGAATTGCCGACCATAACATAATCAATGCCGTATTTATCTATAATATCCTGCGCGGCGTTCCAATCCTCAGTGGTGTAGAGGGTAAAAATATCGCCTTCACGATTGCCCGCCACATCGTCGTAGGTATCGCCACGCCACTGTCGTTCATGATTGTCCCAACCGAGCAAGGTGGGGATGCCCGTCAACATGCTGACTCGGCCTAGATGGGCAGTGTAGCCGCCGCCGGGGGTCTCAACCAAAACCGCCTCATTTTTGCGGGGTTCGAGATTCATAAAACATTCGTTGATGAGTTTCCATTCGTCTGTTCCAATCGCCTGTATGATGGTTGGGCCAGCATCCAGCGAGATTTTTGGAACGCCGGGGCAATCGGTTGCACCGACGGCTCGGCAATCCTCAATCATCGCCAATTGGTCATCCAAATTCGTTTCGTATAGTGCCCGTGACCGTACCACATAATAAGGATACAGCGCCCCCCCCCACAAAAGATAGAGCAGCCCTACCACATAGACCCCGCGCAGCACAAAAATGGACACCGGGGCAATGCGATTTTCCTCATCGGCTCGATTGGGAGCGCCGTTCAAAACGGCAAAGATCGCGTAGGCCGCGCCGATGCTGAACAAGGCCCAACTTTGATAGTAGAGCTTAAAGATGGTGTTCATGCGGTTGCCGAAGTTGTCAATCAGGTAGATGACATCGGGAACAAAGGTCGTGACCACGCCCATCGCAATGAGCAAGAGGGCGACCCCAGTGCCGGGGCTGTAATCAATAATCGGGGTAGGTTTATCGGTGTCATGGGAGTTCAGATTGCGGGCAAACAGGCGCATCATGATGATGGCGGCGATGGTCAGAAGTGCCAATTGACCAATGACTGCTCCAAGTCGGCGCTGATAGACGGTATAGAGGGTCAAGCGTGTCTTGGAGAGTTCGCCTAAGTCCTGCCCCAAAAGTTTGACTTGGCGGATTTCATTATCATCGCGTAGCTCACTAAACAGCCGAAAGCGTGCTTGGCAATTGGAACGGGCGGGTTCGGCAAGTGTCCCGATGAGTCCTTCTTGACCTTTTTGCAGGGGGCAGGTGCGACTATCCACAATATAAGCAGAGAACAATGGGACACCAATGGCAAAGATCAAACCGAGCAAGATTAACCCGATCACCGCGCCGTACCGAATGCGCCGCCCCGCTCGTCCCATTTGCTGGAGAATGAAGGGCAAAATCAGCAGGCCGAAAATGCCGAATTGCAAAAATAGCTGTTGGGAACGGGTGGGATAAATCAAATTGACCGACATGCCCTGCGATTGACTGGTGAAACTGACCAGCCATGGCAGATAGAACAGGACAAACAAAATCATCAGTGACCCACCGAGCCGAACCACTGACCCCCAATCGTTGTCATCTAAAGCCCAATTGACAATCAGGGTAACGGGGGCGACCAATATCAGACCGATGAGGATTTCGCCGATAGATAAGCCATCGCCCAATGTATCGGAGGTGGCGAAAAGCAACATGAGGGCGATAAACACTGGCCCGACCAGATAGAGATTTTGTTTGCGGCGCGTCTCTAGGGTGATGACGCGGCCCAATTCACCAAAGCCGTTTAAACTGCCGGTGCCATTGTGCATTAAGCGGCGCAGTGCCTCCGCCCCGATTAAGAGGCCAAGATAGAGGGCATCCCACGCATTCATAAAGACAATGCCGCCGAAAAATACACCGTAAAGGAAGATTTCCCAATCGGCGAGTTTGGTGGGCCGCATGGCAAGGCTGGTGGCTAGGCCAATGATTAGGAGGGTGAAGGGCAGGGCCAAGACATGCGGGTGATTATCACCCAAGATAAAGCTGAACTGAGGAAATTCGGTGATAGCTTCTTCGTAACCACCGCTGAATTTTTTGTCATAAATAAGGCGGCTTTGTTTAAACCACCACCAAAATTCCCACTTATTGCCCGCTTCCTCGAGTTCGGCATCATCGGTATCATCCCAATTGGGAATACCATCACGGTCATCGTCAGGGGCAAAATTATAGCCCTGTGTCACTGGGTCTTCGGGGCTGACATAGGTATCGGTATCGAGCAGATGCACAGCCGGCAAGCCTGTTTGGGGGTCGGTGACGTTTTGCACCATGAATGGCCCGGTACGATCCCGCACATCCCAAAAATCGAAATAATCGGCGTTTACCACATCTTTGATAATCGGCGTTTCGGCGGTGTACCCGCGATAGGGCATTTCAACCAACAGCGTGCCTAAATTGCCCATGATGGTAATGAAAAACGCGGCTAATAGGCCTGTGGCAAGGGCGGCGTGACGATTACCCACGCGCCATGTGCGTAAATGACCACCCGCCCGAACGAGATTATAGGTGATGCCAAAAATTCCGGTGAGGGTCATGGCAAACAACAGCGGGTTGACCAATTTGAAGGCGATTCCCGTAGTCACGCCGCTTAAATCGGCAAGGGAGGCGGTGATGACATAGCCAAAATAATAGTAGCTGATGGCATAGCCCGCCATCCAAGGGTCTTTGGGTGGGAAGGTGGCAGAGTTGCGGACGCCGTTGATAAAAGCCATCTCCATCGGTTTTTCGGTGGAGGTAATTTCGGGGTTATGGGCTTGCACAAAGGCCCAAATAATCATCGCGCCGAGGAACAGCACTTCGGTGAAAATAATCAAGGGCAGGTGTTCGCGTAGCCATGCACTGAATTCCGCCCGCGCAGGCCAATCTGATCCGCGAAACCATGCAACTAAACTTAAGACAATGACCACAATCCATGCAAAAACCATCCCGCCAACTTCGTTACGGAGGACACCGATACTGGCAAGAAACCAGAAAATATAACCGATCAGCATCAAACCAGCGGCCCGCGCCAATGTGTAGCCCCTATCGGAGAGACCGGGCATGAGGCGGAACATCAAAGGGAACACTGCCGCGCCAGCTAACGTCACCAGCAGCCACCAGACCAGCACGTCACCAAGTTCGCGTCCGGCCCAATCGGTGAATAATTCCCAGCGCAGGCTGTCAAATTTGGGAATGACGCCATCGAAATAGAACCAGCCAAAATAGTTGGCGATAGACACGACTACTGCTGCTGCTGGAATGAGCCATAACAGCCAAAGTGGGTTGAATGCGCTGGAGTTACGGCGCGATGAAGTTGATTGCTGAATTTGTGCCATTTTTAGGGTGTGACCTTGCCAAAAATTTGTTGATTGGCGGGTAAATCTAAAACGGTGCGAACATCGGATATGACGCGATAGATTTTGTCGGTGCTGATGCGTTCCGGTGGGCATTTTTCAACATCTCGAATATCGGGCATGACACACACCGGATTTTCATAAACAACTTCGAGCAGGCCCATTTCTACCATTGTGTCAAACTTGGCAATCCCCGGCGCTTGATGTTGCTGGAAGGTGCCATCAGGGTCGGTGCGGAAGTCGCGGTATTGAATGCGCTCCAATGTACCGACCACAATATACTCGGCTTTATAGAAGCGGATCAAATCCCACGCCGTTTGAATGTCGGTGGTGGTATAAAACGCCTGCACATTGTTGGCACGATTCCAGACCATGTTGTTGAGCAGGTTGATGTTGCGCTGCTGACGTTGGTGGAAATTCCAGCCCAAGATGGTGGGGAGGCCTGTATAGATGCTGACACGACTGCCCCAGCGATATTCGCTGAGTTGCGCTTCAATAATGGTAGGCGTGCCCCGTACATTGTCCTGCATCCAGCGAATCAATTCATAGTCGCCGCTGAGATTAAACCAAACGCTGGTGGTTTGATCTTGCGGGTCGGCATATTCGCCATGTGGGGCGACTTCCATATAGGCCATGCCATCAAGGGTCAGCGGGGTTTCCTTCGCGTTCATACGGTCAAGGAAACGGGCTTGGGTTGCCATAATGGGATAGAGCAGGGCGATACTTAACAGGGTAGCTGTCGCCGTTTGCCAGACTCCGCGTATCGGAATGCTCCATTGTTCGGCGGCCCGGATGAGCCATGCCAATCCCACCCCGCAGGCGATACTAAACAGCAACCACGCTTGAATATAAAACTTAAAGACCGTATTCTGACGACCAATATCGCCTTCGAGTACCACGAGTTCTACGGCCATCGTTAAGGCGAGGGCGAGGGCAGCAATGGTGTAGATGGCACGTTCGATGGCACTTTGACCCGGCAGCAAGAATAGGAAAATGCACCACGCAAAGAGGGGTAGGGCGGCAATCAAGACACGATATTCCCCAAAGACCCCCATGACCAATGTCACCAATAGAACGGCAGGCAGGAATAACAAACCTCCGAGTGCTGCCAACCCATACTGGCGCAGTTCGCCGACTTTATGAGATTTGAGCCAGCGAATGGTCTGCCACATCAGCAGAGAGAAGATGATAAACAAGAATACGCCGTGAATATCCACATAGGCCCACAGCGGCGTTTTATCACTTTCCCACGGCAAGATTTTGCCATAGGCGGTGGCGAAGAAACGTTCGTAGGGGTAGATGGCAATGAGGCTGAAGGCCCCGAAAGCGACCAGTGACCCGATCCAACCGAGGATACCGCGCCGATCAAAGCGGTTGCCCATCAAGACCATCGCGGCGATATAGAGCACGATGACAAGGCCCACCGCCCCAATGCCCCACATGGCAATACTGTTGACGGTGATCTCTGGTTTCAAGAGGCCATCACAAGCTGGCGGGATTTGCGATTGCAGAATATCTTCGGGCAGATTCTGGCAATGAGTCGGAACGAAGCCCTGCTGCAATTTGTTCTCGTAGCTGCGATTTTGGTAGAGATATAGGCCACTGCGGAGCATCATGCCCATCGGGATGACCAAGAGCAGAGGCCACAGGGACAACATATTGCGTAAATCGAGCAGGCGACGCAGGCGATAATAGAACGCGACAGGCTCACCTTCACCACGCAGACGACCCTGACCCAACCATGCTGCAAAGGTCAGACCCGCGACGGTAATCCCCATATAAGTGGGCCAGTCCCATGTGTTAGTGGGCTTTAGTAGGCCGACGACAAGGCCAAGTAACAACATGGCAAAAACTGAGGTGATAGGCCCGCGTAAGCCACGCCCTGCGCCGAAAATCTCGCCTAAGACCAGCAGCAGCACCAACAACGTCATAGGCATCGCAACCATATGGGCGTGCAGGTCGGCGTAAAGGAAGGTGAAATAGGGCATTTCGTTGATGGCGTTGTGGCCGCGCTGTTCAGGAAGATCACCTATCACACGGGTTGGCCCCCAATACCAGCGGTTGGATGCCATTGGGAGCGGCTTGCCATCGAGGATGTCAGGTAGGCCCTCTTGGAAACCGTCTAACCATGACGAGGCCTTGTCGAATTCAAATTTGATCTCATCCAGCAAATTGTAATTGTCGGCGGCTTCCCGCAGGTCTTTGTCTTCTTCGGGGTCGGGGAGACGGCCATTTTCTTCCTCAAATTCGCTGACAGCCTTGTTATAACGCACGGTACTGAGGATTTGCGGGCCTTTCCAACCGCCTTGCTGCGCCACAGCGTTGCCAAATACACGCACGGTATCCAGATTGCCCAGAAGGACGGTTAACATTAAGGCAGTAACCCCGGCGATGTAGGCGTTCCCTAATGGGCCATGTGCCTCACGTGATTTGGGTTCTTGACGGTGGCGTTCGTTGTTCCAATGCACAAGGTTGTAGGCAACACTGAACGCGCCGATACCCGTCATCGCAAAGATGGTGGGGACGGCAAAGTTATAGCCAATGGTGGGGACGATGCCGAGCGCTTTAATTGGCGCACCGACCAGCACCCAGCCCCAATAGTAGTAATTGATGTAGCCACCCGTGAACCAAGGATCAATGGGTGGGAAGGTGGTGCTGCGGAGGATGCCATTGAGATAGGCAAAGTCCATTGGTTTTTCGCCACCGAGATTTTGATGCCAGAGGTCAGGATTGCCGAGGCGTACCCCAATCAGCAGCAGGAAAAGGGCCAGCGAGATGCCTTCGACAATCAGCAGGTGGCGGCGGCGCTCCCAAATGAATTCAAGTAGCTCATGCCGTTTCCAAAAGGCAATCCCCGCGTTGATGAGTGCCAAAATGAGCAACAAGGCGAGCAGGCCGCTTTGATTCCACGTTCTGATGCCAAGCGAACTGGTAAACCACGAGGCCCACGCCACCAAAATCCAGCCAAGCAGTTTCCCCACGCCGAAGCCACGATCTGGCAATCCGGGAAACAGGAGTGCCAGCATGGGCAGAACCATCCACCCAACGGCGACCATCAACAGCCACCAAGCGATCAACCCGACCACCTGATATTTGTTCAGAATGGAATCACGGTTAAACATCTCCGACCATGTACCGCCCTCGCGCTGGGTTTCCTGTTGGAACTGCGGAATTTGCAGGGCTGTCGGACTTTGGGTGGCGTCGAAGGCATCCCATTTGATGATATTGATCGGTTCGGCATCGGTCAGCAACGCACCATAGGCTTGGTCGGCGCGACGCAGTTCTACATCCAAGATTTCAGCGGCTTTTTCCGGTGAATACTCGGAAGTCTTACGGAAAATGAAGACCGCCGGATGGTCATAAACATGGAAGGCTTCTTCGGCCTCGAACTCATTACGCCAATTAGGAGGCCAGTCATTATCTGTAGGCAATACCTCGTCGGGCCATTCAAACGGGCCAACTTTGGCATAGGACGTAAACGACTCGACCAATTCCAAGCCCAGTTCGCCGGAGAACAATGCCTCATAGTAGCGGTTGGTCATGGGCCAGCGCGAGGGGATGCGGGATAGGGTGTCATAGAAACGGTTGCTGGAAACGGTAAAATAATCACCGATGTTGAGGTAGTGCAGCAGCAAGTCCCGTTTTTGCTCAACATCATCCCATTCGCCAATATGGGTTTCGACACCGAGATAATGAGAACCATAAGGGTCAATGCCCGCGTCGGTAATGTCACACAACCCGGAAGCGTTGTCTTTTGAGAACTCTATGTCAGACGGCAGGGGGCAGACTTTGGTGGGCACGGGGTCGTCCCACGGGAGTTCAGTTACGACGACCTGACCGAATATGCCTAAGAAATCATCCGGCATGACCACCAGTTTATAGACATTGCCTTTTATCACCGGGAAGGGTTCGGCAAATTCGATGGTGGCGGGGACGCCAAAGGTGCGGAGGCCGTCTTGCACCATGTTGAAATCGCCTGTGACCTGCCCACCCGTTTGTAGGCCTGTCAAATCATCCACCAGCAGCACGCGCATGGTTTCGGGGTCGGGGTCGGCTATTGGGTCGCCGACATGCGGCATCTCAATACGGTCAATCACACCGTTCGAATTGGAGATGAAGCTATATTCCTGACGTGAACCAGCAGTGAAATAGGCTACATTGGAAAGCTCATCCAACACGGGCAAATCGAGTTCTTGGATATTGAGACTGTCCGCAATGGGGTCGCGCAGATACATCGAAATATGCGATGGATTGATCGGCAGAATAGGATCGGAAATGTTGGCCGAAAGCATGATCGGGCCACCCTGTTCCGCCGTAATCACCACCTCATAGGTGATGGGAGTGACGGAATCCAGCGTGGCAGCTAGGATGAGAGGGGGGGTAAATTCCAAGCTGTACTCTGTTCCAAAATCACCCCCCGCCGCGTTCAGGTCGGCATTGATGGTCTTTTCGCCCAATAAGACACGGCCTTGAACGGTATCTTTTGACCAAATTTGCACCGAGACCAATTCAGGGTCGGGGTCACGGTTGGGGTCGCCCAAACGATGCAGTACCACACTCACCAATTCCGAATTGATTTCGGGGGCGATTTCAACCGTCATGGATTCCCCATCCGCGATATGGGCGATTTGCGGGAATAGGGCGCTTGGATAAATCCCGACATTAATCATGCGCTCCGAACCGTCACTACGCTTGACCCATAGGCCAAAATCACCGGGGACAAATTCTTGGAAATACTGCGAGGCGGAGACGCGGGTAAGTTGATGGCGATAGATACTGGTGAAGGCATAACCATAGACGGCGGTGTAGCCCGTGACAATGGCAAGCGTAAGGGTCGAAAGGCCAAAGGCAAGACGACGCAGCGTGGTCGGTTTGATCTTAAGGCGGCGATAGGAAATGGTGATGGCTTCCCACAGTGCCCAGCTTGCCATCAGGGTCAAGACCGCGTAAATGGGCAAGAAATAGCGCATGGTCGTGACCCAATTTTTGCCGAAGTAGGCAAAGTAGACGACGGCCCACGCAACCGGAATGGCAACCCGCGTCCAATTGGGCTGACGGCGCAATATATTGACCACCGCCCATATCACCCCAACAACGGCAGATAATCCAAGCAGAACCCCCAAGCCATATAACACGATGTTTTGCAGTGGGAACAGATAGGGTACACGGTTAGCCCATTGATGATTGGGGGGCGAGTCACTTTTACCCGATACCTGACCTCTGACTTCGGACAGGTCATCCTGCCAATAGCTGTTGATGCTCAGGTTGTAAATATGTGGCCCGTTAAAGGCATGGGGTTGCAAGACGCGGAAGGCCGCAATGGTCAATACGGCGGTGATAATGAGGCCGACCATCAAACGGGCGATCTGCTGTTGGCGCTCAAAATGGAGGGCACGACGGTCAATGGTAAACAAGCCCCGAATGATGACGGCCAGTAATACCAAACCAAGCAGGGGTGCGACATTGACACGTCCGGCTAGGGATGCCCCAAACGCCAACCCGAACCCGGCATAATCTTGCAAGCCTGCCACATTCGCCCCGGCGATAATCGTACCCAACACCAGAGAGGCGAAAAAGCCCTCGACGGAAATCGTGCCATCAATCAGCGCGGCAGCACTCCATACCGCCAGTAAAACCAGCAGAAATATGATGATGACGAGATGGGCGGGGTATTGGGTTGAGGCGGGTTTTAGCTGACGGATAATTGAGCTAATAAAGGCTAGAATCACGAAAAAGACCAGATAGACGGCGAGTGGGGTGAGCGTAGGTTGGTCATAATGGGCCAAGCCATCAAATACCCACAGGCCATAGGCCGCTGCTATCCAAGTCCAAAAGCCTGTGTAGCCGCCCAAAGTGTGTAATCCGCTAATCCAGAGTAGCATGAGGACTAGGGCGACAAAGGCCGTCGCAATCGCCCCGAACCAGCCGATTATCCCAGAAGCAGCCAAGATGAACAGCAGAATCACGCTAATGGCAAAGGTGGCTGCCTCAAGTCCGGTGCGGCGCTGTTCGGCGGCAAGACTGCTGACAAATCCCATCACAAGCAGAACGGCCACATAGACCAACAATGGGACATAAAACTCGGTGTCATAGTGGACGAGCGCATCTACACCTTTTATATTCGCTTGTTGATTGACAATCTCCCAAATCCAGATCGTAATTCCACCCACCACCCAAGAAAGAGCCGCAAACCGCTGGCGATAGGCGCTGCTGTTGTCCATGACCAGTACGGCAAAATAAATGGTCAGTACCACCCAGAAGGACGTGAAAACATCGGCTGTCCAGAAGTGGCTTTGCTGAATCGGGAAGGCGGCAAAGGCATAAAAACCCGCCGCAAAAAGGCCAACCCAGCGATTAAACAACCGTGCCCCGATCAAGAAAATGAGCAAAATGGTTAGGGTGTCGGCGACGGAACTGGCCGCCCTTCCAACCAACTGGACGGCGTTATAACTCGTCCACCAACTCTCCCCAGTGAGGTCATTATAAATTTCGGCCCAAATGCGTGTGTTGAAGGTCGGAAATTCGCCATAGACATAAAAACCATAACCGACGTTATGCGGGTTGAGGTTGGAACAGGCGGTATCGAAATAGCCCCCTTTGCCCGCCTCGGCATAGGCTTCGGCTTGATCAGCAGGGGACATCGCGTTCAAGACATCCGCTGGGGGCAGAGGATATTTTTTGTCGCAAGCGGCTTTGGCGGCAATCGTATCGCCTTGACTGAGACGCAAGGGAGAATCAGAGTGGATTTCGCTGGCGACCTGCGTCAAAAAGCGTTCATCGGGGTGGAGATGGGTATAGTCGTCCCAGTTACGTCCAACCGAACGCATCCAATAGCCACCTGCCATCAATGCGACCAAGACCAGCGCACAGAACACATCTGCCCAAGGGATTTTTGCGATCCCCCATTCATAGCGACGGGCAAGGGCGGCTTTTTCCGAAGTGGAGGCTTCGTGGTAATCAAACTGGGGTGTCGCTATAGACGCGCCATCACCTTCATCAGATGTTGATTCTGGCGATGGGGTGTCAGGTTCTAAATCCGGTTCAAGGCCGGGGGATGTCTCAATCGTGTCTGGGAATCGGTTCTCGGCGTCAGTCATGGGTGTTTCACTTGGGGCCGGGGGGACAGTTGGTGATACATGACCATCGGGCGGTTTGTTCTGTAACCCGAATAATCAGCCATTGCCATCCTGCCGGCACTTCATAGACATAATAATTGTTGTTGAATTTGACTCGAATTTCCCGTACTTCACCACCGGGGAAATAGGTTTGCAGCCACTCTAGGCCCGCAACGTTCGATTTGTTTACCATAAACAACAGCGGCTTGGTAGAGTCATATTGATGGACTGTACCCTGATTGCCAGCGATCTGTTGGTAAACATCCTCGGCTTTGAGTAGGCCATTGGGCCAAGCAAAATCGCCTGCTACAGTACCCAAAATTCGGTGATCTAGCCAGTGTTCAGTATGTACATAAAACGCATTACCATAACTCCCGCGTGTTTCGGCAAAATCACGCACTGGGGCGGCAATCTGCGTATAGGGCTTCCATGAAATTTCATACCCTTCCCGATAGACGTTGAAGTAGGTATCGTAGTTGGACGGGATGGCTAGACCAACCAAAAGGGTGACAAGCAGGGCAGAACTGGCGACAAAGGGCTTGCGTGAATAACCTGCTCTGGTCGCTTCATGGGCCATCAAACCCAGTGGATAGGCCGCCATCACAAAAATGAACGGAATGGTGCCACTGGTGCGCGTAAAGGATGGATTTTCGGTAACTTGGGTAAGTGCCAGTGTACTTGGCAAAAGCATCACGATTACGCCCAAAGGAATGGCAAGCAGGGCAATGTCGCGGCGTTTGATGATGAGCACCACCCACATGCCCAACCCCATGAGTAATAAGGCGTTGGTGATGGCATCCAGCGCGGGATAGCCACTCCCGTTCAAAATCCACATGCCGTCGCCTTGCCATGAGTACATCTTAAACGCACGGATATAGTTATCCCACAATACGTCATGATGCTTGATGATGTGTTCTAGGACGACAGTCGTTGAGGGGGTGCAATAGCTGGGGGTCTCGCCCTCCACATTGCGGCAATCAAAGGTGTAATTGCCAAAAAGTCGTCCATAGGTACGTTTCCAAAAGGCATCGGGGTTTTCCACCGAGTAGCGATACATGGGCAGATAAATCACCCACGCAAGCAACCCAGCCATCGCCAGATTGACCATGTAATGGGCGCTGATTTTCCAGTTGATTTTGGCTTTGGCGAGGGCGGCTAGTAGCACAATCGGCACAACCAAGAGCGGCAGCATCCGGTTGGCCTGATAAAAATAGGTGCCGATGCCCAGTGCAACCCCCATCAAGATAAAATCTATGCGGCGGTTATAACGAACAGCCCGCACCAGAAAAATCACGACGATTAGGGTGGTCAGTGGGGTCAGGGCAATCCGCAGGCCGAGGCGGGATAACATGGTGTGCCACGAACTAATGGCAAGCAGGGCCGCCATTGCTAGGCCAACCCAATTTCCCAATTCTTGACGTTCGCGGGTTTCGCGTCCGATCATTTCTTTGCCAAACCAATAGGCCAGCAAAACGGTCAATAGGCCTTCGACGATGGTGGCATACTTGAGGGCGCGGAAATTAAAACCAACGCCGAACCAATCCCCGATAATCGCCGCAAAGTACATTTGAAACCCTTCGCGGCCTTCGTTGTTTTCAAAAAAAATGCCACGATACCCTTGATCTACGCGATAGGCATCCCGCAATTTTTCAATATGATCGCTGGTCATCTCTGGGGGTACGCCATCGAGATTATGCAGACGGAAATAGCAGGCCAGCAGGAAAATCAGTGTTAAAGCGACATAGGCCCAACGGAATTGGACCCTCCGGCGGCGCGGCGCGGGCGGCGAGCTTGGCTGGATGACGTTATCGGGGCGTACCAGCAGTTTGAGGGCAATTTTATTGAGGTCTACGGCAAAAATAAGAAACCATAAGAAGGTCGCCATGAACCAAGCAATGACACCAGTGGTGGTAAAGATGGCCTCAATTTCCCCTGTTTGCGTAAGGGCGGCGTTTTTGTCATAGGCGAACCATGCAAATAGGCTGGCTACGGGTACTAAGGCGAGTCGTAGGGAATGGCGATTGAAGAAACGGATACCTGTTTGAATTGGGTCAACGTCGCTCACTTCGTCGAGTTCGTCCTCAACGATGATGGTTTTGGTGGGCTTCGATTTTTCACGCCAGCCCAACCCCGCCGCGACTAGGGCGATGATGCCGCCGAAGAATAGCCAGAAAAACGCACCGTTGGTATCGCCTGCTGCGCGTTTGAGGGGGTCAACAGCCGATGAACGCAGCAGGCCCATGCCAATTAGCGAGAAGAAAAATCCAATCAGCAAAATGCCGGCTTGTAGGGCGCTGGTTTTCTCAATAACCAGATATTGCCCAAAACGCAGATTTTTGGCCCATTCCGGCGGTTCGGGCAAGGTGAGGTCGCTGGTGCGATAGCGGGCATCGGCACGGGCGACAGCGACTTGTAAGGCGGCCTGTTCCTCTGGCAAAAGTGTCCCGGCGTCGTCAATGACGGGGGTATAGGGCATATCGGAGGAGACAAATTCACTACCGAGCGGGGTATCCTGTAAAATCCGCGAATCGGGCCGGCGGTATTTCTGGGTAGTGGATAGGTCGGGTTCTGTAATGACACGCCAAAATTCGTTGGCAACTCGTCCGGGCCGATAGAGGAACAGCCAGAGGGCTTGCCACAGCGTCAGCGACTCGAAATCAAAAGCAGGCCGCGCAGGTGCAGAGATGGGGGCACTTGGCGGCGTAGTTTCAGGGGTGGAATTCGGAATAAATTCAGTCATGCGTCCGGTTTAAAGGCATAAGATGATAAATTAGGCTTTTTTACGCGCTTTGATGCACAAGTTTACCGTACTCCGATGCAGCGGCTCATCCAATTTGTTGGGACGGTCAAAAAAATTCAAGACTGCCAAACCTAGATTAATTGGATTGCGCCAACTGCCATCGTTTTGATCAAAAGTTGTCCGGTCAGCCGCCGCCGCCAGATTATCGGGCATGAGGCCACTTTCGAGCAAGGGTTTGCCTAGACCATACACCAGATTGTGAATAAAAGGAAAGCTGTAGTGCGTAAAGGCACGTTCCTGTTCTATCATGAATCCAGCAGAAGAGACCGCTTTCCGCAATTGCTCGATTGTATAGAGTCGGACATGATTGGCCCAAATGCCTGCCAGTGGCCCATGTCGAATTTTGGTGTGAAAGACATTTTCCAGCGTGCGATTGATGGGATCCCACAGGAACGGATAATTGGCGTTGGGCACGGTAATGGCGGCGACCCCGCCCGGTTTCAGTACCCGGTAGACCTCTTTGAGGCCTGCGACATCGTTATCCACATGCTCCAAAATTTCGCTGAGGATGACGCCATCAAAACTGCTGTCGGCAAAGGGCAGGTGGTAGATATTGGCTTGGGTCAACAAAATATCGGGCAGGTGACCGACATTGGCTTGCGCCTTGCGGATAATGTCACTTTCGAGTTCCAACCCAATCAACTTTACACTGCTGACGTGCCGATAGTAATTCAAATAAAAGCCACGACCACAGGCACAATCTAATATGACTTGATCGTCGCCGGGGGGAAGCCACTCAAAAATGGTCTCAACCCGCTTTTTAAAGGCCATATCCGCTTCATTACGAGTGAGGCGGGTTATGGTTTGTCTATCTACAGCCATTTAGCGCACCTCATCTTTGTGGTAAATCGAGGTGCGGGCAGCATTCCGCATGTGTTTTTCATAGCGGCTGATGGTTTCATCGTAATTAAAAAAAGTCTCGATTTCTTCGCGGGTGTGCCGGTACCGCTCAGGATTTTGCAGAATTTCAACCACTGCCTCGCCGATGGCTTGATGATCGCCGCGCGGCACAATTTTGCCCATGCCCGTTTCTTGCAACGGCACCCGCGCACCGGGAATATCGGTGGCGACGATGGGCGTGCCACACATCATGGCCTCGACCTGCACCAGTGCAAAACATTCCGTGTCGCTGGGCAGGACAATGACATCACAGGCGGCGTAAAAATTGGCAAGGGCTTGGGTGCTGGTAATGAGGCCGAGGAAAATCAACTGCTCCTCAAAACGGCGCACCAGCGGTTGGTTTTCTTCCCATGTATTTTCATATTTAATGTCATATTCCCCCGCAAACGCGACCCGTGCATTAGGATAATGTTCGTTGATGATTTCGAGGGAGCGAATCAGCAGATCGGGGCGTTTTTCTTTAACAAAGCGGCCTGCATAGCCAATGATGGGGCCACCATTATGCTGCCAGCGTTCACGGAGTTCGGCGGCCCGTTGCGGTTCAGGGTGGGGGATTTGAATGGGCGGGAAAATCACCGAAACCTTATCCCGATAATCTTCCAGATAATAGCTGTGGTCGGCGTAATCATGGCTGTAGGCAATGATGCGGTTAGCCCGATCTGCCATATAGCGATAATTTTGGAAAGTGAACCATTGAATAAATTGGTTTTTTAATCCCGGCCCTAGCAGTAAATCACCGTGATGGGTGGCGATTAGGCCGCACTGTGCCCGTTTCGCCAAAAAAGCGGTCAGGGCAGTTTCCAACATGGGCAAATTGAGCCAGACAACATCATTTTGGCGTAGGAAACCCCACATTGACCAAGGATAGGCAGGCATCACCATGCCCCGACTGACCTTGATGGGTGCCCAAAGGCGTACAATACGCACGCCATTAATGGTTTCATCGCGGGGTAGGTCAATGTGATGACGGGCAGTTAAGACCGTGACGTGGTGACCGCGTGCGGCTAATCCCTCGGCGACACGCTGAACATGCAGGGAATAGCCCGTGCGATGGGGCAAGTAAAATTGCAGCGCCGCCAAAATTCGCAAAGGGCGATCTGTCCCTCGATAGTCGTCTAATAAGGTCACGATCTCCTCAGTGGGTGTGGTGTGATTCACGATACCCCCTCCGCCAATACTTTAACGCTGGTGTCATGTTCGGTCAGGGTAGATGCGCCGCGCCGCACCTGTCGTACCGAGGTGTGTTCGACATACAGCCCGATCAACCCAAAGATAATATACAGGGCAATCAACAGCGCGTGCAAAATCGCGGCAAACGCAATCGCCGGAGCGTTTTCGGGGGCGGTGGCTTTCTCAATTAGCCCTGCAATCCATAATCCACCCACGACAGCGCCTTCAAATGGGCCGAGATTGCCGGGGACGGCGGGCAGGGCGACGGAGAACGACCCCAAGACGACAAACAGAGCGGCGGCTTCGATGCTGGGTTTATCAAACAGCATAAACAGGAGAGCATATCCTGCGAGAATGGAAAAAAACCACGAAAAGGACGTCCAGAAGAAAACAGTTAGGGCGGTTTTGGGGCGACCAATCGGTGCAAAGCCTATCAAGATATGGTCAAGCCGTTCATCTAATTTTAAGCGGCGCAAAATCGGCAGCCAGCCTTCGACCCAACTTAAGACCGATTTGGCTAATGTGGGTCGGGCAGAAAAAATGCTGAGGGTAATCAGGGCAACCAGAGCGGCAGTGCCCATTAACACACCAACGGATGTGACTTCACTTGGGACATCCAAAACGGCGAGGCAGACCCCCAATACCAACACGACAAACAGCAGATCTACTAAACGCTCGACCACAATGGTACTAAGCGAGGTAAACCCAGAAACAGGTGATTTGAGGCGGCTAGTCAGCCATGCCCGTGCGAAATCACCAATGCGGAAAGGCAGAATGGAACTGACAAAGTAGCCGACATTCATAATGTGGAAACTGTGCCACACACTGACCTTTTTATCTAACAGGATATGCCAGCGCATGGCCCGCGTTAGCAGTCCCGCAAACAGCAGCAAGGCACAGGGTAGCAGATAGATATACCGTGCCCGTGCTAATTCATCTTGTACTGCATCCAGTTCCGAGCCAACCAACGCGACGAAAATTCCTACACTGACTACCGCGCCGAGGCCAAATGTCAGCCACTTTTTCAACGCACTCTACTCGTCTTATGTTCCAGAAAGTTTAACGCCGCGCCATTATAGCAGAGGGGTGGACAAATCTACACGGCAGGCCCACGTGATGTAATTACACGGTTGGGCAAACGTAGGCTCACTGCACGGCGATACGTTTGTAAACCAGCATCGCGCCGCCATAATAATTGGTTTTGATTTCGTAGAGCAGTTCATATTGCTCGGCAAAACGGGAGTCTTGTTGTAAGCCAAGTTTGACAAAATCTAACATTGTGATGATGTAATCGGGCTGACGGTCAAAAATCAGTTGGGGCGGGATAGCATAATTGCCGTCTTGGGGAATCAGGTCTTGGTAGCCATCGGTTTCGTAATAGTGATTTAAATCATGGGTGACAAGGCCGATAGTATCCAAAATACGGGCATGGCTGAAAAAACCGACTGCGCCAATATCCCCGGCAGCAATGAGGGTGTCTGGCCCGATATTTTCTTCACGGACAAGGCGCTCGGCAACGGTTTGATAATTCAATTCGATTTCGTGGAAGGCCATTTTGGGGGCAGGGCGATTGGGGCGATGGTCGGGTTTTAGCTGCCAGCCTGCTAAGACACATAGTACGGCAAAGGCACTCAAGCCATAGGCCACGAATTTGAGTCGCTGTGCTCCAATTGACGGCGTGAGCGACTGACCTAATGAATACGCGCCGCAGACGATTGCCAACAAATAGGCAGGCATGGGCGGGGTCAGATACCAGCGGAAAATCAAGGGATTGGTGGCGCTAAAAACAATGAGATAGAGCCACGCATGGAGAAAAATCGGCAGGGTACGGGGGTAGGGTTTTAACATTGCCCGAAGACCGACCAATGCCAGAAAAGGAAATAAAATCAAGCCGATACCTGTGCCCACAACTGGCCCCAAGATTTCAAATTGATCAATCGGATTGGCGAACTGTTGCAGCATCTTAATCAGGGCCTGCGTGCCATCTACTTGATAGACCACTGATTTTGTGCCGATGGTATGGGGCAGAGGGCTGCCAAAATAGAGCGTGGCAAAGATGACCCAAGGAAGGCCGATGATGAGTCCGGCAACATAATCCGGCAGGGGTAGCCATGACCATAAATTTTGATCGGCGGTGCGTTCACGCCATGCCGTCCATAATTGATGGAGCATCAGCGGGGCGGCCCATAATAGGGCATCGGGACGGGTCAGGAGACCCAACGCCACCAACGTACCGACCCAACCACGCTGCTTATCCAGATAGGTGACCCATGCGGCAATCATCAGCAAGTTGTGGACGCTGGTTTCCATACCGCCAATGGCAAAAGTGACACTGTAGGAAAGTAATGCCCACAGCAGTCCCAAAAGCCCACCCGCCAGACGACTGCCTGTTAAATATCGCGCCAGCAGATAAAGCAGCACAACGGAAAGGGTATCGGCAAGGGCGTTGATGAATAGGGCGTACCACTGATAATGATCGCCCATAATCCCACCAAAACCCGCCATCAGCAGGGTATAAAGCGGGGTAGTAGTGCCTAATACCTTGCTGTCGGGGTTGTAAACGAAGCCTTCCGCCTCGACGAGATTGCGGCTGTAGCGAAAGGTAATAAAGGCATCGTCAACGGTACGGGGTTCGGGTATCACCCGCGCCGAAAAAGCCACCAGCCCAATCAATAGAATGAGCAGGAGGTCGGAGCGGGTTAATTGAGTGACAAGTTGTAAAATGGGATGACGACTTAGTGAAGGATTTTCAGCGGACACCCGTCATCATCCTAAAGGCGACTAGGCCCGAAACTGATTAATAACAGCAATGAGGTCATTCACCGCAATGGGTTTGACAATATGATATTCCGCACCCGCTTCTTCACTGCGGCGTTCATATTCTTCAAAATCATAGGCGGTGATTGAAATAATAGGAGTTTGTAGACCGGCACTTCGTAGATATTCGGCAAATTCAATGCCGTCCATCACGCCTGTGCCCAAATACACATCGGCGACGATCAAATCGAATGCGTCAGATTGTAATTCAGCAATGGCATCTTCAGGGTGGGCGACGGTGATAATTTCATCCCCATAGAGTTGGGCAATACGATCAAAGAGTGCGAGGTTGGCGGGGTCATCTTCGAGATACAGAATACGCATTTGGTGTCCTACTTGTTGTTGAGTTCTTCATTCCCGATACTAAAGGCTGCATCAAGGTCCGACTTGGAATAGGCTTTGAAAGCAATCAGGGTTTCAGTGGCAAGAATGCCCTTAATACCCCGAATAATTACCGTGACAATTTCTGCAACATGTTCATTAGATTCGGTTCGCAAAATGGCGGCGAGATCGTAACGACCCGCGATGGAAAAAACATCCGTAACTCCATCAATGTTAATAATTTGTTGGGCAACGGGGTTGACCTGCCCACGTTCCACATTGATGAGTACAATTGCATTGACCATTTTGCACCCCTCTAAGATATTTTTCTAAATTTCATTTCGCTCAATAGTGTAAAACTATGATACCCTCTAGGCGAAGTGGATGCTAGACCAGACGTAACTGATTTGTTGTGAATTTACCGAATTTTTCCTGAAGAAAGTTACTGGTTAGACATGAAACTGAAATGCCGAATTGTGTTTATCCTCTGTAGTCTGTTAGCGATGACCGCTTCTGCTCATCCTCATGCAATACAGGCAGACCACAAGCGGCAGTCAGAAAATATACTTAAGCTGTTTCAGCCTGTGACGGGGCAATTGGGCGAAGGGTTGGTGCTGGAAGAATGGAAATTCGAGGGGCAGGCCGGGCAGATTATCTCACTGGTAGCCGAAAAGGTCAGTGGCGATTTGGATGTTGTCCTGACGTTGCTAAACCCCAATGCTGAGGTTATTGCCAGCAACGACAATGCTGCCTTTGAGACAACCGATGCGCGTTTGGAAGCCATCTCATTGGAATTAGATGGCTTATATACCGTTCGGGTATATCGTGAAGGAGGCGGTTTTGGGCCAACTTCAGGTGAGTACCGGCTTATCCTCCTCAATGGCTATAGCAATCGAGATGCTGACCGCCGTACCAGTGCTGTTGTGAATTTGCCGGAAGGAGAATCGCTGGCCCGCGAATCCATTAAAGCCCTGCCTGCTGAGGACTTTTATCTTGAATTGGTAGCCGATTTGCCAGATGATGTTTATACACTTGAATTTCGGCTGCGTGAGATACCCCAAAACAGCCGTTACTGGTTATTTCAATTGACTTCGGATGGCTATTGGGAGTTGAATCTGCTAGATGGGAATAGTCGAGAACTGGCGGGAATCGAAAGCAGTGACCCACTAGATTTGCCGTTGGGAGAACGGGTGGAGTTCAGTTTTTGGCAAGAGGCCAGCACTATTTTTGTGGCGATGAATCGGCTCTTGGTGGCTCAATTGGATGCACCAATGGATATGCTGCCTGTGGAAGCAGGGGAGGCGGCGATTTTGCTGCGAGCCGATGCTGACCATGCTGATAATATTGTGGTGACACTGCGAGAGATTAATCTCACCAGTCGTTTTTATACCGATGATCCGGCCAAATTGGGAGCGATTGGGCCAAATCAACCGGGCGATCGAATTTATGCGTATCAAGGCACACCCCAAGAGATTGTGGATGAACTGCGAGCCTCTGATTTTATCCCAACAGTTGAGGGGGGTGTGCAAGCGTTGGCGCGCGAGGCCTTCATTTTTACATCTGATGTGGGATTTAGCGCCTATCCAATGCTGGGCGAAAATCTTTATCAAGACTATGTGTTGGGGTTCAGCGCGGCGTTGCTAGAAGGGCCGGAAGATACAGCGTGTGGCGTCATTTTTCGTCAGCAGGACGGTGCAAATTTTGCCACCATGCTATTTACCCCATTGGGCCAAGCCTATTTCATTCATTATCAGGATGGTGAGGCCGCCCCAGATGGATTGGCGATTGAATCCCCTGCGATTCTGCCCGGCCTCAATCAAAATAATTGGTTCACGATTGTGGCAAACGGCGAACAGGGCAGTTTGTTCGTCAATGGACGGTTAGTAGGACAGATTCAATTACAACCTGTAGCGGGGACATTCGCAGTGCATATTGTGATTTCAACCCCACAGCAAGCCTACTGTCGCCTGCAAAATGTGTGGATGTGGACACTGGGCCGATAGGCAAAATAGAAATTTCGTAGCCTCAGCCAGTATGAAATGCAAATTATGGACTAAGTGCCATAGCCATTGATTGGTTGGTAGCCGCGCACATAATCAATCGTGAACTTTTTGGGATAGGGGTCGTTGAGATTATATTGCCCATTCCATGCGCCTGCAAAGGGAAGTTCAAAAATACTGAGCATCAACTGCATCGGATGTTGCGGCGACTGGTGGATGGCTTTTATCTTCACGTTATCAATGTAGAAATCAATATGAGTCGGGGTCCACTCCACCGCATAAATATGAAATTGGGTGGTGTCTATTGGGAATTGCTCTATAAAAAACTCGTCGCGTATGGTTGGGTCGCTCCAAGGATGCACCCCATATCTGACGATGGAGGAGTCTCGGCCAGCCTCATTGCCCAACAGTTCAAACATACATATTTCGGCAGATCGCTCCGGTACATCTTCGTAACCAATCGTCCACAAGGCGACATGATTCGCGCTTGTTGCCAAGCCCTTGACCCGTGTTTCAAAATAGCCGAACTGCGGGGTATATTTGCGAGTGTTCGGTTGGGCTTCGCGGACGACGAGCTGGTCACTGAATCGGCTTTGGCCTAGTTTACTGCCAACTGGGCCAGAAAATACCCCAGTTTAGAGGGAAGAAGCCCGTACATCCCCGTCAAATTCTGGACACCACGGGGGCTGATCTTTTGTGATTTGTAGGACTAGATGACCATTCTCAAATGAGTAGTTCGCCACTGATTGTTCACGTGAACTCCATTGGGGCAAATAATGAGGACTCCAATGGCGGGCATCCAGTTCAAGGCCATCGAATTCATCATTAAATTCGAGTGTATAGCCTAGCTTCTCGGCAGGATTTGGAGGGAAATCTTCACGCGATAATTCACTTGGCATGGTGCCTCGATGTTGTGGTGTTATGAATAAATCCGCGTTAGAACAAGCTCAGTTTTGAATAGGCTGGGGCTATCCAAAACTGAGGTCAACTTGCTTAATCTTCTGGGTTTTGACGGACATTACCCGTCACCATAAACAGTACCCGTTCACAAATATTGGTGATGCGATCAGCGATACGCTCCATATTGTGCGAGACCCATAATAAATAGGTGGCGCGATTGATGTTGCGTGCGTCTTGGAGCATGTAAGTTAGCAGTTCTCGGTAGACCTGCTTGTCCAATTCATCTACTTCATTATCGCGTTCCACTACTATAGCGGCCAGTTCGGTGTTGGCATCCATATAGGCAGCGATACCATCCCTCAGCATCTCGCGGGAGATTTCGGCCATGCGCGGAATGTCTACAAAGGGCTTCAGGGGCGATTCTTTGGCGAGTTCTACACATAGTTTGGCAATACCCGCTGCGTGATCGGCCATACGCTCTAATTCCACCGCGATATGTATGGCGACAACCACCTTGCGCATGTCTCGCGCAGCCGGAGCTTGCAGCGCCAGAACTTTATAACCCTGTTCTTCTACCACATATCGTAAATCATTAATTTTTTGATCGTCGGCAATCACTTGACGAGCCAATTCAATATTCTGGGTGCGCAGTGATTGGATGCAACGATCAATGGCTTTATCGGTGAGATCACTCATCCGTAAAATATTGTCGCGTAGTTCGTTTTCTTCTTGGTCTAAGATCGTTCGATTTGGCAAGACCATAGTCCCTTCGTCCCCCTCCATTTTACTATGGATTAAAGTTTTTTAACCACTGCAAAACTTGTTCTTGAATCTCATCCCGTACCCGACGGAAAACGGCTATTGTGTCTTCCGGGGAACCAACAAAAGCAGCCGGGTCATCAAAGCCAATATGCTGCCTGTGGCCCTTGCCAAGCCAGATAGGACAGTTCTCGGCGGCGTTATCACAAACGGTGATGACCACATTAAAGGTGTGGCCCTTGAAAGCCTCAGTATGTTTTGGGATGTTCTGCGAAATATCGAGGCCGATTTCTCCCATTACCTGAATTGCCAATGGGTGAACCTGTGAGGCCGGGTTTGTTCCCGCCGAAAAGGCTTGCCAAGCCCCATGCAGGTGTCCATTGACAAGCCCTTCGGCCATTTGACTGCGACAGGAGTTCCCCGTGCAAAGGAACAAGACTGTTTTTGGGGAAGATGCCATCAGCCAAATCGCCCTGTGATGTAATCTTCGGTGCGAGAATCGGCGGGCTGGGTGAAGATTCGATCAGTTTGATTGAATTCAATCAGTTCACCCGCACGTTCTTGACCCATCAGCATAAAGGCGGTGTAATCGGACACACGCGCCGCCTGCTGCAT
>JAIOHL010000319.1 GCA_019913005.1 Anaerolineae bacterium | reverse complement strand
TAGGGAGGGTAGAAAACCAGCTATTCAAGCCCTTCCCTATTGCGATGGGGAAGGGTTTGGGATGGGGACGACTTACCGCATTTAAAGGTTAAACGTCATAAACCCATTGTTCTGAAAAGCGACTGTTTATCCGAATCTGGTATGAGATCGTCCCTGCTCCCGACCCGACCCCAAGCATAGGGAGGGTAGAGGATACCGCGTATTAAAGCCCTGCCATAAGTTCGGGGAACGGTTTGTTTTCACTCTGATTGGCTATCAGCCAGCGTCACCGGGATTTGAACACGGAAGGTTGTCCCCCGCCCATGCACACTGGTGACGATGATCTCGCCTTGGTGCATATCAATGATTTTTTTCGCAATGGGCAATCCAAGCCCAGTGCCGCCCCGATCCAACGAGCGGGCCTGCGGCGAGCGATAAAAGCGATCAAAAATATGCGGCAAATCTTCCTCACGAATGCCAATCCCCGTATCGCTGATCTCCACGACCACTTTATTCGGCGCGGCGCGTGTCCGCACATCAATCGTTCCGGTATCGGGCGTGTAGTTAATCGCGTTCTCCATGAGATTGGTGAAGACACGCTGGAGGGCTTGCGGATCAGCGACAATCAACGGGATATTGTCCGCCAATTCAAGATGCGTCTGGATGTGTTTTTGCTCGGCTTTCGAGCGAAGCTGCTGCGTGACATCCGAAAGAATTGTGTTGACATTCAAGGCCATGTGCTCAAATTCTGGCACATATTCGAGGCGCGAGACCATCAAAATATCTTGGATAAATCGTTCAAGCTGTTTTGTTTGCCCTTGGATCTGTTGAAGGCTGTGCTTTTGCTTGTTGGGATCGGTGTTTCTTTCAAGCAGAAAGAGGTGAGTATTGATGACACTCAGCGGTGTTTTGAGATCGTGCGAAATCGTGCCCAGAAACTCGCTCAAAAAGACCGTTTTCTCTCTGGCGAGTGTCAATTCAAGCTGCTGTTGTTCTTGCTGTTTTTTCGCGGTAATGTCTCGCCCCACCGAGAAGATCAGATCGCCCACCGGAACCGCGTTCCACGCCAACCACTTGATCTGGCCGTCCTTGCAAAGCGTGCGCATTTCGACATTGGTCACCGGGATACCCTGTGCCAGCTTGCCCATCTCCTGCATGGCCCTCTCCAAATCAACGGGATCAGCGAAGGCCGTAAAACGCATCGTCAACAATTCCTCCGCCGAATAGCCCGTAATCCGTGCCATCGCCGGGTTCACGCGCTTAATATAGCCATCCACCCCTGACACCACGATGATGTCCAGCGACATATCAAAAATCCGATCCCGCTCGGATTCAATACGCTGGCGCTCGTCAATCTGATGCTCCAATTGGCGGTTGCGCTCGATAAGCTGCTGCTCACTCGTCCGCGCCCGCTCAAAAGCCGCACGCACATAGCGGGCCGTGCCATAAATGAGCGTTCCGACCACCAGCAGGATAGCCGCTTGGATGGTCAGGATGAATTCCGGTACACGCCGAGGGTCTTCGGTGGGTGGCAGCAGGTCGTGTCGTTGGGCATAGACCATCAAGGCACCCGCAATGATGCTCATGACTGTAAGTGCAACCGCGATCCGCTCACTCAGCAGGATGGCGACAAGCACAATCACGATTATATAGGCGCTAAAACTGGCCGAATGGATACCGCCGAACATGAAATCGCTTAAGGTCAGGCTCAACCACAAATGAATGGTCACAATCCATATCGTCGCCCTAACCCGACCATGCCGCAGCAGATAGAACGCCACCAGATAGGTCAGCAGCCCTGCCGCGTTGATCGGGCGGGTGGGGTCAGCGCTTGGCGTAAACAGACTGAGGATGGCAACCAGCCCTGTGCCGCCAATGAGGGTGAGCACGAGCGGGTTTAGGATTCGGGCCGCACGAGTATCATCCTCGTTGTCAAAAACGGGGGCGGCGGCTAATCTGCGGAGTCGTTGCAGCATCGGCTCCTCCTCGAAATTTCTAAGCGCATTCTCCTAGAGAACCCCATTAATCCCCATTATCGGGCGGTTTTGGGTGAATGCGGATTCCAGCGCGACCATTCCTACCCCCAGTGTACCGCAATGAAATGGATCATGCGCAGTGCCTGATGAAACCATTTGGCCTGAGTAATGGCATGGAAACGAGGAGGAGCGCGATAAGGGGGAGTTTATTGGTTCGTCCCACAAACCAACCTCACCCCCCGGCCCCCTCTCCAATAGGCGAGGGGGAGTCGAAAGTGGCGTATTGAAGCCCTTCCCTATGTTTGGGGAAGGGTTTGGGATGGGGTTCGCTTTCAGCCGCATTCCATTTGGGATTCACGGCGCAAAGGGCGTACTCGTTGGGACGACATAATCCGCCGAGCAGTAGGGTTCGATGCGATATTGCAGGCGTTCATTGCACGTCAAATCGCGGACATAGCGATTGGCGCGTGACCATGCGATCAACTCCGACAATGTATCCACCCGCCACACGATCAATCGGCCATACCATTCCAGCGAGGCGATAGATTGCCCATCGGGACTGACCACCATTGCCACAATCTGGTTGTTGAGCGGCCCGGTGGTATTCGAGTGACCCCGGAAATAGCGCATGGCCTGACCCGTCGCCACGTCCCACACCACCAGCAGCATCCGGGTATCCGCCGAGACCAAAAACTCCCCGTCCGGACTCCATGCAAAGGCCGTGATTGAGCCAGTATGCGATAACCAAATCTGCGGTGTTTCCCGGCCCACCTCAAATAGCCAGACATTGGCGCGGCCACATTCGCCCGTCGTGATGTTGATATACTCGTCGCAGCCCCCCACCGCCACCCACCGCCCATCCTCCGACGGCCTAAAAATGGTGCTGAAATCAGCCGCCACATTGCCGGAAAAAGGCCATGTCGCCACCGTGCTGCCCGCCGCATCCGTCAGGGTAATTTCGTAATCCACCGTCGCGGGGGCACTGGTCACACTGTATGCACCGTTGGCACTGAACCATACATCGGGTGTTTCGATGATGGGCACATCGAGGATGATCGAACTTTCCTCGCCCGTCGCAAGATCAAGGTCAACGGACAGGGGATCCCCTTCGGCGCCCGCCTGATTGGTCACCCGCAAAGTTTGACTATCGTCGCTAAATTTCAGCCGCCACAATGCGCCGGAAAACTCCATCTGGGTATCCAGCACCACATCGGCAGACCGGACGGCCCACAAGACCAGATTGTTGCGGCGGGTAATCTGATCACTGTTGGTCAACACCCACTGGCCGTCGTTGGTGATGGCGACCTGCTGTACATCGAAACTGGCCGCGCTGGAAATCAACTCTCTGCCGCGGTCCACATCCCACACTCGTAGCGAAGGCAGGCTGCTGCCGCTGTTATAGGCCCCCATCGCCAGCGTGCGCCCCGCTGCATCTAGGGTCATCGAGCGAATGGTCTGGTTCGGCCACGCCGCGTTGAGGAGCACACTGCCGGATGCCACATCCAGCACTTGGACAACATTGTCGGTGTAAATGGCGAGTCGGCTGCCGTCATCATTCAACGCCAACAGAACCCCGCGCAAGGAGGTGGGCTGCTCCAAAACTGGCACCCCCAGATTGGTGCTGACAACACGCAACGTCTCGTCTTCGGCGATGTAGGCCAAGCGTTCACCATCGGCACTGAGCGCAAAGGGGTTGGCAAAACCGACATTAAAAAACAAGGTGGGTGCAGTCCGAACCGTGACCAATTCACGGCTGATGGTCGCATCCCACACCCGCAGCGGGCCAGTGGGGTCGGTGGCCTCCAAGAGATACAGATGGCCGTTATTGCCCCACACCACACCATAGGTGACCGTTTCGTCATTGTAGTACATGTCTTGTACGATGCCGGTGGCGGGGTCCACGATATACACCGGGTAGATGCGGACGTTGTTTTCCAACACACTCACGGTCAACAGCGCCAATTGGTTAGCGTCGGTGGGATGAAAGTACACATCTACCACCCCGTCCACCTCGGCGGGAATGGGGATGTCGTGGCGCGTGCGACGCTGCACATCCCAGATCATGATCTTCTGCTGCTGCAAATCCCGATCATACACCTTGCCCGCCGCCCAGCGACCATCCGCGCTGAGAGCCGAATATTCCACAAGAAAGGTCGGGGCAGCATCGAGGCTGGGGTTGCCCGTGATGGTATGAATCGGGAATTCATAGGCGATGCCTGCGGGATAGGCAGCGTCGGCCAGTGCGCGTTGGGCCTCACCGGGCGGGTCTTCTACCTCGACTGCCGCTAATGCCAATGTCAGGCCGAGCGAGTCACCGCTATCCGTCAATTCTTGGGCTGCCCCCGCCAAAAAGAGACTCTGCGATTCGATGGCCCGTCGGTCAGCCGTCGCCGCCGCTGCCACCGCGATCTGTTCCTGTGTGCCGCGACTTTGCGCCTCATTGACGGCTATACGTTCCTGCGTGCCGCGATTATCGGCCTCATCCTGTGCGCGGGTGAATTGGCTAAAGGCGAACAGGGAGAGGGCAATCCCCACGACGGCGGCCAATGCCGAGACCCCTGCCAAATAACGTGCCCGATTCGCCGCCCGTTTCTGGAAAAGCAGTTCCCGCGCCTGCTGTTCACGTTCGGCCTGTTCAAGCCGCTGCTGTTCTTGGGCACTCTCAAAAATATACTGGGTATGCAGTTCGCTGGGGCCGGGGTCTTTGCCGCCGCTGGACGCCAACCACTGCTGGGCCGCCGCCAATTCTTCGTCACGCAAGAGGGATGCGCCAATGCGTCGGGCGGTTTCCCATTCTTTGGCTCGCATCAACAGGCGGGTGTGCTGGCGGATGTAGTCCAAATCCATGTCAAGGGCGGTAATCAACTTTTGGAAATTGGCGGTAAATTCGGCGTCTTGGTCAAAGGTCAACCAATTATGCCGCGACAGGGCATTCCAATTATCCCGCGCAATCGCCAGCAGATCACGCCCCCCCAGACGGGCTTGGGTATTTGCATCGGCGGGGATTGCAGCCAAGACACCAAACGCTTCGGTGGGGTCAGAGGGACGGCGCACAATCGGCACCAACCGTTTGTTATGACGGCGGGCATGGTCAATCTCAAGGTGGCAGACGGGCGAGGTCAGCGAATCGGGGCTGATGACAAACAGGAAGGTGTCGGCGCTTTCGATGGCGTGGCAGATTTCGCTCCACCAATCGGCGGTCAGGGGGATGCCTTCCCAATCCACCCACCCTTCGCGCTTTTGCTGGCTCAAGGCTTGGTGCAGCCGGCGGACAAAATCGGTATCCTTGCGGGAATACGAGATCATGACATCGGACATAATGGCCCCCTTCTACGATGTGACCCTGTCCAGTATATTCCGATGGGGCGAGGTGGGCAAAGTCGAGTGGCGGTGATATATTGACCTCACCCCCCGACCCCCTCTCCATCTGGCGAGGGGGAGGCGCATCTGGCGGATGGAAGCCCCTCTCACGTGGGAAAGGGGTTGGGGTGAGGTCGGTTTTTTCCGTCTTTGCCCTAGAAGTGTCAGTGGCGGAACAGTTATGGTAGAGTTAGGGGATAGGATTGCATCAACCCACCAGCCATCACCCCGTCATAGGGTGCTGGTCGGCACATGATTGGAAGGGATTTATCAGACGCGCTATGGCTCGGCCACAATGGACTACCCCCCGCCTGCTCATTCTGCTCATCTTTCTGGTGGTGCTGGTGGTCAGCGACCAGCGCCTGATCGAACTGGTCGCAGTGGCCGGAATCGTGCTGGTGTGGTGGAGCGGCATCGAATCCCATACCCCTTTGGTATCCAATTCCCCCAACACGACCCCCATTCCTACACCTGCCATGCCAACCGATGCCCCGGTGATTGGACGTGGGCAGGCCGATATTATTGACAACATCGCCGATTATGTAGCGATTGTGGATGAGGCCGGACGCTTGGCCTATGTCAATCGGGCCGGACGAGCGCTGATTGGCACAGAACCGATTGAGAAAATCCCCGCCGCCTTTTTTATGCCGCAATGGGCGCTGGATTCGATTGGCAAGCCACCCGACCCCCGTTTTGCTAATGGCGCTTGGCAGGCAGACACCGAGATTCACCTGATGGACGAAATCCACATACCAGTGGCGCAGGTCATTATCGCGCATGTGGATGGGGCGGGACGGGTCAATCAATTGGCGACGATTTGCCGGGATCGCCTTGACCAGCGTTTTGTGGAAGAATCGGCCATGCGTTTGATGGTACAGGGCGAAAAACTCAAGGCCATGCAGGAGATGATCGCTCATTTTACGCACGATCTACGCGCCCCACTGACCTCAATTGTCACGGGCTTGTTTTTGGCGGAACGGCAGACGCAAAATCCCGAACGAGTGCAGGCCCGCTTTGATGCCATCCGCGAACAAACCCGCCTGTTGGAAATGATGATTCAAGACGTGCTGACCTATTCGCGTTTTGAGGTGGTGCCCGCGCTGAATCGGCAGACGGTGGATTTGGTCGAGATGCTGGACAAAATTCGGCAAAATCTCGCGCCGCAAATGGAAGGCAAGGGGATTGACTTTAAGCTGATAATGCCGACGACGGCCTGCGAAATATCAGGGGACGCGGACGGGCTGAATCGGCTGTTTAGTAACCTGATCGAAAACGCGGTCAAGTATTCGCGGGAAAATGGTGAGGTGCTAGTCCATCTGCTGGCCCAAGACGACTGGATGACGGTTGCGATTCGGGATACGGGCATTGGGATTGATGGCGCCGAAGTACCACGCATCTTTGAGCAGTTTTTCCGGGCCAGCAGCGCCAAAGAAGCAGGTATTGTGGGCACGGGGGTCGGCTTGGCGATTGTGCGGCGGGTGGCCGATTTGCACGGCGGCACGGTGGAGGTGCAGAGTGAGTTGGGGCAAGGCACAACCTTTACGGTGCGGCTGCCTGTCGCGGGGAATGGGAGTTAACTGATTATCCCCACGCCTAGCCCCTTCCCATTGCATGGAGAGGGGAATAGGATGGCGGGAATTTTAGAACGTATGGGCTATGTTTATATAAGGGAGAAGGGAATTCGTAACCATGGTTACGGATTTATGCATGGGGGTCATAATGGCGGGGGATGGGATGGCCGTTAGGGGG
>JAIOHL010000318.1 GCA_019913005.1 Anaerolineae bacterium | reverse complement strand
GCTTGGATGGACAAGTTTCGGGCTTTGTTACTACGTTTTGATCGTTTGGATACGGCCTTTTTAGGTGCTTATCATCTCGCTTTTGCCTTGATTAATCTGCGCCACACCTTTGCTCAACCCAATAAGTTTAAATGAGTTCGTAAGTACACTTGCTGGTTGTGATGGGTAAGTTATATCTTCTGCATTATTATGCCACTGAAGCCCAACTGTAATATTTTGACTGGAAACCCTTATAGGCACTTCTTTGGAAAAGGTATCTGATAAAACCTTTGTCTTGGCTTTCTTAGCCTCTTCTAATGCTTCGGAACGAACTTCATCAAAAACTGTGTTTCTGTTATCAAATGTATAGCGTATAACAGCATCAAGGGCCGCATCATTTTCTGTTTTGGAGGTTTTTATCATATCGAAAAGCAAAGCTGTTTGGTCACGGGCGTAATTGCTACTGAGAGGTAGACCGGTCAAATAAAAATAAGCTCTATTCCTTGTTCCATCATCCGTTTCTTGATTAGAGATAGTGATTTGATAGCGGCCTACAGAGAAAACAACTTTCGCTGCTCCTCCAAAGGCTGTCGAACCGTGCATTTCTGCAAAACGCAGGTTGGATACGTTAATAGTTCCAGAATGTATTTTTTCGACCCCAATAAGTTCTTTTTCGGCATAAACGATTCTTGAGTCTAACTCCCGCAAAATGTTGGTATTTTCTTCAATAGCGGGTACATAAACTATTGTCCAAGCTGATGAATCTTCCATATAGCCAATTTCAAATTGACAGGATACGAAATCGGCACTATCTCCATTAAAAATGAGCCTTCCTTCACTGAAATAATACGATTCCGGTACGATGGAGCCTCTTTTACTTAAATCCTTAGAGGGGGAATAAGGGTAGGTATATTCGGCCCATGACTTTTTCATAATTTTGAAATCTCACTCTTTTGATCCAAATTTGCAGCTTAAATGACCTCATTTGGAGTTTTATTTTTGCGGTGTCGGATTGGAGGCGGTGCTGATGGGTTGGGCATCATAGACCAAGCCTGAGCCGATATTGAAATCGGTCATGGTCAGCGGCAGCATCCCCCGTGCGGGCACGACGCCAGCCAATACGCGACAGGCTGCTTGTTGTGCTTCGGGGGTGTTGGCATAGGCCGCCACATAGCCACTTGGCCTGAACTCCGGTTTAATAAATTCCCAATCGTAGGGGGTCGCCAGCGAAACGACCACCGTTTTTTCAGGCGGCAGACGTTCAATCAGGGCGGCTTGCTCAGTATTGACGTAGAGCGTCTCGACAAAAATGATGATTTTATCCGCCGACTCGCCCAATTTGCGGGTACTGACATATTCCCAATCGGCGACGAAATAGGTATAACCCAAGATTTCGGCATCGGGCAGATATTGACTACATGTTTTGCCGATGTCGCTGTAGATAGCGGGGAAAATCAGGGCAACATTATCGGTGGGGCGGAGGGGCAACAGGCCATTTTTATCCTGCAACACCGTGACTGCCGATTCGAAAGCCTGTGTCATGACCGGGGAGGTCAATTCCTGCTGGATGCGGGCGGCTGGGTCGGAGGAATCGAGGGGTTCCCAGTCCAACAGATTATGGCGGGCCTTTAACAATAAAATACGCCGAACTGATTCATCAATACGCTGTTCGGATAACTTACCACTATTGACGGCGGCGACGACTGCTTCCATTGAGGATTTTTGTTTAGCAAAGGCCATGTTTGGACCCATTGCCAGCATGTCTGCCCCAGCGTCAATTGCCAAAAGTGCCGCATCCTCAGCATTATGATGATTGAGAATCGCACCCATGCCGAGGGCGTCGGTCATAATGACCCCATCAAATCCCAAATCGTGGCGGAGAATGCCCATCATGGTGGGGGAGAGTGAGGCAGGCAGATTTTCGACGGGTTCAATTGCTGGATAATACAGATGGCCGACCATCACAACTTCCGCGCCGTACTCGATTGCCAGCCGAAACGCCCATAAATTTCGCTCCTCAAAGGTTTGGCGGTCAATATCTACTACCGCTAAATCGGTATGGCTGTCGGTGCGGGTGGGGCTGTGACCGGGGAAATGTTTGACGACGCCAATCACGCCAGCATCGGCCATGCCACGTGCCAGCATCCCGGAAAGCTCACCCACTACAACCGGGTCTTCGCCCATTGTACGCTGAAAAAGCACACTGGTTGGGGTGAGGTTATCAAAGCGGGTAGTCAAATCCACCACCGGGGCAAGGTTCATGTTGACGCCGACGCCCTTAATTTCGCGGCCCAATGCTTGTCCAACCGCATAGGCGATGTTCGGATCAGCCGCTGCGCCGAGATAGAGGGGTTCAGGAAAATGGGTAAACCCATTGACCAGCCGCCATACCCGTCCACCTTCTTGATCTACCGCGACCAACATCGGGATTCCGTTGGATTCGATGACGATTTGCTGCAACACATTGATGTAGTCGGTGGTTTCCGAGGCGGATTGGTAATCGAGGTTCGAGCCAAACAACGCAATCGCACCGGGTTGATATTGACGCAAGAAACGTAGGTTGGGGTCAGACATGCGTGTACCATAGATGCTGACCATAAACATCTGCCCGACTTTTTGTTCCAACGTCATACTTCTGATCAGGTTGTCCACCCGCTGTTCAATGGAGCCATCGGCATAGGCGGGGTACTTGGTAAGATTGGTAAAGGGATTGCTGACGAGCATCAGCAAAACGACACCCATCAGCAGGTATTTCGAAATCTGTCTCATATTACGATTTGTCTGGCCCCAGATAGCCTACTCGTGCGCCGTCTGGCACAATTCGGTCAGGGAATTTATCGAAGTCTTCAATGTCCACCTCACTGCCGATAATGACATTTGCTCCAATGGTGAAATTGGCGGGCACACGGGCACTTTTGCCCACGCTGGTTAGCTGCAATTTTTCGGGGTTGGTTTCTTCGCTTCTGCGACCAATCCGGGTATTTTCGCCAATGACGGCCTGCTTATCAATAATGCAACGCTCAACAACCGCCCCTGCTTCAATATAAGCATCGGTCAAAATGATGCTTTCGCGGATAATTGCTCCCGGCCCAACCACCACTCCCGGCGAAAGTACGCTGCGTTCAACATAGGCGCGGCTGGAAATTATTGAACCACTCGTGACCATACTGTCAATGAGTTCGACGCCGCGTTCGACCTTGACGGGGGGGCGTTCTTCGGAACGGGTGTGGATGACCCAACTGCGGTCATTCAAGTCGAGCAACGGGGGATTACGCAGCAAGTCCATATGGGCTTCCCAGTAGGCACCCAATGTCCCCACGTCTACCCAATAATCTTTAAAGGGGTAGGCGATAATGCGCAGTTTGTCGCTAATCATCTTGGGAATAATGTTTTTGCCAAAGTCGTGGTCGGAATTTTCATCGGCGTCGTCTTGCTGCAAATAATAATCTAGCACCGGGGTCTTAAAGACATACACCCCCATATTGGCGAGATTGCCGGGGGGATTTTTGGGTTTTTCATAAAATTCCAGCACATTCATTTTGTCGTCGGTAAATATAATTCCATAGCGGCTGGCTTCGTGCATGGGGACTTCAATGACACAGATGGTGAGGTCGGCATCATTCGATTCGTGATAATCAATCAGTTCGGAATAATCCATTTTGTAGATATGGTCGCCGGACAAAATCAGGATGTTATCGGGTGCGCCACGACGTACAAAATTCAGGTTTTGTGTTACCGCGTCGGCTGTGCCTTTGTACCAGTCGGTGGATTTTCGGCCCTTGTAGGGTTGAAGCAACTGCACCCCGCCGGAGAAAGATCGGTCCAAGTCCCACGGCTCGCCGCGTGCGATGTGTTCATTGAGGGAGTGGGGGCGATATTGGGTCAGCACCAAAACATCAAAAATATTGGAATTAACGCAGTTAGAGAGCACAAAGTCTAAAATACGATATTTTCCGGCAAAAGGTACGGCAGGTTTGGCGCGTTTTGCGGTCAATACCCCCAATCGTGTGCCTTCACCACCTGCCAACAATACAGCGCGAGTTCTCATGTTTCAGAATCTCCCAAGCTCGAAAACGACATAAAAAAGAAGCAATCAAAAGAGTTGTAGTTTGACATACACTGGGCGGTGATCTGATCCCCCGATAGATCCTTTTTGAACGACCTGTACTGACCCCGGCACAATATATTGGGCAAGGGCAGGCGAAAGCAGCAAATAGTCTAGCTGGCTATATTCCTTTTGTGCTTTCCAATAATGTGTCCAGCGTTTGGAAGTATCTTGAACCAAATCCAACACATTAAATAAACGCAGTTGGGGGTCGCGCAGCAGGGGCGCAAGGGTCGCCGCATCGGGAGTGTCGTTTAGATCACCTGCGATGATAAAAAAGTCGTTGGGGTTGGGGAAACGCGCCTTGACAATTTGGGCAACGGCGGTGGCTTGTTTCCAACGCAAGCGGTCATTTTCGGCTTCTGCCGCTGGACGATCAGCAGCTTTGACTTTGGGGTCAATAAATTTGCTTTTGAAATGGTTGACAAAAATGGTGAACAGTCGTTGATAAGGGTTATCCGGGTGCATCACCTCGACCTCGAGCAGGTCACGCGAGAATAATTTGCGCCCCGTGTCTTTGTCCCGAATAAACTGATAGGACACCACTTGACCGAGGGGCAGGGTGCTGGCAAGGGCCACATCAATGCCACGTGGGTCGTTGCCCGGAATCAGGGCCAAATCCTTAAAGTGCCGTCCTAACTGGGAGACGTTAAATTCATACAGGACGCCTTTGTCTTCTACTTCTTGTATCGCCAATATGTCTGGCTCATCTTCACGTAGGCGCTGACCTAATTGGAATAATTGGTCAAGGTCTTTGGCTTTGGTGGCCTTTGGACTCCATGTGTCATCACTATAACTATAGGGATCGTCAAAACGGTCAAACAGGTTATTGACGTTATACGTGCCGACTGTAATAGGGCGACTTGCCATGAATGACCAGACTCCTTACCCAAGAAAAATAATAGAAGGATAACACTCATTAGATGTCTAGTATGGCGAGAAATGGGCCTTTTCGCAACTTTCTATCTACCCGCCTGAGAAGTTTAGACATTGACGCTTATGTGCAAGGTCGTCTATGCTGATAAAGGCATCTATAGGCAAATATGCGAGTATGCAAAAATGCAGAAATATCGAAATCAGATCATTGGCAGCCTCATTTTTATGCTGGCAGTGGTGGTTGGTGTGGTTGTTTTCTTCAATGCCCGTGACCTAGCAAAAAAATTGGGTGAATTTCCATTGTGGATATTCCTGCCTGTTATTGGCCTCAAATTCGTCAATTGGGTGTTGCGTTATTGTGAATGGCAGTATTTCTTGCGCGTCATTGGTGTCAAGGCGACACTGCGTGGGGAAACACGACCCGCAACCGAAACCAAACCTGCAACGGTAAAGATACAGGATAGCTTTATTTTGTGGTTGGCGAGTCTACCCCTTGCATTGAGTCCGGGTAAGGCAGCCGAGGTCATCAAGGCACTGGTGTTCAAAAATATGACCGGAGTACCCGCCACGCGAACGGTTCCTATTATCATCGCTGAACGGTTGGTGGATGGACTCGCGGTGGTACTGTTGGTAATGGTGTCGGGTTTGATCGGTGGCGGTGAATTATTCGAGTCGGATGCCATTAGTCAGGGTTATGTGCAGGGCCTCATCGTATTTGCGATCGTGTTTATGGCGCTGGTGATTGCAGTGGTGCAGGTGCGTCCATTGGCGCTGGCGCTCATTAGATGGATAGCCTATTTGCCCTTCATAGGCCGATTCCAGCAGTCGTTACATGTTATTTATGAGAGCAGCTATGAAATGGCCCGTCTGCGCCATATTGCCCGAACGGTTGGATTTGGTGTCGGGGCTTATTTTTGCGACTGCGTGGGCTTTTACTTGATGTTGCTGGGGCTGGGGGAGACAGCTTCGACAGTGTTATTTGTGCAGGCTGTGTTTATTCTCGGCTTTTCAGTGGTCGTTTCGGCGCTCAGTGCGTTGCCGGGTGGGGCGGGCGGACGCGAACTGACGGTTGGCGCGATGCTGTCGGGCATTGTGGCGATGGAAAAAAGCGCAACAGGTGCCGCCGTCTTGATGATTGGCATTTTCCAAGTGTGGTTTGGGGTGATGGTCGGGATTCTTCTGGCGTTGATTTTTCGGAAGCGTCTCTTTCCGCCAAATTTGGAGGCCGAAATTCAAGCCTATGAACGACACAAAGAGGGACAGTCGCCAGTATTGGCATAATATGTTGAGGTGGATATGGGGAATACTTATTTTGTCGGGGATGTGCATGGGCATTTGGACAAACTTACGACGCTGCTGCGCAATGCGAAATTGGTGGATGAAAAGCTGCATTGGATAGGCCAAGAGGCGATCCTATGTTTTATGGGGGATTTTGTAGATCGCGGGCCGGATGGCATTGGGGCAATTGATTTTGTAATGCGCTTGCAGCATGAGGCGACTGATGCAGGTGGGCAAGTATTGGCCGTATTAGGCAACCATGACCTCATTATGATAGCCGTTCATTTTTTCCCACAAGCGGTGCTGGCCTATGATGGCTCAACGTTTTTGGCGAATTGGCGGCGTAACGGTGGCAAGACCTCTGATCTGGAACGACTAAAGGTTTCACATATTGATTGGTTGATGCAGTTGCCCGCCATGCTGACGCTGGGCAAGCTGCTGGTAGTTCACGCCGACGCGTGGTTTTATACCCGCTATGGTCGAACGATTGATGAAGTTAATTTTGTTTTTCACCAGTTGTTTGAAGACAAAGATACGGAAGGTCTAGATCGGCTGTTAGAAGATTTTGCCGAGCGATTTACGTTTCGGGATTTCAGTCGTGCCTCCGAGTTCATGCAACGGTATGGAGACAGTCGCACCCGACAAATAATTCATGGGCACACTCCCATTACCAAAATGTCGGGCCAACCATCGGAGGTGATCTCAACCCCGTATATTTATGCGGAAGGGTTGTGCATCAATATGGATGGGGGGATGTATTTGGGTAGTCCCGGTTTCGTGTATCGGCCTGAATAGCCAGCGTGAACACCCTTGTCAGTGGGGTCTGACCATGCTACAATGCGGTTTACAACCAAATAGTGTGGGATAGTTTAATCGGCAGAACAGTGGACTCTGGATCCATTAGTCCTGGTTCGAGTCCAGGTCCCACAGCTAAACAAAAGGAGCAGAGCATTTATCTGCTCTACCCATAATCCCCTCCCCAAAATCCAGAAACTCCCAATTTTTCAGTAACTTTGACCCATCAATTATCGGGTGAATTTGCATTCGTATGGAGGTTGGCAGGAAAAATGAATGAAGCCCACCTTTGCTAAGATGGGCTTGTTTTAGGCGGATTAATCAGCGGATGATCTGTTCCCATAGATAAAGCAGCATTTGATTGACGATTAGACACTCCACCGCCAATATGCCCCCAGTTTTCCACCAGCTACCCCAACTTGATTTGATTTTGGCATTGGCGATAATATTGGCCGTGCTGCCGATGGGTGTCAGATTGCCCGCCACGACTGCTGCTGAGAGCAACGAGAACCACAAGCCATGCGTTTCAAAACCCCGATCTCCGAGTGCAATAATGATTGGTGCAATGACAGCGACGGCGATCACATTGTCCATAAAGGCCGTTACCAACGCGGCGACCAACACAATGACAATTCTGACGGCGATCTCATTTGTCCCAAAAGTGGAATAAATTTGCTCGGCGGCTGATTCGGTTAGACCGCTGGTTTCTAAGCCGTGTGCGATGCCGAATAGAAAGACAATGAAGAACAAAGTGTTCCACGGGAGTTCACGTAGGACAAGTTCGGTATGCCGCCCGAAGCTACTGCCAACAGACAACGTGCCAGCGAATAGGGCTAGAACGAAAATACCTAAGCCAGTTTCTGGGCTGTAGTTGAGGAAGTTGGAGACAGGCGTTGCCAGTACCAAGCCGATGACCCCGATGCCGAACAAACTGTGCAGAATTGGAATCGGCACGGCTTTGTGTTCGACAGGATGGGTTGCATTGCTTGTCGGCGTTTCCTCGTATTCGATGACTTCGTACTGATCCATGTGTTCTTCTAAAACTTCAAAATCGGAGTCTTCGACGGTGACGGATTTAAATTCCCAGATGAGGCTTCGGAATTTATAGCGAACCCGTAGATTAAAATAGACGAGAGTTACGATTCCCGGTAGCCATGCGTAGGTAATAAAATCTACTGCTGATAAGCCGGAAATGACCGAAATGGCAATGCCTACCGGATTCCCTAATGGTAAAAATTGTGAGCCGATGTTAGTCGCGCTCACCAACAATATCACAATCGCTGTCCACGAAGCGGCCTTTAATCTTAGCTTTCCTTTGGGGGTAAAGCCGATAATCGCCTTGGTTACAAAATACCACAGCACAATGGAGTTGACTTCATCAATCAAAGCAGCAGAGAAGGCGGCTAGTACACATAAAAGGGCAATTAGGGGGAAACCATGCAGTTGGCGGGGTAAATAGCGTTCAATCAGATGTTCAAAATATTTCGTGTGGTTCAAAAAATCTACCCAAGTCAGCAGGGCCACAAGTTTGATAAACAGTACCCACTCCATGTTTTCGACAATGCCGTGAAAATCGCCGAGACCCCCTAATGGCAGCATCATTAGACCTACAACAACCAACGGCATCCGCTCTTCGCCAAACAGAATGGTGCCGACGACGGCAGTAATCAAAGCGGTAAAGGCAACGGCCATTTCCCCACTAGGGAGCATCATCGCCGCGAATAGCCCCGTGAGAATTACGCTTGTTGCCCAGATAGTTAATTTTCTGGCGTAGGGATTGTCGGGGAGCCACTTGGTAAGGGTTTCAGTTGGGATGGATTGGATATAACCCATCAATAGATTGGCGGATGGTACTTTTTCAGGTTCTAAATAGTTTGACATATGGCTCCACCTTACTATGTTGATCGGTCAGCAATTTCACAGAGGAATGGGTACGACAGTATAGCTTTGGGTGAGCGCCTAAAATGATCTTTTAACCAAATAACTTTGTTTGGCGCTAACAGCTTAGATTTTTTTTTGATAGAAACATGGTAAAGAAATTTAAAAAATCATTTTTTGGCAAGATGCACAAATGACCCTACTTGATTTGTCAATATACACAAATATGTTGATCAACATTGAGAATTAAACGCTGAGAAGGTAAGCTGAAAGTTGTTATTCGTAATGACAAGGGCAATATCAGATTGAAATTTTAAGATAATCGGCTTGTTGATGCTGCGATTAAAGGATTTTTGTCATTTGTTGGCACATATCAACGGGGGATGGGTAGGGGAACTAAAAACAACCTGCGGAGAGGTCGCCTTTAGTCGAATTATGAGGGTGGGTTATATCACCTATTTGCGATTCCCATTTTCAGTAGCGATTGATCCCGACAGTGCGTTCCAGATTGATAACAAAGGCGATACCATTATTGGCTTGGCGCAGATCGCCAAGAATTTTTTCGGTGGTCGCAAGAATACGATCTACCAACTCATCCTCATCCAGCACTGTAAAAATAATCAGGCTGCTGATGTCTACCTGTCTAAAGACCTCAAGGAGTGAAAACGTGCCGGATAGAATTTCGGTGTGCTGGGTGGCCTCTTGGAGTCGGCGCAAACCGTGACCCTCGATGAGTGTCACGCCCGGCGCACCTGCTTGTTGCCATGCCTCCCCAACCGTGTGACCTGCTTCAATCCGGGCGGTAATCAGAACTACCAGTTTGGACATATTTTCGATTGACCTCTCGAACGGGTGTGGATTCGTGAAAAGAGCGACGCACCAGTGGGGGCGTCATGACAGTTGTCAGTATAATCACCAAAAATAGCGATGCAAACAGTGGATCATCAGCGATAAAAACCCCACTGCTTAGACCTAGTGAAGCGATAATCAGGCCGACTTCGCCACGTGAAACCATGCACACCCCTAATCTCAGAGATTCTTGGCGCGTGAACCCTGTCCGGTTCGCCCCGATGCCACAGCCTAAGACTTTGGAGGCCACAGCTACAATTAAAAGTAGGATTGCAAAGGGGAGAGCGCTCAATGGAAAAGCGCTGAGATCGGTTTGAAGGCCAACGCTGATAAAAAAGACGGGCACTAAAAAGGCATAGGCAATATTGGTGGTGGCGACATCTATCTGATGTTTGACGCTTTCTTGGGCGCGACTAAGGCCTAAGCCAGCGATAAATGCCCCGGTAATGCTTGCGACTCCCCCCAAATAGGCCGCTGACCAGCCAAAAAAGAGTGCCAAAACCAATGCGATAGCCGGTATCCCATACGACGCCTTGATGTCAGGCCATTGATTGAGCCAGTTGATGAGACGGGCGATACCGAACCATGCTACGACCAAAGCACCGACAAGATAAAGCACCATACGTAATACGATTTCGGCCAATTCTACCGCGTGGATTTGCCCACCACTGGTGAGGGGGATTGCCAATGACACTAGCAAAATAGCGACTATATCGTCTACCAATGCTGCCGCAAGCAGGGCATTACCTTCTTTGGTACGTAGGACGCCGATTTCGAGCAGTACCTGTGCTGAAATGCTCACCGAAGTGGCGGATAACACAACCCCCGCAAGTAGGGCAACTTGCCATTTTTCACCAAATGCCATTGCTAATGGCAGAGTCATCAAAACAGGGAGAATTGCGCCAACCAAACCTGCCACAGTTGCCACATTACCAACTATGGCAAGTTCCTTTAAATGGACATCCAAGCCCACTTTGAACATTAGCAGTAGTACACCCAACTCAGCGAGTTGATGAGTAGTCTCGCTGAGTTCGGCCTGTTTTAGATCGAATAGATTTAGATGGAGGAGGTCGAGCAGGGTCGGGCCAAGCAAAATGCCGACAATCAACTCGCCTAAGACACGGGGTTGACGGAATCGGCGAGCCAGTGTACCCCCAATACGGGAGGCGATAATCATGATGCCGAGTACGAGAAACAGGGCAATAGCTGGATTATCTTCCACTATCTGTGACTCCTCAAGTTGGCGAGGCATCTCGTATTTTTCCACTTAGGGAGTGGAAAAACGCACGCAGGCGGCAATACACCTGCAAGAAACTGATGCCGGGAAATCCGTCGCTTCTTTTGGTATTGTGTTCCAAAATCACAGATTAACGTTTTCTGCCATCACCCAAAATGCCGCCAAAGATATTGCCCAAGAGTCCACCCGCTTCATTCATGGCATTGTCTGGGGTGAGGTCAAGATTGACGAGACGCACGATGCCAAATAGGACAAGTAACGTGGCGCCCGCACTTGCAAGACATAATATGGTGCCAACGCAGGCCATCCCACCGATGAACTGATTGCTAAAGGTGTTTTGGTCAATACTGGAAAGGTAGATCGCACCGCCGATAAGTGCGGCACTGGTGACGAGCAAAAGTGTTACCCGTTGGCAGCCCTTACCGGGGAGGCAACCATCGCCGTCCTTGTTTCTTGCCCCGCGTGCCGCTGCCAAAACGAGTAGCCCAACAAACAGAATATCCTGCCAATTGATGCTGAAACCACCTCTCTTGCGGGCTGGACTTGGCTCACTGTCGCTATAACGTTCATAGCGCGGATCGTCATATTCGTCTGGTGCTTCGTCGCGGCGTGGGTCACGATACGACTGTTTGGCTGGTGGAGAAGATTTGGGGGAACGGGTTGTTCTCCGTCCCCGATTTGGGTCTTGCATGTTAGTTTATTCCTCAAGTGTACTCAAATCGCCTAACGGCAAACCTTGTGCCTGTGCTTTTAACACACGCCGCATAATTTTACCGCTGCGGGTCTTGGGAAGTTTATCCACAAATTCAATTTTGCTCGGGACGGCGATAGGGCCAACTTCGTGGCGAATATGTTCTTTTAGTTTATCCACCAATTCAGCGTTGGCTTCCCAGCCCTGTCGTAGAATGCAATAGGCATAAATGACGCTGCCTTTGATTTCATCTGGCACCCCAATCACAGCGGCTTCGGATACGGCGGCATGACTAACCAAACCGGATTCAATTTCGGCAGTACCTAGACGATAACCACTGACTTTGATCACATCGTCAATACGGCCAATAATCCAGACATAGCCATCTTCGTCAAAACGGGCCGAATCACCCGCCAGATACCAGCCCTGTTTGGCATAGGCTTTCCAATATTGATCCACGTAGCGCTGGTCGTCGCCATAAACGGTACGCAACATGCTGGGCCACGGTTTCTTGATAACCAACTTGCCATCCACACCGGGCGGGCAGGGATTGCCGTTGTCGTCCACAATATCAATTTCGATACCGGGGAAGGGGCGGGTAGCGCTGCCGGGTTTGAGACCAACCGATGGTAAGGGGGTAATCATAAAACCACCTGTTTCGGTCTGCCACCATGTATCCATAATTGGGCAGCGTTCCTTGCCGATGACACGATGATACCATTTCCACGCTTCGGGGTTGATGGGTTCACCCACCGAGCCGAGCAACCGCAAACTGCTGAGATTGTGACGATTGGGCCATGCCTCGCCAAAACGCATCAACCCCCGAATGGCGGTGGGGGCCGTATAGAGGATACTGATGCCGTAATATTCAATCATCTTCCACCATCGGTTGGGGTAGGGATGATTGGGAGCGCCTTCATATAGAAAGCCTGTCGCGCCAATGATTAGGGGGGCATAGACAATATAGCTGTGTCCGGTAATCCAGCCGGGGTCGGCGGCGCACCAATAACGATCATCATCATTCACGTCAAAAACCCATTTAAGCGTCGTGCTGGTATAGACCTGATAGCCGCCATGTGTGTGTAAGACGCCTTTAGGTTTGCCCGTTGTACCACTGGTGTAGAGGATAAACAGGGGGTCTTCGGCGTCCATGACCTCGGTTTCACATTGAGGGCTGGCAATCGGCAGGCCCATCAGATCATGCCACCAATAATCGCGGCCCTGCTCCATTTTGACGCCGTGTCCAGTGCGCTTAAAGACAATCACCGTTTCGACAATCGGCTGACGATGAACCGCTTCATCCACGACTTTTTTCAGTTCGACAATCTGCCCACGCAGCCACGAGCCATCTTGGGTTACGACCACGCGACTTTGGGCGTCTTCGATACGATCCGCAAGGGCATGTTCGCTGAATCCGCCATAGACGACGGAGTGAATCGCGCCGATTTTAGCGCAGGCGAGCATCGCTATGACTAATTCGGGCACACGCCCCATGTAAATGGTGACCCGATCCCCTTTGCGAACGCCCATGCTGCGGAGGACATTGGCAAATTTATTGGTTTCTTGCCACAAGCGCCAATAGCTGTAGGTATGCTGATCGCCGGGTTCACCTTCCCAAATCAGCGCCAGTTTATTTTTGCGCCATGTTTTGACGTGGCGATCTAGGGCATTGTAGGCGATGTTGGTTTTGCCACCCACGAACCATTTATAGAAGGGCGCGTTGCTGGTGTCGAGGACTTTTTCCCACGGGGCGAACCAATGCAATTCGCGGGCTTGTTCGGCCCAAAACGCTTCAGGGTCGGCGGCAGCACGTTTATAGACTTCTTCGTAATCACGGATATGGGCGTTTTCGACGATGGAAGGGGCGGGATGATACCACTCATGGGTGTTGATGTTAAAGTCGCTCATGGCGCGTCAAAAGCTCCTAAAAATCCTAGCGGGTAATTTTTTGAAAGTAATGCACTACGGCAGGGGATATAGTGCATCAGATTGGCGCGGAATGCAAATTCTGGGAATAGGGTGATCGTGTTAGTGCATATCGAAAAAGTGGATTAATATGGGGAATGAAACGGTATGCACTTGTCAAGTGGTGTCATTGACTATGGGGGATAGCCATAATTGACCGTTAGGAATTTGAAAATGTGATAGGAGATTTCTCATGATTGGTAAATGGCCCTTTATCCTGTTATTGCTTGGAACGATTCTCGTGATAGGTGGAGTTTTCACCGCATCTACTTGCATTGATGAAGTGGATTCTGATGAAATTGATACATGCAAAGACAACATCAATGATGGCGCATTATTTGATTTTAGGGCATTTGAGCAAAGCAAAACTGTGTTTCAAAGAGACCCTACCTTCGCAGAAAGTCTTGCAGATAACTTTTTGGGGCTTAACGTGCTAGTTGGTGCGGCGGCGGCTTTGATTATTCTCGTGGTACATCCCAAAGAAGCTATTGGTATATGGATTGTGGCACTCGTCAATATAGGATCAATCGGAAATACCTATTTTTGGTCATATCAAACACTTTACAAAAACAGTTCAGACGATGATTTCATGAAATTTTCTTTGGGGATGGGTTGGTATTTGATGGCGGCAGGGGCGGGATTGATGTTGTTGGCGGCGTTGTTCGCTACCTACAATTTACAGAAGTCCCCACTTGAGGAATTTGATGACGAAATAACAGATGACGATGAAAATGACGATGCGGATGAATCAGAATAGGGGCATATCACCGCGATGATACACCCCTAGTGGAAATTACTGGCTTGCGGCGGTGGGGAAGATAAAGGGTGTCACGGTGGGTGGGAAGCGCATCTCGATGGTGGGTGTCGGAATCAGGGTGGGGGCTTCGGGGGATGCACCGAGCCATGTGCGCCAACGTCGTTCAATCTCGGCAATGGAC
>JAIOHL010000317.1 GCA_019913005.1 Anaerolineae bacterium | reverse complement strand
TACATCCACCTTGTCATCGGTGGGATAAAAATCCCCAGAAATAGTAAGAGGGCAGATCATTCATGAGATCTGCCCTTATTCAAGGAAAAGGCAAATGTCCGATCATAACCAAACACTATACTCCGATAAAATTCAGGCCGGAAGTCGCACCTATTTTTTGGATGTTAAACAAGGCAAAGATGGTGTCAAGTATCTCACTATTACGGAGACAAGAAGCTCAGATGGAGAGCTAGAACGCAGTCGGGTGATGGTATTCGAAGAACACTTCGAAGCATTTTTTGCGCAACTGATTAAAATTACAGAATTTCTGGAGCTAGATCACACTGAAAGGCTCGATGAAATTCGCCAACTTCATCCAAACGCCTACAAAAAATGGACACCTGAGGAAGATGCCCATTTGAAACAATCTTATACACAAGGTTTGAGCATTGATGCACTAGCAAATACTTTTCAACGACAGCCTTCCGCGATCCGATCACGTCTTATCAAGTTGGGGTTGTTGTCACATTCATAATTCTAATTGGGTGGCGGCAAAAAGGCCTGTACATTAAAAGTTGATTCGACGTGCGTGAGCATCATCGGTTCAAGGTGATTGGCGGCAATATACGCCTCCACTGCCGCGATACCCGCCTCCATTTGTTCATCGGTCATGCGCCACGTCTGCGACCATTTGCGTTCCCTTAGATGTTGAACATAGGTGGCGGGGGAGCGTTCCGCCGTATAAAGATGATTCAGTTCTGCCCCGACAGTGCGCCAACCTGCCTCAGACAAAAATGTCTGGCGTTTCTCCCACGAAATCGGGCGAGTCGTCTCCTCAAAATGACTGGTGGCTTCCCGCCACGTTCTTTCCAACATATTTTCAGACCCGCGATCATTCCAGCCGTGCAGCAGCATCCCTCCCGGGCGTAATATCCGCCGGATTTCATCAAGGACATCCATATAATTGGGAATCAGATGGAACACATGCACCGCAATGACGGCATCCACTGAATCGGTTGCAAAGGGCAAATGCGCAGCATTCCCTTCAATCAAGATAATGCGTTCGCCCCCCTCTTTTTGACGAAGACGCTGCATCATTGCCAGCGATATATCAAGGCCCATATAAGTACCCACGCGCGGCGCAAGCGGGAGTGCAATTCGCCCCGTGCCCACTCCTATTTCTACTACGCGGCTGCGGGGGGTTAATTGACCTGCCTCGACAAACAAAGCAACCGCCTCATGCTCGACCCCCGGCGGAAATCCACGAGTCTCATCATAGTAATCGGCGGCACGATCAAAAGATACATATTGCGAAGTCGTCTGCATTGTCACTCTGCTCCAATAAACTCACCAAAAACCGGGCAAAGGCGGAACATCCACATGATAAGCGGCGGCTTGCACATAACTGACCACAGCCACCGCCGCACCTCCTAAAGTGCCAATGGCTGCTAACACAAATAGTATACCGAGTACCAATACAATCAATCGTACCATTTCCACGTCCGCTTGGCTAATAGCGGCTTCGCTGGCAGTGCTCTCGAAAAAGGTGATTTCAGGATAGGCTTTTTCTAATTCGGCCTCATATTGGTTACCAATAACATAGGCCGCCACCACTAGCATCAAGAACATCAACAGCGACACCACCGCCAAGATAATCCCGATCACCCCCCAGCGTCGCGCCGAACGCCACCGCCGAATACGCACATGGGCCGCGCCTGAACCATCCTCAAAAACATACCCGTCGGGTTCAAGGAAAATGGTCACTTTGTCTTTGCGGAAACCAGAAAATAGCAAAATCAAAAAGTACCACAGTGCCCCGATGACACTGGTTACGGCCACCACCCACCAAATCAACCCCAACGACTTGCCATAGGCCAACATGATTTTGCCGGGGCCTTCACCTTTTAGCTTGTAGCCACCATTCAAATACGTCTGGGTACGCTGACGCAGCCAATAATCCGATGGGCCAGCGGGCTGTGGAGCACCCCACCCTTGCTGTATAGGCATTGAACGTGGCGGCGCAGGTTGCGCATAAGCCATTGATGGTGCTGCTGCCATCGTAACAGCAGATGCCGGGGGCGGAGTATAAGGCGCACGCGGAATCGGCATTGGTTGTGGAACAGGGGGTGCATACTGCGGCATATAGGCATTCGGCGCCGGCTGCCGATCCATCGGATGCGAAGCCGTTTCAGCCGGTATTGTGACCAGTGCTGACCCACGTGCAGGTGTGGCCGCTGGCGAAGGCGGCTGTTGAAAGGCCTCTGTCCGCGCTTCCGAGAAACCGACTGGTGGGCTATCATCTACAATGGTTTTCATGCCGCTAGGGCTTGGTGCAACTGGTGGTTGAAACTCGCTGGGAGTTGAATCTACAATCCCAACCGGCTCGCTGTCATCCTCCTTAACTTCTTCGCTGATTTCCTCAATCGCTTTTGGGTAATCCTCTTCGCGGTATTGGAGGTCTTCATTTGGTGCAGGACGAGCTTCATCTTCCATACCAACAATCGTCTGTGCCTGATAGATCGAAGCCAGTGGTTCATCTGCCTTAAATTCAATGGGCTGTTCATTCAACACACGCTCAAGGTTATCGGCGGCCTGATATGCTGGCTGTGAATCAATCACTGTCGCCATTGGTTCATAAGCCGATTCCGTACTCGGTGTAGGCGGCAAGACGGGTTCTTCCGGCGAATCTTCAACCAGTGTCCGGGCCTGAAAATCCTCCTCCGAGCCTATGATCGTTTTGACATCGGCAATGTCGGTCAATAATCCATCACAGCGAGGGCATCGCTGTGTATCACCGCTAACAGCCGCACCGCAGTGTGGACAGATACGAAGTTCTGATGGCAACTTGGCCTCCTCAGAAAATTTAAGATACTCAGAACCCCATTGTACGACGAGAAAATTGAATCGGGTGTCGCCAGCCACAAGGCGTAGGCGACAAAACTACCACTCGAACGGGAACGGTTCGGAATCAGTCGTGTCATTCTCAGACGGAGCAGGTGCATCGGCCAGAGGAGTAGGCGCTGGGCTATGCGGTTCAGGCTTGGGTGTCTCATCAGCCACAGCGAGTATTGGCTGTGTATCGGGATTAGGGCTTGGTGGTGAAGAAGGAGGCCGTAGCAGGGTTGGGGCCTCGGCACGTTTGGCAAGCTGCTTTTCATAGAACCAAAAGGCTTCAAGCCAATCCACCAATTTGGCAACTATATCCGGCGTAATGCGAACGGCGGCTTCAAAGCGCTTGGGTGAAAACGCATAGATTCGTGCAAAGTTTTCACGCACGACAAAAATAAGATAATCCTCTTCCCAGCGTTGTTTTGTCCACAGAAATGCAATCCCGCTGCTCCGCCGCATTAATTCCAGCCAACGCTGCCGCTCGCCTGTCTCAATCGCACCAACCATAAAGCGCATCGAAACCATACTGCCCAATGTAAACGTAATTTCGAGCGCCTGCGTCTCCAAAAACATATCCACTGTGACCATCGCTGAATCATCTTGACTGGTCAAAATGGCAACGGCTTTACGTTTGATATCTGGCCCCGGTTTGGAGGGTCGAAAACTTCCCTGCGACAGCAAGGGGGCATGGGCATAGCGTTTGGCAAGCTCAGTATCCAGATCAATTTCACCCGTAAAAAATTCCATCAATTCGACGGGGGCTTTGGTGCGGATATTGAGTTGGTGTCCGGTGTCTTTTAGCTCTTTGACCACCCGCTGACGATCATCGTTGGTAATGCGCTGTGTCAATTCACGGGCGGCTTTAATCAACTGCTCAACGGGTATGGATTCCTCTTCAGTGACAGGCACCATTTTGGCAGTTGTTTCCATCGGCAATGGAACTTCAGCGGAGGTATCAAACACTGCCGGACGAGGGGGTTTTGCGTTGTCGGGCTGCTCAGACATGCCCGGCCTTTCTGTTACATAAACGGTACTTTTGTTTAAGATAATTATACGACGGGCGGCCCAATTCGCCAAAAGTCAACTGCTTGAGATTGATAGAAATTTGTTGTACGATGTGGCTAACCAATAAGGAGCAGCTATGGGCCTTGAAATTGAGTGCAAATTGTATATTCCATCCCTAGAAACAATTCAAGTGCATCTTCTCCGAGCAGGCGCGGTGCTGACGAATCCCCGTACCCATGAACACAACATCCGCTATGAAGGCCCTAATGGGGATTTTGCGGCGCGGGGGATTGTTTTACGTCTGCGGCGTGATCAGGACATCCGGCTAACCTATAAAGCGCCTGCCCCTCAAATTGCAGGGGGAATGGTCACACGTTTGGAATTAGAAACCACTGTCGGTGATCTTGAGACAATGGACGCCATCTTGCAGCATCTGGGTTACCGGCACAGCATGGTTTATGAAAAATATCGCACGACCTATCATCTGCCCGATATACCCGATGTAGAATTGGTGATGGATGAGATGCCCTATGGTAATTTCTTGGAAGTTGAAGGTACACCTGAAGGTATCGAAGCGACCCTCGCCAAACTAAACTTGACCGATGCGCCGCGCATTGAGATGGGGTATGTAGACTTATTTGAACTACTCCGCAGGCACTATCAATTTGCCTTCCGTGACCTGACCTTTCAAAATTTCACTGGATTAAACATTGACCCGCAGATATTTGTGCCACCCCACAAATAATCATGACATTCTACCCTGTTTTTAATTTGCCACACTTTGATTGTAATGCTACACTACCCTTGACTGGCCCAAAATGAGAATGACACCGTACTTATCCTGTTTAAAATAATCACAGGGTCGGGAGGTTTTACTAGATGCGAAGGCAAGTATTGATTGGCGTTGCAGGCATATTCCTTGCGACGTTTATAATCGCCGGATGCCGCTATCGGTCTGCTGGTGAAGATAGACAGCCGACCCCGCCCGGTGAAATAGCGTTAGTGGATTTGCAGACACCGCAAACTCCGGATTTTGCTGCGACAGAAACAAGTGCGGTCTTAACCCTTCAGGCACAAACGCCCTCTAGCACCCCAACGGCGTCTGAATCACCGACGGTTTGGACAAGTATAGGCGTCGAAACAACAGCACTGCCAACATTTACAGGGACGGTGACCTTTAGTCAGCCTGTACAGTTCCCAACCGCCACACCGACCACACCAGTCGTAGCGGCGGTTTTGCCCTCTGCCACACCAACGTCACTACCGTCCGCCACCAGCACTGCAACGGCAACCGCTACATCAACTTTTACTTCAACGAGCGTTGTACCAACGGCGACCTCTACATCCACCGCGACACCAACCAACACTTTGCCGCCGTTCCCATCAAATACGCCTACTTCACAAATCACTTCGACCTTTACGCCGTTCCCAACGCTTACGCTCACGATTGCCCCCACCGTGATAGGGCAAGGGGGCGGTTCGGAATTGCAGGCGACCCTCCTGCCCCAGCAAATGACCGCGACGGCCATTATCTTTAACGCCACAGCCACTGCCGCCGCCGCACAGGGCACCCAATTAGCCATTACCCCCCAAATACCGATTGGCACAACTCCCGGCGCAGGTGGGGTGACGGGCCAAGCCACACCCTCTTCCCAATTCCCTGACTGTGATTATCTCATCCAGCCCGGTGACAAATTGGGAGTGATCGCCCGTACCTATAATGTGGCGATTGCAACACTGGCCTCGTATAACAACATCACCAATTGGGACTATATTAAAGCGGGCGACATGATCAAGATTCCCGGTTGCGGACGCAATGCGACACCCACCCCAACAGGTACACCTGCCCCGTCGGGTGGTGTGGCGGGTGGCACTACGCCGGATAACTCGCTTGGCCCGGTGCAGTACGTAGTGATAGGTGGCGACAATATCTATAAATTGTCCGTCCGGTTCTGTGTTACCATGCGGGATATTGTGGTTGCCAATCCGCGCGTCACCAACATCAACATCATCATCGCTGGCGATACACTGACTATTCCAGCACGGACGCTGCCCTGCGGCACCGCCACCGCCACTCCAACCTTACAAGTACAAGGCGCGACAGGCTGATTTAGGGCGCAACTCATTTGAAACGCTTAAAGACCCGCACCCAGCTATGTGTGGGTCTTTTATCATTTAAAAGGGCTAAACGAATGACTCAATCACCAAATGACGATGCGTTAATTGAGGTCGAAATTGGCGCAGAAGATATTTATAAGGGGCGTCTGATCCATTTGCAGCGCAAACAGGTACGTCTGCCTAATGGGGACACTGCCCAACGGGAAATCATTCTGCACCCCGGCGCGGTGGCAATGGTGCCGCGTACCTCTGATGGGCAAATTTTGCTAGTACGCCAATATCGCAAAGCCGCCGAACGAATTTTATTGGAAGTGCCTGCCGGAACCTTGACTCCCGGTGAGGATATTTGGAAAGCCGCCGAACGTGAACTGCGTGAAGAAATTGGCTATCGGCCCGGTAAATTGAGCAAACTTGGTGGGATTTTTGTTGCCCCCGGCTATTCCACCGAATATATCCATCTCTTTCTGGCCGAAGAATTGGTGCATGATCCACTAACCCTAGATCATGATGAATTTATTGAGCCTGTTGCCGTCACAATGGAACAAGCCCTTGAGAAAATCCGCAATGGTGAGATTGAAGACGCTAAAAGCATTAGCAGCTTGTTGTTGACCCAGCAATTTATGGTCAAATAGGGCGGCAATCTACGCCACCTATCATGCAAATCTGTGCCGATTGTCACAATCATACAAACCGGATTTAGGCCCTTTGTGCAAATAGCCAATATAGCCCACCCCGGTTTCGAGTTAAATTGTTTTTAAGCGATCACCTAAAGGGTAAAAAGACGACACCCTAAAGGAACTCCATCCGCTCAAATAAATTTTTTGCGGTCATAGGGCACTCGGCTCCGAAACTGCACATGGGGATACACATATCCGGTGGCTATAGCATGGGGGCTGGCTACTGGATATGTGTTTTTGTGTCGCCATTCCGCGTCATTTATTTTTGCATCTGCGCCCCACCCCCACTATACTGACCACCACTCAGCCGCTTCTTACCCATCGGGAGGAATTGAGATGTTGGGATCAGCCGTACTAGATACCGCCATCGGCCTGATTTTCATATTTTTCGTTTTTGGAACCATGTGTTCCGGTGGATTTTCCATGATCTCACGCGCCCTTGAGATGCGGGGTAAATTGCTTCAACAAGGGCTGTTGTACCTGCTCGACGCCGACGTGCAGCAGCAGATAATGGATCATCCCCTTATCAAAAGCACCCGTCTAAAACAGGGCAGCGTCGCTGCTGAAAATAAACTAATGCAGTATATACGCCGCCTCCCCATCGTTAAAAATCTATTTCCAGCCCGCAGTTTATTGACCTATAACCCTAATCCGGATTACATCGCCCCATCCACCTTCTCACGGGCCTTATTAGATTTGATAATCGCTACGGGCGAAGACATCCAAAAGCAGAATCCGAATGCGCGATATTCGATTGATGACCTTGCGGCGCTTTTTGCCAATAATGTCGGTGAAACGCTTCAAGAAAAGAAAGTTAAAGAGCAGGCCATCAACTATGTGCGCTACAAACTCGGCACCTTGATTGACCAAAACGAGGGTACGGTCATTGAAGGGGTGGACAAGCTGATAATCGAAATTGGCATCAAAGACCCCAAAGTCTGCGACGAAATCCGTTTCCAAGTCCGTAATGCCTTCACCTATCGGGCCGAAGTGCTTGACCTCATTACACTTGGCTTGACTGAAATTAAGCTCCCCGAACAGACCAAAGAATTTTTCCAGCGGCAGATCGAACTTATTATTCGCCAACAAGGACTGGATGAAAAAATCGAGACGACCAAAGAGAAATTTGAGCAGGTCGTGACAGGAGTGGAAAGCTGGTACAACCGTGCGATGGACAGTCTCACCACGATTTTTAAACGGACAAGCCAAGCATGGATTTTTGCAATTGCCCTCGTTTTAGCGGTGGTTTTTAATGTCAACACCATCAACATCGCCCAATCGCTTTGGACGAATACCACCTTGCGAGATTCGGTTGTGGCGGCAGCAGATCAGCGCGTTTTGGAAGAACAATCGGGGGCACAAGGAAACGAAGAAACCAACCCGGTTACTATCTTCCGCGAAGACTTAGCCGCGCTGCGTATTCCCGTCGGTTGGACAAAAGGCGAATTAGAATCAATTGGACTGCCGACTGCATTGGCCCAATCAGGCGATACTCAACGCTCCGAGCTAACCCTCTTTAAAGCTGTTGTTGGCTGGGGGTTGACCGTGATCGCAGGGGTGATGGGAGCGCCCTTCTGGTTCGATATACTCAATCGGTTGCTTAATTTACGCGGCGGTGGAAAAGCAACGGCCAAAGCCGACGAAGATGATGCGAAGGGTTAAATTTTGAGGCGGGATATTCAATTAGAGTACCCCGCCTCAGGATATTTCTTTTAAGGTTGGCGGGAAGGCGGCTTCAGTTCATACCCGGCTACGATCAAGTCTATTTTGGCGACATTGGCAAGGCTGTCCCCGGCAAAAACTTGGACGATGCCGCTGAGTTCAAGGGCAGTACCGGGCTGCCAGTAACCATGTTCATCAAGGCCCGTTGGGGAAACCTGAACCAACGAAATGAGATTCCCCTCCGCGTCAGACAATACAAATGTGGCAACGGGTTGAACCAATGCAATCCCGCTATTATTCGTGGCGGTGCCGCGCACTTCGCCTGTATCCGACAGGGGTTCAGTGGTGATAGTGGCATCAAAATAAGGTTCATATCCATCAAATGTTGATTCACCGGAGCGCACAATCAGCGTCGCAAGGCCATCATAATCTACGGGTACTGGATAAATTCCCATTATGGGTACTAATTTGTCCGGCGGGATATTGACATAGGAACTCACTACCGAAGCATCTGTCAGGCGCAAGTTCTCGACATCTAAAAACGTGATAATGGCCGAAACATTTTCAATGGTCTCGCCTGTATCATTCCGCACCAAATACATCGGATAAAGGTAGCCATCTTTTTCAACAACAGTATAGGACACAAGGGTTAGATCTTCTACCGCGCGAATAATCCGCGTCATGGGAAAACCAGAAATTTCGGCTTCTCCCAAGAAAATCGCTTCTGTCCCATTGGCAGCAGGCGTCTGCTGCGACCCATCATTATCACCGCCGTTATCGTCTTTATCATCACCCCCACCACATGCCGTCAGCAGCATCGCCAACAGCACAAGGAGCGTCCCATAGCCTACAAGCCGTTTCAACATGCAGTGACCTCCCCAAACCTGAAAAATGCGCGTTTTAAGTATACCGAAGGCCCGCTCGAAAAAGTCGTAATGATTTGTTGGGGCATGACAACAATTTGCCTAATTGGATTCCGGCGAAATAATCGGCTTTGGATCATAAGTGCCCATGCCCTCTAGCCCACGATCCGTCTCCCATGGATAGACAATATGTGCATCTGTAATCGCCCCATAAAAATCGGGTTCGGTCTTCACAAACAATGAGCGATAGGGATTAAAATGGAACACACAGGTATAGGCCTTTGCGCCAGCCGCCTCACACCGACTGCGAACGGCGGTGCTGGTACGTCCGCTGCCCCACACATCGTCAATCGTCAGCACTCGCAGTCCGGTCAGCAAGTCGGTATCGGGAAATTGTAGGAATTTAGGCCATGCTTTGAGGCCCTCGCCCATGATGGTATCTGTACCAAAACTGACCGCCGCCGTCAGCACCTTAGAAATATCCAGTGCCTCGGCCAATAAGCCCCCCGGCACAATCCCCCCCCGCGTAATCATCACCATCGCGTCAAAACTTCCCACACTCCGCAGTTGCGGGATAAGGATATCCACCAATTTATCAACATCTTCCCATGTAAGTAGCTCATGGCGAATAGGGCGTTGCGACATAAAGTTCGTTCCTTGAAAAAATACTACTTTCCCAGTACAAGCGGCCCATTATAAGAAAATTCGCTTAACCGTGCCACTCGATATCTCTTAACTATTGTCTTTTTGCAGTTACCTGTCAAGTACCCCCAAAAACACGTTATAATTGAAACCCTATCGCTCAAAAACTTAACATCTTTAGCTGTAGGGGCTTGATAGAAAAAATTTCTGAAAGTTTTGTCCAATCACCCCTATATTCTAATTCCAATCTTGGAGGCAAAAACGCTCGATGCTGCCTGAATTTCGCAACGAACCACAAACTGATTTTAGCAATCCTGCCAATGTCGAGGCCTTTGCAGCGGCAGTGGAATATGTCCGTTCACAGCTAGGTCGCCGCTACCCAATTGTGGTGGGTGGGGAAGAATATTGGCCCGGTCAAACCTTTGATTCCATCAATCCCGCCCGCCCAGCCGAAGTCGTAGGCACGTTTGCGCAGGGGACAAAAGAACTCGCCGAAAAAGCTGTGCCAATTGCGCATGAAGCCTTTTTGAAATGGCGTCACACCCCCGCCTATGAACGCGCCCGTTATCTGCTCCGTGCCGCTGGTGAAATGCGCCGCCGCAAACATGAATTTTCGGCATGGATGGTTTTTGAAGTTGGCAAGAGTTGGGTCGAAGCCGATGCTGACACCGCCGAAGCGATTGATTTTCTCGAATATTATGCCCGTCAAATGATGCGCCTCGATAATGCGCGTGAACTGCTGACCCCGTTGGCTGGCGAAGAATTGGACTTGCAATACATCGGCTTGGGTGTCGGGGCAGTCATTCCCCCGTGGAACTTCCCCAATGCCATTATGACGGGCATGACCAGCGCCGCGATTGTCGCTGGAAACTCGGTCATCCAAAAACCCGCCAGCACCAGTCCAGCTATTGCTTATAAGCTCTGTGAACTGTTCTGGGAACAAGGTCTACCCGCAGGGGTTTTGAATTTCCTACCCGGCCCCGGCGGTGCGATTGGCGATACGATTGTAGATCATCCCCTCACCCGCTTTATCGCCTTCACTGGCTCCAAAGAAGTGGGGATGCGGATTTTTGACCGCGCCGCCAAAGTATCCCCCGGTCAACTCTGGCTCAAACGTACTGTCCTCGAAATGGGGGGCAAAGATGCGGTGGTCGTGGACGAGACCGCCCATCTGGAAAAAGCCTCGGTTGCGATTGTCGCCAGCGCCTTTGGTTTTCAAGGGCAAAAATGTTCGGCAGGCAGCCGCGCCATCATCGTCAACAGTGTCTATGATGAAGTGGCAGGTCGCGTCGCTGAATTGACCCAAAAATTGACCGTCGGCGAAACGGATAAGGGTCAAAATGTCTATATGGGGCCAGTCGTGGATCGCAAAGCCTTTAACAGCATCATGGATTACATCAAACATGGGCGCGAGCATCATACCCTGCTGGCGGGTGGCAATGCCATCGAAACCAACACGAATGGCTATTTTATTGAACCAACGGTGTTTGGTGATGTCCCCGGTGATGCCAAGATCGCCCAAGAAGAAATCTTTGGGCCAGTGTTGGCGATGATCCGCGCCAAGAATTTTGATGATGCGCTGGATATTGCTAACAGCACCGAATATGGCCTGACTGGGGCGCTGTTCTCCAATGATCGGGCACGCTTGGAACGCGCACGCCATGAATTCCACGTCGGTAATCTCTATTTCAACCGTAAATGCACGGGGGCGATGGTCGGCGCTCATCCCTTTGGTGGATTTAATATGAGTGGCACGGATAGCAAGGCAGGCGGCCCGGATTACTTGCTGCTGTTCACCCAAGCCAAGAGCATTGCGGAATTACGTTAGAGAAATCGGACTTTAGTCGGGTTATTTCCTAAATTCCATTTGATAGGCTAAAAGGGCATGATCTAAGGTGTGCCCTTTTTGTTCCCCATCTTCCAGAAAAATTTAGGTCGGAACAAAAATCCAATCAGTAGCGTCTATGCAGACGTAGACAATTGGCACAGCATTCTGCATTTGTCTACAATGGTGGCAAATTCTACAATAGCGTAGAGGCTGTGAGGGGGTATCGGGATTATTGAAGTAAGCTGCTATTATCAATCACCTTTCCGAATCCGCCGTGTGTTGTTATGTATACAGGAGATCAAACCATGAAAAAGAGCGCATCGCCGCAGCGCAAAATACGTCCTCGCCTTAAGTGGCGGTTGCCTGCTATTCTCTTGGTTCTTGCGTTCGTCAATGTAGCGATTTTTGCATCCATGATTGCATCGGATGGTTCAGCCCCTATGATGGCAAAAACCGCCTATGCACAGGGGGGTAGCGAGGCCACTGATAAAGTTGAACCCATTGACCATTATCCGGTCCCCGGTGAGAATGGAGCACTGGCCTACTCGCTGCGTGATCCTTGGGACAAAACGAGCCTGACTTATTTCTTCCACAACTGCCCCACCAACCTTGACTGTGAACAAGCACGCCAAGCCATTCGGGATAGCTTCCAAACTTGGGCCAATGTATCCTCTTTGATCTTCGCCGAAGTCACCGATGCTTCACAGGCCGACATGGAAGTCACATGGGCCTCTAGTGGCGATCCTGAAGGTACACTGGGCATCGTGGGTGGCGTTTTGGCCTACTGCTTCTTCCCCCGTTATGGCGGCGATATGTGGATTGACGACGCCGAACCATGGTCTATTGGGGATGGTGCCCCCACCGATATTATTTCGACGGCGGTACATGAAATCGGTCACGGCATTGGCTTGGGCCACAGCGAATTCACGACTGCGATTATGTATCCCTATGCGGGTTATGCCACTAAATTGGGTGATGACGACATCAGTGCCATTCAATCGCTCTATGGCCCTCCCGGCAGCACCACCAGCACACCCACCAATACCACCCCACCCAACGGCACGAATGGGATTCCCAGCAATAATGTCCCCGGCGATGTGGCAGAAGTAGAGGGTGAAATTACCAACAAGGAATCCGCATCGGTGTTCGATCTGGCGATTGAAGCCAACACCACCGTTACCGTGACGATGGAAACCACCAGCGGCGATCTTGATCCCTACGTCGGCATTATGACCGCTGACCGCACCACAGTTGTAATCGAAAATGACAACCTCGATGTCGCCACCACCAATGCACAGGTTTCCGCCTATTTTGCCGAAGCTGGCAACTATATTGTGGTCGCCACCCGCTTTGGATTTCAAAATGGCACGACAACCGGAACGTTCAAAGTCACCGCGCAATTTGAATCGGGTGATACAACAGGCGGTACAAATCCGAATATCCCACCCGGCCCAACGACCTTCAAATGGCGCATCAGCAATTACACCGATATCGAATTGTGTGGCGTGTTCTTTAGCGCATCAGATGCCTCAGATTGGGGGCCAAACCAAATCGAAGGTGAACGCCTTGCCCCGTTGTCCTATTTCGAATGGGATATCCAACCCGGCACCTATGACGTTCAGGTTGCGGACTGCAATAACAACACACTCGAAGCGTATAAGATTGAAGTCAATCGTGACCTTGAAGTGCAAATCTACCTTGACCGTATCACCAGCGTACCATTGGGGACACCACCACAAGATACGCCGACCAATCAGGCTCCCAATGACCAGACAGTGACCCTGCGGATTAGCAACCTTGCCGGAACTGACCTATGCCAAGTGTATGTGAGTGCAAGTACGGAAACCAATTGGGGTGATAACCAGTTGGAGGCGAATGAGGTCTTTGCCAACCAGACGTATATCGAATGGAGTGTGCCACCGGGGAGCTATGACGTCAAAGTGTTTGACTGTCTTAACAACACCCTTGAAGCCTACCAGTTCGATGTCACCAACGGCCTAGACATCCAAGTCTCGGCTACCGAAATCGTCGGGGTACCGCTGCAATAACCAGCAAACGATCAACAAATTGGGGCGACTTACCATCGCCCCTTTTTATTTTTACTGCCCAAACGGGGTAACAGTTGGTGGGAAACGAAATTCGATGGTCGGAGAGGGCATTTGTGTAGGTACCGTGCCCGAAATACCAAGCCATTCCCGCCATTGTGATTCGATTTCGATGATGGTTAGGCCAAGCACTTGTTCCAACGACGTTTTAAAGTAATCCGTGATTTCATATCCCGGCAGATTTTCGGGTGCAGCCAACAGCGCAATCAACTCACGGTGGGCCTCCCAGCCATAGTTTTCGACCAACCACTTGTTGAAGGTATAACCCAAATCGTAGCCCCAGCGTCCGCGACTATCCGGCCCTTCATCAAAAATATCTACACCTTCCCCCACAAACACACTGTCAAGCGTGGCAGATTGCAGGGCATCACGTACCCGCCCTTCATAATCATATTGCCGACTTAATTCCAGATACGTCGAATTGCCCTCTATGAACCACGCCGGGGCACGTCCTTCGTACAAATCATATTGATACAAATGGCCGATTTCGTGAATGACAGTGCCATAAGCGAAATCTTGAATATCATTGCCATAAATGAGTTGGATAAACGCCCCCCAATAACCGCTGGCTTGCCCAATAAAATCAATGCCACGCAGTACATATTCCTGAGAGCGCCATTCCTCAAAAGTGGTCTCATCCGCAAACAGCACCATACGCGGCTTATAGGAGAGTAACCGTCCAAAGGCCTCAAGATACAGGGGACGTGCCTCCGCCATCGCCTCAAATGCCAAATCCACCGCGTTCTGGGGAAAACCCTCTTGAACGAAAATAATCAGGTCTTCAGATTCCTCACGTTCCCATTCGTGGGTATCGTCGCTGTACTCGTTCCCCACAAACCAATCACTCCAATAGATCGTTCCAGCGCTATCCAGCAGTCGCCAACGATAATTGATAGCAACCCAAGGGGGAATTTCATCAGCCTCACGGCCTTCCACAATAACCATCACCTTGCCTGTTTCGGCATCCACCTCCCCGCGTCGCCGCACATCTTCAGGGTACGTCGGGGTATGCGAATAATAGATGCTGGCGGAAACAATTTCCCCTGCACTGCTTTTAGCAAACGCCTCAAACTGAAACCCATCGGGATAAAGACTGGTAAACGTAGAGTCGGTCAGTGTCCATTCGGCCTCACCCCCTTCGACATAGGCTGGTTCCTCATATTTGGGGGTTTCTTCCGGGGTAGGAGTCGCGGTTGTGGCATCTTGCGCCGTTGCCTGCCATTGCGCCGTGCCGATCAGACCGAGCATAAAAATCAGCACTAGAGCCGCCGAGATCAAAAACATCGCTTGTTTTCGCATTGCAGAAAACGCCCTCCTGAACAATCTTCTGGCAAATAAAGTCAGTATAGGCGATTCAGGCAAGGCGTCAAATTTCAGAGGTTTTAAGCCAGTTGTTGAATGACCGTATCGGTAAATTCCGTCGTGCTGAGATGAGCACCACCCCCGGCAATATCGGCGGTGCGTGCGCCAGTGTCCAATGTGGCGGCTACCGCTTTTTCAATTGCCTGCGCCTCATTTTCTAACCGCAAACTATACCGCAGCAGAAGGGCGGCGCTCATGATCGTTCCAGTGGGGTTGGCGATACCCTTGCCTGCAATATCTGGGGCTGACCCGTGAATCGGCTCATACAGACCATACGAGCTTTCGTTGAGTGAGGCCGAGGGCAGCATCCCCAATGACCCCGCCAAGACGCTGGCTTGGTCGGTCAAAATGTCGCCAAACATATTTTCGGTGACGACCACATCCCATTCGCCGGGGCGGGTCATCAGCAGCATGGCGAACGAATCCACCAATTGATGGGACAGGTTGATTTCGGGATAATCTTCCGCCACGATTTCAACAGTACGCCGCCACAAACGCGAGGATGCCAGCACGTTCGCTTTGTCTACCGAACAGACCTTCTTTTTACGCAGGCGGGCCGCATCGAACGCGACTTTGGCGGCACGAGCCACCTCAAATGGCGCATAGACCATTGTGTCATAGGAGGTATCGGTGGAATCCAACACGATTTCACCCTGCCATTCCTTGCGCGGGCCAAAATAGAGGCCACCTGTCAGTTCGCGGATAAACAAAATATCCACATCTTTGAGCAGTTCGGGCTTGAAGGGCGTGTATTGCAACAGGGCGGGCCACGCCTTGACCGGGCGCAGATTGGCGAACAGGCCAAAGTGTTTCCGCAGTCCCAAAATGCCTTCTTCGGGACGGGGTGCGCCGGGGGGAGTGCTGCCAGCGGGGCCACCCACCGCCCCCATCAAAATCGCGTCGCATTGCTCGGCGATGGTAAGCGTTTCGGCGGGTAAGGGGCTGCCTGTTTGGTTGATGGCAGCAATCCCTAATAGGGCCTCATGATAGGTAAACGAATGACCATATCTGGCGGCGACGGCATCCAATACACGGATGGCGGCCTGTACCACCTCCGGCCCGATGCCATCACCGGGGAGTAAAGCGATTTTAGCTTGCATGAATCTCTCCAAAAATTTAGTGAAAGGCAGCGCGTAAATCGGCTGCTAATTTATCCAGAGTAGCGCGATCCGTAACTGTATGGCGGCGGCTGGCGTGATTGTCATTTTCATGGCGCGGCAACAAATGGAGATGGAAATGAAACACATCTTGATTAGCCACCCGACCATTCGATTGAAATACTGACATGCCCTCGCATTGGGATACTTCTCGAATGACCCGCGACAGCTTCACGGCCACCTGCATAATCGCGGCGGCCTGCTCATCGGTCAAATCATAGATCATCGGGGCATGGACACGCGGCACCACCAACACTTTATAGGGATTGGCTTGCCTGATGTCCATAAACGCCACCACCTGCTCATCTTCATAAACAAAACTGCCAGCGGCTTCTTTGGCGATAATTTTACAAAAGATACAGTCGGTCATACGTTATCCATCATGTGGTACAGAACACAAACCATATTCAACCGAGTCCGCCAATGCCCGCCAGCTTGCCGCGATAATATTGGTGCTGGCCCCGACGGTGCTCCAACGCTGATGTCCGTTGCGCGTATCAATCAACACACGGGTGGTCGCGCCCGTCGCCGAGCCGCTGTCCACAATACGAACCTTGTAATCCACCAAATGAAAATCAGCGAGGCGCGGGTAGACAGGCAACAAGGCTTTTCGCAAAGCACGATCCAGCGCATTGACCGGGCCATTGCCATCGGCGACGGTATACAATTCTTCCCCTTCCACCGATAATTTAATGGTGGCCTCCGTGACCATACCACGCCCCCGCCGTTGTTCGACCAAAACCATATAGTCAATCAGGTCAAAGGGTGCTTTGTAATCGGGTTGGGCACGCCGTAGCATCATCGCCACCGACGCATCCGCCCCTTCAAACGCATAGCCCTGATGCTCCAGATGTTTGATTTCATCCAGCACCTTACGGGCGATATGGTCTTCCGCATCGAGTTTAAACGCCTCTGCCAGCGCCAAAATATTCCCCCGCCCCGATAAATCCGAGACGAGGAAGCGCATTTCGTTACCCACCAGCGTCGGGTCAATATGCTGATAGCTGTCCACATGCCGACGCATGGCCGCCACATGAATCCCGCCTTTATGCGCGAAGGCGCTTTTACCCACATAGGGACGATTGCCATAGGGGGTCTGATTGGCAATTTCCGCTACCGTGCGGGCCACATGCGTCAGGCGGCGGATTTTGCCATCGGGCAGGGTCTCATGGCCCATCTTAATTTCAAGGTCGGGGATGATGCTGCACAAATTGGCATTGCCACAGCGTTCACCATAGCCGTTAATCGTGCCCTGCACATGCACCGCCCCGGCCCGCACCGCCGCCAGCGAATTAGCGACCCCTAGTTCCCCATCATTGTGGGTGTGAATGCCTAGTGGAACATTCGGCAGGGCTTGGCGCACAAATCCGATGATTTCTTCAAGTTCCCAATACATCGTGCCGCCGTTGGTGTCGCACAGCACGACCAAATCTGCCCCGCCATCTACCGCCGCTTGCAGAGTATCCAGCGAGTACTCGTTATCCAGTTTGAAGCCATCAAAAAAATGCTCGGCGTCATAGATCACCTCTTTGCCCTGCGTTTTGAGGTAAGCCAGACTTTCGCGGATAATCCGCAGATTTTCTTCAGGGGTAGTACAGATGACTTCGGTGACGTGCAGCATGGAGGTTTTGCCCACCACAGTGACAACGGGCGTTTGGGCATCCAGCAAGGCGCGAATATTGGCATCGTCGGCAGGATCACCCCCCACCCGACAGGTCATGCCAAACGCGGCAACTTTGGCGTGACTCAATTTCATATCCCGCACTGCCTCAAAATAGGCCGCGTCTTTGGGATTGCTACCGGGCCAACCGCCTTCAATGTAGGCCACACCGAGATCATCCAAAATTTCGGTAATCTTCAGTTTGTCGTCCACCGAGAGCGAAATCCCTTCGCCCTGAGTGCCATCCCGCAACGTCGTATCATATATATCAATGCGCGTCATCGTCATCTCTCCCCTTTAGAAGTTCACGGTTGAAGCGTCTGTACTCGCGCCGGGTGGCTGACTTCAAATGCCTCAATTTCAGGCGTCTGTTTCATCAGATAGCCGAGTTCATCAATCCCTTCCAATAGGCACGTCTTAGAAAACGGGTCAATCGGGAAGAATGCCTTTTGTCCATTCGGCAACGTCACGGTCTGGCTGGCGAGGTCAATATGCACTTCGGCTTCCGGGGCTTCTTCCGCCAAATCCAGCAGAGCTTGGTGGGTCTCCGCGTCTACCACAATCGGCAGCAGGCCATTTTTCAGCGAGTTGTTGCGGAAAATATCGGCAAAGTAGGTGCTAATGACGGCCTGAAAACCATACGCTTTCAATGCCCAAGGTGCATGTTCGCGTGAGGAGCCACAGCCAAAATTGTGCCCTGCCACCAAAATATGCCCGTTTTGATAACGCGGATTATTGAGTACAAATTCGGGGTCTTGCCGCCAATCGGTAAAGCAGCCTTCCGCCAGCGAATTTTTATCTGTCACCTTAAGGTAACGCGCCGGGATAATCTGGTCGGTATCAATATTTTCAATCGGCAGCGGCACCAAACTGGCACTAAATGGTTTCAATGGTTCCATGTTGTTTCAACTCTCCAATAGCCTCAACCTATCGCGTCCCCTCTCTCAAAGCGTTGGGAGAGGGGTTGGGGGTGAGGGCTTCTAATACGGTCTGCGATATTCAAACTGGGGCATTTCGCCCATGTCGTCGGTCAAAAATGTCATCGTCGAAATGGAGCAATGGGCAATGTAATTGGCAATGGGGTCAAGTTTCGGTAGTTCGGTGCGGGCTACTTTGACATCCACCGGCATCCCCATTGCCCACAACACCGTAAACGCGATCACGTCCCCATGCGAAACCGCGACCACATGCTGGCCGGGGTAGGCGCGGCGGGTACGGCGGATAAATTTTTGCGCCCGTGACCACACATGCAGCGGTTGTTCATAGGGTGGGTGGGATTCGCTGTACAAATCCCACGTCCGTGCATTTAGCTCGGCATAGGTACACCCTTCATACGGGGTATGGACTTCGTTCAACAGTGCCGTCGTCGTGACATTCATCCTATGCGGCCCTGCGATGATTTTGGCGGTCTGTTGGGCACGCAGCAGTGGGCTAGAAAATATCTTGGCGATTTTTTCACCCTTGAGTAATTCGGCGGCGGCGCGTGCTTGATCCCTGCCCTCGTCGGCTAATCGAAAACGGGGCATCCGCTGATAAAAGATTTCATGCGGATTATGCACAAGGCCATGCCGCACCAATGAGATTTTTGTTTCCACTCGTGAATCCCTACGCTGGTGCAACTTCAAAAGCGCGTTCGGCGACCATTGTACGCGGGTCGGTCACAACCCCGTTGATAGCCGAAGCGACGGCGGTCAATGGACTGGCAAGGAAGGTTCGACCACCTCGCCCCTGACGCCCCTCAAAATTACGATTGCTAGTGCTGACGGCATATTGCCCCGGTTGCAACTGGTCACCGTTCATGGCGATACACATGCTGCACCCAGCCTCACGCCATTCCGCCCCAGCTTCCACAAAAACCTTGTGCAGCCCTTCTGCCTCGGCCTGGCGTTTGACGGTCTGCGACCCCGGTACAACCAACATTCGCACGCCTTCCGCTACACGATGCCCTTTAATCATCTGGGCTGCCAAACGTAAATCGCTGATACGGGAATTGGTGCAAGAACCCACAAACACCACGTCTACCTTATGCCCCAAAAGCGGCTGCCCCGGCTGCAAATCCATATAGGCCAATGCTTTGTCGAGGGCCATCTTTTGGCTGTTATCGCTGTATTGTTTGGGATCGGGGACACACTCGGTGATGCACATGCCCATGCCCGGATTCGTGCCATAGGTAATCATCGGCGCGAGGGTATTGGCGTCCAAAATCAACTGCTTGTCATAGGTCGCGCCTGCATCGGAGGGCAGGGTACGCCAATAGGCCACTGCTTTGTCCCAATCCGCGCCTTGTGGGGCATGAGGCCGACCCTGAATATAATCAAAGGTGGTTTCATCAGGGGCAATCAAACCAGCCCGCGCCCCACCCTCAATGCTCATATTGCAGATGGTCATACGGGCTTCCATCGAAAGGCTACGAATGGCACTGCCCGTATATTCAAATACATGGCCTGTGCCACCGCCGATGCCGATGTTGGCAATCACCGCCAAGATAATATCTTTGGCCGTAACTCCATCCTGCAATTGACCATCTACGCGGATTTCATAAGTGAGGGGTTTGTTTTGCAGCAGAGTCTGGGTCGCCAAGACGTGAGCGACTTCGCTTGTACCAATGCCAAAGGCCAATGCCCCAAACGCGCCATGTGTGCTGGTGTGGCTGTCCCCGCAGACAATCGTCATGCCGGGTTGCGTCAGGCCGAGTTCTGGCCCGATGACATGCACAATGCCCTGTTTTTCCGTGCCGAGTTCAAACACCGGAATCCCGTGTTCATGGCAATTGTCTACCAATGTCTTCAATTGGGTGACGGCCATCGCATCGGTGACTGGAATCAATCCATCAGCGCCGCGTGGAGTCGTGGGGGTGCTGTGATCCATCGTGGCAATCGTCTGCAATGGGCGACGGGCCTTAATGCCACGCTGCCGCAGTTCAGTAAACGCCTGTGGGGAGGTCACTTCATGGACAAGATGCAAGTCAACATACAATACCGCTGGCGAATTAGGCGGGTGGCTGACGACATGGGCATCCCAGATTTTTTCAAAGAGGGTCTTAGGCATCATGCAATTCCTTGTTGAGACTACAATCAATAATGGCTCATTATCAAGGGGGCAGGCTGATTTACCCCACCCCGTTGTTCAATCACACGGTTAATCACCCGAAACACTGACCGCTGCTACCACTCCTTCGGCGGGAATATCACCTGTGCCGAGGACAGCAATCATGCGATTGAGCGCCGCCATATACGCTTTGGCGCTGGCAACAATAATGTCAGAATCCGCCCCATAGCCCCCAAACGTGCGAGTCTCATGGTCGCCATTCTGGGCAGGGGAAATGCGGACGGTTACTTCACCGAGGGCGTCAATCCCTTCCGTGACACTGTGGACGCTGTATTCAATCAGCACGTTTTTCAATTGGACAACTGCATCAATCGCCCGATAGCAGGCATCCACTGGCCCTGTCCCGACCCGTGCTTCAACCTTCTCTTCGCCAGCGGGGGTCTGGATTTTAACCGTTGCAGTGGGCATCCCCATCGTGCCGCAGGAGACTTGCATATCGAGCAGCCTGAAAAATTCCTTCGGCCCTTGAAATTCATCAATCATCAGGGCTTCCAGATCGGCATCGGTCACATTTTTCTTAGCATCGGCTACGGCCTTAAATCGAGCAAAAATTTGATTGAGAGCATCGCCTTCAACCTCATAACCCAATTCTTTCAGGCGCACCTTCAGGGCATGGCGTCCGCTGTGTTTACCCAATACCAACGAACTGGCATGAAGGCCCACCGATTGGGGTGTCATAATTTCATAGGTGCTTTTTTCTTTCAGCACCCCGTCTTGATGAATCCCAGCTTCGTGGGCAAAAGCATTCGCGCCAACAATGGCCTTATTCGGCTGGACGGGCATTCCAGTATAATTGCTGACAAGGCGGCTACTGCGGGTAATTTGCGTGGTATCAATGTTGGTACGCAGGCCATAAAATTGCGGACGGGTCGCCAGCGCCATCACCACTTCTTCCAGTGAGGTATTGCCAGCGCGTTCGCCAATGCCATTGACGGTCACTTCAACTTGACGTGCGCCACCGCGTACCCCTGCCAGCGAATTGGCGGTAGCTAGGCCCAAGTCATTATGGCAATGGACTGACCAGATCACCCCACTCCCCGGCCCTGCTCCCGGCGTCTCGGCAATCAGATTGGAAATTAGATCCCCATATTCATCCGGCGTGACATAACCCACCGTGTCGGGGATATTGAGCGTGGTAGCCCCACATTCCACCGCTATCGTCAAAATCTGAATCAGAAACGCGGGGTCAGTGCGGCCTGCATCCATCGGGCTAAATTCGACATCATCACACAGCGAACGGGCCAGTGTCACCATTTCGCGCACGGTATCGAGGGCTTGGGCCTGCGTCATGCGGGTCTGATATTTCAGGTGAATATCACTCACCCCCAAAAAGGTATGGATACGGGGATGGGCCGCCTCACGCACTGCTTCATAACAGGTGCGGATGTCTTTTTCGACGGCGCGGGCCAATCCACACACTACTGGGCCATCTTCCGTGCCGACCTCTTGGGCGATGCGGCGGACGGCCTCAAAATCATCAGGGCTGGCGGCTGGAAAACCCGCCTCAATAATGTCTACCCCCATGCGGGATAACTGACGGGCGATTTCCAGTTTTTCAGCACTGGTCAGGCTGGCCCCCGGCGATTGCTCACCGTCACGCAGGGTGGTATCAAAAATGCGTACTACACTGTCATCCATAACTTTTGTGCTCATGGTCGGGTGATCCTTTTTGACTGTTGATTAAGCGAATACATGCAAAGCCACTAAGCTCATAAAGGCCATCATCTGCCATCCAGAACCACCCCCTTTCATCCTCTCGTAATGAACCGATTATTCTTGTTTGATGGATTTTGGATTGATAAACGGCATCATGCCACGCAGTTCTTGACCTACCTGCTCAATCATGTGGTTATGTTCTTCCTTGCGGCGACCATTGAACCACGGACGACCATCTTTGTTCTCTTTGATCCAGCGTTGGGCAAACGTGCCATCTTGGATTTCATGCAAAATGCCCGACATTTCTTCGCGGATGGCATCCGGCACGATACGTTCACCAGAGACATACCCCCCATATTCAGCCGTATCGCTGACGCTGTACCACATATAGGACAAGCCGCCTTGATAAATCAGGTCTACGATCAATTTCAGTTCATGCAGGCATTCAAAATAAGCGATTTCGGGTTGATAGCCGGCCTTTACCAATGTCTCAAAGCTGGCGCGGATTAGGCCCGCGACCCCGCCGCACAACACCACCTGCTCACCAAAGAGGTCGGTCTCGGTTTCTTCGGTAAAGGTCGTCTGGATGACGCCAGCGCGTGTACAGCCAATCCCTCTGGCATAGGCCAGCGCATTGGCGAGGGCTTCACCGCTGGCATCTTGTTCAACCGCCACCAGACCGGGAGTACCGCCGCCTTCAGTGTAGACTTCCCGCACACGATGACCGGGGGCTTTGGGTGCGACCATGCTGACATCCACACCCGCAGGGGGTTTGATTTGCCCATAGCGGATATTGAAGCCATGCGCGAACATCAGCGTCTTGCCGGCCTTCAAGTTTGGCGCGATTTCTTTGTTATAAACATCGGCCTGAAGGGTGTCGGGGATGAGGATCATTACAACATCACCCCGTTTAGCAGCCTCAGCGACGGTGAGCACGGTGAGGCCATCGGCAGTGGCTTTGGCGCGGCTTTTGCTGCTTTCATGCAGCCCCACGACCACCTTGACCCCACTGTCCCGCAAATTGAGGGCGTGGGCATGACCTTGACTGCCATAACCAATAATTGCGACTGTTTTGCCTTCCAACCGTTTCAGGTTGGCGTCCTTATCATAATAAATAGTTGCCATCTTGCTCGCGTTCCTTATGTGATTGATAAAAATAAATGCGTTATCTAGCTATTCGTCGTCATGTTCCGCCGACCCGCCACCATTGACCGACGGGACATAGGCCGCAAAACGGGTGGATTTATAGTCGCGCTGTTCCATTGTGCGGATGCCGCGCCCCATGCTGACCCGTCCGGTTCTTACCATCTCAACAATTTCAAATTGGTGGAGGGCTTCCACAAAACTTTCAACACTTTCCTCGGCCCCGGCCAATTCAACAATCGTCACTTCTGGGCCAATATCTACCAAGCGTGCCCCGCGTTCATAACAAAGGTCGGTAACGGCATTACGGGCATACGCATCGGGAGTTCTGACCTTAACCAGTGCCAAGTCGCGGTTAATGGTGGGGATATTGGTGACATCCTGTACTTCGATCACGTCAATCAGCTTGTACAGCATCATGACGACCTTTTTGCCATCCCCCGGTTCGGCTTCCATCACCACCGTGATACGCGAAATATCAGGGTTATGGGTGCGGCCAACGGTCAAGCTATCCATATTAAAGTTGCGGCGTCGGAACAGACTGACCACGCGGTTCAGCACACCGGGTTTATTCTCGACCAAACAGATTAGGGTATGTTTCATCTTTTCTTTCTCCTGATGCCTCAGTTATCTTACGATCCCCCTTTCCATCACCCCCGGCTCGGTTCTAGCTCTACCGTCAATCACCGGAGGTGTGGGTTGGTTAGGAGGAGCACTTCAGATAGCTGTCGGATTATTTTCAAAATCGGGCGATTCACTCGGCTTGGGGCGGCGGATCATGGCGTGCAAATCCGCGCCAGCAGGCACCATCGGGTATACGATGTCGTTTTGGACGACCACAAACTCAATCAGCGTTGGGCCATCAATGCTGCGTGCCCACTGTACAGCCTCTTCGATTTCCTCTTTAGTGCTAACCCGTCGCGCTGGAATATCATAGGCAGCGGCCAGCTTCACAAAGTCAGGATTTTTCAGCGGGGTGGATTGGTAACGTTCCTCATAGAAGAATTCCTGCCATTGGCGCACCATCCCCAAAAACGAATTGTTGATAATGGCGATGTTAATGCTGACATGCTCCTGCATCGCCGTGCCGAGTTCGGTCAGTGTCATTTGGAAGCCACCATCGCCGACAATTGCCCACACTTCCTCGTCGGGTCGGCCCAATTTTGCACCAATCGCGGCGGGCATCCCAAAGCCCATGGTGCCCAAACCACCACTCGTCAAAAGGCTGTGCGGGCGGGTGTGGGGATAATATTGAGCCTCCAACATTTGATGTTGCCCCACATCACTGACCGTCAGGGCTTTGCCTTCAGTACAGCGAAACAACTCAGCAATCACTTGGGCGGCCCACAATTTACCATCGGGATGAGCCGCCAGCCGAAGCAAAATGTCGCGTTCACTAGTGTCTTCTTCCCAATCACGGATTTGACCAATCCACTCTTGATGTTGCCCGGTCTGTAATTTGGGCAGTAGTTGGCGCAGCACCATTTTCAGATCGCCAACGATGCCGACATCTACTTTGACATTTTTATTGATTTCACTGGGGTCAATTTCGACGTGAATTTTCTTAGAATCGGGCGAGTAGGTCTTGAGATTGCCTGTCACACGGTCATCAAATCGCATCCCAAACGCCAGCAGTAGATCGGCCTGTTGGATGGCCTGATTCGCCGCCGCGGTACCGTGCATCCCCATCATGCCTACACACAGCGGGTGATTCTCTGGAAAACCGCCCTTGCCCAATAGTGTTAGGGCGACAGGTGTTTGCGTGATTTCGGCAAAACTACGGATCTCGTCCATTGCCCCTGACATCAACACGCCATGTCCCGCCAAGATCAGCGGACGTTTGGCACTATGAATTAAATCCAACGCGGCTTCAATCTCTTTGGGGTGGGCTTTCCCCGGCACGTTATATCCGGGCAGGCGCAGTTCATCTTCGGGATAGTGGAATTCAATCACCTTATTTTGGACATCTTTGGGGATGTCAACCAATACTGGGCCGGGACGACCTGTCCGCGCAATATGGAAGGCTTCACGAATGGTATAAGCAATATCTTCCGTCCGTGTCACCAGATAGCTATGTTTGGTGACAGGTAGCGTACAGCCTGTGACATCGGTTTCTTGGAAGGCATCCGAACCAATTGCGCCTAATGGCACCTGCCCGGTAATGGCTACCAATGGCGACGAATCCATCATGGCGTTGGCGAGGCCTGTTACCAAATTGGTCGCGCCGGGGCCGCTGGTCGCCAGCATTACACCAACTTTACCCGTTGCGCGGGCATAGCCTTCGGCCATATGAGTTCCGCCCTGTTCGTGACGCGGCAAAACATGGCGAATTTGTGGATATTTGGTCAGCGCGTCATAAATGGGCAAAATCGCGCCGCCGGGATAACCAAATACGAGATCAACCCCTTCACGTAATAAACATTCCCAAACAATTTCAGCACCAGTTAATTTCATTTTTACCTGCCTCCTCAAAACACTTGTTATCCCACGAATCTAATCGTCGCCTGCTTCTGCAACGGGTTGTTGAACATAAGTCAACCAACCATGTACATCCGGTGAACGCCCCTCAACGGTAGCAAAAAAGGCATCCTGTAAGGCTTTGGTGATCGGGCCGCGCTTACCACTGCCTACCTGCAATCCGTCTACGCTACGGATGGGGGTGATTTCAGCCGCCGTCCCAGTCATAAAGATTTCATCGGCGATATAGAGCATCTCACGCACTAATGTTTCCTCGCGTACCGGAATGCCGAGATCAGCCGCAAGGGTCAACACTGTATCACGGGTAATGCCAGACAAAATGCTGGAAGCGACGGATGGCGTATAAATCGTGCCATTAATCATCAGGAACAAATTTTCGCCGGCCCCTTCGCTGAGATTGCCATTTACATCAAGGGTAATGCCTTCGGTATAACCATGTCGTTTGGCTTCCATTGAGACCTGCTGGTTATTGACATATTGGCCGCCGACCTTTGCCATCGGGCTGGAGGCCACACGCCGCCAACTGGTTACAGCCGCATCAATACCGTTTTCGATACCATCTGCCCCTAGATAGCGCCCCCATTCAATCGAGATAATCACCACTTCGACCTTTTGCCCTGCCGCGTTCAGGCCAAATGAATCACTGTCACGGAAAGCCAATGGGCGGATATAGCAGGATTTTTGTTTGTTGCGGGCTACCAAGTCAACGCAGGCCGTCTCGAGTTCTGCTTGGCTAAATTCGAGTTGATCGCCCATCCGCATGATCTTGGCGCTGTACATAAAACGGGCCATATGGTCGGTGAGGCGAAAGACCGCCGGGCCATTGTCGGTGGCATAGGTGCGGATGCCTTCAAATACACTGCTGCCATAGTGCAGAGCATGAGTGCTGACATGAACAGTGGCCTCATGCCAAGGTACCCAGTTTCCAGAAAACCATATCCATTCAGAAGCATTTTTCAGGGGCATTTCGTTCCTCTTTTGCAAAAACAATTCAACGATTTGCCGCCCCAGCACCCAACTTGCTCACCTCAACAAATTGGGTTACTGAGCCGACGGGTCAATAGCAAGTTTCTATCCTCGCTCGTCAAGATCATAAATATGGGATAAGGCTTCATGGGTGGGAGTTTGACTTTCATCGTCGCGGGGAGTGGTCTTGCTGCCATTCTGATTGGAATACGTGCCGTTCAGGTGCATGGGGTTGGTTTGATAGGCATCCGTCCATGGACTGTAAGTTTGGCTTTGTGGAAAATTCTGACTGGTATTGGTTTGCTTGGGTGACATCTTGCCTTACTCCTGAGTTCGTTTCGCTGAATACTGGGTGACAAAAACGCCGCTTGGAGGGGTGGCTCCAAACGGCGTCTCGGTTTACTGGGTTAGGTGACTTTAGCTTTGCTCTGGTTTGAGTCGGCGCTGCGTCACTACCGGACTGTCTGAAGCACGTTTCTCCTCGCTCGTAAGGCTTACGACTACGAGGAGGCCGGTAATGAGGATAAGGCTAAGGATAGGAAGAGCAAAAATCGCCATGATTTGTTCTGTTTTTATATATAGATTGTTGCGTGATTTAGCGTGCCATAAAGATATTCTCAATCTTTTCTTTCGTCAATAGGGGTCAGGTTATTTTGCACAATTCATCGTTTACACTTCGTCACTTAAATTTTGAATCAGAAGACGCATCTCATAGATTCAGATAAAGTGTACTTTCTGCCTGTGCTTTTTTAATGAAAGACAATCTGGAACTTTGGTGAAGATTTTTCATCTAATTTTTGATAAGTGCGAACCATTCTCCGAACAATTCTCTAACAATTCAACTTAGTCCACCTCACATAATAAAAAAGGTGGCTTGTCGAGGGCCACCTTCTTAAAAGTCAAGCGATTTGAGGCTTATTTAGCCGCCAAATACTTTACCGAAATCCGTTGCAGGCACAGCCGCCGAATCCGCTTCAGTGAGCATGGCATCCAGAATTGGATAGACATAATACAACGGATAACCGCCTTGCAGTTCTTGGTCGCCCAGTTTCATAAATTTCACATCGTCGCGGCTCGTCCCCACCAAAACATTCGGTGTGGAGTGAACTCCAGCAGCATCCGACCATGCAAGATGATCGGCGATGATAGCAGTGGTCGCTTCATCAGCAAGGCAAGCCTCAAACGCCTCTTGATCTATATCCAATTCGGCATCTTGAAGCATGGCCGCAAGATTTTCTTCCGTATAGGCCGCTCGCCCGGCTTGATCTTCAGCATATTCGGCAAAAATGAGGTGGTGCATTGTCCAGCCCACACCCAATTTTGTTCCACAGATTTGATATTTTGTCGCTAGGGTGGAAGCCTCGCCACCGACAAAATCTAATACTGCCAGCGTAAATTGAGCTTTGCCCGTGACCACATAATCTTGTACCAAGCGATCCATCACTGCCGAATAGTCATAGCAGTGGGGGCACGAGAAATCCATAAATTCGGCAATCCACAGAGGAACTTCAGGATCACCAACAGTCATCAGGCCATTGGCTTCCAGATTGGACTGCATCTGTTCATTGAGGGCCTCTTCGTCCAATTCCAGTGGAGTAATGACCGCGCTGGCGATAATTTCGTCCATAACGGAACTCCATGTATTCCATTCCTCAGTCGAGGCAATTTCACCCACCAAGATAATCTGGCCTTCAGGGTATGGAATCGCCACAAACCGACTGGTGCTGGACTCATTGATACTTTCAAAGCCTACCCCCTCAATACCGCCAAAGGTAATATCGGTAAGGGTGGCGTTGTCTGCCACTGTCAGTTCTTCCATAAATTCGCGGAAGGTTTTCGATGTATCATACGCCCCGGACTGTACCGCAATGTACGGCCCCTGCCCCGATTCATCCGTTGGGCCAGCAATCACAAATACGAAGGGCGCATCGGTCAAAATCCCTTGCCAGCCTGCCGGATAGGTCATTTCAAGACCCCATTCATGCCACTTCCACACTCCCCCTTCCGAGGTTTGGGCGGGGTCGCCAGCCGAACCACCAGCCTCATTGACCACTGGCTCAGTCACATCACTTGGCGTTTCAACGGCGGCTGTCGCTTCAGGGGTGGATTCTTCAGTAACTTCAGCAGTCGCTGTCTCTGCGTTATCCGCCGCGTCCTCAGTATCGTCCTCATCCGAATTGCTGCACGCCGCAAGCACCATCAACAGCAACATCAATATGCCAATACCACCCAATCTCATGAATCTACGTAGTCGCAAACCGTTCACTCCAACCTCCACATTGAAAACTATCTATTGAGCCATCCCAAACGGGCCATCATTACCCGCGATGATATTCTCTAGGGTCAAAGGGGCAATCTGTTCATTATACACGGTCAAATGCAACGCCCCATCAATCCATACTCTGGCGGTGGGCCATACCTCAACTGCCGCGCCGCCGCCCATCAACAAGGCGTTATCCCCATCCACCACCACGACCAAAAGCCACTGGACACTCTCAATTTCAATAAGTGTCAGGGCTGCTGGCAGGCCATCCCCCCATTCAAATTCGGTCACTATTGGAAGGGGCTGCCCGGTGAAAACTTCCAAAATTTGGCGGGGGGCGGTGTCCGCAGTGGGGTCAATGCCAATGCCACTCGGTACAAGGAGTTGAGCACGGATAAATGGTGGGGCATCGGCTAAATCACCTTCCAAAATCGCTTCCGACTTGGCTTCATCCTCACTCACAACCACTACCTGCCCATTATTGGCCGCGTGCCAATTTTCGGGATAGTTGAAGGTGACAACACCACCTGCAAATTCTAGGGTTGTCGTCTCCGCTAAAAACTGGATAGAAGCAATCATCGTTTGCAATTGGGGTTCAAATTCGACCCATGCTTCAGTGGGAACGGCGGCCACCACCACATGGGCTTGATTGATGAGGGGGGACTTAAAGGCTGCTGCCCAAACGGTTTGGTCCGTCTCCGCGTCCTCAAATTCGACACTCACGGCATCCAGTCCGCCGATGACTACTGCTGCGGTGGTTTGATCGGGGAAAATGAGACGCAGCAAGTCCACCGGAGCGATAGCGCTCGTTTGCGGATAGTGCAAAAAGGTAAGGGCCGGTGCGCCGGGGGCTTCCCCATCACTCGCTTTCTCCAATGCGTCGGCGGTACTCACCAACAATGGATGACCTTCATACTCGCCTTGCAGCCAGTTCGCCGGGTACTGCATAATTAACCCGGCCCCACGCCACGCAAAAGTTTTAGTACCAAATGTGTCTTGAGCATAGGTCATCTGGCCCATGCCTAAATGAAATATGAGGCTTAAAATCAATAAAAACCATCGTTTTTTGTTCAATTGCATCCACAAATCCTCCCGAAATTGTTGAAGCCTTTCCAGTGTAACGTGAGTTTTGATAAATCGAAACCAATCAGTTGACCAGTTTTGCGATTGGCAAACGGACAGAATAGAATTTCAGAATATGCTATGCTTGGATAAATTGAGATGAGTAGACTAGCTTGGAGGAGCCAGATGGAAAAACCACAACATGAGTTTTCTCTAGATTATGCCCGCCGACGTGGCGTCTGGCTGGGGTCGGCCATCGTGCTGATAGCTCTAATCGTTGCACTCATGGCAGGTGGCAGTGCCCTCGCAGGGCCAAGCCAGCGCCAAACCGACAACATTCTTAGGATTGGCTATATCGGTCAACCTGACAGTGATTTAGCACGGGGACTTGATCTTGCCATTCGTCAAATTAACGAGAGCGGCGGCACCACAGGCCCAGACGATACCAGCTACTTCTATCAATTGGTAGTCGCCGAAGTTCTGCCTGAAGAAACAGAGGCCATTCCTGAAGTCTTGCAGGCGCTCACCAACGCCGGGGTGGTTGCCATTTTTGGCCCAGATAGCAACGATCTCGCCCTGCCGAACGTCGAGGCGCTTTCCGCCGCCAGTGTTCCGGTGTTGACTGGTGCGACCAGTGAAACCCTCTATAATGCTGACACCTCCAGTAACATTTTCCGCATTGTCGCCCCCGAAAGCACCTACAGTGACGCCCTTGCTTCATATCTAGTAGGAGTTTTGGAAGTCCAAGATGTGGTATTGGTGCAAACCGACATTGTGTGGACAGAAGCAACGGTCAGTTTGGGAAATGCACTCGGTCAAGAGGGTGCCGAGATCGTGGCTACTATTCAAATGACCGACAACACCGACCTGCCCAATCAAATTCGTACTTTGCCCGAATTAGATGCTGACGCGGTCATTATGTATGGCCCGCCGCAGGATGCTTACACAGTTTTCACGCAATTGCAGTCGAATAATTGGCAGGGGAGCTTCGTCTATCGCACAGGCCAACAAGCCGTCTTGGAAGGCAACCTTTTTGACGATGAGCGTGCCGCCGGAATTATTGGCGTGGATAGCTGGTCGTTCGGGGCGAATGATGCACTTGGCAGCACCTTCACCATCCAATACGTCACCCAATATGGCACGATACCGGGGCCGCTTTCCGTCGCAGCCTATGACAGCTTGTTTGCGCTGGATTCGGCGATACGAGTCTTTGGAACCGACGCGGCGGCTGTGCGGGCCGGATTATCCCAACTCGACATTGAGCGGTTGGTACGCGGGCCTGCCGACCCAGTGGTGACTGATTCGCGTGACCTCTCGCAAACCGCCATCATTTATGAACTCACAGGCAGCGGGGGTGTTCAAGCGGTTGCCGCCTACGACAATGGGGAACTGCGTGAAGATTCTGGTTTTGGTGAGGCAATCGTGGGGGCAGTACCTGATGAAGAAAATCCCCCCGAAGCTACTGCCACACTCCTGCCAACAGCAACCTCTTTGGCAGGAACACCGACCCCCAGCTTCGTGACGGCCACCGTCACCGAACCAACCCTAAATGTTCGTAGTGGGCCGGGAACAAATTACAGTATTGTCGGGAAATTGAATGAAGGCGATCAAGTCCCTGTCATTGGTCGGAACAACGATTTCACATGGCTGGTCATTCAATTTCGCGGAACGGTAGCGTGGGTCACTGCCCAATATGTCAGCATTTTTGACCCCGGCAATCTGCAATTGGCCCTCCCGATTATCGCCGCACCAGCCACTCCCACCCCATCCGCGACTACTGTTCAGGCCGAACCCGATCTTATCATCACCAACGTAACGCTGGCTCCCAGTTCACCTATTCCGACCAATGTATTATTCTCAGCTACCATCACCATTAAGAATCAGGGTGGATCGGCAGCGGGGACTTTCGCAGTGGCAACCACCTTCCTACCGGGTAACATCTATTCGGCACAAAATCTACCCGCCGGACTTGGGGCAGGACAAATCACCACAGTGGTATTGTCTACTACCTTTGGCGCGACAGGCAATGTAAACAATCTTGGCATCGTCGCCGATTTGAACAACGAGGTAGTTGAAGGGGCAGTCGGCGAAACCAATAATATCTTCAATATCTCCTACAAAGTAGATCGAGCCGTACAAACGGAACAGGTACGCAATTATGCTGCCGCTGCCAACGATGACCTTTCCGGCAATGGGACACAAGATATCAGTTGGGACGGCACGAATCTCACGGCCATTAATGGAGCGCTGATCGGGTTGTTCTCATCGGATAATTATGCGACGGCTCACTATGATGGGGCCGTAGCCACCGCCACCAGCACCGTCTTCGCCAACCCACCCGCTGGGGCGACCATTGCATTCCGTTCCGACGATGGACGGTATGGGGTCATTCGCATTGATGGACGCAGTGGCACTCAAATTAACTTTACCTACCGTATTTATATCCCGTAAAAATGGGCGATTGGGATGGGTCTACGCGGCTCATCCCAATTTTTGATTAAATAATATTTTAGGGGAAGGGTCGCGTGCCAGAAATTCTCGAAGAACGCTATCAAGAAAACGGCTTTGAACTGGTGATCTATCGTCAGCGTCAGCCTGACCCCTATCGCACTTGCCAAAAATGCGGACGCAAGCTGTTTCATGTCGCCAGTGTTTTTGACGAATGGGGGGAGGCGCAATCCGCAACCACCCTCTATCACTACTGTAAACATTGTAAAACAATTGAGCAGCACGTGACCCGCCAGCAGCCCTCTGGCAGCAGTGTTCAACAAACCGTGATAAGTCGTACCCCCTATGTACTGTTGGTTGAATTACTGGCAACCGCCCGTCATCAAACAGGCCGCAATGTGACCGTCCTCACCATTAACCGTCATTGGTGGTCGGCCTGGCGCTACCGGCTGGTCATGGGAACATTGTTGGGGCCAGATGCGCCTCGTGTACGCCCATTAGGGATTCCGGGCAAATCTAGTAACACGCTTGTTGACCAAGAAGTGCTCAGTGTCACCCCCATCCCGCGCTATAACCCGCAGCAGGTGGATCATAACCCCTTTAAGTCACGGCGTGTCAAACGTCCCGATGAAATATCAGAAAGTGCAGAGACAACAAACCAAACAGCGGATGATTTGAGTGAGTCAAATTCCGCCGAAGAGGAAATGTAGGGGATTTTGATAGGGCAGGCAAAGTCTCACCTGCCCTCGCAAGATCGGGCCGTCTACTGAATATCTACTTTGACCTTCGTCTCGCCGGGGCCTTCGGCTTCATCTTCCGCCGATTTTTGACTGCGCTGACGCTGCATCATCTGGTCAATATCAGCTTTGGCAGCATCAAACAGCGATTTGAAGGAATCCATAAACGACTGACTGGCCTTGCGGGTATGCTCCCGGAAATCAGGCGGCAGGAGCGATTCAATCGCCTTGCCAAATTCCTCAAAAGCCAAGCGTTGGTGATGCAAAAACGCCTTCATTGGGTCTTCAGGATTTTCCTGATTTTGGCGCACATCTTCTTGTTGGGTCTGATCGGTCATCTTCCCTCACTCCTCACACGAAGCTAAATCATATTGACGATACATAAATCTCATGGGCGCATTGCTGCGCTTCTATACCTCAATACGTAGACTCTATTCAGAAAGTTGCGGGTATCAATATCCTTTCGTGCGATCCACCACATTTAACAAAGGCCGTTTTTCAATATACCTCCGCAAATTTTCCTCAAAGACACGCACAGCTTTTTCGTCATAAGTTGCCGTATTGCCGGAAATATGTGGGCTGATGATAAAATTCGGCGCTTTCCAAAGGGGGCTTTCAGCCGATAAGGGTTCTTCGGCAAAAACATCAAAGGCCGCCCCTGCAATGCGTCCCTCTTGCAAAGCTACCAATAGCGCCACTTCATCCACTACCCCACCGCGCCCCACATTAACCAAGAAGGCCGTCGGTTTCATGGCGTTGATGACGTGCTCATCTACACTACCACGTGTCGCATCGGTCAATGGTAACGTAATCACGACAAAATCACAGTCTTTGACCATAAAAGCGGCGGCCTGTGGTGGATAGAGGCGATCAAACAATTCGCCCTGTGGATCACCCGTTCCCTCTAGGGTATAACCCTCATCGGCTGTTTGGCGCACATTAAATTTGGTCGCCAACACCTCTGCGCCAAAGGCCTTACATAGACGCGCCACCTCACGACCCAAACTGCCATATCCCAAAATCCCCACCGTCGAATTTCGCAATTCCTGTGGCAAAAATATGCTGTAGCGCTTCTCTGACCATTCGGCTTTGGCTTGATACTTCAACATCGTCGGAATACGATGCCCCAACGCCAAAATCATCCCCAACACATACTCTCCCATATTTGTTGCGTGGATACCGCTGGTGGTCGTCAACACAACATCAGGATTGGCCTCAAAAAACGGTTGAAGCAGCAGCGCATCCACCCCTGCTGAATGGCTCTGAATCCACTTCAGGGGGGTTTCGGTCTTAGGGGTCGGCAGTGCTCCGGTGGTGTACAAAATATCAGCATCTTTCCAAAGTTTGGCGGGCACTTCTGACCCTTGTTTTGCAGGATGAACATGCAGTCGAATTTGCGGCGATATATTTTGTAAAGGTTCGAGCAAAGTGTCTGATACTTTATGCGTAATCAATACGTGCAGTGGTTCAATCATGATCTATCTACCCTAAAAGGTGCGCTTCTTCAGTGCAGGCGCGATTTGCGGAAAAATAAAGAATAGACCCCTACGCCAATCAACAAAACCTGCCCAACCAAAAACATGGGCAGCAGTTTTTGTACCTCCAACCCGGACTTATCCTGCCTTCGAGCCAATTTACGGACAGATTGGGGCGGATTTTCGTCTGGCGGTACACTTACAATGACCTGTGTCGCCGAGGGCAGCATCGCCACCACTTGGGCTGTTGGTAAATGAATCCCAGTCGCGGTTGGCGGCGGCACGGTATCCGTTGGTGAGGGGGTCCATGTGAAGGTTGGCGTCCACGTAATAGTCGGTGTCGCTGTGGGTATCGTGGGCGATGGGGTAAAGGTGCGGGTTGGTGGGCGAGCCGTTGGAGGGGGTGCAGCCGGAGCAGCAGGTGCGGCGGGTTGTTCTGCGACACTGTTGTTGACAGGCGCAGGCGGTGCGCTCACATCTCGCCGATAGCCGATCACCAACGCATAATAGGTTCCATTTTCACCCTTGGCGGCTCCAATCCCAATTTCGTTATTCCGCGAATTGGTCAACGTGGCATAATGCACACCGGAATTTATCCAAAAGGCCCACGCATCAGTCGCTTGGGCTATCAGACCGCCATAGATGTTTTCGGCAATCATCGTTCCACCATAACCATTCGCTGCGGCTCGGCTGGTCGGGGTTGATCCATTGGACTGGGTATGGCTGATATGTCCAGTCGCCGCCATATATTCACTTTGCTGTTGGGCAGCAGCGGCTAATTGGTCGTTCCACACGTAGGCATGTAACCCTAAGCCACCGCGCAAGTTATTAACTTGACCGAATAACCACTGCGGGTCTGAGCCTTGCGCAGCAGATGGGGAGTACAAAAATGCCAAGATGAGCGATGTAATAAGCAGCAGCGTCCTATGGATTCGCATTCGTTTGGGAGAGGCCACAGCCGAAATCAAATCTTTACAATACCTCCATGCCCCCGCATGAAATCTCAAGGGAGAGATTGTACCAAAATGCCTGTCTATTAGCGAAGTTTGCGCTCTTTACTATCTTTGACGAAAATAGGATGGCAAGGTAAACTTATTTTGGGTGCTTTCCATTAGCTTATTGCTTGGTGGTAGCCTTTTCCGGTAAGGGCCGGAAAATATTCGTATAAACAAGGTGGTATAGCAAAATCAATGGGTATTGATAAAAACAACCAGCCGTCACAAGAAGTCCCTCCGACTCCTAACCATTCCGAGAACGACGAGGCACGCAATAGTTTCTTGGAACTGCTGGAGGAGTCTTCCTATGACTATAAGCCTCCGCGTCGTGGGGAAATCCGCAATGCCATCATCATGCAGATTGACCGCAATGAAATTATCGTGGATTTAGGGGCGAAACAAGATGGTATCGTTACCTCCCAAGATATGGAGCGGCTTGATCCATCTTTCCGCAGCTCATTGAAAGTCGGGCAAGAAGTTCCAGTATATGTCCTGCAAACTCGTGACAGTGACGGCAACCTCATTGTAAGCATCAATATGGGCCTCCAACAATACGATTGGGAAAAGGCCGCCGAATTGATGAAGACCGAGGAAGTAGTCAATGTTGAAGTCGTCGGTCACAATCGCGGAGGCGTTTTGGTGCGTTGGAATCGGCTGGAAGGTTTCATTCCCTCTTCCCATATGGTCACTGTCTCGCCCGGGTTACAATCCACTGACCGCCGCGATGCCCTAGACGGACTAAAAGATACGCGCCAGACCCTGACTGTCAAAGTTATTGAAGTTAATCCAGACCGCCGCCGTTTAATTTTTTCTGAGCGAGAAGCTCAACGCGAAGCCCGTGCCCAACAAAAAGCCAAACTGCTGTCCGAACTCAAAGAGGGCGACGAAGTGGACGGCACGGTGACAGGCCTGCGCGATTTTGGCGCGTTTGTCAATCTGGGTGGGGCCGATGGCCTTATCCACGTGTCCGAACTCGCATGGCATCGTGTAGATCATCCGCGTGATGTGCTTAATGTCGGCGATGTCATCAAAGTCTATATCCTCAGCCTTGACCGCGACACCAACCGTATTGCTCTTAGTCGCAAGCGCCTACTCAAAGACCCTTGGGCCAACGCCATCGAAACTTATCATGAAGGCCAGTTGGTCGAAGGAACTGTTACCAATGTCGTAGATTTCGGCGCGTTCATTGCCCTAGATGACGGACTTGAAGGCCTCCTGCATCTCAGCGAAATGGGTGATGGCGCCCTCAAAGAACCCTACAGTTATGTCAAAAAGGGTGATCGTTTGCAGTTACGCATCAGCCGCCTAGAACCAGAACGCCGCCGGGTTGGATTTACGCAGCGTTGGGGTACGGAACAAAATCCAGCGGGTGAGGAAGATGCGCTCGAACAACCTAACGAACCTAGCGAGCCTGTCGAACCAGTCGAGCCAGCCGAAAGCCCTGAAGAAAACGATGAACCAGCGGCGGAATAAGCGAGCCGCACTTAAAATATTAGATCTTTTGCGCGTGCCGACAGAAAATTTCGCCTCAATTGGTTAAAATCAGGTTTGACAGGTAGGGAATCGCGGATTAAAATCCTGCCAGTCAAATTTGAAAGGGGCGCGTTGCGGCGCGAGTAAGTTCTGTTGTTTTTAATTCTTTTCTGTTCAATACCGTTTCATCGCGGTTTCTTGAATCGTAATTCTGACAAAAGAACGGCTCTAGTTGGTTAGTCCCCACCGACAAGATGCCGTTTTTTAGGCTTGTTCATACCCAGAACAGGTTTTGATAACGTTCGTATAAGTAGGGACGTGTATGGAGAAATCTCCCACAATGGGAAATAAGTTCGATAATGAGATAATGGATTTTGCGGCACTGCTTGAAGAGTCCTTTAAAAAGGGCTTACCAGAACGGGGCGATATTGTTTCTGGCACAGTGTTGTCGGTTGACCAGCATGGCATGTTGGTTGACATCGGCATGAAAAATGATGGATTTGTCTCCCGACAAGATATTGATCGCCTTCAGCGCGAATCAGATTTCAATGTCGGCCAAGAAGTCATGGTCATGATTACCCGTATGGAAGACCACGACGGGAATCTGCTGGTCTCCGTCTCACAGGCGATGCAAGCCGAAGACTGGACGAATGCCCAAAAGATTATGGACAGCGGCGATGTCTGGAACGGCCATGTCGCTGAAGCCAACCGAGGTGGCATTATTGTTCCCTTTGGGAATCTGCGTGGTTTTGTGCCCGCCAGTCATGTCATGGATTTGCCGCGTGGCCTTTCGGAAGATGACCGCAAAGACTATATGCAAAAACTGGTCAGTCAGCCGATCATGGTCAAAATTATCGAAGTCAATCGCAAGCGCCGCCGTTTGGTCTTTAGCCAGCGCGAAGCCATGCGCGAACAACGGACGGCCCACAAGGACAAACTCCTCACCGAACTCAAAGAAGGTGCGATTTGTGAAGGCGTCGTCTCTGGCCTGCGTGATTTCGGCGCGTTTGTTGATCTCGGCGGGGCTGACGGCCTGATTCACATTAGCGAACTGGCGTGGCATCGTGTTCGTCACCCGCGTGAAGTGGTGCAGGTCGGTGACAAGGTGCGCGTGTATGTCCTCAATCTCGACCAAGAAGGCAAACGTATTGGCCTTTCGCTCAAGCGTCTGCAACCCAATCCTTGGGCGCAAATTGAAGAACTCTATCATATCGGGCAGTTGGTTTTGGGTGAAGTTAGCCGTGTTGCGCAATTTGGCGCATTCATCCGCCTTGAACCCGGTATCGAAGCCCTGCTCCACAGCAGCCAGATTGCCAGCCCTCCCCCCACCAATGTCGAACATCTCATTTCTAGCGGTCAAAAACTCCTTCTGCGTATCATCAGCATGGAATCTGACCGCCAACGCCTCGGCCTGAGCTTCAAGGAAGTTACCGAGAGCGAACGCATCAATTGGGCCAACGAACATGATATGGATCCCGCCAACATCGGACTACGACCCGGCGCACTAGCAAATGCTCAATATGCCGAAACTGAATCTGGCGAATCCACCTACGATACGCTAGAATCCGAAACCGAAAATCTGGAAGATGCCGCCCCTGTTGGTGCGTAATCCCCATAATGTAAATTTCAGCAGGTCAGAAGAGCCTAGACTCTTTTGCCTGCTGTTTGCCTGAATAGCCCTTGATGAAGGGGGGTGAAGCAGTATGTCGCAAGTTGACCTCCGTCCGGGAGAATCGCAGGAAGCACTGCTGAAGCGATTCCGCAAACAAATCGCCAAAGATGGGGTCTTGAGCACCGTCCGCCGCAAGCGCTGGTATGTGTCCAAGAGCGAACTCCGTCGCATCCAAAAGAAGAAGGCCGTCCGTCGTGCCCGCCGTAAACAACGCAAGATTAATGGCATCTGATTGACGCTTCCTAAACGGGACATCAACGGCGCAGTCTTAAAAATATTTTTAGGGCTGCGCTTTTTAGGCTATTTTGTGGGCTAAACCCATTGACCCAACCGATTAACTAGATGTATGATAGCAATGTACGCATATTTATCCGCTTCATGGAGAGGCTATGGCGAAAAAAGAAAAAGCTACCAAAGAAGGATCTAAAATTCTCGTGGAAGGCACAGTCGTTGAAGCGCTTCCCAACACCCAATTTATGGTCGAACTCGAAAACGGCCACAAAATATTGGCCTATCTTGCAGGCCGGATGCGTAAACACTATATTCGTATTTTGCTGGGGGATCGCGTCCGACTCGAACTCAGCGAATATGACCTCAATCGTGGCCGCATCACCTATCGCCTGCGTGACAACAACGACTCATTATCGGACGAAGCCGCCTTCTAATTACCTCGCGTTGTCTCACAAAGTCTCATCCGTGTCCTATCACCCGTATTGTATGTGAGACTCTGCTTGTGACCAACCCGACCAATCGAATACTTGGAAAGGATGTGCAGTATATAGAAATTTTCTGTATGACTGCATTTTATGCTTGCCTTGTTATAATAACTTGTTGTTCGAGGAAACGGATTTAAGGATAAGATATGGCGGACAAAGTAACCCCAAAAGCTGAGAAACACGATACTAAAAGCGAGAATCCTGCTGCCCCGCCAAACCCCAATGCTTCGGAGCACATGCTCGAAATCATTACATTTGCCTCCCTTGACGTCGTAGGGACGGAAAACTTCCTGCGGTATGGCCCGACTGGCCCGCTGCGCTATGTCAAAGGGATTCCGGAAGGTCACAATAGTCCCCAGAATCTCCATGCCAGCTTTGAAATCAAATCGGCATGGGAAAATACGACGGCTGTGATCCATCAAATCACTTTTTGGCGTACCCACCATGCCCCAGAGGAAAAAACGGTTTGGGCGAGCAATGATCGTGCCCTCCATACCCAAATGATGTGGGTGTGGGATTTCTATCGTATGCTGAGTTATTTTCAGATGCGCGTCGAACGTCCCATTGAATCCTCGCAGGCGGACGGCGAATGGGCGACCCTGATTAACGAACTCAATGCGATTAAGGATGAAGGCCTGCTTATTTTGCGCGTCAACACCAAATCGGGTGAAATCTTGCAGCGCCACAGCCTAACTTCGCCCAAACAAATCACCATTACGGACACCGTACCCACTAAAAAGGCTTAATTCTGGCCTACGCAAAGGAAATTTTATGACCGACCAGATGCCAGTGATTAATATTAAGAAAATTCTGATTGCCAATCGGGGGGAGATTGCGATCCGCATTATTCGCGCCTGCCGTGAACTGGGAATTCAGACCGTCGCGGTTTATTCAGATGTGGATCGTGAATCACTGCATGTGCGCCATGCCGATGAAGCCTATCATATTGGGCCACCTGCCCCGCGCGAAAGTTACTTAAATATCGAGAAGCTGATTGACATCGCCAAACACGCCAAAGTAGACGCGGTTCACCCGGGTTATGGTTTTTTGAGCGAGCGTGCCCCTTTTGCACAGGCCGTCATGGACGAAGGATTGGTCTGGATTGGCCCGCCTCCTTCGGCGATTAATGCGATGGGGGATAAAGAAGCAGCCCGCGAACGCATGAAAGCCGCTGGTGTGCCCATCATCCCCGGCACCGAACCCGGCCTCTCTGACGAAGAATTGATGAACGCCGCTCACCATATCATTGGTTATCCCCTGTTGCTCAAAGCGGCAGCGGGGGGGGGTGGCAAAGGGATGCGGATTGTCCGCAGTCAAGAGGAACTCCCCGCCGCACTGGAATCAGCCCGCCGCGAAGCCCTCAATGCCTTTGGTGATGGCCGGGTGTATGTCGAACGCCTTGTCGAAAATGCCCGCCATATTGAAATTCAGGTATTGGCCGATCATTTTGGCAATGTCATCCACTTGTGTGAACGTGAATGCAGCATCCAGCGCCGCCACCAAAAATTGGTAGAAGAAGCCCCCAGCGTCTTCGTGGATGATGAATTACGCGCTGCAATGGGGCATATGGGGGTACAGGCTGCCCAAGCCGTTGGCTATGTTGGCGCAGGCACGATTGAATGCCTCGTGGACAAAGACCGCAATTATTATTTCATGGAAATGAACACCCGTATTCAAGTGGAACACCCCGTTACTGAACTCATTACAGGGGTGGACTTGATTAAGGAGCAAATCCGTATTGCACGCGGACGCAAACTCGGCTTGACACAAGAGGAAGTCAAAATCAATGGTCATGCCATCGAATGCCGTATCAACGCCGAAGACCCCTATAACAACTTTATGCCTTCCGCTGGTCGTATCTCGACCTACATGGCCCCCAGCGGCCCCGGTGTGCGGGTAGACAGCGGCATCTATGAGGGTTATGAAGTCACTCCGTACTATGATTCGATGCTGGCTAAATTGATTTGTTGGGGTGAATCGCGTGGTGCGGCTTTGCTACGAATGCGTCGTGCATTGGACGAATACAAAATTATGGGACTAAAAACCAATATCCCCTTCCATCAAACCCTGCTAGATAGTCAGCGCTTTTTGGCGGGCCGCTTCGACACCAAATTTGTCGAGGATCAGTTTGTCATGCAGGAAGAATCTACGACCCTCCGTCCCGACGTTGCAGCGATTTTGGCTGCCCTAGTTGAACATGCCAATCGGCAGCAGGCGGCCCAGATCGTCAAACGCAATGCCCGTGATACCTCCAATTGGAAATGGATTTCACGTTACGAAGGGATACGTGGTTAATAACAAAGGTGGGTAACAAATGCCCGCTTTTTATTGCTACCCCCCGATCTGGCTCATCACGCGGGTAAGGGGAATGACATTATTATCGAGGTCATGACCCCACGGCTTATGCCAGATACCGTCCAAAATCATCTGCTTGAGGTCTTCCAGCGTGGCCCCCTGACGCAAGGGGGTCAGCAAATCTACCTCTTTGTCGCGCAGCAGACACAACCGCAGCACCCCATCTGCTGTCAATCGGGCACGGTTACAACTGGCACAGAAGGGTTCGGTGACACTGCTAATCAAGCCAATCGTGCCACGCGCCCCCGGTAATCTATAAAGCCGCGCTTCGCCATCCAATTTACCATTATCCACCAATTCTAACGGACCGAGCGCGTCCTCAATCCGCTGGCGGATTTCGACATCCGTTACAATTTGCTGTTGGGCGAACTCGGCAACATCGGCAAACGGCATCATTTCAATAAAGCGAAATTGCCAATCATGGTCAATTGTCAGTTCAGCCAGCGAAGGAATATCGTCGTCATTGAACCCGCGCACCACCACCGCATTCAGCTTGAGGGGCGTTAGGCCGACTTCCTCGGATGCGAGAATCCCATTCCACACATCCTCCAATTTTCCCCAGCGTGTGATGCGGTGAAATTTGTCGGGGTCAAGGGTATCCACACTAATATTGACACGATCCAAACCCGCTTCTTTGAGGGGTTGCGCCAAACGCGAAAGCAGCACGCCATTGGTTGTCATCCCAATTTGCTGGACGCCATCCATCTGCCGCAGTTCCCGCACAATATCCACGATGTTGGCGCGAATGGTGGGTTCACCCCCGGTCAAGCGATATTTGCTGAAGCCCAGATCAGCAAACAAACGCAGCAGCAAAATCACCTCGTCATCCTGCATCAATTCAGCGCTGGGCCGGAAAACGATGTCCTCCGGCATACAATACACACAGCGCAGATTGCATTTGTCGGTGAGCGAGACACGCAGGTATTGGATATTGCGTCCAAAGCGATCTAGGGGCATGTTCTTGTTCCATCCACAGGAAAAAAGGCTATCTATTGGACTACATTATCAATCAAAAATTACAGGTGAGTTACAAAATTGGAATTTTTCTAATGTTTATTTGCATAATTCAATGATACCCAAGTTTTTTGTCCAAAACAAGTAAAAGCAACCCGCCTACTGAGTTATAAAATCTACCCGCCCTCTAACAAACCAAATTCTAACATTCAGTGCAGGGCGATTGTTTATCTGGCAAGTCCAATGAAGTTGGTTTTTTCGATATAACTGGCCCTTATCTGAAAATTTTAAGGTTGACGTTAAAGCGCCTTAACCATAACCTTTTTTGGGTTTACAAACCAAATTTTACCTCTCACTAGTACCCAAGTCCTGTTTCTGGAACAGGTGTGCATGTGATAGAGTAGTGGTCAATCAAAACACCATATACAGTGTTTAGAAAACTGGCAACCACCATATATGGGGGTATGTGATCCTCGAGACATGGCGGAGTGTGATATTTTTTTCCTTTTTTAGGACAGATGTCGTTAGAAAAATTTCAGAATCATTAAACCGAGTAGGATATATGCGCTGTCCATATTGTGGAGTTATCAATCAGAGTCGAGTGCTGGACACTGGCCCAGACCAACGGGGGGGAATTCGCCGCCGCCGTGAATGCGAAGTCTGTGGCAAACGGTTTAGCACGCTCGAACGCGCCATCATCCAGACCCCCCTACTCATCAAAGGCAATGGGGATCGTGAAGAATTTGACCGCGAAAAACTGCTACGCGGGATTCGCATTGCCACTGCCAAGCGCCCCATATCTGCCACTGAAATTGACAAAATGGTGGATCATATCGAACAAAATCTTCAGCAGATGGGTCGCGCCGAAGTATCCAGCCGCGTGGTTGGAGATATGGTTATTGAAGGCTTAAAAGCCCTCGATCTGATTGCCTACCTACGTTATGCCATTGTCTATCTCGGTTTAGACAACCTCGAAAGTGTGCAGCGGGAGATTGACCACATGCTGGCTGGGGGTCAGCCTTCCAAGAAGGGCAACAAAACCCCCTAGTCGCACCAACCGAAGTCCTTTACGAACACGGGGTGGTGCGAAAAAAACCGACATGACCCCGTGTTTTTGTCTGTAAGCATCTTAATGGATCACTTAATTGACTACCCCTATTAATCATAGTAGTCATGCAAAACGAAGGAGATGAAACGTTATGGGTTCAACGAGCCTCACCAAAACTGACCCACATGAATTTGTCAAAACCCCGCTGCCCGAAGATTTAGCCAAACGTGACATCGGTTTAACTGAAAATGCCCGGACTGTTCTCAAAAAACGGTATCTGCGGCGCGGCCCGGATGGAAAACCCGTTGAGACTGTCGAAGAAATGTTCTGGCGCGTCGCCTATAACGTCGCCCTTGCAGAAAAAACCCTCGGCGGAGATGAGGCCCAAGTGGAAAAATGGGCACGCAAATTTTATGACTTATTGACCGGATTACAATTTTTCCCCAACAGCCCTACCTTTACAGGGGCAGGTACGCCATTGGGCCAACTCGCCGCGTGTTTCGTCCTCAAAATTGATGATGATATGGGGCGCACCGGCTCCGGGATTTTTGAAACGCTCCGTCACGCCGCTTTGATTCAACAGACAGGCGGGGGCAATGGATTTTCTTTCAGCCGCCTCCGACCCAAAGGCTCGATTGTCAAAACCTCGAATGGAACAGCAACTGGCCCGATTGGATTTTTGCGTGTGTATGACCAAGCCTTCGGGGAGATTGCCCAAGGGGGGTCGAGGCGCGGAGCGAATATGGCAGTATTAGCGGTAAGCCATCCAGATATACGAGATTTTATCACTTGCAAGTCTAAAGAAGGCAATGTTGCCAACTTCAACATAAGCGTGGGGATAAGCGACAAGTTCATGTCCGCCCTCGAAACTGGCAGTCCATTCGATCTGGTCAATCCCGTAGATGGCAAGGTCTGGGAAACGGTAGATGCCCGCGAACTGTTCAAGATGATTGTGGAATACGCTCACCATAACGGCGAACCGGGGGTGTTATTTTTGGACGCCGCCAACCGCGAAAATCCCGTCCCCCATCTTTATGAATTGGAAAGCACCAATCCTTGCTTTGTTGGGAACGCCCGCATTGCAACAGAGTTCGGTCTATTACGACTTGATGAACTAGCAGAATCTGAAATTACAGCCTTTGTAGCATCTGACAATCGTGCGCCCGCCGATCATAGTAGCAAAAATATTGGCACCATACCGGGTGTTGCCTTACGCCCAGCGTCCCCAGCATGGATGACCCGTTCAAATGCTCCTGTCATGAAATTAACGACCAAAGGGGGGTATCAAATAACAGCTACCCCAGATCATAAATTCTTGACCACCAAAGGGTATGTGGAACTCCAAAATCTGAATATAGGGGATAAATTACTCATCCAAAGTGGCGAAGGTGCTTGGGGTCGAAACTACGATTTGCCAAATGTTCAATATATGCAAGAAATAATGGCTGAAATGGCACTCTCTGGAGATAGGGCATCAGGCCGTACTGTGCAACGCCGTGATTTCCAAAATCTTTATGCCAATTTGCCTCAAAAATGGTCATATGAAATCGGCATTGTAATGGGGTGGCTAGTTGGAGACGGATGGCTCTCCCCTAACAGCGACAGCCCTCTTGGAATGGTTTTCAGCAAAGATGAATCACTCGAACGCATACACAGTGCAATGCGTGATTGGTTTGGATCAGGGCATATCCATGATCGCACAAGTCTCAAACAAATGACTTATGGTCGCGTTCCTTTTGAATTTTTCCATTCACTGGGTGTCATAGCAGTACCAGCACATGGAAAACGAGTCCCTAATGCTATTTGGACAGCCCCTCGAGAAGTGGTCATTGGATTTTTACAGGCCTTGTTCAGCGCAGATGGCACTGTTCATACTAAAGGACTAAACCATGACTGTACCGTTCGCCTTGCCAGTAGCTCACCTGATTTACTCCGAGATGTGCAAATACTTTTAGGTAATTTCGGGATTGCTGCCCGCATTTATCAACGTCGCCAAGCTGGTGTCAAGGCAATGCCAGATGGTAAAGGGGGGCTAAAAGACTATAACTACAAGGCACAATACGAGATCATCATTGGGCGGGCTAATCGGGATCGTTTTGCTCAAATAATCGGCTTCATAGATGAAGATAAGCAGGCAAAGGTCGAGCTTTATATCAACACTAAACTACGCCCCTCAGTATCTGAACCCTTTGTGGAGCCAGTAGCATCCATTGAGGACGCAGGTACAGCCGATGTATACGATTTAACTCAATTTCAAACACATGACCTAATCGTAAATAATATTGTAGTATCAAATTGCGGTGAGCAATTTTTGGGTCCATTTGAAAACTGCTGTCTAGGGTCAGTGAATCTAAGTCAGCACATTACGGACGACGATGAAGTGGACTGGGACAAATTAGCCGAATCAGTGGCGACCTCGACCCGTTTCTTGGACGACGTAGTAACCGCCAACGCCTATGTGCCTGCTATCCCCCAACTGCGCGAAGCCGCCGAAAATGTGCGCCGCATCGGATTGGGCATCATGGGCTTGGGCGATATGATGTACCACCTCGGCATCCGCTATGGCTCGATTGAGGGCCAAGAGTTCGCCAGCCAAGTCATGGAATTTGTACGCTACCACTCCATGCAGACCAGCATCGAACTCGCCAAAGAACGTGGGCCATTCCTTGCCATCGAAGGCAGTCGCTACGACCCCAATGATCTCAAATGGACAGCCCCCAAACCCATTGTCGAACACAAATCGGATTGGGGACGCCCGGCTGTGGACTGGAAGAAAATCGAACGCGGCCTCAAGAAATATGGCATCCGTAACGGCGCACAATTGACCGTCGCGCCTACGGGTACCATTGCTACTGTCGCGGGCTGCGAGGCGTATGGCTGCGAACCCGTTTTCGCCCTCGCCTACCTGCGTTATGTCAATGAAAACGCCGGCAACACCGATGCCAAAATCACCTTGCAATATACCAGTCCCTTGTTTGAAAAGGCGCTGCGTAAAGCCGGACTCGACCAAGCGACCATTGATAAAATCGTGGCGCAGGTCAATGAAACAGGCTCGTGCCAAAATATCCCTGAAGTACCCGAAAACATCCGCCGCGTGTTTGTGACCGCTGGTGACATCACCGCCGAAGAACATATTCGGATGCAGGCGGCTCTCCAAGCGCATACTGATAATGCGATTTCGAAAACGATCAATTTCCCAGCAGGCACGACGGAGGAAGAAGTCGCTACCGCTTATCTGCTCGGCTGGAAACTCGGTTGCAAGGGCCTGACAGTCTATGTCACAGGCAGCCGCGAGGTGGTCGTTTTGGAAACCGCCGAAACCAAGAAAAAGAAGGAAGGCGGTCAAACTGAAACGCCTGCCCCTACTGTGCAAGCCGCGCCGCAGCCCCTCCCATTGTTTAATGAGGATAAGAAGCCGCGCCCCAGCAACCTAGAAGGCAAAACCTATCGGATGCCAACCCCCGCTGGCACCAGCTATATCACCATCAACGAAAACGGCGAAGGGCATGGTCAGCCATTCGAGGTGTTTATTCACACTTCCAAAGCAGGATCGGAAATCGCTGCCGTCTCAGAAGCGATAGGACGCCTCGTCTCGCTCGTTTTGCGACTGGCCTCGCCTGTTAGCCCACGCAGCCGTGTCAAGCAAATTGTGCGCCAATTAGGGGGCATCGGTGGCGGACGGCAGTTAGGCATTGGCCCGAACAAAGTCATCAGCTTGCCCGACGCCGTATCGCAGGTTTTGCAGCAGTATCTCGATGACACCTCCGAGGCCGACAATCTGCCCCAAATCCCGCGCAAGGCCACCCAACAAATGGCCCTCCTGCCAGCGGAAAATGGCAACGGCACGGCGGAAGAAAGGTCGCATATGGAGTTTATGCACATCGGCGACATCTGCCCTGAGTGCGGTACATCCACCCTGATGCGCGAAGAAGGGTGCTTGCACTGTTACACCTGCGGGTATAGTGAGTGCTAGATACAAAAACAGGGGCCAGAGCATATCTAGTCCCTGTCGAATTTCATTTAAGGAGGTGATGTAGCTTGAAGTAAGTGGCTCAAATTGGGAATTTATCGGTAGGGAGAGCTTGGTACAAGTAGTTAGGGTCTATTTTCCAATGCTCCCCCCATCTTTGGAATTTTAGTTTATCACACCAGATCGAAGCCTGCACAGGCTCACAAATCCTAATGGAGTATAGTACGTATGACAAATCAAACAAAGTGGGCAGACTACGTCATCACAGCCGTAAGATACAACTCTCGGAGAACCCATATCGAATCTGTTAGAGCATCGGCCGATTTGATTACATCTTTGGGAGAAGTAAAAACGTACTCACGAGAAACCGTCATTAGTTCCATAGAGCAGGGTATTACGTTTGCAACAGCGACTCCTGCAAATGGCAAGTATCAATATGGTGCTCGTGTGGAAATCGTCATAATAGAAGGGACGAAATACATTCGAACCGATGGAAACGCCACAGAAAAAGACAATCTTGGCAATCTGCCAGAATTCTAGGAGATCATAATATGTCATCAACCCCTCAAAAACCCGGTGAGGCCCCTCGTAAGCCCGGTGAATATATAGAGCGAGGGCCGCGTGGTGGACAAGTTTCCAATCCACGTCAGGTAACCATCGAGCGCGGAGACAAGCCTCTACCGCCTACACAAAAACCAAATCGCACATGGGAACGTAAAGGGCCTCCCAAATCCAGTAAATAACCATATGGAAGGTGTAAGAGTCTACACCTTCCCAATAATTGCCCCGCCCCGAATTTCCATGCGATAATGACTAAATCATTGATATATTAACGTCAGCACGACCCTGCTTTAAAAATCTCCCGAAAGCGAGGACTGATTCATGACGAAACGCCTAGCCAGCCTAACTGGGGCAGGTATTCTTATAGTAGCAATGCTCTACGCCACCGTCCCCACCATCGCTCCCACCCCACCGACCACCTATGCCCAAAATGCGGCCTGTGACCCGTTAGTCCAAGAAGCGCTGCAAAAAGTCGCTAACACCTGTCTCAATTTGGGGCGCAATGAAATCTGCTATGGCTATCAAAATATCAGCGCCATTTTGCGTGACCCCTCCCTCACTTTTGCATCCGAGGGCGATATTATTGGCGTGGATCAAGTCGAAACGCTCATCACCCGCCCGATTGACCCCAATACAGGCGAATGGGGCATTGCCATGATGCGCCTGCAAGCCGACCTGCCCGACGACAGCGACGGCTTTGTGACGGTCTTGGTTTTTGGTGGGACAGAAATCAATAATCAAGTGCAGTTGGCCTCCAATAACGCCGCGTGCCAAGCCACCAACAACACCAGCGACAATCTGAATATCCGGTCTGGCCCCGGCACCAACTTCCCCGGCGTGGATATTTTCGACTCCGGCACGACCTTGCCTATTGATGGTCGGAACGAAGCGGGTGATTGGCTGCACACGCCGAGGGGATGGATTAGCGCTGGACTTGCCACCACCACCTGCGATACCAGTCAGTTAGCCCTTGTCAGCAATTCCGGCCCGATGAACGCCCCCATGCAATCCTTTACCCTGCGCATGGATGAAGAGGCTGCCTGCCAAGCCATCCCAACAGGCATGATGGTACAAACCGAATCGGGCCAGACCGCGACAGTTATGGTCAATAACGTCCAGCTTCAAATTGGCAGCACCGCCCAAATTCGCACCAATGGGCCGAATGGCAATCTGGTGATCCGCAATATTCAGGGCAATGTCGTGGTGACATCGGGCGGCAAGACGGTTGAGGTAGAGGATGGTGAAGAAACCAACGTCCCCTTTGAGGATGGCGAACCCACCGAACCCGAAGACCCCTATGAATCAGAAGATGAATCGCTGGACGAAGATTTGTTTTATTTTGACGACCTTATGGATACCAGCGAATGGGATTTCTTTGACCTGCTCGACTGCACTGAGGAATTTGGTGATTCGTGTATAGATGCCGCCCTCTACACCTGTGAAAATGAGTGGGATGAGTCGTGCGGAGACTACTATAGTGAAATCGGCGACCTTTGCACAGGCGACGATTCCGACTTTTGCTTAGACTGGGAAGAATCATTTAGCGGAGATACCGATTTTGATGGCACACCCGACGATGCTGACGCCTGCCCCGATGAATTTGGCTTTGGCGAGGATGGCTGTCCAACAGGAGAGGAATTTGGCAGCGATGAAATTCCTGATGATGAGGATGGCACAGGCCTTGAGGACACAGACAACAACGATAACGGCGCCGATGACACCGATGTGGACGATACAGAGGCTGACGACAAGAGCGACGACGACGCAGGTGACGAAACTGGCGATGATGGGGATGGGGTTGACAGCGATGGTGATGGTTTGACCGATGATTTTGATGCCTGTCCCTCGGAGTTTGGCACCAGCACCGATGGATGCCCTGAATAAATCATATTTGCGACACTGAAAAGGCGACCCATTTTTGATGGGTCGCCTTTTTTGTTTGAAAACTGGACAAGGCCCGGTATAATTAAATCATGATTTGATTATTTTTATAGAGAAAGAAATTTTCGTGGCACGTAAACCTGCGGAACAGTCCGTCAATCGGCTGGATATTTTGTTGGCAGCCGCCAATGTCTTCCGGCGTAAGGGCTATCACGGCGCCAAGATGTCCGACATCGCCGCCGAAGTAGATTTAACGGCGGGCAGCCTCTATCATCACTTTCCAGACGGCAAACAGCAGATTTTGATCGAGGTATTAAACGAGGGCCTTGACCAAATCACCGCCGAGGTTCAAGCCGTCGTGGATGACAACACCCTGATGCCCGATGAAAAACTGCGTAAGGTCATCTACACCAATATCTTGGGCCTAACCCACAACACCTCAGTTGCGGCGGCCTTGGTGTTTGAAACCCGCACCATCTTGGAAAACCCAGAGGCCCGCAAAGCCTATCTCAAACGCCGCGATAGCTTCGAGCAGCTTTATACCCACATCATTCAAGAAGGCATAGACGCCGGGATATTTCGCCAAGTGGATGTGCCAATCTTTACCAAGACTATTCTCGGCGCACACAACTGGGTCGGTGTGTGGTATCGAGAAGGCGGGCGGTTGACTGGGGAACAGATCGCCGATGAAATGTCGAACACCTTCCTTGCTGCCCTTAGCCCTGTTCAAGTACCCGAAGCCAAACATTAGTTGCGATGAGCGGCAGGCTTATCCAATTTCGATTTTTTGAATCACCTATCAATCGGAGTTTAGGAAGACATGATGCTGGATTTTACCCCTACCGAAGAACAACAAATGCTGGTGGACGCCATCAATCGTTATGCCGAAAACGATCTACACGCAAACGCCCATGAAATGGATGAACACAGCGATATTCCCGATGCCATCCTACAAAAAGGCTGGGAAATAGGTCTGCTCCCCGCCAGTATCCCCGAATCGCTGGGTGGCTTTGGTGATTACAGCGCCGTAACCAACGCCCTCGCCCTTGAAGAATTGGCCTACGGCGACCTTGCTGCTGCTTTAAAATTGATGACCCCCGCACTGCTGGCCTATCCAGTCTTGTTCAGTGGCACGGACGACCAGAAAGCCCGTTTCCTGCCGCTCTTTGGTGAACCCGCCCCCTATCCCGCCACTGCCGCGTTGATTGAGCCGGGAATTGGATTCGACCCTTATGTGCTGCGCACCACTGCCACCCGTAACGGTGATCATATTGTGCTGAATGGTGCAAAAGCCTATGTCCCCAACGCCGCCGACGCCGAGTGGATTTTGGTGTACGCCAAAGACAGCGAAACAGGCCAAACCAACAGTTTTATTGTTGAAAAAGCCAATGCCGAGGGCTTGGTGATTGGCGAACGTGAAAAATTGATGGGCATTCGCGGCTTGCCGACCTATTCTGTGCAGTTCAATAATGTGCGTGTGCCTGCCGAATTGGAATTAGGTGGACAGAATGGCACACAGTTTGAAAATCTGCTCAATCATATGAATATCGGCCTTACTGCAATGGCAACCGGGGTCATGCGGGCCAGTTATGAGTATGCCAAGAATTATGCCAAAGAGCGCGTTCAATTTGGCAAGCCGATTGCGACCAAACAGGCCGTCGCGTTTATGCTGGCGGAATGCGCGATTGAAGTAGACAGCACCCGCCTGATGGTGTGGGAAGCGGCATGGCAGGCCGACAGCGGCAAACCCGTCAACGAAGTTACCCAAGCTGCCTATCTTGCGCGTGAATATGCCAACAAAGCGTCCGTCTTCGTCACCGACAGCGGCGTGCAGGTTTTGGGTGGGCATGGTTTCATCCGCGAACATCCCGTCGAGCGCTATCTGCGGAATGCGCGGGGTATCCCAATGTTCACCGGATTGGTGATCGCGTAAATTAGGTCGTGCGTGACCGTCCAATCGCGGCGGGGGGTTGCGGTTTGACCACCCCTTTCGGCTTGGCGGGTTTCGCGGCAGGCATCGCATGAGATTGCAGCACGGTTGTCTTTATCGGTTTGGATGGCGCGGCTTTAACAGGCGCTTTGGTGACAGGTTTCGACGAGACAGACTTAAACGTCTTGGTGGTTTTGGAAGCACTCGTTTTGGCAACCACTGGTGTGGTACGGGTCATGACCTTAGCGGTGGAACTGGTCTTGGCTGGCGTTTTAGTGGTTACTTTGGTCGTTGGCGATTTAGCTGGCGTCTTGACAGGTGCTTTAACGGTGGTCTTGGCGATAGGTTCAATGGAAAGAATCTGATGGGAATCTTCAAGCAGATATACGGCGAAATACCCGTCCGACAATTCTTCATACATCCCTCTTTCAACAGGCAAATGCCGCCCTGCCACACTGATGATGTATTGAATGCTGCCGTTCGTCAAAGGATGTTTAATCAATGGCCCGGCCAATTTATGCACCTGTTTGTCGCGGATGGTTTTCAGATGTTCGCGGTGCAGGGCTACCAAACCAGCCACAATTGTCAGCATGACCAGCAGCACGGGCAGGGCAATCTTCAAATCCAGCGTCAACAGTGCCCCGCTTGCCAGAATCACGGGAATACCAAGCAGCGTTTTCAATTCATAGACCGATTGCTGCTGCAACTCTCTGATCTGCGCGGCAGAAAGTCGGCCTTTGCGGTTGGCATTCAAATCTGTTTCGGTAAAACCAAAAAGTGTTTGAAGTTTACGCTGCGAAGTCGCCATGCCCTTAATCCTATATCACCCATAGAACATTTGTACTAAATTATAGCTAATTTATCAATACGATGCAAGCGAGAATCTAGGAGGAGAAATCCCATGCCCATAAGTTTTGAAATTCCCGAAAATATCGTCCAGCAGCAGCAGATGACCCATTTTGTGGCTGAGACGGTCATGCGCCCCCATTCGCGGGAACTGGATGAAAACGAACACGCCCGCCCCACCGAATTTGTCAACATGATCTGGCCCGTTTTGCGTGACCAGCAAGCCCATTCGCTCCAAAAAATGCTGGCGAAAGCCCAAAATGGCGGCTCAGAGAGCAGCGAGAAAAAAGAAAAACGCGGCCCGCGCTATGAATATCTGCGGCTAATGTCGCTGGTCGAAGAATTGTCGTGGGGGGATGTCGGTGTCTATCTATGCCTCCCCAGCCCTCAACTGGCAGGCAGCGCGATTGAGGCTGTCGGTACGATTGAGCAAAAAGAACGGTTGCTGCGTCGTTTTGGCGAAGGTGATCAACCTGTATGGGGTGCGATGGCAATGACCGAACCCGGCGCAGGTTCGGACACTAGCGCGATTCAGACCGTCGCCACCCTTGATCCCGATACCAACGAATGGATTTTGAACGGCGAGAAAATTTTCTGCACCAGCGGCGGCTTGGCACTTGAAGAATCGAATGGCCTCGTCATTGTGTGGGCCACCGTTGACCGCAGCGCAGGTCGGGCAGGGATGAAGCCGTTTGTTGTTGAGGCCGGTACCCCCGGCGTCAGCGTCACCAAAGAAGAAATCAAACATGGCATCCGCGCCAGCAACACCGTCTCCATCGTATTTAATGATGCCCGTATCCCCTACAACAACCTCTTAGGTAGCGCCGAAGTCCAACAGAAAGACAGCAAAGAAGGCTTCAAGGGCGCGATGGCAACCTTTGATGGCTCACGTCCATTGGTGGCCGCCAGCGCATTAGGGGTAGGTCGGGCCGCGCTCGAATTTGTCAAAGAGCAATTGGCTGAGGCAGGTATCGAAATCCCTTACGACATGCCCTATCACAAACTGACCGCCGTGCAGCGTGATGTCTTAGAAATGGAGGCCCAACTCAAGGCTGCCAAATTGCTGACCCTACGTGCCATCGCCATGCTCGATCACGGCCAATATAACAGCTTACAGGCCAGCATGTGCAAGGTCAAAGCGGGTAAGGCCGTGACATGGCTCACCCAAAAAGCCGTCGAAATTCTAGGCCAAATGGGATACAGCCGCGAGTGGTTGGTCGAAAAATGGATGCGCGACGGCAAAATCAACGATATTTACGAGGGCACAGGCCAAATTAACCTGTTGATTGTGGCCCGCCGTATTCTCGATTACAGTTCCCGCGAACTGCAATAAGTGCCAAATTGAAAGCGGGGCGGGTCGTCAAGCTCGCCCTTTTTCCCCTCTCTCATGCCTTTGTGCAACAATTCACGGGCCAATCCTTGCCAGCCGTTCACCCTTTCGCTACAATTTGGCCCTGATAAAGTACCCATTTGCAATTTGCTGGTTGATGAGGAGTCGTTTGAGCAACCATGAAACAACCATCCCCCCGCGTCGTTCTCGGCTATGGTCTGTGGGCTGTGTCCTTTACGCTGGCCCTGATTATTTCGCTTGGTATTGTATACGTCTGGCTGGGAACTGATATTGCGACCTACAGCGTCAAATATTTTCTACTGACCGTCATCCCACTGGGTTTCTTGATTTTGATTCCGCTGGATTGGCTGTTGGGAACAAAGATTCTGCCTGACTAATTGCTATCGGGCGGTGGTCATCGCCCCGCCCCTCATGTTTGACCTAAAAAATCTTAGGATACTTAAATGCGCCGCACCCCATTCATTCTGCTTTTGCTAGTTGGCATTACCCTATTTGTCTCCGCCTGTGGTGGCCCAAAATCGCAGGCCAAAGAATTCTCTAAACGGATGCCCGCACGAGTGGGGTTATTTACCCTCAACGAAGACAAGACCATCGAACTTTCGGCGGAATCCGTCGGCAGCACGGGACACGTCACCCTGACCTATGAGGCCCGCAATTTGGCTGAGGTCTATATTGTGATTGATGTGTATGGGACGGCATCAGCGGCGGATGTCGCGGTGAATCGGCGTCAACGGGATGTGCGGTTAACGGGAGCGGTTTTTGAAACAGATCGCCAGCCGCGTTTTAAAGAATACCCCGCTGCCCAAATCTCAAACCTACCGAATGGGCGGATTGCGATCTTCCAAAACGACCAAGTGGTGATTGAGGTGCAGTATATTCCCGCCGAGGTGGGAGGTACAATTGCCGATACCAATTGGCTACCTTTCTTGGAAGCCGTAAGGAATACAGGGGAAAGCCTCCGCTAGTGAAAATCACTGATATTCCATTTGGCATTACGGATTGGAACAACATCGAACCCACCGAACATCCCGGCGTCACTGGCAAGGCGATATGGCGCACGCAATATTTTGGGGATATTCGTGTGCGGATGGTGGAATACACCCCCGGCTATGCGGCTGACCACTGGTGCGAAAAAGGACATATTCTCTTGTGTCTTGAGGGGCGCTTGGAAACGGAACTGGCGGATGGGCGCCTATTTATCCTCGTCCCCGGTATTAGCTATCAAGTCGCCGATCACGCCGAACCCCATCGCTCCTCCACCAAGATTGGTGCTAAATTGTTTATCGTGGATTAGCCCTCACAATCTACACACGCGGCGAACGTCCGGTCAATCGTGTGAATGCCTGATACCCCATCCAACGAAATGGTTCTGGTGGAATCGGTGAGAACTTAGCTTGATAAAAGGGCTGGTTGCGCCACCGCTGGTCATCCCCGGAATAGATGTCGGTCAAGACCTGCCCCGCCAGATTTGCCAATGTCACCCCATGTCCCGAATAGCCTAGCGCATAAAACACGTTACGCTGTTCCCCGCGCACCCCCATTGAACAATTGCGCCTCAACGTAATCGCCAATGTGCCCGTCCAGCGATAGGCAATTTTTAGGCTGGCACTGTTGGGGAAGTATTCGCGTAACGTTTCCTGCATCTTGGCGAAAGCCGAATCGGGTGTACTGGGGTAGGCCGTCTGATTTTTGAACAGATAGCTGTAGGATTGATTGCTGCCCCCGCCAAAAATCACATGTCCGTCGCGGGTCATCGTGGAATACGAAATTCGGTCAAGGTCATCCGAATAACCTGCCATTTCGCGCCATCCCAACGCCTCGCGCTGTTCCGGTGTGAGGGGTTCAGTGGCGAACACATGCGAATGCAGCGGCAAGATGGCCTCGCGGAAATAACCCAATTTGCCCGTATAGCCGTTCGTCGCTAAAACAATCGCCCCAGCCTGCACTTCTCCTTCAGGCGTGACCAGTGTAATTTTCGACTCCTCAAAAATTCTCAACACTGGCGTATGTTCATAAATTTCGACCCCCTGCTCCACTAAAATCGGACGCAGGCTGCGAATCAACTGTGCGCCATTCAATTGACCTGTACCGGGATCAAACCACGCGCCATAGACCCCTTGCATATTCAGTTTGGCGGCGAGTGTTTGGCGGTCATAAAATTCACCGGGGATGCCGATTGAGTTCAGCCACTCGACTTCGGCGTGTTTTTTCTCGGCCCGTTCCGCGCTGGTATACACTGTGACCGTGCCGTCCCGCCGATAATCCACCGGTAGGTTATGGCGCTGGATGATTGCTTCAATGAGGTCAATCCCGCCGCTGGTCGCTTCATACACCCGGCGCAGCATTTCAGGGTCATCCGTCTCCACGCCATTAATCCAATTCAGCATCATGCCGCCGTTGCGCCCACTCGCCCCATTTGCCAGCGACTTGGCTTCTAACAGAACCACCCGTTTTTCGGGATAGCGTCGGTTGAAATGATAGGCCGTCGAAACCCCCGTAAACCCGCCGCCGATAATTGCCAAATCCGCTGTAATGGATTTCCGCAGTGGCTCCCCTGCAACATAATTCGGCGTTTGGGCCGCCCAATAGGATGTATTGTCATCCATCTCCAGTTTTTCACGGAAAATCTTCGCCGCTATCGGCCATGTGGTTGAGGTTGCTGCCGCCGAACCCATCAGCATTGCCCCTGTGATTTTCTGTCGCATATGGGTAAGCCGACCTGCCATAAAAATAGTTTCCTCTCCGAAAAGTGATTTTTTTCAACCCTTGACTTCAAGTGCGCTTGAAGGCTTAGGCTACGGTTATAACATCAGATCAAGGAGATGACCATGCAAGAAACCGTATTCGCCTGCAACATGAACGCCATTAGCCCCGAACAACGTCCGGCGCATCAGCAATTGGCCGAGCAGTTGTTTACGTCTAAGCGTGCCGTCTATGAAATATCCAATGGCTATCGTTTTGAATTTTCAGCGGAATTGCTTATCCCGCTGGCGCAGTTTGTCTCATTGGAGCACCTGTGCTGCCCATTCTTCGATTTCGCCATTCAGGTCAACGCGAATTCGGACACGCTTTCCCTTCAATTGACTGGAACAGAGGGCGTCAAGGCGTTCATTCGGGCGGAGTTTGGTGAACTGCTTAATTAAAAAGAAAGGCGAGTCTCCTGTGTGGTTGACTCGCCTGTTTTTGTTGACTAAAAGCCCAAAACGCCAAAAATGAGCCATGCCACTAGCAGCGCGAGGGCCGTATTAAATACTGTCGCCCCCATAAACACACCCACCGGACGCCAGCCCATCTCTTTGATGCTGGATACATGGAAATCGAGACCAATTGCCACAAACGCCAGCGCAAATATCCACTTATTGGCGCTGTTAAGTTCTTTTACAATCTCTGGTGAAAACGCATTGGCCGAGACCAAAATAGATACCAGCACAAAGCCGATTACAAATTTGGGGAAGCGCTGCCAGATCATACTGACACTGGGTTTTCGGGCACCCTCTTTGTTCTTTTCCACCACCGTCGCAAAATACAATGCCAGCGCAAACGCCACAAACCCAATCATGACATTTTGACCGAGTTTGACAATTGCAGCAACTTCCTGAGCCTCATCGCTGAAAATCGTCCCTGCCCCCACCACAGCGGCAGTCGTATCAATATTGCCACCGAACCACGCACCTGCTACGTCATCAGGCAGACCAATCGCATGAGCAATGGGTGGCATCAGCACCATCATCGGCAAAGCGACGATAATCACCAACGCCGTGACATAGGTAACTTCTTCTTTGCGTGCCAAAACCGAACCCGCCGCTGCAATCGCCGCTGACACCCCGCAGATGGAGACCGCCGAAGCCATGACCGCCCGCAAGGTGGGATTCAGCTTTAATTTGCCGCCGAGCCACCAGCTAAACAGGAACACCGAGGCGACCATAATCAGGGCTTGAATCAACCCGCCTGTGCCCGTTGTTACCAAGTCATCAAGGCTGATACGTGCCCCCAAAATGACCAACCCAACCTTCAAAAATAACTCGGTGCGGATGGCGGGTTTGATATGATGATAGAGATTTGTTACCCGCAGTAGGCCATTCGCAATCAAGCCAATCACCACCGCTGTCAAGGGATATTCAAGGGGGTTTTGCGTGACATCATGTTCTTTAAAAGTGAATGCAATCCAATCATCGAGTTCCGCCACCAGCACGGTCAAGAGGAGAAGCAGCACCGCCCCAGCGAATAAACCGCCCCATTTGACGGCAACTGCATTTGATTCTTTCTGCACCGGGCTACTTTTTACCGCTGCTTGATTAACTGCCATTTTAAATTCCCCCTATTTCGATTCCGTAAATAAGCCAAAAATGGGCCAGCGAATCGCCAAATCAGTTTGATAGGTCAGTACAACCTTCGCATCGCAGTTGTTGAGCAAGCTGATATAGGCTTTATCCGCATCTTCGCGCGTGGTTGTATCTACCACCTCGGCCAGTGGGAGAATCTGTCCATCCCGACATTCATAGGCATAGGTCTTGCCCGACTCAAGGTTGGTATATGGGGCAGCAATCTTAGATTTCTCCCCCCCAACCGTCGCTGTAACCTTCCAATCATCCCGTGCCAAAACTTCTAGGCCCGTGCTTTCACCAGCGGCAGTGGTGAGTTTGGCGGTTTGTGGGCCGGGGCCAAGCACACCAACCCCAACGATCAATACAATGATTAGCCCAACAATAGTGGCTAACCAATCTTCAGATAACTTAAACGATGATGGCTTCGATTGTTGTTCTGCCATTGAGTTTTCCTCCCTCGGTTCTAAAAACAAAAATCACATTGGTCACTGATCTGCCAGTGACAAAATGAGCGCCAAATAGATGTTAAAAATGACCCACGCCAGCAACCGAAACTCAGTCCCAGTAAACCCGTTTGCGGTTGCGCTGACTAAATCGTTGACAAAACGTTCCTGATTGCGGAAAAAATCTACCGACAGCAAAGTAATCGCTGGCCCAGCCACAATCAAATGCCCGGTGGCTGCCATCAATACGGCATCGCACCGATTGTTGACCACACTCCACACGCCGCTAAAAAACAGATAGGCCCCCAAACCCAACAACATCGCCGAGGCAATCATCAATAAGAGGGTCGCTGTCGGATCGGCATCGTCTAGCAGGCCACCAAATTGGCTGGAAAAAATCCAAACCGCCAGCCCCGCACAAACGCCCACCATAGGCCCGCCTAAAAGAACGGCGTAAATCTTAATCCAAAGCGGCCATTGTGTCTGTGACGCAAGTCTCATGTGTGTTGATTCGGCCAATTACCCACCTCATTCCATTGGTTGACTGCGATTTGGGGCAGACCGCCGCCGCAAAAATCCAATCATACGCGGAACAGCTTGTTCATAAGCCCAATACAGCGGGGGATAGGGGATGCTGTCCCATGCGCCGATATGCCGCATAATCGTTCCCCCGAACCCCTCTTTAAACCGATAGACTCCCCACATTGGGTCGGCTTCGGTAAATTCATGCGGTGCTCCCCACCAATCATAAACCGTGCAGCCCTGAGCTTTGGCCCAGCGGATCGCGGCCCATTGTAGGGCATAGGTCGGCTGCAAATCACGGCTTTCATTGGACGACATGCCATAGAAATACCATGCCGTTTGTGAAAATCTGAACACAATAACCCCAGCCAGTGCTTTTCGTTCCGCCTCAGCCATAAATACCTGTGCAAAACCACCAGCCAGCATGGTCTTCCACAAATCAAGATAATAGTCATAGGGACGTGTGGTAAAACCCTGCCGCTGACCTGTAACCGCATAGAGTTCATACAGCGTGCGTAAATCGGCCTCGTCGCTGGTGGTTCGTACTGTCACCCCGCCTTTTTCGGCAAGACGAATTTTGCGCCGCGTGGATTGATTCATGCCCGCCAACAACTCATCTTCTGTAGGTGTCAAATCAAGCAGCATGGTATTGCGAAACTGCACTTGGCTGGCGCTAAAACGCCATTTCTTTTGTTGGAGATAACTCTGTATCGCTTGCCCCTGTACATTGGGGACATCGGGATGTTCTGGAGTGGTATTATCGGGGAGACCTGTTGCGGCAACCACATCAGGGTCAATTTTCAGCCAGACCGTCAAACGTTTGCGGGTCAACCCTTGCAAGTGTTCCAATACAGGTGCGATAGTCGTCAATTCAAAGTCGTGGAAGATTGGCCCTTTGGGAACATAGAGAACTTGCAGCGGGCCGATACGACGGGTGAGCAAACTCGCCCCTGCTACCAATTCGCCTGCTTCGTTGTGATAAAAAATACGTTCAGGTGTCCAGCCAGTCGTGCGATGTTTAAACTCCCCCCACTCCCATGATTGTAAAATGTGGGCGTTAGGTAGCGTTTGCAGGCGCGTATTCCACTCCTGCGGGTCAGTAATCCATGTCGGGGTTATCATGTTGAATAGGTTACACCACCACAGGAGCAAGTTGGTTTCAAAATTGGCGGGAGGGACATCGTGGTTGGCCCAATCCCACATACCATGCCAACAACGGTATCCGTTTTATCCAACACCGCAATTCGACCCCAAGGGGCACGGCCCGCCAATATTTCGGCCTGCACATCATCTATCTCATCCCGAAATATCGTAGGAGCACAGGCGAAATAGGCATGTTCGGAGAGGCTTTCGTTTAATACATGCGGGGCGATTTTGCGTAGATAATCGCGTACATCCAGTGCATAGGGTCGGCGCGGTTGATGGCCCAGAATCCGATAGCGCAGGGGGTTAATTAGCAACCACACTTCTTCGCGGCGTTCCCAACCGCCATCATACCACTGTGCCCGCAGACCCAGCATATCCATCAAGAACCAGTTTAGCGCCGTCACTCCTACCCGCATCAAAGGGGCTTCCCGTCCAAAGTCAACTAACGGGGTTGCTCGTGGGTCACACGTCAACAGTTCAAACCAATCATTGAGCGTGGCCCATCCGGGAATGGCAGCGATACGATTGAGAGGCCGTTCAAGCAAACGATTGGTAATGGGCATAGTCCTAATCCAGTGTCGCCTTGATTTGTTCTGCCAATTTAGCGGTAATGCCTGCCACCGCTATGAGTTCTTCGATACTCGCCCCGCGAATGGCTTCAATATCGTTATTAAAGGCTTTGAGCAGAGTCTTGCGTTTCGATGGCCCAATCCCCGGCACGGCTTCCAATCGGCTCATCACGCCCTTACGCTGGCGTTGTGTGCGATGGGCAGTAATGGCAAAGCGATGGGCCTCGTCCCGAATCCGCTGTAACAAATACAACCCTTCGCTGTTACGCGGCAAAATCACTGATTCGGCTTGGTCGGGTAGATAAATTTCCTCAAACCGCTTGGCAAGCCCAATCACCGGAATATGCTCTATTAACTCAAATTCCTTGAGTACCTCCACCGCCACGCCCAACTGCCCCTTGCCGCCATCAATAATCAGCAAATCGGGCAGCAAGCGCCATGTCTCATCTTTGTCCACTTTACCGGGGGCAAGGGCTTCCGGATTTTCCACCGACTCGATATAACGTTTAAAGCGACGAGTCAGCGTCTCCCGCATAGATTGATAATCGTCCGACCCTGCATGGGCAATCGTGCGGATATTAAATTTGCGATACTCACTTTTTTGCGGCGTGCCCTGCAAAAATACGACCCTGCTCGCTACGGTATTGGTGCCTTGCAGTGTACTGATGTCATAACACTCCATGCGGGTCGGCGGATTTTCCAATTTCAGGGCCTCTTGCAATTCACGCAATCCAGCCTCTTGTTTAACCGTATCTTTGGCTTGGCGGATTTGGAATATATTGAGTTGTTCGGCAGCCGTTTCGGACGCCTGTTTAACCAGTGCCTTTTTCTCGCCCCGCTGTGGCACTTTTAATGAAACCTTCCCCCGCCCGTTGCGCTTTTCACTGAGCCATTTTTCCAGTGTCGAGGTGTCTGGCACTTCGACAGGCAAGAAAATCTCCGGCGGAATCTCATAGGCCTCTTCATAATATTGGATCAGGAAACTGGCGATAATTTCCGGTGTTTCTTCATCTTCAATATTCACCAACGGGAAAGTCTCGCTGCCGACCATATTGCCGGAGCGAATGGCAAACAGGGCCATCATTGCCACACCCATGTCATCTTGGGCAATGCCAATGACATCCTGATCGGCCCCATAATCGGCGATACGATATTGAAAATTCGTCACTCGTTCAATCGCCTGAATCCGGTCACGCAGCACCGCCGCCCGTTCAAAATTCAGATTTTCCGCTGCCCCCTCCATTTGCGTTTGCAGTTCTTTCAAGACATCCTGCGCCTTGCCTTCCAACACCCGGATTAGGCCATTAATGGACTCACGGTATTCAGCTTGGTTCTGCGCCCCGATACATGGCCCACCGCACATTTTGATGTCGTAATATAAACAGGCCCGTGCATCATTCCCGGTAATTTCACGGTCACATGTCAGATACGGGAAGGCTTTTCGCAAGGCATCCAACATCAGGCGAATGGCATAGCTGCTGGAATATGGCCCAAAATAGCGATTCCCATCTTTTCGATTGACCTGTCGGGTTGTCAGCACTTTCGGGAAGGGGTCACGGGTGCGAATCATGATATACGGATAGCGTTTATCATCTTTCCAGATGACGTTATAGCGGGGCTTGTGATGGCGAATCAGTTGGGCCTCGGCGGTCAGTGCAGCCACTTCATCTTCCAACACAATGATTTTGATGTCCACCACCCGTTCACGAATGCGCTGCACTTTGGTCTGCACATTGCCGGGTTGAAAATAGGAGCGTACTCGATTCCGCAGATTTTTGGCCTTGCCGATGTAAATAATCGTGCCCTTGCGGTCAAACATTTGATAAACGCCGGGGCTGGTTGGCAGGTTATTCAGAATCTCTTGGATATTTTCAGGTGGGGTATAGCTGCTCATAGGTTCAGTTCTCTACGATGCTTATTTCAAGACTTTCTCGTAAATGCGATAGCGGCGATCCACGTAGGCTTGATAATTGCGGGTCATGATGTTGACATCTTCGTTATCTTCCAAGACCCACCCGCCCTCATAGAAGGAGTATTTGGTTTTATGCACCATGCTAAAGAGGTGCAACAAAATCGCGCCGTCTACCCCAATTCCGCGATACTCTTCTTTGACGCCCATTAACGGGGTACGGGCCTCGGTAATCACGGGGCGAATTTTCCAATGCCACAGGATTTTCAACAGGCTCACAATTTCAGGCACACCCGGACGCGGATAGGCTTTGTGAATCGGTTGGTTCATATTTGGCACAGCTAGGACAAATCCAGCGGGGTTGCCTTTCACAAATGCAAAAAATGTGATTTCCGGGACATAGAACTGTTTCAAATCCCGAATCAGCGCATCCAATTCACGTTTGGTCAGTGGCACAAACCCCCAATTATCCTTCCATGCTGTGTTGTATAACTCATAGATAATCTGAAAATCCTCTTTGATCGTTTTCCGATTTCCGGCCCGCACACTAATTTCACGCCGCTGGTTGTTCTTTTCTACTACCCGCACCAAGCGTTCGGGGATGATGCCGCCTTCCAATCCTAATGTGGCCTTGTTGCCCGCCCATGTGATGACATCTTTGGCTTTGCCATACCCCGCCTGCTCATAATGCTGCGGATAGTAGGCCATGTTATACGGCATCAAAATCATCGGCATCCGGTCATACGAATCCAACAGCACGCCAATCTCGCCATTAAGGTTGAAGTTGACCGGGCCACGAATCGCATCATAGCCTTTACCTTTGATATAGTCCTCTGCCGCTGTCAAAAGTGCCTTTGAAACTGCGGGGTCGTCTATAAACTCAAACGCCCCAAACCATCCCACTTTTTCTTTCCACGTTTCGTTATGGCGGTGATTGATAAACGCGGCAATCGTCCCGGCGGGTATGCCATCTTTATAGGCGACAAAAAAATCACCCTCCATATATTCCCACGACGCATCATGTTCGCGGTCAAGCAGATGTTTCCGCACCGACTTCAGCGGCGGCACCCAATAGGGATTGTCTTTATACACTGTCCACGGAAATTCAAAAAAATCTTTGTAATCCGATTTGTTTTCGACTTTACGGACAACGATGCTGCTCATCATGAATTATGCTTTCTTAAAAGGGCGGCACAAATCACCGCCCAACTATTTCGAGACGTAAAGTTATTTAGCGTAGAAGTTGAACCAAGATCGCTTTTTGGGCGTGTAGGCGATTTTCGGCCTGTGGGAACAAGCGCGATTGTGGGCCATCCGCCACCGAATCGGTAATTTCTTCACCCCGATGGGCGGGCAGGCAGTGCATAACAATGGTATGGGCGGGGGCCATTTGCAGCAGCGGATAATTGACCTGATAGGGTGGGAAAACCTTGCGGCGTTGTTCGGCTTCATCTTCCTGCCCCATGCTCGTCCATGTATCGGTATAAATCACATCCGCATTTCGTACCGCTTCTTGGGGATCAGTAATCAGTTGCACAACTTCATAACCTGCAATCCCGCGTGCCTTCGCAATCACCTCTTGATCGAGTGAATACCCCTCTGGACTGCTGACCACCATCTTAAACCCGAATTTCGCGGCAGCAATCAATAATGAGCGGGTGACATTGTTGCTGTCCCCCAGATAAGCGACAGTTAGATCGCGCAGTTGACCAAATTCCTCATAAATGGTCAGCACATCGGCCATCGCTTGGCAGGGATGATTGTAATCGCTCAAGCCATTGATAATCGGCACAGGCGACCATTTGGCGAGTTCGGTGACATGTTCATGGGCAAATACACGCGCCATGACCCCATTGACGTAGCCCCCCAACACACGGGCCACATCCGCAATGGATTCACGTTTACCCAACCCAATTTCGTTCGGGCTGATATACAGCGCATACCCCCCCAACTGCTGCATCCCCATCTCAAAACTGACGCGGGTACGCAGCGAGGGTTTTTGGAACACCATCGCCAGCGATTTACCTTGCAAAATTGGACGGTTGCCGCCCGTCCGAAATTCTTTTTTCAAAAAGACGGCCTCATCAATCAGCCGCATCAATTCTTCTGATGACCAATCAGCCAAATCCAAAAAATGGCGCATCGAAACTAACCTCCCACAAGGGGCAAAAAAGTACCATAGGGGAGTGATTTTAACACAATCTCTCACCCCTTTGAATTCGGTGAATACGCTAAAATTTAAATTGCCCTAACTTTCACACAGGAGTACATGACATGTTGCTCAATGAATATGTGGATTTTGTGCGGGGCAAGCTGTCCAAAGTCGGCTTTCATCAAATCGAAACCAGCCTCCCACGCACCATGCTGTATCATCAGATTGTGCGCCCCAATAGTAAAATGCAAAACGAAGTCTTTTGTTTTATCACGGCTCTGCGTGGCAACCTCACCCCGGAAGCCATTGAGCAGTACAGCCAACAAGCCTTTGAGTTTGCTAAACAGCACAAGAAAATTTCGCGTATTTCCACCCGTGCGACTGCCATTATCGCTTATCCGCTGATTATTACCGATACTATTCCACCGGATGCCCTTAATTTTGTCACTAAGCAGTACAGACCGTCGCATTGGCATTGGTGGGGTAGCTACTATGAATTTCCGGTGGTGATGGAACTCTCCACTCAAAAATTGCACTTCCGCAAATCTACACCCATTTGGGGCGCAACCTACTACGTCATGATTCGCAAGCAGGTCGCCCAATATTTCGGCATCAAATAAACAAAAAGGCGAGAGTTGGCCCCTCTCGCCCGATAGTCCATTCAGATGTTGTCATTCGCAGTTAATTGAAAAACGCCTCACAGCCGACGGTTGTCATTTCGGGATGCTCGGCAAGATAGGCTTCAAATTGAGGCCATGCCGATGTGCCGCGTGCCGTCGAATAGTCTTGCACGGCAAACCCTACATTGCCATCACGGGTATAGGCTTCGGCCCGCAGCAAATAGAGAATGGTGTAATCGGGGTCAAGCGCCAAGCCCTTGCTATAGGCATCACGGGCATTGTCATATTCACCTTTGCTGCAATAGGCAATTCCCAGAAACAGATAGGTGTCCGCCACATCATCACGAATGGCTAAGGCCTGCTCAATATCCCGAATCGCCGCGTCATACTGCCCCACCGTCATTTCGCTAAATGCCGAAAGGGTCAAGCTGTAAAACGACGTAACCGTGCCGGATGTTTCGCCCATAATGCCAAACGAGGCTCGATTCCAGAACTCTGGGTCGGGGAATAATTGGGTGACGGTTTCAATCTGCTCCGATGCTGTCGAGATGTCACCTGTCCGCAATGCAATCAACGCGCTGACGACATAGGGGAAATTGGTTTCGGGTTGTTCTGCCAACGCCGACTCATAATCTGCGCTGGCCTTGTCATAACGACCCTGCATGTAATACGACAGTCCCCGGAAGGTAAGGGCCAACCAGTCCTTCGGGTTCACCTCTAGCACCTTATCTTGGTAATCAATCGTCTTGCGGAAGTCATCTCGAATAAACGCCTGCATCGCCAGCAAGAAATTCGGGCCAGTCCACATGGCAGGGCCAAGCCGTTGGGCGGTTTCCGCATCGTTAATCACATTTTCCGAATCCCCCAACCGCTGATACGCTAATGCCCGCAGTTGATACAACACGCCATTCCGCGTATTTAGCGCGATTGCCTTATCAATTGCCTCAACCGATTGGGCCGGGTCACTGAAATAGGTGCTGTAATACTGATGAACGTAAGCCCCGACGGTTGACCCCACTACCTGCGCCGGGGTGACATTCAAATCATCTAAAATCACCATCGGCACAACATAGTTAAAGCTCTCGCCGCTCAGATTGTTATAGGTCGCCAGAATACCCATTATCTGTGGCGCAACCGATTCTTGGCGTGGATTGGTCAAGTGTACCCGTACATTCGACATTTCTTCAAAGGTTTTACGGGGGAATAGGGTCGTGTCTACCGCCCCCATTTGCACTTCCAACTCCACTACATCAGCATCATAATTGCCCCAAATAATCACGCGGGCGTGGTTCGCTTCGGCAATGGCGCGGGCCTCCGCATTGGAATGGATCACATTGGGATATTCCCGAATATGCACTTTGGCAATCGGCTGGCCCGACTCTAACACTTGGGTCAGATCATCCAACACAAAGCGCAATACCGGGCGTTCCTCACCCTCGACCCGTTCAATCTGCCCCACAATCACCATAATGTCGCCTTCGGGCACGGGATCGAGTGCGATGATTTCGTTGGACGTATCCCCACCACCAGAACCATCACTCGCTTCGGTATCCTTTTGATCTTGACCACCGAATAGAATGAAGGCAGCCACCGCCGCAATCACCGCCAACACGACAACACCCCCGACTGCCAACGGCCATTTTTTGCGCTGGCGAGGGGGAGCAACCACGACGGTTTGTTGTGAGGCGACTTTCGAGGGTGCAGACACCGCTGTTGGCAACTGGCTCTGCGGCATAATGATTTTGATGGGCGGAAATTCGCTGTCATCTATCGGGGTCATGGTCGAGCCGGGAGTGGGCGTCTCAAAGCGCGAGGTCAACCCATCCGATGCACGCAGCGCCGCGATATTATGCCGAACCCCGGTATCAATATTATCTATAATGGATTCAAGCTCCGCCCCAACCAGTCGCACACTCCCGATCCGTTGCGTCGGGTCTTTGACTAGCATCTGATTGATGAGATGAACGAGTCCAGCGGGGGCATCTGGCCGCAATTTGGCTAAATCGGGCGCTGGCTTGGTCATAATCGCTACCAAAGTTGCACCCAGTTGATCTTCTTCAAAAGGGCGCTTTCCCGTCAGCATTTCAAAGAGCATTACCCCCAGCGACCAAATGTCGGTGCGGGCATCCAATTTTTCGCCATGACACGCTTCGGGGCTGAGATAGGCATACGTTCCCAGAACCTCACCAGTCTGGGTATGACCCTGCTTATCGGCCAGACGTGCCACCCCGAAATCTGCCAAACGTGGGGTGCCATCATCGGCAAGCAACACGTTGGCGGGCTTAAGGTCACGATGAATGATTTTGAGGCGATGAGCACGAGTGAGGGCGTCGGCTACATCCAGTGTGATATGCAACACACGGTCAATTGGCATAGGGCCAGATTCCGCCAGCAGGTCTTTGAGTGACTTGCCGCCGACATATTCCATCACGATGTAATGGTGATTGTCTTCTTCAATCGAGGCCAACATTTTGACAATGCTGGGGTGATTCAGTTGGCGTAGTGCCTCGCCTTCGCGGGTAAAGCGCTCAAGTAATTTCGGGTCATCTTTGACAATATCAGGTCGCAGGGATTTAATGGCAACTGTTTCGCCTGTTTGGGTATCCCGTCCGCGATAAACGGTTCCCATTCCCCCTTGTCCAATAACGTCAAGAATCTCGAAGCGCCCACCAATGATACGCTGAGTGTTTGAGTTCATGAAAATCTATGCTCCACCCAAGTCTATAATGCTATGCGGTGACGGCGTGCTGGGAGCTATTGAATACTACACAACAAGCCAATGGATACGGAAAATAATTTTGGGTTAATAAAGCTATTCTACACCAAATTCCGCTTTATTCCTGCACACTCTCTAATCCGCGCTCAATAACCCAACGCATGGCCTTATCGGTTGTGTCGTGTAGAGCACGCTGAAAGTGTGCCCGCGCCTCAATTAAATTGCCCTCACTGGCGGCCTGACTACCTTCAAAAACATGTGCCAACCCTCGGTAATGCGGACGTTCGTCGGCGGTATTAAGTTCCCCCGCCTGTTGTTCGAGTACCGTCAATAATTTGTCAATAGCATCATTGGCGGATTCCGGTTGCGAAAGTGCAGCGTGGGTTTGGGCAATCAGGGCATAGATATAGACTAAATCCCGATAATCACCGCCTTTGGTACGCTCCATAACCGTCAGCGATTCACGTGCCGCGTCCAGCGTCGCCCGATGTTTTTGGATTTCATCGAGGGTCACTTTTAATTCCGCCGAGGCCGTCTTGGTCAGATTAGCATACGAAGCCATGCGTTTATAGGCGTCCGCCGCTTTTTCGAGATGCCCTTCTCGCCGATAGGCCTGTGCGATCATTTCCAACGTTTGGGCGATGCGTGAATCCGAACGGGGCTTGTGTTTAAATTCAACGTCCAGCGCCTCTTCCAACGCCATATGCGCATCGCGCCAACGCTGCAAGACGGTATAGAGTCGGCCCAATGTGCGCAGCCGATTAGCAGTTTGGACAGGCTGTAGGGTTCGATCTGTATACACCAATGCTTGATGATGGCTGGTGATCGTTCCGGTCAAATCGCCGCCATTTTCTTGGGCCTGCGCCAGCAAATCAAGGGTGGCGACAATGCGTGCATTGACTTGCTGCGGCAACCCTTTTTCAATATCGAGTGCCTGCTGCAAAGGTGAAATGGCATCGGCGGGGCGGTTGGCATCCAACAGCGTGCCCCCCAACATCCGCAGGGTATCTGCCGTCGCTTCGTTGCCTGCTTGATGATAACTTAGGGCATCCCGCAGATTTTTCTCCGCCTCATCATACTGCTGCAAACGCCGTGAGGCTTCTCCAATGGCGTGATAGGTGAGCGCGATTTCGATGGCGGGGGCGTCGGTGGTAATCTCAAGCGCCTGTGTCCATGCACGGCGGGCATCATCCAATAAATCCGACAGCGACAGCGCCTGCCCATACCCGCGTAAGGTGGCCGCCCGTTCGCGGGGGAAGTTCGAGGCTGGTTGTAATTCCAACGCCGCTTCATAGGCTTCAAGAGCTTCTTCCAAACGATTGGCTCGTCGTAAGGTATCGGCTTGGGCAGCAATGATCGTGCCCAATTCCTGTGGCGTGCCGAATTTTTCCGTTTCTTCGCGTGCCTGCTGATAAAGTTCAATGGCGTGGTCAAAATCTTGCATCAAGGCATACACCGCCGCCAAGCGTGTCACGGCCTGCCGATGGTCATCATGTGATGGGGTACGTGACGAATCCAATGTATCAATCGCGTTCCGATAGGCAATGGCGGCCTGTGGATACTGCCCCTGCGCTTCATGACTGGTCGCTAGGCTGATATACACCCGTGCTGTATGCACCAAATCTGCATCGGGCAAGGCACGCAGCATTTGCAGGGCATCTTCATAGACCCCGATTGAATCGGCATAATGATTTGTACCGCTCAACGTTCGGGCCAATTTGGTCAAGACCCGCGCCGCATCCCCCGGAAAACTCTGCCGATCCATCAAGGGAATGGCACGACGGCAATGGTCAATGGCCGCATCAGTATTGCCCATCTCCAAATACAAATCACACATGCGCTCCAACAAGAGGCCTTGCTCATGCGGAATCGGCTGATGTTCATAGGCTTTTTGCAGATGCATCAAAGCTACTTCCTGATTGTTCAGGTTCGCTTGTGCAATCGCCGTGTATTCTTGGGACAGCGCATAGGTGAACGATTCGGCCTCGACATCTTCATAAAGCAGCGACGCAAGGGTCTTAATCGTATTGTCCCACTGCCCCAAGTCTAAATAGGCCTGTCCCAAATCACGGCGTACACTCCACGCAATCGAGGTACTGGGGTAATATTTCTCACCCAGCATGACCGCCCCTTCCGCCAATGGCACGGCTTCGTCAGGTCGGCGGCTGGCAATCAAACTGCGGGCAGCCAACGCAAGGGCCAAGAGGGTCAACTGGGGACGTTTGGGGTCACGGATGGCGTCGCTGCGGCCTGCCAATACACTCTGCCATTTGCCAAAGGTCGTTTCGGCTTGCACGGCCCGCCCCAATTTCTGCTCGGTGCGCGAGTGCATACACAGCATATACCCCATATGCTGCACATCGGCTGGGGGGCGCTTGTTGAGATGGTCAATGGCGGCTTGACTGACCTCCAACGCTGGCGCAAAACGGTCTTCGTCAAATAACACCTTATGCAGTGCGACTTGGGTAATAAAATAACTCAGCGGCTCGGCTTGGGCATCCAAATGAGTCAGCGCCCGCCGATAATTGCCAATGGCCCGTTCTACTTCGCCATTGGCATAATAGGCCTCAGCCAGATGGTGCAGTGCAATCCCAATACGCTTATCATCGCGCACCGCCATACTCTGGGCGTGTTCCGCCTCGTTTTGGAATGCGGTAAGGGCTTGGGTTTTATTGTTTTTCCGCCAATAAGCCCGCCCCAAGGTGCGATAGGCGTCGGCAGATTCCCGATGCACGCTGTCTGCCGAGGCTTTCCCCAAAATTTCGAGGGCCTGATTGCTATATTCAACCGCTTTGTTGAAATCCTCATCCAGCAATCGCAGCGCCCCCAACAACATCAGCGTTTTGCCGTGTAACAGCGGGTTGGGTTTTCGCAGGGTCGGGATGTTGTCAAGCGCTTGGATAAATGTCTTTTCGCCCTGCTCCCGATTGTCCTGCTGGACATAGGCAATCCCCATACCAATCAGGGCTTCGACACGATATTGGTCACGCGAGGGGAACATCTCAAGCGCGGTTTCATAGCCCCGAATGGCGGTTTCCAAATCTCCATTGAGATGATAAATCACGGCGCGTAGATAGGCACTGCGGCTGTCATGTTCATCGGCAATCGCGCCCAACGCCTCAGCATAGCGTCCGGCCTGCAAATAGCCGTCAGCCCGCGAATAGGGCGATAAATCCCCCGCCTCTTCCATCGCTTGAATCATCAAATCCCATTGTTTAGCGGTGCGGTGAATTCTGGCGCGTTCGGCGGCACTCCCCTCCACTTCATCCAACACCGCGAGGGCCTCTTTTAGCCGACCCGCCTTACGATAAACAATCGCCAGCCCCATCCGAATAATATCGAGGGAATTTTCGGCTTTTAGTTCATAGGTCAGCTTACCCGCTTTTTCCAGCCATTGGATGGCAGCGGGGATGTCGTTCAGGGCGTCGGCATAACGCGCGAGGGCCACCAGTACTTCGGCCAGTTCATGGTCAGAACCATGATTTTCAGCCAACTTATAGGCTTCTTTGAGTGTTTCGGCAGCCTCATCTAATTTATTGTCGTTGAGTAGGGCAATGCCGCGTGTCAACACAGCAGCGGCTTTGGCCCGATCCCCAATCAACGCGGGTGTGGCAAGGTCATCGCTAAAATATTCAGGGGCATATTCGCGGAAATAGGCCGCAAGCGAGGTATTCAGCTTATTCGCCACTTCATCCAACCGATACGTCTTTGCCATATCGAGTGTGTATAGGATTTCGCTCTGTGCCCGATACAACTGCACAGCATCTTGGCTGTGGCGGCGGGCCAGCGATGTAACCCAATTTCGCAAGCGATCCCCAAAAGGATTGCCTGCTTTATGGGGGGTGGCGTTTGCCATGCGCTCCCACACCATCGGATGTGCTACATATTTTTCGCCGATACGGGTATCATGATGGATTAAGCCGCGTTTGGCAAGAAAAGCCAACCCGCGATACCCTGCGATTACGCCTTCAATCTTCGCGGTGGCTAGAATGGCCTCGAATGATGCCCCCGATGGCGGGAGCGTGCCCATTGCCAGCAGCAAATCATTGTATTCACTGGATAGAGCGTCAATCGTCAAATCTAAGGCCACTTGGGGGTTGGGGGTTTCCGGCACAATCCGGTCACTAAACAAGGCCACCAAACGTTCCATCGGGAGACCATCTTCACGAAACAGCGCCCCAGCAATCATCAACGCCAGTGGATGCCCTCCCAACAAACGGGTGATATGAGTCATCCATGCCCGCATCTGCCCCCGCATCCCGTCCTTATCTATCCCACACACCTCCGCCAATAATTCCAGCGCATCGGGTTGCGGCAGGGCACGCAGAGTAATCACATTTTCAGGTTCGGGCGGAGCGTCTTCGCCGTCAGTGGGTTCATTAGGCGTCATCTCGACGCCGACCAGTAGCTGCATGGAAAGCGTGGTCAGCCATTCCAAATCATCAGGATGGACATTATCCACCACCACCAGCGTATTTTCGTCAAGCGCCGCATTTAACACGGCACATTTGGTGATGACATCACTTTCGGTCAGAACAGTTGGCAGGTTCAAGGCCAATGCTAGGCCCTGCGATACCCGCTGCGGATCATCAAACCACCAAATACGGCGATAGCGCTGGCGGGTGCGTTCGTGTCCGGCGATATGAGCCAGTAGGGTCGTTTTGCCCATGCCCGGCTCACCTTGAATGATGACCGGGCCTTTGTTGCCAACCAGCGGACGGATGGCCCGCTGCACATCGGCGGTGCGGGTTTTACCAATAATCTGGGGGGAACGCGGCGGGATTAATTGACCCAGCGCCCAATCGCGTACTCCTCGAATCGGCTTGGGATACCACACGGACTGCAAATAGGGAATCGGGGGTTCGGGGGGTGGCGCAGGCGGGTCTACTCGAAAAGCGGCGACATCGAGTGCAGCTTGGTCATGTTCGATTGGAAAACTCAGCAACGCCAGCGATTGGTGATGAAATTCTTCGATGCGAAATCCCTCTAGGCGGGGCGTAAAGGGTGGTAGCTCAGGAATTGGCCTCTGTGTACTCATAAATTTGAATGTTTAGTCGGTTAACAACCCATTAACCACACCCAAGCTGCTGCATCAAATTCAGATAATGCTGCTGCTGCGGGGGTTGTAACGGCAAAATTCGTTTGATAGTCTGGCAGGCATCGGCGTGGCGACCATTGTTCAACTGCAATTCTAACAGCGCATTCAGTTGCTCCAAGGCCTCTTTGTTGCGCTTGATTTGTTGATAGACCGCCGCCAAGCGTGACCGGACACCCTCATCATTGGGTCGTTTGTCCACCCACCCTTCCAATAGTTCCAAAATCGCCCGCCCATTCCGTTCTTTGGCATAATATTGCAGCAGGGCGTCTAACTCACGAATGGCTCCAGCAGGATCGCTCAAACGGAAATTGAGTTCAATCAACATCTTGCGGGCTTTTTCGTCGGCAGGGTTGAGATTCTTGATATTTTCATAATTGCGGAACGCCCCACGCATTTCCAAGCGGGTCATATCGAGATCAGCCAGTCGGTGCAAAATCTTAATCACTACCGATTTATCTGCCCCAATCCGCTGGGCCAGTTGAATCGCTTGGTTATAGGTCGTGCGGGAATTGATATGATCGCCCAATTCAAAATAGGCGTCGGCAAGGCTGATATACTGCTCCAAAATCTCCGGCCATTTTTCATCTTCCTCCAAAAATTCGATGAAGGTTTGGCGCAGTCGAATGTCCATCGGTGCAATCTTGATCACTTCATTTAAGATTTCGCCCGCCCGCGCTTTGTTACCACGTGCGATATAAGTTTCGGCGATAAGGTTATATTTTTCAATCGCCTGATGGACACGGTTCATCTGGACAAGGACTTGCCCGATTTTCAGATGGGCTGCCAGATAATCGGGTTCCTTGGAAACGACATTAAAAGCCTCATCCAACGCCAAAATATAACGGCGGTTGTTCATGTAGCTGTCAATGCGGTTCATGGCTTGGATGATTTCTGGGCTAACCGACGCCACATCGAGTAAGCGTTCAGGGTCGTCGGTAATGGCGTCTTCCAATTGGTGGCGGGTGAGTTCAACACGCTGCTTCCAATCGCGGCCTGTCAATAGACCAAAGAACCGCTGATTCATAGCGGAGAGGGTCTTTTCATCGGCATTGCGCGTCCGATTCATCAGTTGGTCATAGACCGCCCCCAATTGACCTGCTTCATCTTGGCTAATCGCCATCTTCATATCAACCAACTGCATGGTCTTAATCAAACAGGTGGTTGCCTGTCGGGTCTTGCCCAATTCTTTAAGGGCGATTCCAAGCCCATGATTTGCCCCCGCCATCAACTGCGGCGCATTTTGTACCCGCTCCAGATAGCTAATGGCTTCCTTCCATCGTTCGCGCTGTATCATCAGATCGCCAATATTCATAAACAGCGCCGGGAAGTTCACGCCTACCGATTCCGCCCGTTGATAGGCCCCAATCGCCTCCTCAATCGCGCCCTGACGGTGATATTCAATCGCCTGAATGACGTTCATGCCGCTTTGCTGCATCATCATCATTTCATTGCTAAAAATATCGGTTGCCAACTGCTCCAATGCCAATTCCACCGCCTCACCGATTGGGCCACGTGGGTCGGCTTGTGTCGCATCGAGGGTCATCGCCGCAAAGGGATCGGCTTCAAAAGCATCTACCGCTTCGACGTCTTTCATTCTCAGGCGGTCATCAGTGGCTTCGCGGGTCAACTCCGCTCCAGACCGAAGGGCCTGTAACGCATTGAGTGCCTGTGGGTTCTTGGGTTCAAGTCGCAATGCCCGCTCCACCGCTTGGATTGCAGTGTCGGCCTTGCCAATCCGCTGAAAATTGCCAGCCAACGTGAGATATTCGCGCACGGCTTGTTTTTTATCGCCCGTGCGTTCATAGGCGAGTGCTAATTTTTGATGCACTTTAATCAGGCCGGGGGTCACGCGGGTTGCCCGCTCCCAATTGCTGATAGCCTTCTCAAGGTCATGTTGTGCCAAATAAGTTTCGGCCACCGTCATATACTGTTGGGCGGCATCTTGCAAGCGTCCGAGGCGTTCCAACACATCGGCACTTTTTTCCAATGGCACAGGGTCATCGGGGTCAAGGGCATGGGCACGCTCATAAATTTTGAGCGCATCTTGCAAGCGACGGGCTTGTAACAGTGCCAGTCCCAAGCTGTTATGGGCAGCCGGATCGTTGGGTTTGGCCCGGACAGCCATCATATAGGCCCCGATTGCCTTCTCCCAGTTCTGATCCCACGCAGCCGCATGGCCCGTGTTCATTGCCTCTTCATATGTTGCTTGAACGTTTGGTTGGTCAGCCATAGTGGTCTGTTTACTCGAAAATTGCCAGTGAGGTGCCAGAGTTATTTACAATTGTAATCAAAATAGATACGGCGCGAAAATAGTACGCGAAGGCGATGGATGCGCTTTGGTCCAAAAAACAATTAAGCACTGAACCATTTGTCAGTGCTTTTTACTATACCCTCTAACCGATATTTTTGCACGCCAGCGCTCTGGGGCGGCTAAAGCTCTTGATCGAGCCATGCAAACAGATAATCCATATCGTAGAATACTTGGGGCGGACGATTCGATCCTTCAAATAGGCGCTCTACAAATCCTGAAACATTCTTCATGACCATACGTGGCAGCAAAATCGCCTGATACCCACCGATAGCTGGAAAGGCTTTTGCCAATTCTTCAATGCGTTGGCGGGCAAACCCATTGGCAATAATCACATGGGCTGCTGAGAGCGTCATTTGCACAAGGCCGTAATATGGACGATTGGCGGGCCACTGTGCCAATGTTTCAAGGGCGGTATCAATCCATGCATCAACACTTTCACGGGTAGCATCGGTCAATTTAAAAAACTCAACCTGCCCCTCATGTAGCCATTCTTGTGTTAGTCCGGGGGCAATTTCCCTCGGCTCGCTATTGGTCGAATTTAATCCAGTGTTCATGAAGTTGCTCCCACCAAAATATACTTTTCCGTATCCGCAATCCTAACAAATCACGGGTGCTACGTCGTTAAACTAGGGTAAACATTCCATAAAATTTTTGCTCGGTATTTTGATTGTACGACATTTAGCGACGACTGCAATCAATTCTCGTTAGAATCGCTATCTTTTGTTCGCTATAATGGTCTTTGCTTGACCTACGAACCGAAATGGTTTTGGTTCTCGACAAAAACATAACCCCTGATATTCCCAATTTGTGGCAACCCCGAGGAGGTACAGCCTATGCAGCGCAAATTACTCCCCACCCTACTACGGATAACCCTTTTACTGACCCTGTGTTTAACCGTACTCCCCCTTACCCGCATCCACGCCCAATCCGACCCACCCCCGGATTATGTCCTGAAAGCGATGGCAAACCTGAGTGTGGTGTTGGGTCAAGAAGTCACCCCCCAAAACTCATTTTATGATTGGGTCGAAAGAATTTATAACGACGCCAGCCTAGACTGCCCCGCCGAAGGGCAGACCTATACTCAACAAACCATTCGTGGCTATGACGTTGACATCCAATTCCCGCTGGATGGGCCGGAATATAACTATCGCGTTAGCGCTGATGGCCTCATTGTAATTTTGTGCGTCAACGGTCGGCCTGATCCACGTAGCGTTGGTATCACTGTGCCACCGGGAGTAAGCACACCCGCCGTTGGAACCGTGAATGCGCCTACTACAGTCAAAGAACTGCCGCAAGCCCAATGGTATGGGTGGGTTTATCAATATGGCGAGACCGAACAGTTGATCCTGCTCAACCCTAACGGGGAACAGGCCCGCATCGCCCGCCCCAAGCTGCCAAATGAAATCGCAGAGGAAGGCTATTCTCCACAAGTGGCCTTTTCACGCGATGGTCGCTATATGCTGATCGCAGCTAGGGTGCAAGGTGGGGTCGAAGCCATCGGCCTCTATTCATTGGCAACCGCCACATTCATCAACGTCTACCAAGCGGGGCCGGATGAAGAAATACATCTCGGCGCACGTTATGGTGAAGTGGTCAAATCTCCTTATGTCTTTAACCCAACTTCCTCCCAATACGTCGTCGGTTTTTATACGGGCTTTGGGCTGGCAAATGCCGGATGGAAGATGGTGGTCTTTGATACTGCAACAGGTAATGCCCTCTATCAATTACTGTACAGCACCCCCGCCGTAACCGCACTGGCAGGTCAACTTCCATCCATTGCCGCACCTACCGGGACATTTTTCCCGATGACGGTCTATTTCGGCAATGACTCCATACATTTCCAATTGGTTCCGGCGGGTACCGAGGGCGGCCCTACGCTCGATACGCTGAACTGGCATCCAAACGCCAATGCCGTCGAAGTCGGCGCCTATAACCACACCACCCAAGATGTTTTGCCCACCAATGAAGCGGTTCTGTTCCCTCATGAGAATGCCGCCGCACCTGTTTTGCCTGCCAATGGCCCATTCACGTCCTTTAACTCGGTAGCACAAACAACATCCGCCGGAACTGAAATTTTGCTGACGGATGCCACCAAATATCACTTTGATACCAAATGGGCCGCCAATGGTGCATTGGCGATGTTTGCCTCGTCTGGGGAAGATTTCGCCACCACATGGAACGCCCTCACCATGTCCAACCGCACAATTGCCCCTTTGCCCAACACCATTTTGGATGTATTGGGCACCCCGACTGGATTCCTGAGCGTCAACGCCGATGGGGTGGTTTCGTCGCATCTGACCGCGAATCCAACCACTGGCACAATCCTATGGCAGCCCGTTCAACCCCAAGAAGTGCAATTGGCGTGGGTCACACCCCCCGGCAGTACCTTTGCGTTAACCGAAATCACCCTCCCCGGCACCATTGGTGGTGCGGTGGTCTGCCCCAATACACCTGCTACCCGCATGGCTGTTGGTGGTCGTGGTCAGGTCGCCTTTACCGATGGACAACCGCTGCGGGTACGCTCGACCCCCAATGGGGCGTTCCTGTTGGAAATGCCGGAAGGTACACAGTTCATTGTAATTGGCGGCCCAGATTGCACAGGTGGACGTTATACATGGTATCAAATCCAACTGACAAACGGGACGATTGGCTGGTCAGCAGAAGGTGATCTCGAAGGCTATTTTATGGAGCCGATTAACTAAATCCAGTTCGGCATGGGGGTGGCAGATGATACGAGTATTGTATGTTGGGGATTCAGAAGTAGTGCTAAACCGCTATCTGGTCGGGGCGGATGTCATTGAGCAGTCCTATTTCAATGACAATGGACGCTGGTTTCGAGAGGCAATGGCAAATGAGCTGTCTGTCGAAGTCCGGCACATCACCCCGCACGGCGTCGCAACTGAATTCCCCACCACCCCCGCCGAATTGGGCCAATATGATGTCGTGATTTTTAGCGATGTCGGTTTCAATTCCATGATTTTTTACCTCGGCCTAACCCCACCTTACACCTATCCACTTGGCCCTGACCGCATCGGCATGGTGCGCGATTTTGTGGAACAGGGCGGCGGGTTTCTCATGGTCGGGGGTTATCTCTCGTTCGCGGGCCTGAATGGGATTGCCCGTTGGTTTGACACCCCTATCGAAACTTTGCTGCCTGTGAACATCGCTCGTCATGATGATCGAGTGGAGGTGGTGCAGGGTTTCCGCTTTCAAATTGACCTACCCGACCACCCCATCGTCCAAAATCTGGCGTGGGACGAGGCTGATTGGACGTTGTGCGGCTATAACCGATTGACCCTCAAAGAAGGTGCGACGCAGGTTGCCAGTTATCAGGGCGATCCATTTATCGCGTGCTGGGCTTATCAAAAGGGTCGCACCGCCATTTTTGCGTCGGATTTTGCGCCCCATTGGGCAGGTTATTTTGTCCACTGGCCCCACTATTCGGCCTTCTGGTGTCAGATGATTCATTGGCTGGCAGGGCGATAAAGTTGATAGAAACATTAGAAATGAATCCAATGTAAAATTTATCACCATACAACCCAAAATTTCATAGAATACACGTTCTATTACTGCGGGTTATATAAGTATAATTTGAATTCGTAACTGCCGTTACGGATTTATACGTGACGGTCATATCTAAGCGGCGAAAAATGGCCGTTAGGACAGGGAAAACTGTGGTAACCGCAAACTTGATTGCCAAAGGTAGAATAATTTCATGTCGAAAAAAACAGCTTGCACTTGTTGTTTTAACTGTAATGTCATTTTGTTTAATCTGTGGGTTTTTGATGATTAACATCTACAGAGAGGGAAAGATAAAACGCCAGATTACGATGTTTTGGACAAAACAGGATATTCCTGAAGCCAATGAGCGCTATAGGTCTTTAATCACCGAAATTTCAAATTTAACACAGGATGAATTATTACATGACAAAATAGGAAATTTAGACGTATATGAATATTATCCTAAATGTATTCGAGGCTATGGTACCCGTGTTTATGCGACTAACAAAAGCTATATTCAAATATTGGAAGATTTTGCAATTGGCCTTAATGCCCCCGAATGGGAATATTTTGAGACCCCCGGCAATCCTCATAAGGTGAGTTATCGAAGTAAAAACATGGATATTATAATATCTAATCTGGCGTTAGGTGGCTCGAATGGAGATTATGAAACTGTTTATTCCATTGAGTTCATGTATGCAGAACCAGCAGTTGCATCTTGCTTTGGTTGATGCTGCCCTTAAATCGAATAGTTGAATAAGGTCAGTCAATAGGAGAACCACTAAAGTCAAAATGAAAAAACTACCCAGTCCATCCTTTGAACTGAGTAGTATCAAATCTTGATCTGCCGAAAGCTATTTCAGCCCACCAATCGCCACAAGTTTTGTTTCCAGATATTCGTGCAAGCCCTCTTCGCCCGCTTCCATGCCAAGCCCACTTTGTTTCCAGCCGGGGAATGGAGCTTCGGTAGCCTGTGGATACCATTCATTGACCCCGATCAAGCCCGCTTCTAATCCTTCATAAGCACGGATCGCAGTGTTAAGGTCATTGGTAAACACATAGGCCGATAAGCCATAGGGGGTACTGTTGGCTAAGGCCAGACCTTCTTCAATATCATTAAACGGCACAATCGGCATGACTGGCCCAAAGATTTCCTCGTGATACACCCGGTCATGCGGTTTGACATTCAGCAGCACCGTCGGTTGATAAAAATAGCCTTTTTCCAGATGCAGTGGACGCTGACCGCCTACTAAGACCTGTGCGCCATCAATCACGCCTTCGCTGACCATACGCTCTACCCGATCACGTTGTTTGGCGTTAATCAGCGGCCCGACATCAATATCCTTTTCTATTCCATTACCGACCTTGAGTTTTTCGACGACAGATACGACCTTATCTACAAACTCTTCCATAACATGGCTATGGACTAAAAATCGCTGTGGTGCGGTACATACCTGTCCGTTGTTGCGATATTTGGCTTGAACAGCGGCTTGGGCCACCGTCTCGACATTGACATCCGGGAAAACCAGCACCGGGGCATTACCACCCAATTCCAATGACAGACGGGTATGGGTACGGGATGCACCATCCATCAAAATCCGACCTACCCGTGTGCTGCCCGTAAAGCTGATTTTGCGACAGGCGGGGTGATCCAAAAAGGCCTGCCCCATTGATTCGGCATCACCATTAATCAGATTAAAGACGCCTGCCGGGATGCCTGCCTCAACTAAAATATTGGTCATTTCCATGGCGGTCAGCGGGGTAAATTCGGAGGGTCGCGCCACGACGGTGCAGCCTGCTGCCAACGCCGCCGCCCATGCCCTAGCTGGATTATAGGCCGGGAAATTCCACGCCGTAATTACACCAACTACGCCCATTGGCTGTTTAATGACCGTCAGGCGGGTATTGCCACGTCGGGGCGGAATAACCCGTCCATAGGAGCGTTTGCCTTCCTCGGCGAACCACTCAAACAAGTCCCCCGCCACAATCCATTCACCTTTGGCTTGAGCATAGGGCTTACCGGATTCCTGTGTGGTAATCTTGGCGAGATCACCCGCCCGACTTCGCATCATGTCAGCGGCTTTTTTCAGCACGTCGGCGCGTTTATAGGGCGTTTGGTGCGACCACGACAAAAAGGCTTTTTCGGCAGCTTCAATCGCGGCTTCCGCGTCGTCACCATTGCCAAAGGGGATAACCTGAATAATTTCTTCGGTGGCAGGGTTTATCAGTTCCCAAAGACCGCCGTTGCTGGCCTCCACCCAATTGCCACCGATGTACTGCTTATAATGACCTTGATACTGCACATCCATGTTGTGATTCTACCTCTCAAATACGAGCTTGCCGCCCACAAAAGTCATGTCTACTTGAATATCGGTTAAGGCTGCGGGGTCAACCTTCAACGGGTTATCACTCAACACCGCAAGGTCGGCCCATTTACCCACAGCCAGACTGCCCCGATTCTCCTCATCTCCGCTGGCAGTTGCTCCCCCCATTGTATAACAATACAACGCTTGTTCCGCACGAATGGCCTGTTCGGGGGCGATGCTTGCGCCGCTGGGGTCGGCCCGCAGAATCGCCGCCTGCATCCCACGTAGAGGATTATCATCTTTGACCACCGGGGCATCCGATGAAAGCGCCACTGTCAAGCCAGATTCGAGCATGTCGCGTACCGGATAACAACGCGGCATCAATTCATCTGGCAAATAGCGCCGAAAATTTGCCCCTAGTGCGTATAGGAAAATCGTTTGGGGGGCGACCATCACCCCTAACGCTTTAGCCCGCCGCATATGTTCAAGCGAAGCCAAGCCAAAATGTTCGATACGATGACGGATACGTGGCCCCAACGCATTCAGGCGTTCATAGGTACTCAAAACCATTTCCAATGCCCGATCCCCAATGGCATGGGTGCTAATGCGCAATCCCGTGATATGCGCCTCACGGGCCAATTCAAAAAACTCATCGGCCTCAAAACGCAGCACCCCTTTGGTCGTCAAATTGCGATAGGGGATACTCAAGGCCGCCGCCGCTCCACTTAAGGCCCCATCGGCAAAAAACTTCACCGAATCCACCCGCAGATGGTTGGAGAGATACCGTTCCGGCAAAGGCAATGTTTCCGTACCCCCATCGGGCCGTCGAATCGCCATCACATTCAGCCGATGGGTGAATTTTTGCTCCGCATCCATCTGGCGATAGACCGAGAGCAGTTCGGGCATTACACCGGGATCAGTCGCGCTGGTAATGCCCAACTCCAAATGATGCCGGGTCGCTGCTAGCAGCATGGCTTCATATTCGGCGGGAGTAGGAGCAGGAATACGATTAAACACAAGGCCCATCGCTGTTTCACGTAAAATGCCGTTCGGTTCGCCATGTTCGTCACGGTCAATCACTCCACCCGGCGGCGGTTGTGTGTCGGCGGTGATGCCTGCTATTTCGAGTGCCCGGCTGTTGACGACGGCGATATGGGCACAGGTGCGAATGAGATAGGCGGGACGATCTGGCAGCACAGCATCGAGATCATAGCGTGTGGGATGGCGACCCTCGGCCATAACCGCCTCGTTATAGCCCCGCCCCATAAACCATGCCCCAGCAGGCAGGTGGTTACTAAAACCTTGAATGGAGGATTGAAGTGCAGGGATACTCCGCAAATCACGTACATCTAGGAGGGTTGTCAGCAGATGGCCTACTTTCCATACATGGACATGGGCATCATTAAAACCCGGAATGAGCGTGCGTCCCTCTAAATCAATCCGGCGGGTGTCCGGCTTGGCTAGGTTTTCAATCTCGGCGCGTGTCCCAACGGCGACAATCCGCCCATTTTCGACGGCGAGTGCCTCGGCGACGGGTTGAGATGGGTCTTGGGTCAGCAGCGTGCCATTATAAAAAATCATCGTGCCGCCGTGACCTCTTGAATCGCACCACCTAAAACGTTCAGTCCTTCATAAAGCTCATCATCACTGATGACCAGCGGGGGCAGCAAACGAATGCCATTGCTATACAACCCCGCGCGAATCAAGATCACCCCCCGTGAGGTCGCCAGTTTGATGATTTGCAGGGTTTCGGCGGGGGCAGGTTCTTTGGTCAGGCGATCTTTGACAAATTCGACCAGCATCATCGAGCCGAGACCGCGTACATCGCCGATTAGCTCCACTTTGTCCATCCAGCCGCACATGACTTCGCGCATGATGCTGCCGATTTGACTGACTCGCGCCAAGAATTCGGGCTGGCGGATGATTTCGACGGCTTCAATCGCGGCGACACAGGCCAACGGATTGCCACCATAGGTACTACCCACCCCGCCGAGATGGGGGGCGTCCATGATTTCGGCGCGACCCGTCACAGCGCTAATGGGCATCCCTGCGCCCAACGATTTCGCGGTGGTGATGAGGTCGGGCACAATCCCGCTGTGTTCAATAGCGAATAATTTACCCGTGCGTCCGAACCCACATTGAATTTCGTCGGCAATCATGACAATGCCGTGTTTGTCACAGATTTCGCGGATTTTGGTAAGGAAACGCTGCGGTATAGGGATGAATCCAGCTTCGCCCTGCACAGGTTCAATGATAATGGCCGCCACCGCCGAGGGGTCAACCTGTGCAATGAGGGCATGTTCCAAATTGGCGATGCACCAATCCAGATATTCACTTTCGCTCATCTGGGCAGGACGCCGATAGAGATTCGGCGCAGGCAGACGATAGATTTCCGGCGCAAATGGGCCAAAGCCCTTCTTAAACAGGCCATATTTACTGGTTAGGCTCAACGTCAATAGGGTACGTCCATGATACGCCCCTTCAAAGGTGATAATCGCAGGCCGCCCCGTATAGTAGCGGGCGATTTTGATGGCGTTTTCGACAGCCTCCGACCCGCTGTTCGCCAATAGGGTCTTTTTAGGAAAATCGCCGGGGGTGATTTCGTTGAGCAGTTCACACAGCCGCACATACGGTTCATACGTTGCCACCAGTGAGCAGATATGGATGTATTTTTCAGCTTGGGCCTGCATCGCTCGGACAACCGAGGCTGGAGTATGTCCTACCGCCAACATGCCGATGCCGCCCGCCAAATCAATCAGCGTGTTGCCATCAATATCATGCACCAATGCGCCATGTGCGTGGTCAATGACCACCTCGGTTGACTTCGCCAGACCTGCTGAGACTGCCGCCGCCCGCCGCGCCAATAATTCACGACTCTTGGGGCCGGGGATTTCGGTTTTTAATTGAATATGACCCATTGCAAAAATCCTTGTATAGTAAACAAAATTTGACTGGAGGTTAACCTATTGGCCCTCCGCATGGTCTAAAATCCAATAGGTTATTTCCATTCGATAGGATATTGTAGAAAAAAGTCCCCCGATGATAAATGAAAGGACTCATTGATGCCAAAATTCGATTTTGACTACCCCTTGCCTGAAAACTCAACCTTGCGTGACCTAAAGCCGGTGCTTGCCGCCTTGCGACAACAGGTCGTTTCTCGGCGCGACTTTCTGAAACTGAGCTTTTTGGGGTTTGCCGCCGCGACAATGGCGAAATTCGGCTTGGATACGACCTTATATAAAGCCGCAGCAGCATTTTCCACCGCGCCGACCATGCCGAATGGGGTGGCCGCCGGGGACACCACGCAAACCTCAACGGTGCTTTGGGCACACAGCACCGCGCTTGGCCCGGCCACTTTTGAATATGCCACCGCTGAAAACTTTGAAACCATTTTAGGCACATTGACCGCCGAAGTCACCGACGCGACTTTGCCTATTAAAGTCGAAGTGGCTGATTTGACGCCTGTCACCGATTATTTTTATCGTGTGACGGATGCGGCTGGCAATACCTTGATCGGCTCATTCCGCACGGCTGCTGCTTTGGGTATGTTTACAGGGTTGCGTTTCGGCGTAACAGGCGATTGGCGACAAGAACTCGCGCCCTATCCTTCGATTGCTAATGCCGCTGATATGGATTTGGAGTTTATGGTGGGGATGGGCGATACGATTTATGCTGATTTCCCCTCACCGGATGTGGATTTGCCCCAATGCCTGACGCTGGCAGATTTTCGGGCCAAACATAATGAGGGCTATGGCTCGCGCTATGATTTAAACACATGGGCGGCGCTGCGTTCGCAAACCTCGTTTATCCCCACGATTGATGACCATGAAGTCACCAATGATTTTGCAGGCGGGGCAGCACCCGGCACCGATGCGCGTTTTGCCAATGATGCAGGTCAATTTATCAATGACACTGAGCTTTATCGAAATGGTTTGCAGGCATTTTTGGAATACAACCCTATTCGACATGAGACATGGGGCAATACAGGCGATCGGCTGACCGCCAACAAGCCCAATCTGTACCGCTATTTCACTTATGGCAGCGATGCAGCGGTGTTTGTGTTGGATGCGCGTTCGTTCCGCAGCGCCCCACTTGAACCCGTCACCGATTTTGAAAATTTGGGGCAGGTGCTGACGTTTTATCGCAATTCGTTTGATAATCAGCGTTCGATGTTGGGTCTGCCCCAATTGGAGGCCCTTACCCGCGATTTGCTGCAAGCCCAAACCGACGGCATTTTGTGGAAATTTGTCATGATGCCCGAACCTTGCCAGAATCTCGGCCTAGCGATTGCCCAAGACCGTTTTGAAGGGTACGCGGCAGAACGGGCGGCCTTGATGAAATTTATCGTGGACAATGGCATAACGAATGTGGTATTTGTCGCGGCGGATATTCACGGCACGTTGGTCAATAACATCACCTATCAATTAACCCCCGCTCCGAAAGCCGAACAACTCCCAACCGGGGCATGGGAAATCAGCACAGGGTCAGTCGCGTTTGATGCGCCATTTGGCCCAACGGTCATTGAACTGGCTATTCAACTTGGCTTTTTGACAGAAGAAGATGTCGCACCCTATCGTGTAGGAACATTGGCCGAAAAAGAGGCTTTTATGGCCCGTGCGATTAACGCCCAAATTGAACCACTGGGGTATCCATTAATTGGCTTGGATACGGCGGATGGTATTGACGCCGAACTGTTACAAGGGGCATGGACAGCGACTTCGACTTTTGGATGGACGCTGTTTGAAATCGCGCCGGATACGCAACAATTGCATGTGACGACCTTCGGGATAGACCCCTACACCCGTGCAGAACTGGAAGCCGACCCGCAGGCCATCCTCAGCCGTGTGCCGCAAGTAGTACAGGAATTTACGGTGAATCCGGTGAAATAAATCTGTTTTATAGGGTGAGCCAACTACTCACCCTATTTTCTATGACAACACACTTTCCAGTGCATCATTAAAAATATGCAGTGACTCATCAATCTGCGCCCGATTAACCACCAACGGCGGAATCCAGCGAATGACATTGGCGTAGCTGCCACACGTTAAAAGCATCAAATTGCGCTCTAGGCTGGCTTTGCTGACAGCCTTTGTTAAATCGGCGGAGGGCTGTCCATCTTTAACAAATTCGGTGGCGACCATCAAGCCCCACCCGCGCACATCCCCTATCACCGGGAAACGACCCTCCAATTCAGTCAGGCCGTCTTTAAGATATTCACCCATCTCACGCGCATTGGCAACTAAATTTTCCTGCTGGATGGTCTTGACTGTCGCAATCGCCGCCGCCATGACTACCGCGTTCCCGCCGCCATACGTGCCGCCGTGCGCCCCGACCTGCCATTTTTCCATCAAGTTGCGTGGGGCAGCAATCGCCGACATGGGCATTCCCGACGCAATACCCTTCGCCATAATCAACACATCGGGGGTAATGCCGCTGCGGGTATGTGCCCAAAATTCGCCCGTGCGCCCAAAGCCACTCTGAATTTCGTCCAAAATCAACAGCATCCCATGTTCATCGCAGATTTGACGGAGGGCCTGCAAAAATCGGGGTGGCGCGGGTACATACCCCCCCTCACCCAACACGGGTTCAATCAAGATCGCGGCGGTTTCATGCGGCGCGGTTTGGGTATGCAGCAGCAAGTCGAGTTCACGTAGACAAAAATCAACCGCCTCATCCTCACTCCATCCATAACGATAAGCATAGGGGAATGGGGCAAAAAATACCCCAGATGGCAAGGGCTGATACCCCACCCGATAGGTCGTTTTGCTGCTTGTCAGCGCCATCGCCAATGCAGTGCGCCCATGAAAACTGCCCTGAAACGCGATTACATTAGGTCGGCCCGTCGCCGTTTTTGCCAATTTGACCGCCCCCTCGATTGCTTCCGCCCCACTATTGGAGAAGAAAAAGCAGTCAATTCCTTTGGGCATCAGCGGCAAAAGCGTCTCCGCCAATTCGAGGGTTTGTGGCGGAATAGCGCAGTTGACTTGGGCAAAAATCAGCTTGGATGCCTGTTCCTGAATAGCCCGCACTACATTAGGATGGCAATGGCCTGTGCTGGTCACGCCGATTCCACTGGTGAAATCAATATAACGATGGCCCTGTGCGTCATATAAATAAATCCCCTCAGCGTGATCTACCACAATTTCGGTCAGGTGTGACCACGCGGGGGAGAGATTTTGCAAACTCATAAATAGCCTCCTTAAAGAATTTTGTTTTATAAGGGCGACCCCATCAGCCGCCCAAATTTACATTTATAAACTACCCATCATCATAGGGCACGGAACGTATCGAACTGCCACACCTCGTCATCATTGGGGCGTGGTTTGCCATATAACTCAAAGGGGTCGTAGCGATTTTTCAGCGGTGTCCAATCCGTTTGCACCGATGGGCATGGGCCAAGATAGAGGTCCGCCACTTTCAAAACTTCTTGGTGCGGCAAATCGTCAGGGACGTTCAAACCCTCGCGCGGATTTTTAATCATCCAAAATACCGCTCCCAATACCGAAGCCGCCACTTGCAGCGTGGTCGCGTTTTGACCCGGCCCGACCAATTGACGGGTTTCGTGAATATCCAATTGCGACCCGACCCACCAACCATTTAAATCGTGACCGAGCAGGAGCACACCCAGTTCATCTTTGCCCTCGGTAATTTCATCATAGAGAATCCGCAGATTGGGTTGAAGCTCGTAATTCCGCATTTTTAATTCGTGCAGAGAAGCAATCGCGGCATCGGTGGGCAAATAGGCATAATGCACGGTAGGACGATAGACCGGAATGTCGTCTTCCCAGACCGTCAAATGGTCGCTGATGGTGAAGGCCTCCCCATGTCGGACGACCATACCCAAAATTTCACCACCGGGAACCCATGAGCGCACCCATGTGTTGATGCCCATTTGACTCAGGCAGATTTGATTCCCCGGCCCATACAAGTGTTTCTGAGCGCCGACGGGCAAACGACGTTCATGTGTACCCCAACCCATTTCCGCCGGGGCGATGCCTTCTTCGCGGAAACCTTCAATTGACCATGTGTTGACAAATTCATTGACCGCTTTGGGGATATTGCTGACTTGGGTATCACGTTCTGAGATATGAATGACTTTTGTACCCGTCAGCATGGCAAGCAGGGCAAAATCTTCATTGGCAAGTGCATCTTCCAAATTACTTCTACGGATACCCTTTGCGTAGCCCCCTCGTAGAATAGCTTTGGCGATGTCCTCCAGTGCGATTTTTGTCCAATGGCTGACTAGGCCGGGGTTCGCGCCATGTTCGACCACCGCCGTCGCGCCGGGTTCGCTCCACGCCGAAGTCATTTTGCGCAGGGCCATGTGGCGGACATATAACGTGCGGTCAGCGGGGGGGATGTCATCGGCATAAGGATCCCATAATTCCACTGAGGTATTGATATACAAGACATGATGATCGTGGCACCAGCCAACAATATCCGGCGCGGCGATATTCCATGCGAGGTCAATCAACAGGTCGCCTGCGCTGAGATGTTCCCCAAGCACCTGTGCCAAATTCTCCTGCGTAATCTGTTTTTGGACATACGTCGCGCCTGCTGCTAAGGTGTTGGGGATGGCGTGGCGCAAATCCTCAAAATCCATGATGGTCAGCTTGGAAAAATCCATCTCAAAATGTCGCAGTAATAGGGGTTGTAGACAGCGGGATACCGACCCACAGCCTAATACCAACACACGACCACCAAAGGGTATTTTCATTTCGTCTCCTTGTCTAAGCTGTGCAAAGCATCAATGAGTTTGTCTTCCAAATCTTGAGGATTATCATAAACAATCGCAATAGTCGCCAGTCCACCAACTGTGGTTGAAAAAGGGGCGTCCAACTTTCTAGCATAAACAATGGGTTTGCCCAATGCAGCGGCATACCCAATTTCAATGCCCACCCCAATCACTTTTTCGGAAACTTCCGCAATCAACACATCAGCTTGCTGGATGGATTGGAGGGTCGCGGCCATCATTTCGCGGGCTTGCCCCTCCGCAAATGAATACCGACGGACAAAATCAATACCCTCCATGTTCATGCGGCGCAAACTCGCAACCACATGGGCAATGGCGGCATCATATTGCGCCCGATGTTCGTAGCTTCTCGAAATAAAAGCGGTTTTCATGGGGGTTTATGATAACGATTGTTGGGGGTTGTGTAAACTTTCGCTCAAAAACAAAAGGAGCAATCCGTTTGGACTGCCCCTACAGCGTATTTTCTTGCTAAAAGCATATTTCTATTCAAGGGCGACTTGGCGTCCGGCGTCCAGCATAATCAGCACACCGTAATTGTCGCATAGGGGGTCATCCAAATAATTTGGCAGCAGTTCTTTCAGTTCAAACCCCACCCGCCGCTGCGCCGAAAGCGTGGGGTCTACGATTTTTTCCATCAACAAGGCTTCAAAATATTGCATGGCGGTCATTTTATCTTTGACAGCGCCATAACCGCTTAACATTCCACCCGCGATTTGCCCCTTTAGCCCCAAACGATGCACCAAGTCTTGGCGGGTTTTATATAGACCGCGTGCAATACCCATCCGTCGTGAATGGGGATGCACACTCACATCCGCCCCATACAACCAATCGCCGTTGGGTTGATGGGAGGTTAACCAGCCACCCTGAATGATGTCGTCGAAACGGGGGTGTTTGCTATGTCCATGCGTGTAATGCAGGCGCACGGTGCTGGTCGCGCCTACCACCTGTTCACCATGTAGGGCCACAAACTGCCCATCGGGGAAAATTTCTAAGTGTTTCAAGTAATGCTCGGCTTTAAATCTTTGTTCTGGTGCGAGAGTCGGAAAAACGATGTCTTGTAGGCGTTCCAACTGGCGCGCATGTTCAGGCTGTGTTGACGTAATCACAATCCCGCTTTTGAGTGTTTGATGAACCATGATGCCCCAACTCCTTTTTCCCTTTAACTCCTTTATCAAATGAATAATCGGGCAGACCACCTTTTGGCAGCCTGCCCCATAAAAATCAATACATTGGGCGATAATCCGGGTTATGCCATACAATCAACATGCCCGCGTTGCCAGCCAGTGGTTCGTCGTTGTAATAATCCACAAACCGCAGTACCTTGAAACCGCGCCGCATCTGCATCGAAACCGTTGGGTCTTCGATTTCATGCTTGACGACTTTATCGGCATATTCGGCAACACTCATGACTTGTTGATAGCGGTGATAACCCATCAACATGCCAACAGCATAAAATCCACGTAAATTGAGTCGTTTGACAAATTGGAACCGGGCATCATAGAGGGTACGGCCTATGCCCATGCCTTGAAAAGAAGGATGGACAGCAAATTCCGCGCCATAAAGCCATTGACCATTGGGGTCATGGTTGTTGAGTTCAAGGCCACCAATCATTTTCAGCCATGGCTGAGGGGTGGCGGTAGGGGGTTTATTCGTTCGCATGGTCGTGGCAGTACCGACCACACGGCCTTGCGGGGTGACTGCAACAAATTGACCTTCACGAAATCGGCGCAATTGTTGTTGGACGTGGGGACGCGACATTGCCATCGGTTCGCCCACTTCGCCACCAAAGGCAAGGGCTACTATTTCATGAATGGCCTCCGAATCTTCAAGGCGGGTATTCCTCACAGAGATGAGTGATGTGTTGGTTTTGATAGTCATAGGGGATGTTCACTTCCGCTTTATCTTTTTCCTCTGGTTTCACCTGATAACGGGGATTCTCTTAAACCCCTGCCACCGAGCGAGAATTTTCACAAAAAAACTACTTGCATTCCGAGTCAATTCGCTATATCATTCAATCGTGTTTTGGCTTTGATCCAAAAATCTTTGGTTGCGTTTTATGACAGCAACAGAAAGATTTTTTTCATTTAAATCAAGAGCCGTTCAAAGATTCACGAAGATTGAGGAAATTTTCCCTGTATGAATGTCATCGCGTACTATCTGATCTGGATGTCTAAAGAACTCGTAGATGGATACTAGCGTCGCATCTTCAGATCATCGTCCGCGCTTTCAACTCGGGCGGTTAAAGCTCAAGGCGCACGGAGGGCTACTCGCTCTCCCGGCAACGCTGTGGCTTTTCCTTCTTTTCCTCTTACCCCTCCTGATTGTATTCACCATTAGCTTCATGGAACGTGGTCGCGGTGGCACGGTCATTTATGACTGGTCACTCGAAAGTCTGCGTCGCAACTTTCACGATAACTATCTTTACGTCACCACCGAGGGCTACTGGCTTATCTTCAAGCGCTCACTAAATATTGCCTTTACGACGACGTTTTGGTGCCTTGTATTGGGCTATCCGTTGGCCTTTTTTATCAGTACCCGTCGTAAAGAGTGGGTTCAAAAATTCAGCTTATTTCTCGTCATCTTGCCCTTTTGGACAAACTTCGTCATCCGCACCTATGCGTGGCGCGTATTGTTGGGCAATAACGACGATGGCCTATTGAACCACACCCTGCTTCAACTTGGTTTGATTGAAGAACCCTTAAAATTGATGTTCACCACCAAGGCCGTCACGATTGGGATGGTGTATGGCTACCTTCCCTTCATGGTGCTGCCTATCTATGCGGCAGTTGAACGATTCGATTTTAAGCTAGTCGAAGCGGCTCATGATCTTGGTGGGAATGACTGGACAGCTTTTTGGCGTGTCATCTTTCCCTTGACCTTACCGGGTGTAATTGCAGGTAGCATCTTAGTTTTTATCCCGGCCATCGGCACTTATATCACCGCCGAAATGTTGGGTGGGACAAAAGGCATGATGATCGGGTCGTTGATCTACCGCAATTTCAGAGGTACAGGTGACTGGACACGCGGGGCAGCAACTTCGATGGTGCTCATGGCAGTGGTCGCAGTTGCGCTCGTCGTCTATGCCCTTGTCGCCCAGCGTACTGAAAATACCCCCAGCAAAGCATCTGCCCATCATTCGGCAGACGTCTTATCACGGGCCTTTGGGCTGTTGGCCGCGATGATAGCTCCAATTACTGGCTCTATCTCACGCCAATTTTTCCTCCTTTCCGATGAATTAAACCAGCGCCGCCGCCAAAAGTTTGGGTTGAGTCCGGCACTTCGCATGAAGCGGGATTTAATCATTCGTCGAACTGCACCAGTCTTGATGTGGGCCAACGCACTTTTTTGTTACATCTTTTTGTGGGTGCCCATCATCGTATTATTGGTGTTTTCGTTCAATGATTCCAACTCCACAGCCGTCTGGCGTGGCTTTAGCACCAAATGGTATAGCAAACTTCTCAGCGGCGGCATTGACGTTGACGCGGATTTAACGACTGACCTGCTACTTCAATCGGTAAAAGTCAGCCTCATCGTCGGTGTCGCCGCAACTCTCATATCCACCATCGTTGCTGTGATGGTTTCTCTTAGTATGGCACGAAGTCGTTTTATAGGCAAGCGTCCACTGGAAGGTTTGCTGTATTTACCAGTGGGTATTCCTGAAATCACACAGGGTATTTCGCTGCTGGTTTTCTTTAATATCGTCTTCGATTATGCCGCCAAACACCTTAACATTACGCTGCGTTCTGGCTATCTGACCCTGATCTTGTCGCACGTCGCCTTTTGTATCCCCTTTGTGGCGATTGTGGTGCGGGCACGCTTGGCAAATATGAACCCTCATTTTGAAGAGGCGGCCCGTGATCTGGGTGCAAATGAATGGCGAACCTTCTGGCGCGTTACCTTCCCATTGATGCTGCCGGGGGTCGTCGCAGGTGCATTATTAGCATTCACCTTATCACTCGATGACTTCATCATCAGTGAATTTACGAAGGGTCTCAATACCTCGACCCTAACCGTTGTGGTGTACAGCATGGCGCGGCGTACGGTGACGCCGGAAATCAATGCCATCTCCACCATGATGATTATCGTTTCCACCTTGTTAGTTGGACTCTCGCTTGTGTTGCAAGGACGCAGCGCGGGTAAAGCCTAGTACGTCAACAACCAAATATTTGTTTTTCTCGATAGACAGAGAGGGATCGTCATGTACAAAATAGCTGTCTTAGTTTTTTCGCTTTTCCTAGTGGTGGCAATTCTAACCCCTGCCGCTGCACGTCCTACCATAGCCCAAGAAGGGGCGACTACTTGGACATGTCCCGAAGGCTATGAAGGGCAAACCATAAGTGTTTATGGCTGGGCAACCTATATCGGGTCGAACACCATTCCCGATTTTGAGGAACTGTGCGGCGTTACCGTGCAATATGATGTCACAGATGGCAATGAAAACACCCTCACCCGTCTGCGTGAAGGCAACCCCGGCTGGGATGTCATCGTCATCACTGACTACATTGTGCAAACGATGGTTGAACAGGATTTGCTAGAGCCGATTAACTACGACCTAGTTCCGAATTTTACCAACATTGGCGATACCTTCAAGGGACGCAGCTATGACCCTGAAAATACCTATACCATTCCTTACCAATGGGGGACAACTGGCGTCGGCTATAATATCGAAGCAGTTGGAGAAATCACCTCTTGGGAACAGGTCTGGGAACACGATGGCCCAGTATCGTGGCCCGAAGACCTGCGTTATATGATCGGTGTCGGCCTGCAAATGCTTGGTTATGACCCCAACACCAAAGATGAAGATGAAATCGCCGAAGCCACCGAATATCTAATTGAAAAAGGCAGCAATGTCGTTGCCATTACCCCGGATGACGGTCAGGTACTGTTGGCAGGCGGCAATGTGGACATCGCGCTGGAATATAGCGGGGACATCCTCCAAATTATCCAAGAATGCGAATGCGACGATTTTGGGTATGCCCTTCCCGAAGAAGGGGCGAATATCTTCATTGATAATCTGGCAATCCCAACCGACGCACCCAATCCTGAGCTTGCCCATGTGTTTATTGATTACATCCTTGACCCACAGGTTGGTGCGGACATCAGCAACGAAATCGGCTATGGTACACCAAACCAAGCGGCGCTCGATCAGGGCCTGATTCTCGAAGAATATTTGAATAACGGCATTACCTACCCCGATGAAGAGACGATGGCACGTCTATGGACGGTTGATGCCAACACGGATATCGAAGAAGCCTATATTGATGCGTGGGATCAAATCACCATCTTTATCGGCCAATAGCAGCAACTTGACTAGCGAGAACTTTGGGGGCGGCGCGTTCGCCCCTTTTTAGAACCTTAATTTTTTTCTTGTTTGTTTGAGGGCGACTCCAGAAATTAGTGGTTTTCACTGTATCGTCTTCTGCTCGCCTCTAGTATAGGTAGTCGGAGGAACTGATGACTGCAATTGATGTTGAACTTAGGCACGTCGTCAAAGAGTTTGCGGGTCGGCGCAAGGAAAATGCGGCGGTCAAGGCAGTGGATGACGTCTCACTACAAATTCATAAGGGCGAGTTTTTTGCCCTGCTTGGCCCCAGTGGGTGTGGTAAAACGACGACCCTACGCATGATTGCCGGGTTCGAAGATGTCTCGCGTGGGGAAATCCTGATTCGTGGTAAACAGGTTCAAGGGGTTCCGCCGTTTCACCGTCCCGTCAATACGGTGTTTCAAGATTATGCCCTGTTCCCCCACATGAACGTTCTCCAAAACGTGATGTTCGGGTTACAGATGGAAGGTGTCTCACGCGCCGACGCCAAACAGCGGGCGATTGAAGCGCTTGAATTGGTGCAACTGCCCCACACGGCTGATCGCAAACCCCGCGAATTGTCGGGTGGTCAGCAGCAGCGTATCGCCCTCGCCCGCGCCCTTGTCAAACACCCGACTGTGCTGCTCCTCGACGAGCCATTGGGGGCGCTAGACCTGAAGTTGCGTAAGGCCATGCAGTTTGAATTGAAGGAAATGCAACTAAAGCTCGGCATCACCTTCATCTACGTTACCCACGACCAAGAAGAAGCCCTGACTATGGCAGATCGCATCGCGGTCATGAATTATGGTAAGGTGCTGCAAGTCGGCACACCTGAGGATATTTATGAACGTCCTCATACCCGCTTTGTCGCCGACTTCATTGGCGAAACCAATTTCATCAAAGGCCGCCTGTGTGATCGGGCCGGGGTGCGTGGTGAGGTCGAACTTCCCAGCGGTTATAAGGTCGGCGCAGTCTTGGATGACCCCGCCATGAGCGTTGGCAGCGAAGTCACCGTAGCGATTCGGCCTGAAAAGTTGACACTGAAACATGGCAACGGCACAGAGCCGCATCATGATTCCGGCACGACGCTGATTCCGGGTCGGCTGCAACAATCGGTCTATATCGGCACAGACACCCGCCATGTCGTCAGCTTTGGTTATAACGGCAGCAGTTCTCAGGTCGTGGTACGTACCCAGAATTTCCGTCGCAGCGAAGACGAACAGTTCCAAAATGGTGAGAATGTATTTGTCTATTGGGTGGATGAAAACGCCCGTGTTCTGGTAGACTAATTCATCATCATTCACACGATTCAAGGCGGTTTGGTGAATGAACCGCCTTTTTGCTTTTAAAGAGGGATTTTTATGGCCTTAAATCAATATGGTGCTGTCATGACCTTCGCAATCGAGCTAGAAGCCAAATTAGCCGAATTTTACGAACAGGCCGCCGCCGCCACCCCCAACCTCGCCGACGAACTCCACAGCCGCGCCAAAGCCAGCAAGAGCCGCAGCCAAAAAATTGAACAATCCCGGCGCGAAAATGTGACCGAGATTACGCTGGAACCCATTGACGACTTGGACGAGGCCGATTATGGACTTGACCTTTCACAGTATACGCCATCAAATATCAATGCTGTCGAAGCGGTGGTGCAAAAGTTTTATACCGAGGCCTCGCCCAAAATCAACGTTCGTGAGGCGCGGCGTGTTTTGGAACGCTGCCTTAAAGAACACAGCAGATTGGACCCATTGGCCTAGAATCAAAAAGGGGCGATTTTCTGCAAATCACCCCTTTGTAGTCATTTTGCGAAGCTGATTTATGAGGCCGCCGGGACTGCTGTAGCGTTGGCGGATTCCTTCAAAAACGAGGCGATGGTGTCGGCGGTGCGCTTGGTATAGAGCCAGACCATCCCCGGTTTGACATCTGTGCTGCAAATGACCGCCAGCGACATCAGATAGGGGTCTTGAATCTCGACCACATACACTCCGCTGCGATTGCCTTCCAGATAGACCGCATTAAATTGATTTTCGTCCAGAATCCGCGCTAAGGTATCGGTGGCAGGATGCTCAACCGACAGGGCACGGGTCAGCAGCACCAAGTCATAATCTTCGAGTGCCCCCGACGCCCCTGCCAAATTGCCGTCACCATCAATCAGACCGACAAAATGGGCACGGATATGCCCAAACAGCGTCGCCAATTCGTTGTTGATGCGTTCAAACTGCTGACGATTGAGTAATAAGGTTGCCGGACGGGTGGCTGGATTGATTTGGCGCTGACGATCACGGACAGGAATTTTTGGCTGGTCGCCAGATTCGGGTTTGTCCTCTTTTTGGGTGCGTCTATATAAATCTATCTGTCGCTCAATTTGCATCATCACAAACTGCATATTGATAGGCTTATGCAGATAATCACACGCCCCCAAGCGCATAGCCGACACCGCTGACTTTGCCGAGAGTTCATCATCAATCATGATGACCGGGGTACCGGGTCGCAAGCCCCCCACTACCGCCAACAAGTCCATGCCGCTTAAATCTGGCAGGCGGGTCTCAGTAACAACCATCTGAAACTCCCCCAGCAAAATCTCGCTAAGGGCATCTTCAAATGTCCCCGATTTGACGGTTAAATAATCCTCAGTAGATTCCAACATATCCGAGAGGTCACTTAACAGCTTTTTGTCTTCCCCCACCAGTAAAACGCGGCCTTTCAATGATTTGGCGGTTGTGGTCATGTCTCAGTTCCTCATACAGAGCTTACGATGATGGGGTCTCACGCCCCAGTATGGTTTTTGGATCTACCAACATAAGCAGTCGGCCTTCGTGAATAATCCCGGTGGTGTCCAACTGCTCAACATATAGAGTCACTATCTGTTTAATTTGTTCCACCAGCAGTGCCACTTGTTGGCGGCCCTGCCGAATAACAATCAATGGAGCTGACAAGGGTGGAAGGGCTTTGGCTCGGCCTACCCGCATCCGATAATCTATCACCGGAGTGACCTGCCCCCGTACATTCGCCACCCCCAACCAATCACTCGGCATATTGGGGACAGGGTTGACAGTGATCAGGGGAATAATTTCACTCACCACCTCAATCGGTAGGCCGAACTGCTGCTCCCCCATCTCAAAAACCACCAGTGATCGCTGCATATCGTCCTCACGAATGGGGTGGACTCGATTGTTTACTACGTTCGGCTGTCAGCCATAACACCATTTCGATATGTGGGACAGCGGTTGGCACAAGGCTGATTTCGTCCATAATCTTGCCCATCTTGGCCCGCAGTGCAACCGTCGCATTTTCGGGGCTGGCGTCCGCTAACCACGGGGCATCACAAACTACCTGAATTCCGACATCAATGCCCTGTCGCAAGCCATGTAGATTAATGACCTGTCGTTCGCCCGCGTTTAAGATGACTCCCACTAGCGAAGCCACCGCACTTGCCACTTGTGCGCGGCTGGCCGTGTTAAAACCCAAAAGTGAAGCCGCCCGACGTGCAATGTTACGGGCCAGCATCACATCCATGCTGTCTTCTACTTGAATCACCATCACGGGGGGAACTTTGACGCGCTGTCCTTCTGACATAAATTGCTAGAGCATATCCTTCATTTGAAAAAACACTATTCGATCAGCCCTAGCTCACGTAAGGTATCCAGCAGATGCTCCCCGGCAAAAATATCTTTGGGGATATAATCGTCTGCGCCCGCCTGCAACCCGGTCATCGTATCTTTGGCGCTGCTTTGCTCGGTTAACATAATCACCGGAATATCTTTGGTATCCGGGTTACGCTTCAGCCGCCGACACACTTGATAACCGTCCATTGAAGGCAAGTTGATGTCCAAAACAATTAGGCGGGGGGGATTGATCATTGCTTCACGAATCGCCTCCGGCCCATCTCCGACTACCTGTACTGTTAATCCTGTATTCTCTAGTGTGTGTTTAATCTGTTCAGCCTGTGTCGGGCTGTCTTCCACTAGCAATACATCGTGAGCCATGTATCACCTCAATTCTGCCTGAATTGTACACCCGTCTGCCCAATGCCATTTATGCTTTTGGGTTATAGTCTTCTAACGCGACGGTTTCAGTATTTCAACTTTTTTGAACCCATCCTAACGATAATGATTGCCCACCTGCACCAAGCGAGTGATCGCCCGACCAATTTCTCCAACTGGCAAAATATACTCGGCGGCACCACGCTCCACCGCTGCCCCCGGCATTCCATAAACCACGCAGGTTTCTTCATTTTGCACAATCGTGCGAGCGCCATAGGCAAAAAGCCGCGCCATCGCCTCCGCCCCATCATCCCCCATACCTGTCAGCAATACCGCAATGACTTTGCGACCATAAACAGAAGCCGCACTGTCAAACAAGGCATCTACCGAGGGTTGATGGCGATAGTGGCCTTTTTCGGGAATAAGCTCTACCCGCCCCTCCGGAGAAAGCTGCATATGATAGCCACCGGGGGCAAGCCAGACCTCACCCGGCTCTGGATATTCACCTTCAAGCCCCAACCGCACAGGTAAGACACAACGCCGTCCCAGCCAATTGGCAAGGCCGGGCACAAAATCGGCTGATAAATGTTGGGTGACGAGAATGGGCAGCGGAAAATCTTCAGGCAGATAGCTCAAAACTTGGGTTAAGGCCCCCGGCCCACCTGCACTCGCCCCAATCACCACTATTTCGGGTAAATGATGGGTGTCCGCTTGAATATTGGGTAGCGAATCCAACCGCTGTTCTAGTTGATCTAATGAGCGCCGCCGAACGACGGAGACCCCGGCCATCAATCGCAGCAAACGTAGATATTCCGTGCGTTTGGCCTCATCTTGCGGAGAAGCCGTCGGTTTATCAATCGCCGCCAATGCCCCCGCTTCAATCGCCAGCATTGCATAGTCTACTTCGCGTTGGCCTAGACCGGCTGAAACAACCACTATCGGGGTTGGGGTATTCGCCATAATGTGCTGGGTGGCCTGTAAGCCATCCATATTGGGCATCTGGATGTCCATGCTGATGACATCGGGTCGTAGCTCTTCTACCAAGCGTAGGGCTTGCACTCCGTCCTCCGCTTCCCCTATCACCATCAGGCCCGGAATGTTATTGATCAAATCTACAAGAAAGCGCCGCGTGGTCATCGAATCTTCAACCACCAGCACCTGCACCATTGACATTGTATCCATAGGACTCTATTTGCCTCATCTCTTCTAAGATGGTTTGTCTGATCTAATTTATGCTATCCAGCCCTATCTAAATTTATCCCACATAGGTATTGAATGACTATAATACGGCAAAGGCGTTTTTTTATGCCAGCATTCTTTATTCTTCTATAAATAAGGGGCTTGCACGATGGGATTGCGAATTGGCTGTCCAGTCTGCCGCAGCCGACTGACCATTGACCTACAAAGTGGACTGGTCTATTGCAAAGAATGTGGTTATCAACCCATACGGGAATGGCAAAATTTACCACCCGCCGAAGCCCGCATTCAACTTCATCCTTTGACACTCAAGGGCCAAACAAAAGCCAAAGGGGAAATGATTGAATGCCCCAATTGCGGTGGGGATGATCTTGAACCCGTTCCCGGTCAGGCTATGATCCACTGCCCCACCTGTGGCACAAAATATCCCATTAAGACCTACAAGTCCAAGTCAAACAACAAAATGCCTCATGCCGAAAAATCGCTGCGGGCAGTGCTGATGGAGCGTTATGGCAAAGCCGTTCAATGGGATGTGACTGGACGGGTCATGGACTGCACAAGCTGTGGAGCGCAATCTATCATGCCGCCCGAAGATTTAAATGAACGCTGCCCCTTTTGCGACTCCCAATTCGTGATTGTCCATGACGATGAGGGAAAATTGGATGCCCCTACCAAAATTATCCCCTTCAAAATCACTGCTCCTAAAGCGCGGTCTTTGGTAGATGAAAAAATCAACAGCGGCCTAAGTCGCTTTTTGCATGACAAAATTGCGCGGGTCACGGGCAGTCCTGTATTTTTGCCATTTTGGGTTTTTGAAGTTACTACCGAAGTCCGCTGGCGCTATCCACAGGGAATTGCAGCCTCCGGTATGGAAAGTTTTGTTCATATGTCCGATCCCATTTACGCTGCGATTGCCAATCAGGATATTGTGCCCCATCTGCTGCCGTATGATTTGTCGGAACTGCGCGACTATGAACCCGGTTATCTCGCTGGAATTCGCGCACAGTTGTATCAGATTAACATAGTGCAGGCCGCCACCCCGATTGTGAAAAAGGCAGTGGAACAAGCTAAAAAAGAGGTCAAAAGCAAACGCCCTCGCAGCATCTCGGCCTATAGCAACAGTGCTGCCGAATTTCCTTTGCGGGCCTATCTCAATATCGAAACCTATGTACCCCGCGTAGCCTACGAATTTATGCTGCTGCCGATCTGGGTCATCCTACTGCACGAAGCCGACGACGACATCCGCCGCGCATTGGTCAATGGGCAGACAGGCGAGGTATATGTAGATGGATTTAGTCTGTGGGGGCGCAGCCAAAACGAATAGGGATAAGCAACAATAAGGCGGTCTTGAATCAGCCGCCTCCTTGAAAAACAGCCCCTACTGGGATTGCGAATCCACCCACTCGGCGATAGCGGTTATCAACCAGTCAGAATACTCAGTATCGAAAAGGTCGGTGCCATGCCGAGAACCGCTGAAAAGTCGTACCAGCGCATTGCCGTCGGTTAAATCGAACAGGGTCGTAACTGCGATAGCACTTTCTCTGTCGCTACGAGCCGAGACTAACATCAAGGGCCGATCTGCATTGGCTTCTACAGCATCTTCGGTGGTCACACCGCGAAAATTAAGACCGGGGGAAAGGGCCACTGCCGTGCGGATATTTTCATCGTTGGCCCAACCGCGTATGGCTAGATTGCTCCCAATGCTGGCCCCGATCAACGAAATTGCATCGGGGTTGATGCCTGCCTGTCCGCGCAGCCAATCAATCCATGCTTGCACATCTTCTTCGGCCAATGCCCAATCCGTTGAGCCACCTGTTTCGCCATGACCACGCAAATCCACATTGAGTACCGCCATGCCATAATCATCCACCAGCATGGGCAGCAGCGTTTCCCAGTCGCCGCGCCGTCGTCCCAACATGTGCATCAGGATAACGGCGGGTACGGGTTCTTCGCTTTCTGGCATATAAAAATCACCCACCAAGACCAATCCGTCACTGGCTTCCAATTCAATTCGTTGGGCTTCTGGGAGGGCGTGGGCAGTGGGGGCAGGTGAAATCAACCCTACCAAAAGGATACAAATAAGCACAATCCATTTTTGCATGAGATGATCCTTTCGAAAAAATCACGAGTTTCTGGCGATAGTAGGCCACTACTGATACAATTTTCCTACTATTCTCCTGTTCAAGGGATTTGAGGATGCCATTCCGTACTGTACTGCTTGATACCGATGACGTGCTCTATATCCATCCTAAACCCGACCGACATTTACAAGATTACTTGGCGGCCTATGATTTACAACCCCGTCATCCGAAGGTTGTTCAAAAAGCCCTAAAAGCAGCCCATTTTGATGTATTGCATGGACGGATTAGCCGAGAAGATTATTATGACGCCATTTTGACATTTCATGGCCTCCCCCAACAGGCTCTATCTTATGGACGATCCGTCTTATTGGCTGACGCCGCCGCCATCCAACCAATTGCGGGCGCGGTGGAGACCTTACTAGAAGTACGCGACAGTGGGGTGGGTGTTGCTATCGCTGCCAACACCGAACACCCAACCGAAGATTTAGTGACTTGGTTGGAAGATGCTGGATTCCCGCGTGATTTATGGTGGATGGTCTTGACCTCGTGCGAAATTGGTCTTACCAAACCCGACCCCGCCTTTTTTAAGGTGGCTCTCCAAGCCGCTGACATCTCAACGGATGAGATGCTCTATGTGGGCCGTGATTTCTATGAATTATCCCTTGTGGGGGAACAGGGCATCATGCCAGTCGCGTTTCAACCCGATAACCCCGAAAACATCGGCGGATCGAGCATCATTCATTCCTATGAAGAACTTTATCAGTTGGTATTGGGGTAGGCTGGCATATTATTGCCTGACGTATTGCCGCCGTGCCCTTGTCGCCTCAGAAGCCTATCGTGTATCCTGAAGGCTCGATTTTTATTCCCTAACGCCTTTATCAGAAATTTCATGAAACAACCAAATCTCAAACTCCTCCCCATTCTTGTTTTCCTGCTCATCGCGGGGACTCTGATGCCACCCACAGTCCACGCCCAAACCCCATTAGAAACGGTGCTCCAGCGCGTCAAAGACTATTTTGCCCAGCAGTTGGGGCGCAACTTTACGCTGGTCAACTACACCTATCAGTTGACAACATGGCAAGATTCCAGCCTCGGTTGTCCGCAAGCCGGGGTAAGTTATGTACAAGGCGAGGTGCAGGGGTATATCTGGCAGTTTACCATTGACCAAGACCCCACCACCTATGAACTACACAGCGATGTGAATGGCAATACCGTTGTGTTATGCACCCCCATCAACCGGACGGTGGCAATTGGCTATCGGAGCTATCAAAACACGGCGTTTATCATTGACTACCCCGAAACATGGCTGGTTGCAGCAAGTGAAGACCTGTCGCTGGTCATTATCTCACCCGATGGCACGAAAAATTGCGCCAACCCTCTCATCGAAATTCAGCATAAAGTTGGTGTTGGCAATGCCGATTTGCTGCTCAATGAGGCCATTCGAGAAGCGGGTTTTGTCGAAGATTTGCAGGCCCCCAACGCGATTGGGGCCAGCACCGCCCTGACTGCTCAATACAAGGCGATTTGTGGGGAGGTCATTCATCAATTTCGTACCACCGCCATTCCGGTGGGTGTGGAAGGCGACGGCTATGTCATTTTGCAGTCCGCCCCGCTGGAACAATATGAGGGGTGGGCCGGCAACTTTCTGGCGATTTTGGATTCTTTTGAATTTTCAACAGGCCAAGTCGCTCCTGATGGTACAGTGGTAACCCCCGTTCCAACTGGAAATACGGCCCAATTATTGGCAGGGTATCCCTTCGCCCATGTATTTGCCAATGATGTCTATCTCGGATCGTATATCTATCTACCCGGTTATGGCGTCACCAACAATGCTCGTCGGGATCGCCGGGGGTTGAATTTTTCCCCCAACGCCCAATATCTGGCCTATTTTGAATTGCTGGAAAATGGTAATCAACGCTTAGAGGTGTCGGATACGGGCAAACGCAGCGTCATTTTTGCCAATCCTGTCGCCGCCAATTTTCCGGCAAGCTGGTCAATCACTGGCGAACGTATCGCCTATTTAACGCCCGCTGACCAAGCAGGCTTGCTCACCGTCAACACCGCCCTGCCCAATGGAGATGATAAACAATCACTCGGCACTGTGCCATTCACCGAGGGCTGTGAAGTTGAGATCATTCCGTATGTGGCGGAAAGGCTATATCAGCGCGAGACCGGGCCATATGGCAACCCGTTTAGTTTCGACTGGCTGTCCGATAATCGTTTTCTATATACAACCTCCTGTGCAGGGGAAGGCTTGGCGATTTGGAATCCCACCGATAACACCTCACTCAATTTAGGGTCAGATTTACGCCATGCCGTGCTCTCAGCAGATCGTCAGCAGTTGTTGGCGCTGGTTGGCAATCAAACGGTACTCATCAATATGATGAACGGCGAACGCACCGAAATTGCCATGTTGGACACTCCCGATCAATTGGCATGGGCCAGCACCAGCAAATTTTATTACACCACCTATGCACCTTCGGGTGAGCCATTTGAGGTCAGCGACCCCACCCTCCAAGAACGCGCTGAAGAACAGTTGGGGATATTTCCTTATCTGTCAGTGCTGAACGCGGTGTCTATCATTGAGTATGATTTGAGCAGCGGTACTGCCACTCCCTTATGGCAGGGGCAAGGTTATGCCATTGGGAAACTAGCCGTCGCGCCGAATCAAGCCGGGATTGTATTCAGTCTTATCCCCAGTGACCGTGACATGATTTTGGGGTTCGCGCAAAATGTGGACGCTACCCAATTACGTTTTGCCATGCCGGAGACGAAGCTGTACTTCCTTGCACCGGGATTAACCGAGCCGAGTTTGATTGCGATTTCGTCGCAGCCCACCTTTGGGCAGGCCATCCCATCCGCCGCACCACCGCAGCCGCCCACCGTACCCCAGTAGATGGGAGGGAAGACTATGCAATTGAGGCGTTTTAGCGACCCACGTGAATTTTTGCTGTATGCCGAGGCGTTTTTGATGGAGCGGGAAGCCGAGCACAATTTAATTTTCGGCCTGACCAATACCCTGATCCACGACCCGGAGGTTTACCCGCAATTTTATCTGGCAGTGATAGAGGACGTAGGGAACATCACCCTAGCAGCGATACGTACCCCGCCGCACAATCTGATTATTTCGCATGTCGCCCACCCTGATGCCCTCAGCGTCTTGGCAACCGATGTGCGAAGTGTCTATGGTATCCTGACGGGGGTGATTGCGACTGTTCCAATTGGTAAAACCTTTGCGGATTTATGGCAAGGCATGACCCACCAACCCTATCGGCTTAACATGCGCGAACGTATCTATCAGCTTTCGCATGTCAACGCGGTGACAGGTATCCCCGGCGCATTTCGAGTTGCTACTCCTGATGACCGCCTGCTCTTGATTCAATGGTTCGCCGCCTTCCGCCAAGAAGCGATGGGAGTCGTGGACAATTCAGATGTACCCCAACTAGTAGATCGTTATTTCGTCTCAGAGACCCGCAAAATATATTTATGGGAACACGACGGCGAGGTGGTTTCGATGGCAGGACGCGGCGGCCCTACCCCCAACGGCATTCGTATTGGGCCAGTCTATACACCACCCGAATTTCGCAAAAAAGGCTATGCGAGTGCGTGTGTCGCTGCCCTCAGCCAATTGCAGCTCGATACCGGACGTAAATTCTGTTTCCTCTACACCGACCTCAGCAACCCGACTTCCAACCACATCTATCAAGAAATTGGCTATGAGCCGATTTGTGATGTGGATGAATATCGCTTTGACGCGCCTGTAAATTCGTAAGGGCGACTTTTATGCCGTTTAACAAAATAAGACGGAATAAGACTTCGTAGGGGCGGGTCGCCGTGCCCGCCGTCTTTGGGATGGCACAGGGCCAATCCCCTACGCAAATATCCATATTGAATCGTTAGAGTGCATGAAGTCGCCCCACCCCATTATTTCTAAAATTTGGCAGTAAATGGCAGTGCCTTGTCTCGTGTTGGCAGTGCGTTTTGGGTCATGATGACGGCATCGGTTCAATTCAATTTGATCTGCCGGATCAGGAGAATTTCATATGGCTCAACAGGCAACTCTAACTCGTCAAACCGGAACGCTCAATCTATTCAAACTGCTGTGGCGGGGGGATGCGGTACTAACCCTTATTTCGGGGGCGTTCATCATCTTTGCCACCAGCACCGTGATGGATGCCCTCGGCATGTCGGACAACGCCGATGTCATGCTGCGCGTCGAAGGGGGTATCTTTAGTCTCTATGCCCTGTGGCAATTGTGGGTAGCGCGTGAGGGCGCTATCACCCCGCGCAATTTCAAAATCGCCCGCTTCGTGATGCTGCTCATGGGGGTTGATTTCCTAATTGCCCCATTAGTGGTGGAATTCAATACATTCGGCGTCGCAACCTCGCTTGCGATGGGTATCGGCGGCGGGGTATTGGCGTTCATCTGGCATCTGGCCCTCCGCGAAAATCGCTAATATGCGATAATACGTGGGATGGCGATGACGAGGGCGGTTTTCAATAATCGCCCTTTTTTCGGGTATATGAAACGATGCAGATCCTACTTTCCATACTTCAAATTTCGGCTTATTTCACTAGCCTAACCTTAGCAGGCTATTTGCTGAGTCGAGGGCACTTCCATCCGATTTCGGTGGCGGCGGCAGGGCTGCTCATCAGTTATGCCCTGATTCAGGCCAACTTATATTTGGGGCATGAGTTTGGAGCGCAGGTCGAATGGGTATCCCGCCTATTATGGGTCGCTTATCCCCTGCCTGTCGCGCTGTGGACACGCATTGCCATTTTACTGCGCCCCGGCGACCAATTGGCGCTTGATCGGGCATGGTGGACACTGCTTATGCCGATTGCGATGGTGCTGGTGATTGGCGGTTGGATTAGCAACGAATTGATGGATTTTGAAACACATGACCCCGGCCCGCTTTTTTGGACATATGCCGTTTACAATGTCGGCGTGACAGGCGTGGCAGCATGGCTACTGCATCAAAATTTCAAAGCCACTACCAAACAAGATCGCGCCTATCGTCCTTTTAATGCACTGCGCTTGGCGGGTTTGGCGTATCTTGGTGGGATGATATGTCTGCTGCCGGGGTGGTTTTCAACCGCATTTGTGTTTGCCTTCGTCGTGGCGGACGTGATCATGTTCGGCATCGCCGCGATTGTCTATGATGCCGTCTCCGAAGGTCAGGCCATACGCCGCGACCTTAGTTTTACCCTGCTAAAAGTGCTGCTGGCCCTGATTATCATCGTGACTCCTTGGAGCATCGCCCTACTAAGTGCCGATACATGGACACCCGCCCTCGCGTTGGCTCTATTGGGCACACTCACCGTGATTAGTTTGGGGATTCCGCTAGGGGGGCAAATTGAGCATTTTTTGGATCGGCTGTTATTTAAATCCGATTCAAAGGATGCCGAAGCGCGGGCAGCGCTCCGTACCTTGATGCTAAACGAAGTACGCCGACCCGAAGTCGCTCCTGCGATTGCCAGTCTTGACCATACCGATTTTGTGAGACTGACCCGCCGCGCCCTTAGCCATATGCAAAATCTACCGCGCCTTGCCGCCAGTCCTCTCACCGACATGCAAATTGTTGCCAAGCGCCTCACTCACGAAGCCAATTCCATCCACCGTGCCCACGAACTGCGCCAAGTTTTGACCGAGTGTATTGAAACCCTGCGCCCCCAATCAACTGAAAAATTTGGTACGACGGACGAATGGCGGTTTTTCAACGCCCTCTACTATCCCTATGTGGTTGGCATCAGCCCCTATAAAAATCACCCATCCGGCGAAGGTGTGGACAGTTCAATTGCCAATATGCTGAAGTGGTTTCAGATTAATGTGCCGCCGCGTACCCTCTATAACTGGCAAAATCGCGGGGCGGAGCTAATCGCGGAGTTGCTGCTTGAACGGGAAAATCAGGTGTAATGCCGCTGGCGGAAAATCTCATATAAAATCACACTGGCTGCCATCGCCGCGTTGAGTGATTCCGCCGAAACCATTGGAATCCGTACCCCCTGTGAGACCAATGCACGGGCCTGTTGACTGGGGCCGTGTGCTTCATTCCCAACCACCAGTGCGACAGGGGTTGTCCAATCCACCTCAAAAATATGCCGTCCTCCATCGGCGTCAGCGATCATCATCGGCAAACCGAGCTGTCCAATTTCGGCCCACGTCTGCTGTTGAATCGCCAGTCGGAAATGCGCCCCCATTCCACCACGCAGCACTTTGGGGTTAAACGGATCAACCGTGTCTGGCGATAACACCACCAAATCCACCCCCACTGCCCCCGCCGTGCGTAACGCGCTACCAAGATTACCGGGGTCGCCGATGCCATCCAAAATGAGGACGAGGCTCAAGGGTTGACGCGGAGTGAGTTCGGGAAATGAGCAGACCGCCAATACCCCCTGTGGGTTTTGCGTATCGCTCAATTTATTAAACAGACTTGGGTCGGTTTCCAAGCACGGGATATTTTGAGATTGCAGACGATTGAGCAGGTCTGCTGATGGGGCTATTTTTAATGCTGCATCGGGGCGATAGAGCACAAAATCCGGCTGCACCCCCGCTAAAAGGGCATCCTCAATCAACCGCACACCTTCCAGCACACATTTTTGTTCCTGCCGCCGCTGTTTGGCTTGGGTCAGCAGGCCGCGCACCTGTTTGATACGGGCATTATCGGAGGAGGTAATCATGGGCGATTGGATATTCCTGTACTAGAAGCACAAAAAGGTGGAGGCAGTCTCCACCTATTGTTTCGTCTATTTTATGCGATGTGGGCTAAAAGCGTTTTAGGCTTTAACCGACTTGACCAGCTTGCTGAAAGTCTGGGGGTCGCGCACCGCAATATCCGCCAGAATCTTACGATCCAGTTCGATATTATTCTTCTTCAGGGCGTCAATAAACACACTGTATTTTACGCCGTTGGTACGGGCAGCCGCGTTGATACGGGCAATCCACAGGCGGCGCAGATCACGGCGGCGTTGACGGCGATCCCGATAGGAATACCACAGGCTTTTCATCATCGCTTCATTGGCGCGGCGGAACAGTTTGTGTTTGGTGTCCCACTGGCCTTTGGTCAGTTTCAAAATTTTCTTGTGGCGACGGCGAGTGACGTAACCACCTTTTACACGAGCCATTCTCTAGTTACTCCTCAGATTTTCTAGCCTACAGCCTTAGGCCGGGGGGTTGGCTTTATATTTACGCAGATAGGGAGCCAGACGACGCACCTTCTTGATGTCGCTGTTGTGAGTCACTTCAATCATATTGTCGAAGTCATCCTTCACGCGGGCAGACTTGCGGCGGCGCAAATGGCTCTTGCCACCCTTTGTACGCATAATTTTGCCTGTACCAGTCACCTTAAAGCGCTTGGCAGTTGATTTGTGCGTCTTTAGCTTCTGCTTGCCAGTTTTAGTAGATTTACGCGGCACTTCAAAAACTCCTTATGACAAATGAACGCCGCATGGGTGTATGCGGCATCTGGACTTTCTCGGTTTGACTTCAATCAAAATATCAAACAGCGCTTATTTCTTAATCTTCTCCGGATTGGGGGCCAACAACATCAACATCGTATGGCCTTCCATCATCGGCGCTTGTTCAATGATTGCAATATCTTGCAAATCTTTGACAATTATTTCAAGCATATCGCGGGCGATTTTGGGATATTCGATTTCACGGCCCTTAAACCGCACACGCACTTTGACCTTCATGCCGTCTTGCAACCAGCGGCGGGCATCACGGATTTTGAATCCCAAATGGTGTTCATCCGTTTTGGGACGCAGCCGAATTTCTTTGACTTCAATTGTTTTCTGCTGCGTTTTTGCGGCTCGCTCACGCTTTTGTTTTTGATAGAGAAACTTGCCAAAATCCATAATTCTCACCACTGGCGGAGTGGCATTGGGGGCAACTTCTACCAAATCCAGTTCACGCTCTTGCGCCATTTGCAGCGCCGTATGCAGAGACACAACCCCGATATTTTCATTCGTGTCTGTAATCAATCGAACTTCGCGTGCGCGAATTTGTTCATTGATACGAAAATCGTCGCTGATAAGCTGACCCTTTCAAACTGAAACATAATGACGTTAAAAATAATTGATGGTGGCGACAGTATAGCATTGACTCCACGCCACGTCAACGCCAACCATGCGGCAAAATGGCCCTTTTTATGTCAGTGGTATTGTCGGTTCGGGTTGGCCTTTCAAAACATCTTCAAAACCCGTTTGTTTTAATACCTCGGCGGGTTGTAGGGCATCATCGAGCCAGCGCACTTCTTCCAATACAAAAATCACCGGACGGGGATGAGGGTTATTCAAAATCACTTTGCCGGATTGTCGCGTTATTAGGCTAAGTTCCGCCCCAACCACTCCATCCATTAATCCCTCACCGTGTACCTCAAAACTACTTAGGTCATTAAATCCATTCACCCGCATCCGATAACTCCCTGCTGGCAAGAAAACTTCAATCACTTCGTTTTGGGCCGAGGGGGGCAGATTTTTCTGAATTTTGATATGGCGCTTTTTGTTCGGTTCGGCACTACAAAACGCCGCTTGGGGCACTTCTTTGATTTCGGGTCGAATCCGAAAGGTCACTTCCACCGCATGATCGGCAGCCGTCACAAAATCCAATTCACAAGCATCGCAGCGCACCGAACTTGGAATCGCCGCTAGCGTTGGGGCTTCCAAGCGTACCCCGCGACAATGCGGACAAATCACATCCCACGAAATGGTGAACAAGCTAACCCGTACCGCGCCCAAACACACCTTGAGCAAATCCTCTAGGGGCACATCCCACGCCCTTGCCAGAGGTACAATCCGAATCCGCTGCAATTCAATTTGATCTGCTTCAAAAAGATACTGCATCAATCGGTCTATCAGCGGCGGCGCAAGGCCAAGTCGCACCAACTTTTCGCGCATGACCTCCAACTGCTGTTGAGTATTTTGACCCATTTCGAGCAGGCGGATTTCATACACATTTGGGGTTTCGGGCTGACCCAACAAGCGCTGCTCAATTTTGCGGAATACCGACTGAAAGCGGGCCTCAAAGCGGCTTTCATAATTTTTGAGATAGCGCCGCCCTAATGGATTATCAAACACCGAGCCGATATAGCCATAAACCCGCGTAGATTGAGCGTCATTCAGTGGTTGCAGATAGTAGCCGGAGCGATTATGCAGAAGTAGGCCGCGTGTATAGGTACGGAGATGAATCGAATACCGTCCATAGACCCAATCCCAAGGATATTCAATCCATTCCCAGCGTAGGCGGTCTGTGCCGGATGCCCCATATAAAATTCCCGCCTTCTCGACAAATTCTAAGCCATCATAGCCGAGGTCGCGGTTAAAGCGGTTGGTATCACACAAATGAGGCCAAAGCTGGTCTACAGGCGCTTTGACCTCGTAATACCACAACCATTCTAGGATATCCCCGGCGGCTTTTTGACTTTCCGTCCACGGAAACATGTTGAGATATTGGTCGAGAGACAGGATTTCTTCATTCATGGTCGGCCTCCAATGATAATCCCACCGTCTCTCATTTTACGTCAAATTCATGCCAAATTGAGCAGGCGGCGTACCGCACTCCCCAATTCCCGACGGTTAATGGTTTCTTCGTGTCCATCCGCCAAGCGTTTGAGCCGCACCTGCCCCACGCTTAATTCATCCTGTCCAGCAATGACCGCAATCGGGATGCGTTTGGAGTCGGCATAACCAATTTGTTTGCCAATACCTTTGCGAGCATCCATATACGTCTCAGTGCGAATCCCCGCCTCACGTAATTCCATCGCCAACTTGAGGGCATCGGTTTGTAAATCGTCGCTAAACAACGTGACGAGCGCTTGCACGACGGTTGAGCCAATCGAAGCCGGATACAGGTTCAGGATGTCCATTAGTTCGAGGATGCGCTCAATGCCAAAACTGATGCCTGTCGTCGGCAAACTTTGCCCTCGGAACAGGCCGATCAATTCATCATAGCGGCCACCCCCTTGCACCGCCCCCAAATTTTCCGGTTTGGTGATAAAGGTTTCAAAAATCGGGCCAGTATAATAGCCCAAACCGCGCACCATCGTAAAATCCATTGCTGTGTTACCCAGCAAGCCCAGCGCGTCGGCGGAACGGGTCAACTGCTCCAATTCCTCTAGGCCCTGTTGAGCGATGTCTATGCCATCCATTTCTTCGCGCAGTTGCCCCAACAAAGCCAACCGCTTAGAGGCGTCCCCATCTTCAACCACCAACAAATTGACCAGCCGCTGCACGGTTTCTTCCAGCAGGCCCTCTTTACGCAACTCCTCGGTCACGCCCTCCAAGCCAATTTTGTCGGTCTTATCAATCGTGCGATAGAGAAAGGGCAGTCGATTTTCAGGCACACCTGAATAAACCCCAATGCCTAACAGCAGTTTGCGGTTGTTATATTTGATCGTGAAATCCGCGAAGCCGAGCCGTTTAAGTACCGTGTAGACCACATTCATCACTTCGGCGTCGGCCCCCATGTGACGCACCCCGACAATATCAGCGTCACATTGATAAAATTCGCGGAAACGCCCTTTTTGTGGACGATCCCCCCGCCACACCGGAGCGATATGATAACGGCGGAAGGGCAGGCTTAGATCATTCTCATGCGTGGCAAAAAAGCGGCTCAAAGGTACGGTTAGGTCATAGCGCAGGGCGAGTTCTTCTTTGGCACCGGGATGTTGGGCATAGTAAATCAGCTTTTCGGCGTCCTCACCATAGTTCCCACTCATCAGATTTTCACGCAGTTCCAAAACGGGCGTGTCAATCGGTTCAAAGCCAAAACTTTCAAATACCTCGCGGATGACCCCAAACACGTATTGCCGCTTGATCATGTCAGCGGGCAAAAAATCACGCATTCCTTTAGGAGTGCGGGCCGTCAATTTAGCCATGCGAATTCACCTTAACCTTCTCTACAGAACACAAGTCTATTCCGTTATTGGTGACGGGGAATTGTAGCGTGCAAGTGAACAGGAGAGAAGGTTATTTGGGCAAAAGGAAATACTACCGCGTTTGGGTTAGCGGCGTAGGTTGGGGTTATCGGGCTTAGGGCCGCTATCAAATCACACGGCGGCTACACCAAAATCTTCCTCAGATGTGGCAGGCCGTATCACTTCATAGGTTTCATAGAAGACGTCTTGCTTGACGGGGGCCATATCATCCGGGCCATAACGTACAATCACATCGCCGGCCTCGGCGTGAAAGTTCTCACCCCGAATGATGAAATCCATCGGGACAAATGTTTGAAAGATGGCCCGTTCGGCTGGCTTTGATTGTACTTGCAACTTACCGTCAGGAGTCTGACCCAGCACATCATAGGTTTCTTCGAATTTATCCGGCTCAATCGCCCACTGTTCGCCGCGTGTTCCGGTCATCAGATAATCTCCCACATAAGCAGTACGTGGGCCTTCCAATGTATTGACCGTCATTTCCTGCTGCACCTTTTCCGAAATCATCGGCACGGCTTTTTTGCGTGCGATATAGGTCTTGGTGCGATTGGGTTGATTCATGATGAATCCCTTTCCTAGCTTCTAAAAGTCGTACAATTGTAGAGCCTTCGCAAACAGACCATCAGTCCTCAAAACTAGGGGTTTTAGTCCCCATTGACGGGTTCGTCGGGTGGGCGATTGGCCGCCGCCAGTGCTTTCACAATCTTGCGGATATTGTCCGAGGCCAGCCGCACATTATCCTTTAATGAGGCCACTTCCCCCGGCACCATTTCTGGTTTTCGGTCAAGCGCCCGCTGGATAATTTCGACCTGTGTAAACAAAGCCGTCACCGGCCCCCCCACATGTGTATGCAGCAGTTTTTCCATCCAATGCAGCCCCTCGGCGTCATAATGTTCACGCATCGCTTCAATCAGGGCATCCAGATCCAATTCTGTATAGCTCATATCGTCTCATCATCTCCATTTGAATCGCGTAAAAATAACTAGTCGCCTTGCCTTTAACCAGCTCCACCGCCGCCACCTGCCCCGCCGCCTTCGGCAGTCGTCCAGCTTTTATTCGCCCAAACCAGCGCCGTTGCAAATTGGTCAGCGGAGGTAATGGTTTGAGGGCTACCATTTTGCACCACGACCACCTGTCCTTCTGAAGTGATATACGCAAGCGCCGTTCCGTCAGGTGCGATGGTAATGGTTAGGGGTGAAAGTGTTTCGGGAATACTGACCGCTGTCCCACTCGCTTCCGGCTGGTAGCTAAAACTAAACGGGAGGCCAATTTGATTTTCCGGCGCACGCACAAGGCTGATCGAAGGCGCTCCGGCAGTCCCACTGGCAAAAAATGTTGGCGGATTCAGATACTGGATAAACGTATTCAAACGCGGGTCAATCAGATAAAAATTGCCATTGCTGTACAACACTCCTAAAACCTGATTGCCCTGATGTTCAATCCAGAAGAAATCAAGGATATAACCACTGGTGTCGCTAAATGGCAGTTGTGATGTCGAGAGCAATTGTCCATCGGGAGTATAAATCAAGAACATTTCATTAATCCCGCCTGTAGCAGCATCCAGCCCAGTCACCCAGATCGCAATGCCACTCTCCCCCCATCGGATTTCAGCCGCTCCCTGAAGCCCATAACGTTGGGGCAGAGTTAGGGGAAATGAAATCGGGGTGACAGTTGCTACATCATAGACCACCAACGAATCGGTGCCGCTGGGATAGGCCAAATCCGTCCACGCGATCTGTGTACCATCCGGCGACCACGACGGCTCGGAACGTAAGATATAGCGCCCTTCCGCCAACGAAATATTATCGGGTTGGGTGGCAATGGGCTGTTCCTCGCCCGTCGCAAGAGCGAGGAGATTGATGTCGGTGGCGGGAAAACCGCTTGTACCTTGCCCGGATTCAATTGCTGCAATAGCTTCGGGTGCAACCGTTCGATAGGCAATTTGGGTGCCGTCCGGCCCAAGCAGTGGCGTTTGGTGATAGCCACTCTGGGTCATCTGCGTCCATGTGCTATCGGCATATTTCCAAAAATCACCCCCCATCAAAACAATCAACGGGGCACTAGCCGAACTTTGGCTGTGGACTGGATGTAATGTAGCCAGACTCAACCCTAGTATTATGAGCAAAAAAGCACGTTTAATCAGCATTCCATACTCCTCACCATTTGTCTCTCAAGTGTAGTCGTTGTCAGCAAAGCGGCAAGTGGTAGGTTATAAACATCCAACCAAATATCCGTTACAATTATTTCGTCTATCAAGGGAGAAGGTAAAAATTGAACATGCGCAAGCTCAACGTGGTTTTTGTCTTGGTGTTTATATTGTTAGCCTGCAAATCGGAGGCCAAAGCCGACCCACCCTCGGATCGTGAGTATGTCTTGACATCAATCGTCACGGAAGGGCTAACCCGCCCCCTGTTTGTCACG
>JAIOHL010000316.1 GCA_019913005.1 Anaerolineae bacterium | reverse complement strand
CGTAGACGGTGTTCACACTCCGACATTTTTTGAGGAAGGGCATCGGCAAGGGATTTTGGCGCGTTCACCTCACCCCCCGGCCCCTCTCCATTTGGCGAGGGGGAGTCGAAAACGGCGTATTAAAGCCCCTCTCCACGTTGGAGAGGGGTTGGGGTGAGGTCAGTTTTTCTCTCATCTACCTAGAACTGTCGGAGTCTGAAGTAAACGGCTGAGGGGGAAAGACTGTATTGGCACCCTTCCTCGTGGGCCGATTTGGGATGGGGTCATGTTTCACTCGGATTCTGCAAAAGAGGTAATACGGAATTCGGATAATTCATGGGTTTTTGAAACAATGGGTTTAAACCCATTGTTAGGCTGATACAGCTACGCTCCACCCGAATTCCGTATAATCCCCTCCAAGCCTATCAAATTTTTATGAGAATTAAATCACAATCAAAGTAACCTGAAGGGACAATGTTCGACTATGGCTATCGTTTGCCTAGATTTTGGAGTGCCTTCTAATGCCGCGATTTCGCACCTTGCGTGCTAGTTTACTCATGATCCTTCTGATTGCCCTTGTCCTGACGGCTTGTGGCAAATCTGAGGACAAACCCAAAGCGACCCAAGTCCCACCCGCCGCTGTGACGTTCATTAGCGTGACCCCGCAGATTTATTTGGCGGGCTATTTTGGCGCGGTCAGTCAGGGCTATTTTGATGAAGAAAACCTGCAAGCCTCGGCGGTCTATACCGATTCCACCCTTGACCGAGCCGATTCCGATGTGTTGGCGCAAGTGGTGGCGGGGGATGGACAGTTTGGCATGGTGAGCGCTGATCGGATTTTGCAGGCCCGTGAAGAGGGTCAGCCCGTCGTCGCCATTGCCAGCGTCTATCAACGTGACCCCACCGCCGTGATCGCCCTCAAAAATAAGGGCATTACTCGCCCCGAAGACCTAGTGGGCAAAAAATTGCTCATCTGGACATATGAGACCATGTTCCGCCTCTTTGCTTCGGCAGTCGGCCTCGATATGAATCAGATCACCTTCGTAACCCCACCGGACGGCGACATCGCATCGGGCACGACCATGTGGATTACCAACCAAGTGGACGCGATGGTTGCCAATGGAACGGATACCGCCGTACAACTTAGTGCGATAGGCATTGACTACGACATCATCTATTTTAATGAATATGGCGTGGCGAACTATCCCAATGTGCTGTTCACTACTGAGGCCATGCTGCGCGAAAACCCCGCTGTCGTCCAGCGCTTTGTCAATGCGTTTGTGCGTGGGATGCAATACGCCGTGCGCAATCCGGAGGAGATGGCGGCATGGTTTATGGAGAACTATGGCGAAACATTGCTACCCCAACAGCAGGGTTCACAAGCTCAGGTCATGCAGGCGATTATCCCGCTGATCGCCCCGCCCGACAGCCAACCGGGGATGATGAACGCCGAAACGTGGCAGCTCATTTATGATGAGATGGTCAAGGCTGACCTACTAGAGCCGATGGACGTTTCGCGGGCCTATACGACCACCTATGTGGACGCCCATTATAAATAAAACGAAATTCGGGGAATTCATGCCCGTTCGACCCCACCCCTGCCTCTGCCCCGTAAACGGTGAGGGGAGTTATGGCCTTCTTGACGCCCTTCCCTTTGTTAGGGGAAGGGTTGGGG
>JAIOHL010000315.1 GCA_019913005.1 Anaerolineae bacterium | reverse complement strand
AGGGTGTCTAAAAAGCAGAAATTTGACCTCACCCCGAACCCCTCCCCAATTAGAGAGGGGCTTCAATTGACCAGATTCGACTCCCCCTCGCCAGATGGAGAGGGGGCTGGGGGGTGAGGTTGGACTTTTGCGACACCCTCTATTCAAATTTTACGATGATATTGAGGAGTGAGGGTTGTGGCGAATTCGGACTTGATGACATTGGAGCGCCAAGAACAGATTGTGTCGCTGGTCAACCACATGGGGCGTGTGACCGTTGCCGAATTGACCGAGCGGTTTAATGTCAGCGAGGCGACCATCCGGCGTGATCTCGCATCATTGGCCGAAGCCAATCTCCTCCGGCGTACACATGGCGGCGCCATTCAATCCGACAAGGTGCAGACCACCGAAAGCCCGATTGTCCAGCGCCAAAGCCTCTATGCCGCCGAAAAAGACCGCATCGGGGCCGCCACCGCCCAACTAATCCAAGATGGCGAAACACTGCTGATCGCGGCGGGTAGCACAGGCCTTGCCGTGATTAACCACCTTGCCGACCACCAGAACCTCACGATCATTACGGATTCGCTGTTAGTCGCAAATGCCGTATTGCCCCGCCAAAATCAGGTGGTTATTTTATTGGGCGGGCTTGTTGACCCCGACGAACAAGCGGTGCGCGGCACGTTGGCACGGCAGACCCTTGAACAACTCTATGTGGATAAGGTCATTTTGGGCGCCAAGGCCGTCTCCATCGAGCGCGGTATCTGCTGTGAGACCGCCGAAGAAGCCGAGTTTTTCCGCACTTGTCTGAAGCGTGGCAGTCATGTCATTTTGGTCACGGATAGCAGCAAATTTCGTGTATCGGCCCTTGTCCAGATGGCTCCTCTTAATGTCGTGCAGATGCTTGTCACCGATAAAAATCTTGACAGCGATCTGATTGACCAGCTTCAAAACCTCGAAATTGAATTCCTGCTCGTCTAGCGGAATCGCTACCACGCCACTGGTTTTCGGTCTCGGAAAAAGCCACCCGTCGGGCCATCTTTCGGCAGGGTCGCCAACCACACAATCGTATCTGCGCCTTCTTCGGGGCTGCGACTGGCATTCCGTCCCCCCATATCGGTACGCACCCATCCGGGGCACATAGCGTTGATTTTGATATCACCCCCGTGCATCGCCGCCGCGAACATAACCGTCAGGGCGTTGAGGGCCGTTTTCGAGATACTGTAGGCGGGTGCATAATTGCCCATCGTGCTGAGTTGGCCCGCTTGTGATGACACATTGACCACCCGGCCATAGCGCTGCTGCTGCATCATGGGTAAAAAGGCTTGGCACAACATCAGTGGCCCATAAAAATTGGCTTCCATCGTCTCACGCATTATCTCAATCGGCAGACGCATAATATTGGAGGTCTCATCAATCAAAATCGCCGCGTTGTTGACCAGCACATCCAACCGACCATGCTGATTTTGGATGGTCTGCCGTGCCTGTTCGATGCTCTCGGCGTCGGTTACATCCACCTGTATCGCCTCTACCTCCAATCCCCTTTGTCGCAGGGCCGATGCTGCCGTCTCACCTTTTGCCAGATCGCGGCTGCCCATCAATACGTGCATCCCCAATTTCGCCAACCCCTCACAGGCCGCCAAACCGATTCCCCGATTCCCGCCCGTTACCAATGTAATCGTCGCCATGCTACTCCATCCCATTGCAATCGAATATGAATTGCTCGATTCTAACATGCACTATTGGATCAAATAGAGAGCATATGATGAGCGTAGGTTATGCAATTCCTGAATTTCCATACACTTTAGGGAATGGAAAAGTCATGGAGGAACACCAATGTCTAAGAAAATAGTTGCAGTCCTCATGGTCGCAGGAATTATGGCGATAGCCGTCGCGCAGCCCGGATTTGCTCAGGATTCTGTCTCCTATGAAAACCCGCTGGCCTATATTGGCGAAGATAACAATCTCTATATCACCGACGCATCCGGTGGGATAGGGACGGCTATTACGGATGATGCCATCTACGAACCCCTTGTCGGTAACTATATTTTCTATCGTACATCAAGTTGGTCACCGGATGGTCAAACACTTATTTTTGGCGAATCTGAGAGTAGCACCCTTTATAGCCTAAAATCGGGGGAGCCTGTCACCCCACTGAATGTGACAGCCGAGGATGTACATACGGCTTGGTCGCCCGACGGCACACAAATCGCTTTTTTTGGGTTTTATGAGAACCCGGGTGTGTTTACGATTGCGCTGGAGGGCGGTGAGCCGACCTTATGGGCCGAGGGCTTAGAATATGCGATTGGCGAAGGCCCATTGGATGAACCTGCTGTCGCGCTCCTAGCCCGCGAACAAGGCGAGAATCCCTTGCGCTCAAGTCGCTATCTCGCATGGTTGGCGGACGGCATTTTTTATGGCTCGATGGGCAGTAGCGCCTGTTATGGATCAGCCATTGTTCAGGCGGATGGAACGCTGCTCTGCACCGATTGGTGGGTTTTGCCACCGTTTGCTATCTCGCCTGTTAGTGGTCGCATCATTGGTCACTCATTCGATTTTGCACGCCTAATCGAACTCACTTTCACTCCCAACGAAGCCAATCCAAGCGAGAATCCCGCTGAACTCCCCATCCCCGCCGACGCCGTGCCACTGGCATGGTCAGCCGATGGAACGGCACTCTATTATTGGACTTCGACGGATACCGTGCGTGTCCAAAGCGAGTGGCAGGTAGACTATTTCGAATACTCCGAAAGCACCTTGACCCTGTGGCTCACCAAACTCGACGGGTCACCGGACACCAAAATCTACGAGACACGCGGCTATGGCATTGGACGGGTGGCCCTCCCGCCAAGTGATGATCTGCCGTTAGTGGTCAGCATCGTGACCTCCGATGTCCCCGCCGCCGAAGCCTTTAATAATGGGGCAAGTGCCGAGGAGGTAGAAGCCCTCCGCTCACACGTCGAGATGGTCGCTTTGCAGGCCGGGGTCGAAAATTCCGCACCGATGTGGACACTGCGGGGTGGTCAGCCGTTGTATGGGCATGGCAGTTTTACGGTGGTGCTACCGACTGAATAGAAAACTTGTGCGTCAGTGCGTGGCCTGATGTACAATAGAACACAATTACATAAGGGGAGCATATCTGGTAACGGACGAATGTCATCAGGATTATTGTCGCACGCCACGAATATGCCGCTAACTGATCTTAACTACGCGGAAATCTTGCGGCAGCAGGAAAGTCTTCGTCAAGTCATTGAACTGATTAGCGGAGAGCTTGAACTGCGCCCTTTGCTCACCAGCATTGTCGTCCACGCCTGCGAACTATTGGGGGCAGATCGTGGCACGATTGGGCTGATAGATGACTCGCGCCAGATTGTCCGCATCGAAGCCGAATACAATATGCCCCCCGGCGAATTGGCGTCGGAAATTCCTTTGGGAATGGGTCTGACCGGACAGGTTGCCGCGACGGGTCAACTCGTCTGGATGGGTCGTTATGGCGATCTGGACGAGCCGACCCGCCATGAAGTATTGGAAGATACCGTCGTTGGGATGCCGATTTTCTGGCGCAACCAGTTGATCGGGGTCTTTGGCATCGGGGCCGAGCCGCCCCACCAATTTCAACAGCGCGATGTGGAGACGTTAGCAGTTTTTGCCCGTCACGCTTCTATTGCCATTATCAATGCCCAGTTGTTTGCCGAGACCCAAAATAACCTTGAAGAAACCCGCCTGCTGTATGAAACCAGCCACCGCATTGGCACGGCGATGGAAGTGGACGATGTGATTAAGGCCTACCTGAAGCAGGTGGCAGCACGCGGCGATTATATGTGCAGCATTGCCGTCTACGAATTTGATGAGCGCGGTGAACGCCAGACAGTCGTAGTGCGCTGGCGATATTCGCCGGAACATGGCGTTACCCAGACCGAAATTCGCTTCCCCTACTCACGGGATGCCCTTGATGATCCGCTGGATATCGGCGAGACGGTGCTGATTTCGGATGTGATGACCGATGAGCGGGTGCCGTCTGGCTTGCGGGAGATGCAGATGGCCGATGGTCGCCCAGCCCTTGCCATGATTCCTTTGATGGTGCGCGGCCTGCGGATTGGCCTAGTCATTCTCAGCTATCCGGCAGTGCATCATTGGTCGGAACGCAGTCTGCGACCCTATAAGGTGACGGCGGCACAGTTGGCGACCTCGATTGACAGCCGTCAGCAGCAGCGCCTACTGCTTGACCGCAACCGTCAGTTAGCGGTCATGGAAGAACGCCAGCGTTTGGCCTATGAATTGCACGACTCGGTGACACATGTGCTGTTTAGCCTGACCCTCATCGCGCAGACCATCGCCCCGGCATGGCGGCGTTCCCCCGAAGAAGGTGAGCAGCGCATCAACCGCGTCTTGGAACTGAGCCAACTCGCCATGAATGAAATGCGCGGCCTGCTGACCGAACTGCGCCCCATGTCGCCGCTGATTTCCACCCAAGAAATGGAAAGTTATCGGCCCAGCCTAGCGCGATTGAAAGAACAGGGCTTGCCAACGGCCCTGCGCCGCCATTTGGAAGAGGTCGCCCGCGATGGCATGGAGGTTGAATTTCAGGTCGAAAACTATGAGCGCCAGCCACTCGAAATTGAGGAAGCCCTCTATCGCATCGCCCAAGAGAGCCTCAATAATATTTTTAAACACGCCCATGCCGACCATGTACAGATCACGCTAGAGGTTCTGGCAGGTACAATTGTTCTGACGGTGCGGGACAATGGGGTGGGTTTCGCGGGAGCCAGTGATCAGAGTCGAGGGCTTGGCCTCAAGACCATGCGCGAACGGGCACAGGCCATCGGTGGAGAACTGCATATTATCACGACACTGGAACGCGGCACGACCATTCAAGTGGTGGTTCCGCAGCATGTTTAATAGACAAGGTAGGCAATGATTCGAATTTTATTGATTGACGACCATGAAATTGTACGCGAAGGATTGATGACCCTGTTGGCGGAGGAGGCTGAAATTGAAGTGGCGGGGCAGGCCGCCAATGGCAAACAGGGTGTACAGATGGCCCGCGAATTGCAGCCCGATGTTATTCTGCTGGATTTATTGATGCCAGAGATGGATGGCCTGCAAACCTTGCATGAGCTACGCGCCGCACGGGTGATGAGCCGCGTGATTGTCCTAACCAGCTATACCGATGACCAGCATGTGCAGCCTGCCATCAGCGCTGGGGCGATAGGCTATCTGCATAAAAATGTGCTCAAAGCCGAACTACTGCACGCCATTCGTATGGCCGCACAGGGCCGACCTGCCCTCGATTCCGCCGCGCAAGATGCTTTGATGCGCCAGGCACGTGGGGATAGCCATCCACCCGTATTAGGCAGTTTGACCGCCCGCGAATTGGAAGTGCTGAAATTGGTCGCGCAGGGCATGAGCAACAAAGAAATTGCCTCGTCTTTGAGCCTGACCGAAGGCACAGTCAAGGGTTATGTCAGTGCGGTCTTGGCAAAAATTGGCGTGGCGGATCGTACCCAAGCCGCGCTCTATGCTGTCAAACACAAACTCGTGCCAGAAAAATAACTGCTGCGTCCCCATGCCCTAGCCCATCGCAATGAGGCGGGGGAACGGCTTGGACAGAGGTGTTTCTCCCCTCCCTAATGCTTTGGGGAGGGGCGGGGGTGGGGATATTTTTTGCGATGATTTAGGAGATGAAGCCGTGATTGACCAACTTTTGGATACATGGGCCATCCACAACCGCATTACACGCTTTGTCTTGGCCGCCATTTCAGATGATGCCTTATCGGGGGTATCCGCTTCGGGTGGTCGCAGTGTGCGTGAACAATATGCCCATCTCCACAATGTCCGTCTGATGTGGATTGAAGCCGCCAAACCGGAGTTAATGGCCGGTCTGCAAAAAATTCCGACCAAAACGAAGGCCGATAAAGATAGCATTACCCGCACCGTGATTGAATCTTCACTGCTTGCCTCCGAAACCGCCATTGCCGAGACGTTGCGAGAGGGCCTAACAACGGGTCGTATCAAAGGCTTCAAACCCCATCCCGTCGCTTTCATCGGTTATCTCATCGCGCACGAGTCCTACCATTGGGGCGAAATCGGCATCATTTTGACACAGGCGGGTACACCCCTCGACCAAAAAACCGCTTATGGCATGTGGGAATGGGGTGTGCGTTAGGTCAATCCGCCAAATCCGCTTGAAAGACCACCACGGGCAGGTTTATCATCATTGCATCACTATCCACTAGCATCGTAGGAATCTACACCATGCCTCAACACTTCAACATGACCCAAATAGAAGCCAGTTTAGTCGAACAAGGCCTGTCCCCTGCGGACAATGGCACGGTTGAAATGATCGTCTGTCGGCCCGATCACGGCGAGCGCTTAGTTTTGGAGCAAGCCGAATTTGATCTGATTACGGGCTTGCTTGGCGATAATTGGCAGGCGCGTGGCAACCGCGATATGCCCGATGGCAGCGCCAACCCCGATGCCCAAATCGCCATAATGAACAGCCGCACCATTCACGCGCTGACCCAAGATCGGAGTGTATGGCCGTTGGCGGGCGATCAATTATTTCTGGACTTGGACTTAAGCGCCGACAATCTACCCCCCGGTCAGCGCCTTGCGATTGGCTCGGTGATTTTGGAAGTGACCGCTCTGCCGCACAATGGCTGTGGCAAATTTAATGAACGTTTTGGCTCGGATGCGACGAAGCTAGTCAATTCACGCGAGGGGCGGGCGGCCCGACGGCGTGGCATCAACACCCGCATTGTCCAAGCAGGCAAGATTCGTGTTGGAGACCGCGTGACGAAATTGTAAACCTAACTTTCGTTAGTGTTTTTCCCCAACGAATGATAGTGTCAAAAACCTAACCCCTGTCAGATGAACGACGGGGGTTTTTCACGTATTCTATAAACGTAACCACTTCCTAAACCATGTAGCGTGAGGATGCCCCACTGATGTCCGCCCCCCACCGCTCCCCTTATCTGGGAGACTGGGCATCAGTCGGGCGATTTTTTTGACCCAAAATACAAATAACATTTGTACGACCAACCGAATTTTTGTTTGAGAGAGTTTTTTGCCGGGGGATTACAACCCCTGCTCAACGTAGCGTTGTTTGGAGGTCACAAATGTTCAAACGCTGTATACAGGCGATGCTGCTGATCGCCCTCCTCACATTTTTGGGCGCAAGACCTAGTTGGGCTTCGATGCAATGGCTGGCATCGGATTCAGCCGCGCAGCAAGAAACCCCCGACGATTTTTCTGTCCAAGCAGCCGGCATGGTCACAACAGACAATGCCCTGCGCTACACCGTCTATGTCCCCAAACCACTCGTGGATGCCGAGAGCTACGTGATACAGGTGGGTGTTCCGTCCGACGCTACCATTAATCAAGTGTTGCATGGTGGTGAGTCTACCTTTGACGGGATTTTTGCGGAGGCCGCTACCAGTCAACAACTGGTATGGACGATCACAGACGCCCCATCGGACGACGATGCTACTATGCTCAGTTTTATCTTAGCCAAGCCGATAGATAAACCATTGGTCGTCACCGCGAGTTGGGACGGCACGACTCTGCAAAAAGAAATCGTGCCCCGCTATGCCTACAATTTTTCCAATGTGGGCCAGATTGTTTTGGGTAGTGAAGAGTCCGCTGAGTTTCAACGGGTCGGCGTGACGGGTATCCTGATTCGCGCCGCCAGTGGATCAGCCGGAGGTGAATCCACCATTATCACCGCCCGTGCCCTTCCGCCTGAAGATAATCCACCCGCTGAAACAGGTGACTATTGGTGGTGTTCGGTGTTGGAACTTAGCGAAATTGCCGAGGGCGAAACGGTGATCGTGCAGATGCCTCTCCGTCGCCCGCTGCCCCCCGGCACGCCGGTGGTTTTGTTCCAACGTCAAGCGGATGGTTCATGGCTTCCGCTCGAACATCCCGGCGTCGTCACTGCTGACGGTCAAGCGGTTGAATACGAACATCCCGGCGGCGTGATTGCGACGGGGGTAGAGGCCTCCTTGCAACCTCAATTTGCTGAACTTACGATGCTGACACGCCAAGCCCTCGATGAACTGCTGGCAGGAAATCAGGCGCTTTCCGAAACTGTACCAGTCACAGCCCAGTCGTACATTGAACTGCCGCCCTACATCCAGACTGCCTTTTCCAGTGCCGAGAATCTGGACAGCACGCCGGACGGATTTACCGCTGCCAACGCCGATAACGCCTATTCTGCTAACTGTGGGATCGCCGCCAATGGAGAATCGGTGTGTGCCTATTGGGTGGAGGTCGGGCTTTGCACCATCTCGGTCAATGCCTTGCCCAATCTTGAGGCGGTTCCAACCGTGATGTGCAGCAATTCCCCACCGCCCGAAGGCTACAACTCCGCCTGTCTGATGGGTGAGGGGGTGTGCTAAATCGCTGATAGCATCCATTTAGAGGCGACCCTCATGAGAGTCGCCTCATTTCTCACTGGGTTCTGGGATAGGGTGGTGACTGTCTAACATGCTTTCGATCCATAATCGCTTTACCTCGTCCATGCGGGCGGGCAAATCCTCCCAGTTGTCAGCGTCGGTCATACAGCCAAGTAAATCCGGAAACTTAACGAACCAGCCACCCTCTTTCAGGGGATAAACCTCAAACGCATAGGGCAACGACATATAATATTCGAGGTTTTTTACTTCAACACCTTCGGCATTAGTCATCATTCAAATCCTGTGTTTCGTTAATGATTTTATCGATAATACTGACGGCTTCCTTTACATAGTATTCTTTGATAGGTCTCCGGAACGGGATGGTAATGGAATATTTATTGAGTCCAACTTCCACCTCGAATTGATGATGGCTTCCGGCAGTACGCTTTAGCACAAATCCCCAGTCGGATAGAACCTGACTAAGCTCTTCAAAACTAACATTCTTGGGATTCTGTCGCAACTTTTCAAGCCGTTTTTTCTTTTTGCTCAAGGTTCCTCAAACTCCAAAACGCGCAAAATATAGACCAATTATAATTTAACTTAATCTCTCTTACATCTCAGCCAAAACCTTTATCTCTTCTCCGAAGTAATCTGCTCAGAGGTGAGTCCAAGCTGAGTTTGCGGAGATAAACGACATGCGAAAACGACATTATACGCTCGGTTTTTTGGCGGTTGGCCTAGCGATCCTGCTCATTGGCACACTGGGACGGGCATCCGCTATGCCACCGCAACAAGGTGACGGCACACCCGAACCCGCCGATGAGCCACCCCTGCCACCCGGCATAGCGGATTTTGATGAAATGGTCGCCCTGTTCAATTACGATGCCGATATCCCATTGGATATTCAGGAAATCGGCCTTGAAGATCGAGACGGCGTGGCAATTCACGACATCACCTTTGCCAATTCGATTGATGATGAACCTGTCGCGGCCTATCTGGTCGTGCCACCGGGCGATGGGCCATTCGCGGCGGTGTTGTATGTGCATTGGCTTGGCGGGCGCAGCAGTTCTAATCGTGGTCAATATTTGGACGAGGCCATCACGCTGGCGGGGCAGGGGGTTGTCTCGCTGCTGATTGATACAGCGTGGACGGATGCCGAAACCTTTTGGGATAAGGATGCCGACCATGATGCCGCCGTCTCGGTCAAGCAGGTCATCGAAATCCGGCGGGCGCTGGATGTCTTGGCGGCACAACCGCAAGTGGACCCCGAACGCATAGGGATTGTCGCGCACGATTTTGGGGCGATGTATGCTGCCGTCGCCGCTGCGGTGGATGGTCGCGTCAAAACCCTTGTTTTATTGGCAGGCACGCCCTATCTCAGCGATTGGTTTGTGCCCTATGGCGGAGGTCGCCTGTCTTCTGATGAACAACCTGCCTATATTGAAGCTATGAACCCCTATGACCCGATCTTCTATGTCAGCCATCTCGCCCCGGCCAGCGTCTTTTTCCAATTTGGGGAGTTTGATAATTTTGTGCCGGATGAAAAAGCGCAGGAATTTTTTGACGCCGCCAGCGAACCCAAACAAATGACTATCTATGCCGACGCGCATCAATTATTCCTTGAAGACGACGACGTGGATCGCCTTGCATGGCTCACCGAACACCTCTCCCTCGCCACCGATTAGGCATCAAAAAACTTTCACCGCATTGCCTCCCCTCGCCACTCAGTGGTTCAATATCCGCCACTTTTGGGGATAATGGAGGAAAAACCAACCTCACCCCCAACCCCTCTCCCACGTGAGAGGGGCTTCAA
>JAIOHL010000314.1 GCA_019913005.1 Anaerolineae bacterium | reverse complement strand
ACTCTATGGGAACAACTTCCGCTTTTTCGCCGTCCCACTCAAGGTCAAAGGTGCAGCGGCGATGTCCGTGCGGGCCTTTGCCGAAATCATTAGGTAGTTTATCTGGAGGGCCGTATCTAACCTCCGCGTGTTTTAACCATTCTTGTTTTTTGTAAGGAGTTTACATGAAATCCAGCTATCTGCATTCGTATTCGCGTCGTTTCGTGTCTCTGCTGCTGACGGCCTGCCTCTTATTGATGGTCGTTAGCTCGGCCTTTGCACAAGACTTGGGCCAAACCTATACCTCACCCGATGGCTCTCTGAGCTTCAACTATCCCGATGGATGGGTAATACAAGAATTGCTCCCCGGTTTCCTCTTTGTGGCGAGTTCGGAAGATGCCCTCGCTCGCGTGAATGGTGAAACCGAAGAAGACGGCCTACTGCCCGGCGATGTGGTCTATTATATTATCGGCCCAACGGCTGCCAAAGCTGCTTTTGATGCTGATCCAGCCGCCAGCGCGATGGAGAATCTCGTTCTGCTGAGTGCATCATTAGGGGATTCCTCCGACTCCGAAAACCCCACCACTGTTGGCGAACCTGCGGAATTGACCATTGGCAACTTTCCCGCTGCCCGTGCCACCATCGCCTCGCCCGATCTCGAAGGCTTAATTATCGCCCTCAAACCCACCGACGACAGCATCATTATCACCCTGCTGGCGACCCCTGTTGGCGAAACCGAATCCGCTGAACCCCAATTCCGTGCCGTGCTAGAAACGATTCAATACACTGCCCCTGCCCCCCCTGAACCCGTTGAAGTGGGTGATCTGGTCGTCAGTTTTGCCAGCGCCGATGGTCGCCTGACCGTTCAGATGCCCGAAGGCTGGGTAGGCCGGGAAAGTTACGGGGACTATGAACTCGCCAACAGCCAAGCCACCATTGATAAATACGAAGAGGAATTCACGGTTGACCCCGGCAACGTTCTCGTTACGCTCATCACCCCCAACACCCTCCGCGATACCTATGAAGCGCCAACCGATGATCCGCAAGGGGCACTCGTCAAATTGGCTGAATACTGGGGTTTTGAGGGCGATATTGTCCCGGTAGACGTATCCCGCGACGGCCTCACCGCCTTCTCCATCACCAGCACGGACCTGTTTGGCTACTCCTATTTCCTCACCTTCGTGCTCAATAATGAAGTCTTCGCCCTGCGTGTCACCTCGGCTTTTGGCGACGACCCCAGCATATGGCAGGATGTCCTGATCGCCATCGCTCAGACCATCAGCTATCGTACCTTTGTCGCGCCGGAAGCCGCCGCCACCATCAATTGGCGCGTTCTGCCGGATGCCAATACTGACCTAGCCTTTGTCGTGATTTCACAGATAGAGCTTGGGGCGGATGGCACACTTTACGGCATGGATTTATCGTCCGGTTCGGTCTATACCATTGCCCCTGACGGTACACTAACGACTGTCCTTTCAGCCGTCAATTTCACCGCCTCTACGTACAGCAGTGATTTCGCTGTAGCCCCGGACGGCACCTTCTGGGTGACCGATTCGTCAGATTACAGCGTGCATCACTTTGGCGCGGATGGAAATGAAATTGGGACGATCCCCGGCGATCCTGAAAACCCGGCCTATACCACGCTAATTGAATTTGGCCCCGATGGCAATCTGTACGTGCTCGATGGCATCAAGAATCCAAACGATGAATACATCACCGATTCGCGCATTCGAGCCTTTGATGCGGCGGGCACGCAGTTGAAGGAAATTATTCTCGACGGCGGTGATGCCAGTTCGCCTACCGAGTTCACCATCAGCCCGGATGGGAAGTTCTATATCATCGGCTATTCGGCCATGATCGTCGCCGACCTTGAAGGAAATCCTGTCTCCGTCCCGGCGATTCTACGCCCTGCGCTGCCAGCACAAATCGAATTTGCTGCCGATGGTTCACCCATTCTCAGCTTTGAAGTGACCGATTACAGCACCGACACCCCTGTGACCTATCGCAGCGTGGTGAAATATGGGCTAGATGGCCTGCCTGTCTCTGCTTTTGGTACACCCGCAGTGGATACTTCTGCCGTACCTATGCCTGAAGGGGAACTCGTGCGTGTCAACGATCTGGCTGTGCTTCCTGATGGCAGTGTCGTCATCTCGGATGGCTACTACCCCTCGCAGCAGTTGATTGGCGTTACCTTCCCGTAATAAATAAGACACCTATCAAAAGCCCTTCCCTGTGTTCGGGGAAGGGTTTGGGATGGGGTCAATTATTCAGCCCCGTTAACCGATACAAGATGATATTCAGGCGGTGTCGTCAATGCGGCATCGCCTGTACTCTTATAAATCGGTGTGGACGAGGGTCGCCTCATGAAATGGACGACCAGCGATTGACCGCCCTGCCCCTCAAATGTCACCCGCCATTCATCCGAGGGCACGGCCTCACTCCGCACAAAATGATAGACTGCATCGTCCAGCCTTCCGGTAAACTGTCGCAGAAAATATTCCGCCGCCTGTATGGGTTCAGCATACAGCGCCCGTCCGCGTAATTTTTCCAACCAAATCCGCTTTTGACGGGTAGCTTCGACCAACGAGCCAGCGTCTTCCGCGAATAGATAGCCATACGTCAAGCCGCTTGGCAAAATGACCGCCGTCCCCGCAAACCGATGCCCGCCGATATGCGTGGTCTGCCATACCTGCCCTCCAACGGTTCGATCGAGGCTGTCAAACAGCGCCCGCCCATATTTCGCGCAGGAAATATCACGCTTGCCGTTGGTACACACGAGATAAATCGGCTCGGATTGCAGGAGGTCATCCAATTCGCCTTTTCCGACGACCATACCCGCCACATCCACCGCCAACAGTGCCTCATAATTGGGGATGTGCAGACGATACAACCGCGAATTTCCCATATCGGACGATACCGCCACAAAAAACGTATACCCGTCGGCGCGGATGGGTTCATTCCCCCGCCGGATAAATTGCACTCGTCCGTTGGATGCACCACCACATTGTGATTGCAGCCATGTCTGTACCTCGGCGGGCAGTTCATTTTCATCCGTCGCGTTTTTGCCCCATGGCCTTGTGTATTCCAATAACAGCCACACCCCTACCTGCGAGGCTGTACCAAACAATTGTGAATTGGCCTGCCGCGAATAATCCGCACAGAGCATCGCTGAATCGCCCATAATGATTGAATTGTCCTTACTCGGTCTATCGCGTTATTGGGGGTTTATTCTAACGCATGAAATGGGGTATTAAAGCCCCTCCCGAATGCTTTGGGGAGGGGTTTGGGGA
>JAIOHL010000313.1 GCA_019913005.1 Anaerolineae bacterium | reverse complement strand
CCCCCGTAACTACCACCAAGATCGTCTTTCGCCGGATGGAACACAGCTTTTTTACCTTGAACCAAACCCCACCACTGGACTGAACGACCTCTGGCGCTTGGATGTGCTGACAGGCGACCAGCGCTTAATCCGGGCAAATATTGGCGATGTGGTCAATTACGAGATTGCACCGGACAGCCAACACGTCGTATTGGCGTATCCTGACTACCACCTTGTGTATCTTGATGTTGCCAGCGGAGCGATGTGGACATTGCTGGATACGCCGCCTTTCCCGACTAATTTCTACGACGTTGTGGGATGGATGCACCGTTTTGAATCCACATGGCAGCCGAGTCGTCTATTGGTGGTGGACCTTGCCCTGCTCATCATCGGCCTGATTCCGCGCCGCCTGCTACAATTACGCCATACGCCCCCTCGTTCAGGGAGACAAAATGACGCCATGCCTCGTTTGCTCAAACTTGCCACTCTTCTGATGGGTCTTTTGCTGCTTGTAGTCACGGTAGGGCTTGGGTCGCGCCGCCAGACACCCTTTGATGACTATGTGCCAGTCGTCATGCAGCCGCGTCAAAATGACGGTACTACCCGCTTGGTACAGGTTTGGTCGGGGAGCGGTGCAGTCCTGCCCATTACACCGGGTTACGTTCAGGATGCCCAGACGCTGGGGGTATTCGACGATGGCACAACCTACGCCTATGCCGTTGGGTGGCATGATTATTCAGTGGTGGATTATATGCGGGCCAGCCCGAATGCCCCCCAGGGACAGCGTATCGTCCGTAATGCCCTATATGGGTCAATCATGGTGTCGCCCGATGGCAAATGGGTGCTCTATCGGCAGTCGGATCCAAGTACGGGTCAGCCATTTGTGGCCCTCAACGTCGAAACCGGGCAGGAATGGAATATCACGGAAATCGTGCGGCCAGTGCGGGTGGCCTTTCAAGGGATGCACGCCTTTTCACGCGATGGCGAATGGTTATTTGTCTCTGCCGTGGAGGCGAGTTCAATCCCCAAATCCCGATTGATGCGCATCCGGTTAAGCGATGGAACATCGGAGACCCTTCCCCCGGCTGTCACCCTGCCGAGGACAATCAGTATCTTGGGGCAGGTGGGCGACTGGATGATGGTGCTTATGGAAGATCGTGTCTATCGCCAGTCCATCCACCAACCCATCTTCGAGCCATTGCTCACCGACACGCCCGTTGCCCAGAACTCAGAATACTGGCTCGGCGGCTATGACGACTTGGGGGTCGCCCTGCTGATGCGCGAGAGACATGTGCTGGGCGTGGAAGTGGCAAGCCGAAAAATCCTGTGGGCTTATACTGATCTCAGCTTGAGCTTGGACTCTGCAACCAAACAGGGTTGGATGATAGGGGCTTATCAGTCCGGGTTCGCCCGCATTCATCTGGTGACAGGCGAGATTCAGACGCCAGATTGGACGACGGATGCCCCCGGCGCTTACGTGTTGGCCCAGACCACTGTTGACCAATGGCTGATTTATGCACAATGGGATGATAACGACATTATGGAATGGCGGCGCATGAATTGGGTGACTCACGAAGATTCGCTGATTCGAGGCAACATGTACGATGCCAATTTCATTGCACTTTCGCCGGATGGACGCTGGATACTGCTGACCCATTCCGATGGCCTCTATCGGCTGAATGTGCAGGATGGCTCATTTCAATTGCTGCTGCCCGATCAGGACTTTGCGATGCTGGCAGGTTGGACGCGACCCTTTACCCGTGCATGGCAGCCCCTAGCATTAATCGCCATTGCCGTCGCCCTTATCACCCTCAGCATCTTGCCGCGTCGCCTGCTACAATTGATGCACCGTAACCCATCCTCATTGTGAGGACATTGACCTTGTAGCCGGGGATTTTGAATCACCACTCGGAATAGGAGAAAATGAATGCCCCGCCTGCTCAAAATCACTGCGCTTCTGATGGGACTTGTCTTGCTTGTGATGTCTCTCGGTGGAACGATGCTGCGCCCGAACGACCCAAATGAGCATGTGCCTGTCGTTTACAATGAGATGGCAATCACGGACCGACAACTCTATCTACAAATATGGCCCGGTGTCACCAAACCACTGCATTTCCTCCCACCCGGCTACAATATGACTCAGTTTTTGGGTATTAATCCACACAGCGGCGCAATTTATTTTCTGAGGCAAGGAGCGGATTACACCCGGTCCGATCTCGTACAGATTAGCGGGATTCCACCCCATGCCCAAACTGTCGCTCAAGATATTTCACCCGACTCGTTGATTTGGCCGAGAAGCCAACTGACCAATGCACGATCCTTTGAATGGGTTATGTTTGCCAGTTTCAAGCCGGATGGCAATTGGGAATATTGGATAACCCATTTGGTCAGCGGTCAGCGATATAATCTCAGTGCGTGGATCGCGCCCCATCAAGTGTATTATCAAGGGGGTGGCCTGGTAATCAGCACAGACCGTTTGCTGTTGCTGCCGACTTATGACAGCGCCCAAAATAGGGTCAATATCCTGCGGGTGGATTTGCAGGACGGCACATGGACCAATTTGACGGCTTCCTATACCCTCTCCCCTCTGCTAACGGCGTGGACCCACATGGACGATTGGTTAATTATCGGGAATGGCCCACGTCTTTATCGTCTGTCATTCGATGGCGCGATTTTTGAACCACTAGTAGAGGAGGACACCGGGAGTAGTGAGAGCCTATTGTCTTTGGATAAAGATAGTGGTATTGCTGTGATTGAACACAACAGCGATCGTCTTGGGATCGAGGTCAGCACCCGTCGAATCATCTGGCAGTATAGTGAACTAGATCTTGGTTATGGGCGATCTAATAATGCCCAAGGATGGCTATTGGCTTGGCACAATCGTGTGCCCGTCCGCCTTCACATCCCGACTGGTGAAATTCAATCTCTCCCGTCTTCTCTCGACCCCTTCCAAGATTTCCCCATTCTACAGACATCCGATACCCTGATTTACACGCATAAAGATCCCACGAGCATGGAAATCTCATGGGGGCGGACCAATTGGGATACGGGTGTTACCCATCTGATTAGACATAGGATGAATGACTTCCAACTGTTCGATGTATCCCCGGATGGCCGATGGCTGTGGCTGAAAGGGCCGGATGGCTTGTATCGTATGCGGGTGGCGGATGGTCACTTGGACCATTTGATGGATGGTGGGCCTTACTTTTCGGTTGGTTGGACGCGGCCTTTTACCCGCACATGGCAGCCCACCCCTCTATTGCTCATTGCCCTTGCCCTTATCACCTTCAGCATCTTGCCGCGTCCCCTGCTACAATTACTCCACCGTAACCCGTCCTCATATCGAGGACATTGACCTTGTAGCCGGGGAATTCGATTCCTCGGCGGAGTTTGCCGTATGACCCGTCTGCTTAAATTCCCGACTGTCCTAATGGGGGTTGCTCTGCTGATCGTTACTATCGGCGGCATGGTGGCCCGTTCAGAAGGGGGTGGGGCACGCGCCGTCCTGATTCAAGAATATGCCCAAAATTCACGTTATTCGCGGTTACGCTGGGTCGTACCGGGCACCTCCATCAATCGTCCGGTGGCTGCGCCGTTTATCTCCACTTTTCGAATTGAATATCAATCGCCTGATCGCCGCTATCAATATTGGAGTGGGGCGCTATATCACGCTGGGATTGTGGAAGTAGACCCGATTGCTCTCTATAGGGCTGATTTGACCACTGGCAAACCAGAACAAATCACGGGCCTAGACTATCGAATGGCGTTTTTTGCGCCTAACGGTGAGTGGATCGCCTTTGAGCGTAATTTACCAGATTTTACCGCCGAGATTTACCGACGCCGAGCCGATGGTAGTGAAGGGTTGTCCCTGACCGCCGATTTTCCGGACTTCGTGCGGGTGACCGTCAATTCCAATCAACTTTTGACCCAAACCTCACCGGACAGCCAATGGGTCTATTTTACGGGTACAAAGCTAGATGCGCCTAGTCAGATTTATCGCGTCCCTATCAGAGGTGGTACGATAGAGTCAATCACCGATGGTGCAGAAGCTACCGAGATGGAATTTTGGCCTGCCGAAAGCGCATGGCCCATTGTGCGCCGCGATAATCAATTATATTGGATGCGACCCGACGGTGGTGAATTTCAGCCGATATTGGACGGGCAAATCGGTGGCAACCTGTCTATTATGGGCTGGCTGCCTGACCAGCAGATTTTGATTGTGCAGGGGGAGCGCTTATTCGGGGTGCGTCTGGGCGATGATGCTCCGCTGTGGCAAGTCAACGGCCCGTATCGTGGATTTTTTGTGCTGGCCGATTGGCTCATTTTGTATGGCGGGGCAGTGGCTCGGATGCGACCCGATGGCACCGAATTTATGGAATTGGCGGGGCAGGTCAGCAGCGATACCGCCACGTTGATGGGCCTCTCGCTCGATGAACCCGCCCTTGTCATCTTCCGGGATTTTCCGGGCACATCGGGGCGTAATCCGCAGTGGGCACGTTTGGCCGATGGACATATTCAGGCCATGCCTGTTTCCATCTCCGTCCCCGCCGCCGATCTACTAACCGACCTCGATTGGAACGTACCGTATACCCGGCAGGTCATGGACATCTTCACCAATACTAACTTGCAGCCCGTCCGCGCCCCCGCCCAACTCATGCAAAGTGATTTTGTCGCTATCGGCCCGCCGATTGACCGTAAACTCCACCCCTTCCCGCTTATCCTGATTGCAGGCGGCTTGCTGGCGTTTGGCCTTGCGCCATCAACCCGCCACTTTTTCAGCAGATGATAGCAGGGCCCAGAGGGTGTCGCAAAAGGCCATCCTCACCCCTCGTGCCCCCTCTTCCACCGAGTACAGAGCGGGGGCAAAACGGCCTATTGAAGGCCCTCTCCACTC
>JAIOHL010000312.1 GCA_019913005.1 Anaerolineae bacterium | reverse complement strand
TGTTAGGGGAAGGGTTGGGGATGGGGTCTGTCTTCTGCCGAATCTGGTATCATTTGGCAGATTTGGGATATGGTAGATTTCCTACGGTGTCACGACGGGTAAATTTGCACAGGCTTCACTGGCGGCAACCACATCTGTCCGCACCCACGTGGCCTCAACCGTGCGCCACCACACCATACCATCCGTACCCACCGTCTGCGCATCGGCGGCAATCGTCGTATCCACTGGAAGCTGGCGAATAATGGCCGCATCGGTGTTGGGGGTGTCGCGCAAGTTGGCATCACGCGGGGTCGCTGTCAAGACACAGCCTGTTTCGGTTTGTCCACCGCTGGCCTGATCGCCCTCATCGCTGGGGGGTGGTGCTTCGGTGACAACCGGGGTTTCCGGCGTTGGCTCAACGACTATGCCTTCCGGAACACTCCACAATCGCACATTCTTATCAAAGCCACCCGACGCGATAAACGACCCGGACGGGCTAAACGCGACCACGTTCACCTGTGAAGCGTGTTCTGGCAAATTGCTGAGGGCCGTCCCGCTGGCAGCCGCCCACAGCCGAATCGCGCTATCAATGCCTGCTGAGGCGATCACTGAGCCATCCAAACTGAAGTCAACCGACAAAATTGGCTGGTTGCTGCCGGAGAAGCTGCGCTCTACCTGATTACCAATCGTATCCCAGACGACCAATGTGCCGCTGTCGCCGCCCATGACGAGCCGCGACCCATCGGTTGAATAGGCAAGGGAGAGCATCACACCGGGGGTCGGAAATTGGTTGACAAGGCTGCGGCCCGCCACATCCCACACATACAGCGATTGGTCAGACGCCACACTTGCCAAGCGCATCCCATCCACACTATAGGCAAGGTCTCCCACCGTGCCATTGTGGGGTAATTCTGCCAGCGACCCACCCGTTGACGCATCCCAGAAGATGACTTTGCCATCTTCGCCAGCCGAAGCGATGGTGCGACCATCCGAGCTAAAGGCCACACTATTGACCGCGCCTTGATGGGCCGGAATATTGAGCGGTTGGGAGACATCCGCCAATGTATAAACCGTGATCGTGCCCGTGCGCAGCGCTACCGCCACCCGTGATCCGTCGGGGCTGGCCGCGAGATGGGTGACTTCTGCACCTGCTTCCACTGTCGTTTCGACACGGGCCGTCTCCAAATTCCAGATACGCACCTGCCCATTGCCATCCGCCGAGGCCAAACGGATGCCATCGGCTAAAAAGACGAGGCCCGTCACAGGTGCGGCATGACCCGCCAGCGTCGAACTTGCCACCACAAAACTGCCGTTTTCAGCGCGAATGGCTTCCTGTGGCAGCGTATCCACAGCGGTAGGTGCGCCGGGGATCGCTCCACTGCCCTGTCCAGCATCCGGGATAGCCGTCCATGTGGCGCTCGGCAGCGGGGTTGCGGTTGGGATGGGGGCAGTCGTGGGCAACGGGGTCAGGGTTGGGGTCAGGGTTGGAATCCCCGATAAAACGGTGGGCGTGGGCACATCCGTCGCGGGTTCAAATGGCCCCGCCGGCACCACATTAGCCAAAATCATGACCGCAATCAGGCAGACCATGACCGTAAGCGCCAGAAAGAAAATCGAAATAAGGTTATAGCGCTGATCAGACCGATTCATGCTGGCGTCCTTCCTAGTGGATTGAATTGACTCGCCCCATTCTACCCTTATTTCGATTTCTACACAGACTCTATGACGTTGCTACATAGCGATGGTTTGGAATTTGGAAGAAAATCCCCCCACTAACGCACCACCGCGACCACCATGAAGACCACGTATCCCGCAACAAACAGCCCTGCCGCCCATCGCCCCAACCATTCACTTAAGGCGAACGGCCACAGTAGCACCGCAAACCCAATCATAACCGGAAATTCAAACCTGAGAATTTGCGCATCCACACGCAGTGGCTGAATCAGGGTCGTCATCCCCAAAATTGCCAGCAGATTGGTGATGTTCGAACCGATAACATTGCCAACCGCGATGTCATTTTCGCCGCGCATCCCAGCAATCAAGGATGCACTCAATTCCGGGAATGAGGTGCCAATTGCCACGAGTGTGATGCCGATCACCAATTCACTGATGCCCACCTCGCGTGCCATTGCTACCGCGCCCCGTACCAGAACATTCGCGCCGAAAATCAACACCACCAAGCCCGTCAACAAGATCAGCGCATCTTTGCCACGATTGGCCGGGCTGGTCTCAATCAAATCTTCGGCCTGCTCAAATTTGAGCATCTCGGCTTGCAGACGGCGTTTTTCTTGGGTTGCCCACCGATACGAAATCGCTGTAAACGCCACCATGCCCCCTACCATCAACAACCCATCTACGCGGGATAATGTACCATCCGACGCCAACAGCAAAACCGACATGGACACCACAATCATGATGGGCAATTCACGGCGGGCCAGTCGGGTATCCACCACGAAGGGGAAAAACAGCCCGGTCAGACCCAAAATGAGTGCCACATTTGCCACATTCGAGCCAATGATGTTGCCCAATGAAAGCTCGGCGGATCCCTGTCGCGCTGCATTCACATTGACCAGCAGTTCGGGCATAGAGGTGCCAAAAGCTACTACCGTCAGGCCGATCAAGAGCGGCGACACCTGATACGAACTTGCTAAACGTGCTGCTCCTTTGACCAACCAATGACCGCCGTAAAATAGGCCCAGCAATCCAACCATAACATAGACAAGATTCATCAACATGGGTCTACCTCCGTTCTAGGGCGGCTGATTTTTGGCAAAGCACGGCCATCACCGCTTGCCCGATGCAGCAACCAGTTCAATTGGATAGGATGTCAAATACCGACTTATTGAGAAGAAAAACAGGAAATCTGCGAATCCGGCTTTATAGCGCCAGATAGTACCTACAGTGTATCAAAATTTTATGCGCGGATAAACATAAATCGCCCTCACCGACCCGACGAATTTACACTTTTCATAAATTCGGTCAACATCATGCTACTGTAGCTCATTGGCAGTTGCGTCAAATTCATAGCCCAATTTTCGGCAGGCCGTTACAATATTGAGGTTATTTTCATGCGTTGAACAGGACAATCTCACTCATGCGTAACTCCAAAATCCTTGCCAAACTGCGGGCGGGCCAACCCATCCGTATCGCCATGATGGGCCACTACCTCCCCCCCTTTATCGCGTTCGCCGCCGCCAAAGGTTATGATGGCATCTGGCTCGACCTTGAACACCGCCCGATGGATGCCCGCGAAATCCAAAGTTTGTTGGCGTTTTTCCGCCAATTCGACATTGATTGTATGCTGCGCCCCCCGACCACGGAGCGCGGTCAGTTGGTGCGTTATTTTGAAGATGGGGCGTCCGGCCTGATGATGCCGCATGTCTCTGGTGTGGCAATGGTGCGCGAACTGGTACGGAAGGTCAAATTCCCACCCATTGGGGATCGGGGGGTCGAGGGACGAGGCTTTGAGACAAATTTTGCATTGGCGACGGGCGGGGATTTTAACAAATTGGTCGAACACGCCCGCCAAGAAACCTTCCTTGCTGTCCAAATTGAAACCCTGACCGCGCTGGCCGAGGTGGAAGAAATTGCCGCCACCCCGGGGCTAGATATGCTGTTTGTTGGCCCCAGCGATTTGTCCCTGCGTATCAGTCAACTCCCCGAAAATGAACGGGTCAGCCTTGATGATGTTTATCGGCGGGTGGATGCGGCCTGTCGCGCCAATGGGCTGGCGTGGGGGTCCATGCCGCGCACCATCGAGCAAGTCAAACACTTGGCTTCGTTAGGGGCACGTCTGCATGTGTGGGGCAACGACCAAAAAATCCTGATGGAGGGCATCACGCAAACCGCCGCCGAACTCGATAGCCTCTTGAATGGCTAGGCATCCTTGACCACCGTCGCCGATTCGCGTATCATGACGGGTGTGTGGTTAAATCTAAGCCGCACACCTTTTCATCCAATATCTCAAATCTTCGAGTGCCTATGCCTGTTGTTGTAATGGCCTAATGGGTTTTCCCAATTTCCACAGGCCGCTAAGTGAATATCACCGGACAGCCAGTCTATTTCGATAGATTCTGCGCTGTGTAGTGCCGCATTCAAATTTTCAGATCAAATACAGAATTCGGGTAATTCATATCTGTTCGACCCCACCCCCAGCCCCTCCCCAAACATATGGAGGGGAGTAAACGCCCTTTTTGAAGCCCTTCCCTTTGTTAGGGGAAGGGTTTGGGATGGGGTGAGTCTTTACCCGAATTTGGTATAACTCAAATTGACAACAACAGGAGTCCAAAGTTGACTAACTCTCACTATCCATCCATGCCCGTATCCAACTGCATCTTTACCGGGGAACTCGTGCGCCTTGCCGCGCCCCTACCCGAAGACCATACCCTAATGGCCCAGTGGTCAAATAATGCCGAGTATCAACGCCTGCTGGATGGCGACCCGGTGCGACCCGAAACACCGGAGTTCTTTGCCAATTTCAAGAGCAGCGACACCTCGGTGCATTTCCACATCCGCACCCTTGCCGATGACCGCATGATTGGCTTTTTGGGGCTGTTTAATATCAAATGGCCCAGTCAGTCGGCGATTCTTGGCATGGCGATTGGCGACCCGGCCTATTGGAACAAAGGGTATGGCACAGATGCGCTGCGTTTGATGCTGCAATATGCCTTTGATGAACTCAACCTATTCCGCGTATCGTTGGAGGTTTTGAGTTATAACACCCGCGCCATCCGCCTGTATGAAAAGTGTGGCTTCGTGCGTGAAGGGGTGCAGCGCCAAGCCTTTAAGCGGGATGGTCGCCGCTGGGATGTGTATAACTATGCCATCCTCGCCGATGACTATTACGGCATGAAAGCGGAATAACCCCCTACCCGACTCCATCGTCTTAAAGTGGGTTGAACTATTATCACACGGGACTAAAGCCACCGTGCTGAATCTAGCTTGAAAATTGGGTCAGTCAACATGAGAACCGATGTAAAGCCCCTCTCCATTTGGCGAGGGGGAGTCGAAAACGGCCCATTGAAGCCCCTCTCACGTGGGAGAGGGGTCGGGGGTGAGGTTGGTTTTTCTTTCGTTGCCTAAAATGTGAACTCCAACAGGCGTGGGGGTGGGGATGAATCCCATCATTCGATACCCTACTTCACCCCCCACAGCCAAATTTCGCCGGACGCCTCGCCCGACACCAATAATGTGCTGTTGGGATTAAAGCCGACTACATTAATCGCGTTGGTACCCCCCATCAACGCCATCACCTCACTGTCGGTGCTCAAATCCCACACATGCACGCTGAAATCCTCTATCGCAACCGTCGCCAGCAGGGTCACGGCTTGATTAAAGGCCACGCTGTTGACCGGGCCGGACAAGTTGCGTTGCCCAAAAAGCTCTTCGCCTGTCAAGGCATCATTCACGGTAAAAGCACGGCTCTCCGACCCCATGACCACCCATTTGCCGTCGCTGCTCAAATCCATGTCATACAGCGGGCGGCCATGATCGGCAAGGGAATCCACATATTGATTGGTTGCCAAATCCCAAATCCACACCGAGCCATAGCCGCTGGCCGAATAGAGCGTCTTGCCGTCCGGCGCGAACTCCACCGCGAAATGGGGAATGCGGCGGCGGCTGAGGCGGTTGACTTCGGCCCCCGTCTCCACATTCCAGATCACAATTTCGGTAGGGAACGCAAAGGTCGAGGCGGCGACCAGTGTGCCATCCGGCGAAAAAGCCACCCCGCTGACTGGCCCGACGTGACTAAAGGTCGCGGTTTCGGTCTGGGTCGCCAAATCCCAGATATGCACCAAGCTATCCTGCCCGCCTGTCGCCAACAGGGTGCTATCAGGATTAAAACCAACGGCCCACACCCCGCCTTCATTAGCAGGCCAGCGTGTAGATTCCGTGCCCGTCGTCATATCCCACAAAATCACTACCCCGTCTGGCCCACCCGTCGCCATCCAATGACCGTCGGGGCTAAATTCGAGTGAGTTAATCCCGCCAGCATTGCCATTCAACATCCCTACCCGCACCAATTGAGCCGCGTTTTCGGGGGTAATTTCGGTCAGTTCTGCCAGATTAAGGCCGCCTGCCGTTTGTGAATCGGCTTGCTCGGTGGTTTCGGGGGTCGTATCGCTCCCCCCCACCGCCTGAATCCCGCTCTCCTTTTCTTGCTTGCAGCCCACCAAGATCAGCATGAATAAGACCGTTAGCCACATCAATTTTTTGGTACACATGATTTTTTACCTGTTCTTTACAGACTCAATACCCCCAATCCATGCGAAAGGTTTGGGCATGTTGGGGTAGAAAAGGTTCGTAATTATATAATCATAGAACATATATTCTAGCACATTTTCGCAAGTCTGCCTAGAGACAACTGCTACATGGCAGGTGTGGGGTATAATCAACAGTTGGCTGAGAACCCACACAGGAGTGTATTGGAAAAACATGCGAAGATTGATGGCTTTGGCCTTTTTGAGCCTGCTCCTTATCACAACAATAGTTG
>JAIOHL010000311.1 GCA_019913005.1 Anaerolineae bacterium | reverse complement strand
AAGCCATTCCCTTTGTTAGGGGAAGGGTTGGGGATGGGGCACTGTCTTAAGCCGAATTTCGTATGAGCTATTGGGCGGGCGGGGCCATCATGCCGAGTGTGGCGGTGGCGACCCCGGTGTCAATTTGGAATTTGACGATCTCCAGAAGTTCTTGGGCAAAGGTGAAATCCATCCGGTACTCGATCTTATCGCGCACCCACTTGAGGTACAGGCGGAAGGTCTGGTCATTCAGCCATGCCCCCTGTGCGGCGATCACCCCGAGGCGATTTTCGGAACGAATATAGCGGCCATCCAAGCCAATCGGAATCTCAGTGGTGGTTCCGTCCACAAAAGTCAGGGTTAGGACACCTTCGACGGTTGCGGCGTCAAAGTTGAAGGCTAGGGCCGACACATCATACCATGTCTGGTCCTGACCTTCGGCGAGGCGTATCAGCGGAAGCCCTTCTAGCAATTTGGGACTCAAGAGGTTGTACAATTGGCCGCGAATGGGGGTGAGCGCGTCGGGCAAGATCGTCATGACCGATTGGGGCATCGGCTCGCTGACCGCCTCGACTGCCGCCGCGAGTTCGGCTTGTTTGGTGGTGTCTTCGGGGAGGGCCGTATCACTCGTGGTCATTTGGGCGAACCTGCCGATCAGCGGAGCCACTTGATGGGCAATGCGGGTCACGTCGGTCACGCCACCAGTTTGGACAAAAACAAGGTCTTTGTCGGGCAAGACCCAGATATATTGACCTGCGAGGCCAATGGCATAATACATGTTGAGGGACGGCAGCACCCACCATTGATAGCCATAATCAAAGCCGGGGAAGGCATTCGCCGTTTGGGTGTGGGTCGAGTCGTAGACAAAATCGGCGGGGACAATTTGTTGGCCGTCCCACACACCGCCGTGCAGATAGAGGAAGCCAAATTTTGCCATATCACGCGGGGTGAGTTGGAGTTCACTTGCGCCATGATTGACCCCTTTTGAGTCGGCTGTCCACGCGGCGTTTTCAATCCCCAACGGGCCAAAGAGATATTCATTGGCGAAATCGAGGGCACTCATGCCAGCGGTCTGGTTAATGAGGCCCGACAACAAGGTGGCATTTGGATTGCAGTAGTGGAATTCAGCATCCGGCGCATACTGCATGGGCAGATTGAGCGCGGCCTGCACCCAATCCTCGGTGGCAAAAACGCCGCCATTATTGGGGTCTACAAACATATCACATTGTAGGCCGGACGACATCTTGAGCACGTCGGCAAGGGTCATGCTCGATTTCAGGTCGTCCATATTTTCAGCAGTGCGATCTGCATAGAGTTCGAGCATCTTGGCGTCTAGCCCGCTGATATAGCCCTTATCCAACGCAATGCCGATTAGGGCGGAGGTGATGCTCTTGCTGGCGGAATAGAGGTGATGTTGATCCTCCATCGTCACAGGCGCATAATAGGCTTCGGCCACGATATAGCCATGTCGAATAACGATCATACTGTCGGTATACATCGAGGGGTCGGCAAGGAAATTGACGAGGGCAGCAAGTTCAGCCGAATCCATGCCCTGCGCTTCGGGGGTGGAGGTACGCCAGCCGGTGGTGGGCCAATAATCGGGATTTTCGACGGCAACAACAGGCGATGGGGTCGGCATTGGGACAAGCGCCAACACCATAATCGGAACGATAAACAGCCAAGCAATTTTTCTAAACATGGTGCGAATCCTCTCTAAATGAACCAGTGTGGGCTGCTGGGTTCAACCGTGACGATGCAACGGCTGTGTGAGAGGTTTGGGGTACAGTGTGTGGTCGGCAATTAGCAGCCACTATAGCTCTAAGTGTACTGGTACATGTTAATAAATGTTTCTCTTAATTGTCATGTTACTTGTGTGCCGATTGTAATATATTTACGAAATTCATTTGACGCCATCCTACCCTAGCCGCTCCCCAAACATAGTTCACACTCCGACAGTTTTTCGGCAAGGGCATCAGCAAGGGATTTTCAGACGTGTTGACCTCACCCCCCGGCCCCCTCTCCAATAGGCGAGGGGGAGTCGAATCTGGCGTATTGAAGCCCCTCTCACGTGGGAGAGGGGTTGGGGTGAGGTTGGTTTTTCCTTCCACACCCTAGAAGTGTCGGCGTTTGAACCGTTGCATGGAGAGGGGCTTCAGAAGACCGTTTTGCCATTTACGCCGTTGATGGGAAGGGGTTGTCTACATCTATCCACAATTTCCATGCGCCGGAGACATCCCGCCGCCAGATATGCAGATAGGCCCGTTCGCTGGCTTGTCCATCGGATAAAGTGAGCGTGCCGAGGCCGTAGGTGTAGCCGAAATCGCCCGATTCCGAGACCCCGCCATCTTGCGGATTCCATGCCATTTGGCCGCCCTGCCACAGCGCCAAACCCGCAGCGTGAACCCCCTGCCCCACGAATGGGTGATGTTCGTCCCGATACAGACGTGCTTCCGGGGCGGAAAATTGGGCATAGGCGGCGGGGGCATCGTGGGAAACGGCATCGCTGAATTGGCGGTCATGGGCCAAGAGGTCGACGGTGCTGGTTTGGGTGGCGTTACGGTGGCCGCGACTGTGTGATTCGAGGGTGGCCTCTGACCAATGGGCGTAAATGCCGTCTTTCGGCGATGCCCCCTCCCCTACCTGAATCCCGGTATCCAGCTTGACGCGCCATGTGCCATCCGGCTGCACCTGCCACACCGAAATATAGTGCCCAAAACCCACCGGGGCGGTAGATTCGGCGGGCCAAAATTCCCACGGGCCGGTGGTGAAACCGAGTTCACCGGACGCCGCGATACCCGCATAGGCCGGATACCATGCCAGCCAACCGGGGCGCGACGGGGCGGCTTCCCAAAACTGCTTGCCGTTGATCGGGCCGGGGCGGAAGATGATCGAATCGGCGGCGAGAAATTCTACAAAGCCCGCGCGGGTGCCATTGGCTTTGGCGGCGGCGGCAAAGGCACGTTCGGCGGCGACAAGGGATTCTAGGGTGGGCATGGGATGTTCCTTTTCTTTATGGCACGGGGTCAATTGCTTCATCCCTCAAGTTTTATAGCATTATGAACCCCACCCCCGGCCCCTCCCCAAGCA
>JAIOHL010000310.1 GCA_019913005.1 Anaerolineae bacterium | reverse complement strand
GGGGATAGCTTACCGAATTCAACTATTAAACGTCCTAAGCCGCCGTGCTCCAAATCAGTTTGCGGTCATTTTCCGAAAATTAAAGAAAAGCGCTTGTTTAAGGCCGTTTACGCATTACCGGATGACCTCACCCCCCAACCCCCTCTCCGAACGCTTTCAGAGAGAGGGAGTAAAAAACAGGCTTTGGGATGAGGCTCATCTGCCTATCACTAGGAGATAATTTATGAACCGAAGCAGCCTTTTACAACAGTTTGACACTGTGGATACCCAAGTTACCCATTGGATGGCGCGGTATGGGATCACGTTCTTGCGCCTCTCGATGGGGGTTATTTTTTTGTGGTTTGGGGCGCTGAAATTGTTCCCCGATGTGAGTCCAGCCGAACCCCTGATTGAAGCCTCGATTACGTTCTTCCCGCTCGAATACTTCATGCCGATTTTGGCGCTGTGGGAGATGGCGATTGGGCTTGGGTTTTTGACCAACAAGTTCATGCGGGCGACCATCTTGCTGCTATTTTTGCAGATGCCGGGGACGCTCTCGCCAATTGTATTAGCGCCGAGTCAGGTATGGGAGACGTTTCCGTTCGGCTTGACGCTGGCGGGGCAGTATATGGTCAAAAATCTGGTGCTGATTAGCGCGGGGCTGGTGATCGGCTCGACGGTGCGCGGGGGTGGCTTGGCGGCTGAACCGGATGAGACACCGGAAGCGGTACGGCAAGAGGTGGTAGGGGGATAGAAGCATCCGACCTCACCCCCCCAAACCCCTCTCCGAAGGCTTTCAGAGAGGGGGAGCGGTGTCAAGCTAGGCCGTATTCCCGAACTAATCCTGATACCAAACGCGGCTTGTTCTAAGCAAAAAACTGCCACACAAATAGTAGGGCAACAAGAGCGCCTAGAATGATAATCGTTAAAATTGCACCCAGCGGCCATTTGCGACTTACTGGTACGTTTGCAGGGTTAGGTGTTAAAGATTGTTGGGGTGCTGACACAACGGGGATGGCAATTGGCGTGTTGCGCGTTTCGTGTTGGGCTAATAATATAGCCGCACGAGTCGGGTTGTCGGTTCTAATATCAGCGACACGGTCAGCTAGAGTCTCATCATCTGCGTGACCTAGCCCTGTAATGATTGGTTTTCTGGACTGGAAGATCGCCTTTGAAATAAGCGGGTCATCAAAGATTCCAAGTTCCTCTTGTCGCCCTCCACCACGAACTAGTACGATTACATCTATATGGTTTTGATTGTTTAATCTAGCAATTGCATTTACGATAGTCTGAATTGCCTGATCGCCTTCTAACACAACATGTTCAGGTATAATACGGGCTGTACCGCCTTCGTCAGTATATGCTTGTTGAAAATCGCCCCATGCCATGCTGTTTCGACTGGTAACGAGTCCAATGGCATGAATACGAGGTGGGAGGGGATGCTTAGTTGTTCGCCATGTTCCTTCCGCTTCTAACATGGCTTCAAGCTCAAGCAGATTGTGACTTGGGGCCGCTTGGACTATAGAAGCCCTTTCAACGTCAATTTGAACCTCCAAGTCTTTATCATAAACACGGATAGTGCCACTGATTTCTAATTTCATGCCTTGCCGAACTTTGAAACCCAGTGTTCTGGCGACGTGCTGATGAAGGAAGCACGGTATAGAATAATCGTTTTCCGAGATGGCAAAGTATACATGACCCGAAGGCGGGGTTTTGATGCGTCCAACTGTGCCGATGACCGTGACATGCTTGACGCGGATTTCGCGCTCAAGCGTGTTGCGAATATGGGCGTTGATTTCGGCAATGGGGCGGGGGGATTCGGGTGTGTTGGTCATGGCGTGTACTCCTTTCGATGCGATGCTGATGGTTGAGAAACGCGGAGATGATGGGGTTCAGGAAAATAGCTCAACCCCACCCCCGGCCC
>JAIOHL010000309.1 GCA_019913005.1 Anaerolineae bacterium | reverse complement strand
GCATTTAGTCGAATCTGGTATGAGACCATCCCCATTGCATGGAGAAAAGGCTTGAGGCCAGCGCAGTGGGACTTTGAGGAGGGACGCAACATGTTGCGTCCGTACAACAATCGTTATTCATGCGTTCAGCAGACCGCATGTCGGACACGGCTCATACCAGATTCGGGTAAAGGGTAGGTCTTAGCCCTACCCCTACGAAATAGCGTGGTAGCGGGGTTGGTAGGGGTCAGGCTCAGACTGACCCTGTTTTTCACCCATCAATCACCCGAATCTGGTATCAGAGGGTGTCTAAACTGCGAAAAAAATCCCCACTCCAAAGCATTAGGGAGGGGCTTTAATGCGGCGTTTTCGACTCCCCCTTTGAGCTACACTTTGCGCATGGGTTGGCGGATGACGGTCTGCAAACGTTCGGGGGCGGTGCGCGTGGGGTCATTCAGATAGATTTCGTGGTGTTTGCCGTTAAACGTGCAGCCGCTGTGTTCCATAAATTCATGCAGGCGGGCGATAGTCGGGCCTTCATCGGCATACGACCCGGTGTAGAGGATTTGCGCCGACAGTCCTTCGTGATAGGCCTCAAATCGCACATCACGCACAAGGGGCAGCTTCTTTTTCTTGGCAACCTCGTCGGCCATCTCATGTACCAAATCGGCGGTGACATGCTCTGGTTGCATAATCATCAGCGTCCAGTGCCATTTTTCTCGATGGTCGTGGTCAAAGCCGTCGCCGTCTGTCCACCACAACCCTTCCAGTGGTAGCACGCCGAAATCCACTCCACTGAGGGCACGCACCTTAAATTTGAGCGCATAGGCCAAACCATAGAGCGCCTGCATGATGGCGGGGAAGGCAGGCACGGTGTTGGGGTCGCCAGTCCCATCGAGCATCAGGAAATTCATGGGTGGCACTTCGACGATGCTGAATTCTTTGCCCGACGGCTTATAGAGTGATTTGAACTGCTGTTGATAGTTGATCTTGGTCATGGTTGGTCTCCGCAGATTGCACAAAACAAATTCGAGTAGAAACAAACCCCATCCCCAACCCTTCCCCTAACAAAGGGAAGGGCGTCAAAAAGCCGTTTTGCTACAAGGATGGGGTTACAGGAAATTGAATCTCGACCACACTGCTTGCATCATCGGAACGAAACGGCATCGCCACATGCAGATACACCTCACGATTCGGCCCACTGATGCGATAGGCCTGCTGCTCAATCCACTGAATCACGGCCTGATACGCCAGTTCGATGCGGTCAAATGCGCCCTCATACACCAGACTCATGACGCGCTGGGCTGGCACTTCCTTGACCTGAATGCGGGGATGCTCAATCGTCAGCGGGCCACGCAAGAAGATCAACGCTTCGACATCAATCTGGCTCTCCCGATACGATTCATCATGCCAGATCGCCGCAGGGATGCCGTCGAGGGTGGGTTTGGGCAGAGCGCCATAGATTTCCTGATACAGCACGCCGAGTTCGCCATAGGCCTCAATCGAATCACGCAAGGAAGCCACCCACTGCGGTTCGACCTGTTTGAGGCGTATGTCATAAGCGGTGTCGGCCTGCTCGATTTGTTGGAGGCGCAGGGCAATCCGGGCTAGGCGTGTTTGTTCTTGGGCGATACGGTCTTGCACCTCGGCCTGTTTGAGCAGGAGCATGGCGCGAAACTCAGCGGGGGAGAGGTCATCGGTCAGCAGGCCGCCGATTTGCTCTAACGAGAGGCCCAAGTCTTGCAGGGCACGGATGCGATTAAGGCAGGTCAACTGTTGGGCGGTGTAGAAGCGATAGCCGCTGGTCGGGTCGGTGTACGCCGGAATCAGCAGGCCAAGTTCATCATAGTGCCGCAGCATCCGAATCGAGATTTGGGTCAGTTTGGAAAACTCACCGATTTTGAACATGCCGTGTCCGTCCGTTTCGTCTGATTTCATTTATCAGCATACAGTCTGACACGATGTGAGAGTCAAGGGGTAATGGAAGGGGAACAAAAAATCCCCCTACCGTCGGGAAATGGGCGAGATCAATACCAGATTCGGCTAAAGACTGACCCCATCCCCAACCCTTCCCCTAACAAAGGGAAGCGACTCAAATAGACCTTTTACTTCCCTCCCTATGCTTGGTCCGGGGTGGGGTTAAACTGCTCGGTTGCGAAGTTCAAAATTGGGCAAGTCGTGGTGCGATTCAAGTTTGGGCAGGTCTTAGCCTTGCCCCTACCAAATGGGGTTACGATGCGATTCTGTAGGGGTTGGGCTAAGACCAACCCTGCCTTTGAAACCGAACCTTGCAACAGAGCAGGTTAAACGGACATCCATTACCCGAATTTGTATAACCTGTGGAACCGCAAAAAAGGGCAGGCACGGCTACCTGCCCCTACGAAATTTCCTATCGGACGAATCATGTCAAATTGAGCGCGGCGGATTTATCCTCGTGTGCTGCAACGACCCGTCCTCTATTCCCCCTCCCCCGTCCGGCCCAACAATTCCAACAGGCGATCGGGGTAATCGGTCATGATGCCATTGACCCCCGCCGCGACCATGCGTTCCATCTGCTCGACGGTGTTGATCGTCCACGCTTGCACCTGAATGCCTAATGCCTGCGCGTTGCTGACAAATTCGGGGGTGATGACCTGTAGGGCATCATAATATTCGGGGACTTGGAAGGTGGTCAAGCTCGTTGGCACTGCATAATTTTGGGCCTGCCCGCCGAGATTGAGGAAAAAGAACTGGCGGATTTCGTCCGTCACGCCGGAAGTCGCCACTTCGGGACAGGCGGCGCGGAAATCCTCCATCGCGGTGGCGCTGAACGAGGCCACAATCACCTGATCGGTCATGTCATGGTCGCGCAGCATCGCGCAGAAGGGTTCGGCGATGGACGGCGTTTCCTGTTTGATCTCAATGGTCATGGGCATATCGGGGAAGGCGGTCAACACGTCTTCCAGCGCGGGGATGGTCACGCCCTGCCCCCGATAGGGATATTCCCCTTCCGGTTGTTCGGTGAAATCGCGGCCCTCGTCTTCGCGCAAAGTGGGCCAATGATAAGCGGCGTCCAACTGCTGTACCTCAGCATAGGTCATCTCGTTCACCTTGCCCGTGCCGTCGGTGGTGCGATCTACTGTGTCATCATGGATCACGACCAACACGCCGTCACTGGTGCTGTGGATGTCCATTTCTAGCATATCCACGCCAATTTCGACAGCATATTCAAAGGCCAGCATCGTATTGGAGGGGCGCAGACCATCCCCGCCTTGATGGGCAATCACCAACGGGCCAGTATTTTCATCCACCTGCCCTGCATGTGGCATCATCGGAGTGGGTTGATTGGCCTGTAACGTGCCCGTGCCGAGGGTGAAACAAATCAACAAGATCGCCAGTAGGCCGAGTTTCCGCATCGCAACATATCCCCTTCGTGTTTTTTTGGATAGGCGGGGAGATTATGCCACAGTTTCATAGACGCTTTGGCAAAATTTTCTTGTTCGTTGATAGAAAATATTTAACCTACGCCTGTGACGCCAAATTCGGGTAATTCACATCCGTCCAACTCCACCCCCGGCCCCTCCCCGGCCATAGTTCACTCTCCGACAGTTTTTCGGAGAGGGCATGAATAAGCGATTTTCGGTTATGTTTACCTCACCCCCCGCCCCCTC
>JAIOHL010000308.1 GCA_019913005.1 Anaerolineae bacterium | reverse complement strand
TGTTAGGGGAAGGGTTGGGGATGGGGTTGGTCTTTCCCCGCATTTTGTATGAGTGGGCCTAGAATACGCCAGATTCCCCTCCCCCTCAAATCCATTTTGTCATCAACACCAGATCAACATCCACGCCGTCATAATGGATGGCAGCCGGTTCGACGCCATACACCCGGAAGCCATGCCGCATATAGACCCGCAGCGCCGCCGCGTTATCCGACGCTACCGCCAACTTGACCATACGCAGCCCAAGCGCTTTGGCCCAAACAAGGCACAGCGCCATCATGTCGTCTACCAAATGTTGCCCGCGAAAATCCGGCTGCACATACACGCCCCAGATGCCGCCCGAATGCCGCGACTTGGCCCCCATGTTGCGATAAATACCCGTCATGCCGACCAGCGTTTCGGCGGGTGGGGTCTCCCCATCAGAATTGGGCATGGCAAGCGCCGCGACAATAACCAGACCACTGCCCGCCTCGGTATCCTTACGAATCTTGTCCACCCAATAACCGGATTCAAACGGAGCGGTATACGACAAATCCGCCCCAAATGCAGTCGGCGCATCCGTCAGGGCCTCCTTACGAAGCACACCCAATTGGGCGTCATCTTGTTCAACCGCAGGCCGGATCGTAATCAGACCGCGTGGTGTCTTGTGCAAAATCGGCGCAGGCAGGGTCATTTGAGTTGCTCCCATTCAAACGAAAACCTAATTTTATCTGAAAATTTACGGACAGGGGTGGAAAGAATACCGCAAATTTTATTATAATGTGTTTAGGTAAGTGAAGAAAAAGTAAAGAAAATTGAAGTTTAAAGATTATTGCCAGACAATCCCCAAAATTGTAAATAGGCAACCCGTCGCAGCAGACATCGGTGAAAATGGACGAAGGGGACAATTCCATGACTCAGACCTTGCCCGATCCAAGTCGTGATCGGAAAATTGTAGAGCGCTTGATCAACTTCCTTGCGGGAGGGGCACGCACCACCCGCAAAATTTCCGCTGAAGAACATCAACAAACCATGCCGCTGGATACCGCCAAGCTCACCCCGGCGGAATCTTCAAACTTGATGGAGCCGACCTTCTTTCCCGATGGCGCCAGTTTGCTACTGCGCATTGGCGGCAACAAGATTGTGGTTGGGGCGCTGAAAAATGATGTGCTGTTGGGGCGCTTCAGCAAAGAATCGCCAGAGGTGGACAACGTGCAGCGCATCAATCTGGCCTATTATTCCGGCTATCGCACAGGCATCAGCCGCGTCCATGCCCTGATCCGCCGCACCGCCAACAACACCGTCAACCTGATTGACATGGACAGCGTGAACGGCACCTTTGTCAATGAGGAACGCCTTGAACCCTTTAAGGCCCACCCGCTCAAGGATGGCGATCTGATTCGGTTGGCCTATTTGAATATCAAGGTCTATTTCCTTGTGCCGTAGGGATTAGAAGTACGGACAAGGCCATGCTTTGTCCCAACGAACGAACATCCACTGGTAGGGGTTGGGCAAGACTGCTCTGTTGCGAAGTTCAAAACAGCGAAAGTCTGTGACTTGCCCCTACGGTGGAAAACAACCTCGTAGGAGCGTGGTCTATGACCCGCCCGGCTTTCAACGCCCAACCTTGCAACAGAGCAGGCAAGACCAACCCTGCTTTTGAAATTATATCGGCCAGCCTTCACGGGGCGAGATTATTCCATTTACCCCCAGATTCCAACTCCCCGTTGTATGTCATCACCTGATTTGCGCGGCGGCAGAAATCGCATATACTGTTACTAAGTGTGGTAGGAATGGGGAAATCGAGCACTATGTGTGAAAAATGCGGCTGTGCCAAATGTCATGAATCCGTCCCCCAATTGGAGGATGAGGTCGAGCGTGGGCCACAAGCCATACTCGATGACGGCGAAATGGAGGCCGCGACTGGGCAAGATGCCACCGCCCCTCTGCGCCGCATGATCGCCCCCACCAGCACCCCCCAGCAGCGCCAAATCGCCACCTTGCAACTTCAGCGTCAATTTGGCAACGCCTTTGTCCAGCGTCTATTGGCAGGCGTGCAACCCGTCCCCATCGGCGCAGTCCAACGCTGGGCCATGGGACTGGATGCGGGTGCGGAATGTTCCAAGATTGTGCCCTATATCAACGCCAACAGCCCCTATAAACCCCGCTGGGCCAAGACCATCGGCACATTGCAATTTGACGATTCCGCTGGCTACACTGCCGCCGCCGAAGATGAGAAAAAGACCAAATGGTCAGTGACCCTGCCCGGTGCGAAGGTCGGCTATCAGGGCGGTGCGAAAGGCCCCACCATTGATATGCCCACATGGTCGCCCACCAACGCGACCTCCTCCAAAGCGTGGACAGCCGCCATGTCTCAATTGCAGGCGCACGAAGACCAGCATAAAAATGTGCTGGAAAGCGACCAGCAAAGCATCGAGTCAACGATGCAAAATCATCTAGAAAGTGTCTCTGCGACCACTGAAGATGCCGCGAAAGCCACCGGCAAGACCAAGTTCTGGAATCAGGCCCAAAAGGAAATGGCAGTGGTTCAGCCCAATCAGAACAAGGTGGATGCGGGCGGTGCCGGATGTGCAGCGGTGATTGACTGTACCGAGGAAGAATCGGAGTCCGCAGGCGCTAAGAATGTAGATACGGGCACTTCGTCGGCCAATCCTGCCAGCGCCAGCCCTGCCGCGTAGAACAATATAACTTCAACGAGGACAGATCATTATGCCCCAAGCGATGATGCCCCACACCGACCACGATGATCTGGTTAAAAACGCGACCCAGGCCGAGGCGGAGACGCCAACGCCTGATGCCCTGCCCACACGGGGTTTATCGGAGTTGCGTGCCCTCCCCCAACAGCGTCAAACCCAATCCGTGCGCCAGTCCGCCGCCCAACATCTATCGCGTCAAATCGGCAATCAAGCCTTTATCCGCCGGATGGTGAATGCCGTCCAGCGTGAGGATGTGTCCTCCGGCGAGGGCGATGCACAGGAACAGGGCGCAACCGCCTCCCCGGTGGATACCCCGGAAGAGCGTAAGAAGCGTGCCATTAAGGGAGCCTTACTCGGCAGCCAGCCAGTGATGAAAATCGCCACCGAAATGTGTGGCGAGCCTGCCAGTTCGGGGAGTGTTCAAGGCAATGCCGATCAAGTCTTGGGCGCGACATCATCCGTCTCCAAAGCGCTCACCGACGCCAAAAATACCCAATAACCCGACTTGCGGCGGTTTTCGAGGCAACACAGGGCTAAAGCCACTGTGCTGAATTTAGCTGGAAATGTAGATCAATTAAGTCCTCGCAACCATCACGCCGCCACGTCACTCAAGCGCCGTGCGTCAATATCTACCCCCTGCTCCACTGCCACACGCAGGCGTTCCATCAATTGCTGAATGCGGGTTTGGTCGGCGGGAGTATAGGTGTCGAAATTCGGCGGCAGTTCGGCATAATCCACCTGATAACCATATATTCTGAGGCTCTGGAAGGTCTGGTCATACACCGCGCCAAAATCCAACGGCACACTGTCCTCACCTGCTAATGGAATGATGAGTTGCGGAATCGGCTGATCTACACCAAAAAAATAGGTGGTCGCCTTGCCTTTGGATAAGGATGGCTGGGGGTTGCTGATGGTGATATTATAGGCGGCGGCCTGCGGATGGCGGCGGACATAACTGGGCACATGCTTGATCGGCGTGACGGTCTGATGCAGATAATCAATCTCGACCAGTTTCATTGCCCCTAACAAGGCCGTGCCGCGTTTGCCCACATAATCCGAATAGCCATCACCTTTTTTGTTAGACGGGGAGAGCAGTTCAATGCGGGTGATGGGCGTGCCAATCCCACCCGTTTCCGTCACCTGATGAATCACTACTGCCGGATAGACCAATTCGGGATCATCCTCAAGGGTGGCTTCAATCGGCTGCTCGAAGGAAGGCGCGACCATGATTCCTTCGGCTGAACGTGGAGGCAACCCGCGCTCGGTCTGATAAATAACCGCGTCCGGCTTGGGATGACGCAAGCGTTCGCCCGTGTCGGGGTGGTATTCACGTACTTGCAATGACCGCTCAACATCCACAACATAGCCGGGTGGCAGGTCATCGTTGAGAGCCGTTGCAATAAAATTGATGTGCCGCGAATGAAAACTCTCCCACCCCTCGCCATTTTGAAAAATGCTGTGCAGGTGGGCGTTGACCCCGCGATATTGGTTTAGGCGTGACCGGATAGGCATTCCCCAAAATCCTTTCCCTCGATGTGAGAATCATTATGCCCGATTTGCTGTCGATTTCAAACTTAGATGCCCGATCAAAGGGTGTCTAAAAGCAAGAAATCCCCACCCCAAACCCCTCCCCACTGAGTGGAGAGGGGCTTCAATAGACCATTTTCCTCCCCCTCGCTACTCGGTGGAGAGGGGGTCGGGGGGTGAGGATGGGCTTTTGCGACGCCTTCTCAATCTGACCCCTCCTGCTTGCCAGAACATGCTTTTTATGCTACGATGTGGCCTGTTAGTCATCGCAGCACGAAAGGAGAGGTGTATGTCCACTACAATCCACATGCTACCCGTCGCCACAGGTCACGCTGCTGGGTCATGAACCTTTCCTGCATGGTAACGAAATGACCCCCGGATAGCAACCGCGCTGGATTTACAGCGATTTCCACGTAGGCTGAATTTCATCACACGGGGCTAAAGCCACCGTGCTGAATCTCGCTTGAAATTTGGGTCAGTCAACATGAGAATTGCTGTAGTTGCCCTCTAAGCGCCGTTTTTGAGTTTGATTCCGCTAATAACTAGGTGTGCCTGACGACCTCCTGATGGGAGGAGACGGTCTGCGCTGCCTTGTGATGTCTGCATCTCACGTTTACCCTTCCAACATCCCCGCCACGCATACCGACTGCCTCAAAGCACTCAGCGGCTACTGATCGCTGCCATTCATCGAATTTGATTGTTTGATACG
>JAIOHL010000307.1 GCA_019913005.1 Anaerolineae bacterium | reverse complement strand
GGGGAATACATCCGACTCTTAACCCCCTTCCTCGCTTGCGGGGAAGGGTTGGGGATGGGGTGCATTTTGACCGGATACACCCTTTATACCAAATTCGGATAATCTATCGTTTTTCAGAACAATGGGTTTAAACCCATTGTTGGCGGGATACCGCTGCTGTTCACTCGAATCTGGTATTAGGCGGTCACGACATCCAGCACATACTCCAACCAGTGATTATACGGTTCAAGGGTGAAGCCCATTGATTCATACAGGGCGGCTTCGGATGCGGTGTCGCCATAGGTCGCCAATTCGATGGCCCCGGCGGGTCGGGTCTGACACCACGCCAGCCCCCATAACACCAACGGACGATGCAACCCAACGGCTCGATACTGTGGCGCGACCCCCGGCGAATCAATCACCCGGCGCGGCGGGTCTTGCAGCAACCGACCACTGACCGTCCCCGCGATTGCACCGTCCGGGGCGTAGACGATCAACATGCCGTCGGGGATAAACGCATCGGGATAGGCCGCCATGTGTTCCTGAAGCTGCTCAATCGTCAGCGTTTCGCGGTTTTCATGATGCCCCCAGCGATCCCCATAACAGCGATTAAACGCTGCCGCCAACACCTCGACTTGATTCACCTCGGCATACGTTTTGACCACAAATCCAGCGGGCCATTGTGGAGCTTCATTCGGCAGGACGGTGGGTGCGGAAAACTGCCGATTTTGGCCGGCCAATCGAAAGCCATGCCGCTGCATAAAGCCTTCGACGAAGGGGCAACAATTGGCGGGGAAAAAGGCAATGACCTGTCGGATGCCAAGTTCCTGACAGGCCTGTTGGATCTGCTGCAACAAGGCGGTGCCGATTCCCCGGCGGCGATAGTCGGGATGGGCGGCCACCAGCATATAGGCACGGGCCGGATTTTTCAGCAGCCACGCATGACCGACCATGCGATTCCCTTCCTCCGGCAGAAGGGCCACCCAATGGGCTTTCGATTGGCTGTCCTCGTTCAAAAGGTCGGCTTCGGTAACGGATTCGTGGGTTTGGTCATGCTGCTCAATGGCATCACATAGGGCCAGCAGGTCAGGTACATCGGTAGAAACATCAAAAGCGCGAATATGCACGTTCATAGAACACATCTTTCTATTGGTTGGAGTTAAGCAAGATGGAATGAGGCCAGCGATAGCGTCGCAAGCCAAAAAATTCGCTCCACCGAACGATTTACGCGGTGGGTCAATGTATAACTAGGGGGTTTGGATACGGGTCGGGCCGTATCACAGCGTTAGTTTATGATGGGGAAGACTCCAACTAGCCAGCGTGCAATCATATTTAAGATATAGCCCAGAATCCACCGTCTGTCAATTTTCGCCCGCGCCTGTTCAAGGGGTTGGGGGTAATGGCCTTAAATCGCGGATTGGGTATTATTAAGGGTGTGCATATCCGCAGGATTTGAGGAGGGCAAGATGAAAATTCGGCTGTTAATCGGCGTAATCATACTCCTACTGACCATCATTGGGCCAGATCATCCCCCCACCTTCGCCCAAACGAACCCCACGCAAAAACTCATTTTTACCACCGGGCAGGTCGGCGGTTTTGGCATGTTTGTCATGAATCCCGACGGCACGGAACAACGCCCCCTAACCGACGCGATTGGTTTTGATTCCGGCCCGGTCATTTCACCCGACGGTCAATGGGTAGCGTTTGAGACCCTGCGTTTTGGCGACCCGATTGCCCGTCCGGAGCCGCAAAATTGGGAAGTGTATGTCATGCGCTCGGATGGCACCAGTTCGCTGCGTTTGACCAATGACCCGGCATGGGATTCGGCCCCGTCGTGGATGCCCGATTCACGCACGCTCTTGTTTATGTCCAACCGTACCGGGCAGTATGAACTCTATCGGGTGGCGATTGACGGCACGGGTTTGCAGGCATTGACCAATGGGCCGGGCAACAGCAAACAGCCGCACGTCTCCCCCGATAGCAGCCAGATCGTGTTTCTATCTGACCGCGACGGCAACCAAGAAATCTACGTCATGAACGCCGATGGCAGCAATCAGCGCCGCCTGACCAATACGCCTGAAAAGGAAGAGACACCCAAATGGTCACCGGATGGTACGCAGATCGCCTACAGCACGACACTAGATGATACGCACGCCGTTATTTCGTTGATGAACGCCGATGGGTCAAACATCCGCCGCGTCACCCCCGACACCTTCCTATATCGCAACCCGGCATGGTCACCGGACGGGCAGTGGCTGGCCTACAATTCCAATCAAGACGCCGCCGCCGATGTGACCTATTTCAACGGCATGGAGATTTATATTATGCGTCCCGATGGCTCGGACGTGCGCCGTCTGACCGTCAACACCTTTGAAGATACCGACGCCAGTTGGTTCCCGCTGGTGGAAGTGGTCTTGGGGACGACGACGGGCAGCTACTTTTATCCGGGCTATAGTCCAGTCGCGCCGACGGGGGTCGCCTTTGCCTTCGCGGAGGTCGGGGCACAGGCGGTTGTGGCGGGCAATTATCAAGAGGCCATTGTCGCCTATACGGAAGCCATCAACATCCAACCGGACTCTGACACTTTGTTTGTGGAACGGGCACGGGCCTATTTGAATTTGGGTGATTATGCTACGGCGCTGCTTGATTTGGATACGGCCCTGACCTTGAATCGTTACAACTCCGGAGCATATATTTTGCGGGGTTTCGCCTATACCTATCTGGAAAATTATGAAAGTGCCCTTGCCGATGCCAACCGGGTGGTCGAACTCGCACCCAATTCATCCTGCGGGTTTGGCTTATTGGGCATGATTTATCACGAGATGGGTCAATTTGAAATCGCACGCGGCAATCTGCAAATCTACATGGGCATGGGCGAGGATTGCCTGCCGGAAGCGACGGAATTGTATAACACGCAGTATAACCAGTAGAAATAGCTCGTAACGAGGCTGTCTAGTTTAAGTAATCTAGGATAAACCCAATGATCGTTGTCACGGTTGGAATGACAGCGTTTGCTAGTACCGCGATTCGGATTCGGTACGTAAAGGGCCAGACTGGGTATTTTCGATTATGTTCCTGCACCTTCTGAAGGTTCTCAAGACGCTTAAGTCTGGCTTCCATCTCTTTATCAGATGCCGAAAGTTCGCTCAACAGTGTATTGTGTTCCTTTAGGTATTGCTCGGCAGTATCTGCCATCAACTGATTGCGATATTTGAGCATAGCCAAATGGGTGCTGTGGAGTGGAAGGTAGAACAGGGTGGGAACCAACATGAGATACAAAACGGGGCTAGTAAAAAGCGCATAATCCCCGCCAATGACTCCGAGCTGATATGAGCGAATGACTGACACTACCAAAATGACAGCCCAAAAAAGTGCAATATTAATGAGACGGATTGAAAAGGTGGATAGTGGGCGAAACCCGCCACATTCATCGGGGTGTAGGGGATTGACCCGAATATGATTGTCCTTGAATACCAGATTCATGAAGCGAATGGCAAGCACTAGGGTGACGAGTAAAGCGAATCCCGCATACCACGCAACGCCGTATAACACAGTGACGGCGAGAAAGGGGATGAGATTGACCTCAAACCAGAAATTGAACCTGTCTAGTGGCATATAAACAAACCAGCAGATCAACAGCAGAATCGTCCCTATGATGGGAACTCGTATCCACCATTTATTCCTCGAGATTCCAATAAGACTTTGGAGATTGACCTCGCTCTTTTCAAATGCCCCATTTTCATAGAGCCTCACAAGCGTATTGGTGAATAGATTCGGAAGCCAAAGATAGTAGAATATCATCACCGCATAGAAGAGGCCCATAAAAAAATTGGGATAATCTTCCGAAAAATCGTGAGTTTCAGGATTGCCAGAAAATACACCAAAACTTACAGCGATGAGTAGCTGAAATAGCTCGTAAAAAAGGAAGTAACTGACAGCCATCAAAAGGGGCATTTTAAATAGATGGTTCTGCTTGAATGGATACAGGCTACGCATCAACTTCATCACTGCGGCTCTGAGTTGTTTGGCATTATCCGATTCTGTCATAGTTTTGCCTCCGTCAAGACGACGTTTTGGTGAACATAGTTTAAGACAAGCGGCACTAGATGTGGAGTGATTAACATCACTATATGTTCACGGCTGTTTTCCAGTGGGGAAGGGACAGGGTGAGGTTGGTTTTTCCCTCCTCTGCCCCCAAAAGTGTTGGAGGGTGAACCGCAAGCGAGGCAGGGCTTCAATGAGCCGTTTTACGATGGGCAGGGATGTCTGTAAAAGCGATTTCCATAGGGTCTCTGAGGTTTTGCGAGGATTTTCAGTCTTCGCGGCAGGACATAAAACGCCGGACTGCCATTGCTACAGTCGCATAATCTTCGGGGTTAAGTCTATTTGTATCAACGGCCAGCCGCTCGCTCTCGATGTCAATCCAATCCATCGGCCCTTGACGGAGGATATTGAGAAAGGCGGCATCATCGCTGCGGTCAATATGGCCGGGGTGGCGCGTCCCGTTGGCGATACGCTCACGATAGCGGGCAATCAACACTTCCGGGCTGGTTTCACAGCGAAGTTGGAGCAGGTCAAACGAATAGTGTTGACGCAATCTCGCCCATTTCGCATTGGCGTACTTTGGATCAAAATTGCTCTCGACCATTTGGTCAACCCCAGCGGCAAGTAATCGTTCGATCTGTTGATAGAGCAATGTCCAACTGGCTACACTCAGCCGATTCGACCATTCCTCCGTTGAACAGCCCAGTGTGTCCAGCAAGACTTCCTTGAGGTGGTCTCGACAGGTCAGTGGTAGCCTCAACTCCTGCGCCAACGCTTCAGCAAGGGTTGTTTTGCCTGTACTAGGATGTCCGGTTATGAGCACAATTCGAGGGTTGTTCATTCTGATTTTTTGAACACATCAAAATTGCAAAGGGTAATCTGCTCGGACGTAATGACGGCCTGCACACGCGGATCTGTCAGATAAGCCAGTTCGATTTCTCGCACCTTCGTCCATGAGTCAACTTCAAAAAGCGTGTCATTGGAATAACCCGGATGACAGCACAACTCGACAATTTCGCCCTCAGGCAGGGTCTGAAGAAAACTGAGGAGCACCTCAATCGGCTGATCGTGATCGAGTTCATAGAAGGACACCGGATGTGGTATGCCTTCAACTATGGACGGACCCACCCCTCGGTCATGACGCAGGGGCAGATGGTGCTTAAGAGCCAGCGACCGCATCGCCTCCACTGCGGTGGGATGAAAATAGGTGGCGTGATAGTGGCTATCAAGATGCGTTGGCAGCCGATTCGCCACAGCCACGAAGCGTTCAAACTGCGCGTATACTTCACGCATCATCTCATCCGGGTTGAAGGACGAAGCGTGTTCGCCCCACGCCGGATGATCGTAAAATAATCCATCCGGGCGCAGCAACGTTGGGATTTGGTCGGGTGGCAGCACCGGTTTCTGAGCTTTACCCGCCACAACCAGATGCAGACCCAGAGCGAGATTAGGCGTTTCCTTGAGTGCCTGCTGCACCGCCTCGGCAGCATTATCCATCCCGATCATGACCGTCGTTGAGGTGACAATGCCGCGCTGATGGGACTCACGAATCCCTTGACTCACGCTGGCGGCTAACCCGTAATCATCTGCATTTACAATTAAATATTTCACCATTCAATCGTCCTTCGCGTAAGCGTTGATGAGTAAATTACACCAATGGCGTTGGCGTAGCACCCTAGACATCGCTGGGGCCGGGCCGCCAACCCACCACCTGTGACCATTTATCGGCCTTGCTCAAAATTTGCCATATAAACGGGTCTTTTGCATCGGTATAGGCCTCACGGTCATCTCGATATTTCAGCGCCAGCCCTCTTTTCAATTCGACATAAGCCGCACAGTCAGCGGGGTGCAATCGCATGTAATCACGGAACAGCAGGGCCATCTGCTCCGACCAACTGCCCACCTCCCGTACATGGATATGCGTGCGACGTGTGCCAGTCGGTTCGCGGAAATAGCGTTTGGTCAATTCGGGGTTATCGCTGCGCCACCCATATCCCAACGACTCCATCGGCTTCAGGACGCGCTCAAAGGGTTCAAAGCCCACCACCGAGATTTGAATATCAATAATCGGTTTGGCGGCCATGCCAAATATCGAAGTGGCGCCGATGTGGTCAATGCGCACTGCCACCTCCCCCAACGCCGCACGGAGGGAACGGGCCGTCGTCAGGAATAATTCCGGCCACGTCGGGTCATATGGGTGAATTTCGATAGCGTCCATGAGGGTCGTGTCCTTGATGTCGCCACAGGGTCAAACCCTGCGGCTATGTGATAAAAAGCCCCATCGAATGGGGCTGGATGACGGTGCATCGTGATGAACTATTCCCACGTAGGTTATCCGCAGCCTCATTTGATGAGGCTTTTCCCCAATCCGTAGCCGGATGGTTTGACCGTCCGGCGCTACAAAAACTTCGCCATATCGCTCATTTTGATCCAGATGGGGTTGCCATTTTTGTCGTGTTTGATGATATACAGATCGTCCTGTGAACGGATGTGATCCATAAACAGCACACCCTTCAGATGATCCATTTCATGTAGGGCCACCCGCGCATCAAGGTCGCTCAGTTCCAAGATTTGCTCACCGCCCTTGACTGTCAGGGTCGAAATCGTGACCTTCTGCGAACGATAGGTGTAGCCGTACAGATGCGGGATACTCAGGCACGAATCGTAATCCTTGACCTCTTCCTCCGAAGCCGACACCACACGCGGGTTAATCAACGGAATCGGATCGCTTAATTTAGCGTCGGGGTCATCATGCGTCTGGCCCAATCGGATCAGCGCCACCTGCTTCAATACGCCAATTTGCGGCGAGGCGAGTCCGACCCCCGGTTGGCTCAAAAGGGTGTCGGTCAAATCTTCGATGAGGCTCAGGATTTTTTTGTCTACCCGCGCGACGGGTTCGCACATCTGGCGCAGGGTTTTTTCGTGTTCGGGATACAGCAATACACGTTTTCGCATTCGGTCAATCATCCCCCATACTGCGGATTAGCTCTCACCCATCTTACCATTATTTGCGCAATACAACATTCGACTGAATCGTGGC
>JAIOHL010000306.1 GCA_019913005.1 Anaerolineae bacterium | reverse complement strand
GATTGTGTGTTGGTGCGGAAAAGCTAACCTCACCCCCCAACCCCCTCTCCACTGCGTAGTGAGGGGGAGCAAAAGCCCATTTTGAAGCCCCTCTCCAAGAATTGGGGTGGGGTTAGGGGGTGGGGATTTCTCGTTTTTTAGACATCCTCTGAGCCGCAAAGCTCAGGTCAGGGATTTTTCGTAACACAGGCTGAGGGGGTCGTCGGTGTAATTGCCAAAGGGTGGAATCCGGCGGAAACCCATTTTTTCATAGAGGCCGATGGCTTCCTGCTGGTAAATGCCCGTTTCGAGGCGCAGGAGGGAGATGCCTTGCTGTTGGGTAAAATCGGTGAGATGGGTCAGCATCAGCTTGGCAAAGCCCATGCCGCGATACTGGGGTCGCACGTACATGCGCTTGATCTCGCCATAGTCCGTGCCAAACAGCTTGACCCCGCCACAACTCGCCGCTGTCCCGTCTGAGCGCAGTACGAAAAAATGCACCCCTTCGATGATGAGGCGTTCGACACTGAGGCCGTGCCGACTCACGGGCGGATAGAGCGGCTCTAGGGCGGCTTCCAATTCGGTAATTAGGGCAATGGCGTCGGGGGTGTCGGGACGTTCGGGGGTGATGATGGCTGGCATAATACGACTCCCATGTGCAGTAGTGCTATAGGAGTGATTATACCGCGAGACGGGCAGGCTGATGGTTGTGCAGGCTGACAGGGGTCGTTATCAACCTCACCCCCGGCCCCCTCTCCATCTGGCGAGGGGGAGGCGAAAAGGGCATGTTCAAGGTATTTTATCGCTATTGTGGGTGAAGCCTATTAGAACATGTGGTCTATAAGTGGGGGTTATATAAGTGAGAAGGGAATTCGTAACTGCCGTTACGGATTTATGGGCGTGCGTCATATTGGAGAGAGAGGGGGAGAAGGCAGGTTGCAATGCGCTAGGGGTGCTTGCCGAGTTTCGGCGGCGGGGGTGGTTCGCGGCCTTCGTCGGTGCGGAGGGCTTTGATTACCCGTTCGATTTGGGCCTCAAAGATGGCATTGTCATGTTCCCAGCCCTTAAAATCGGCGGCGATACGTGATTGGATTTGGGTCTTTTTGGGCGTGCGGCACTCGTCGCTGAATAGGTAGCCGTCCAAATCGAGGGGAATCAGCGCCCCCACTTTGTCGCCATGTTCTTGCATTAAGTGCTGTTCTTTTTTAAAGAGGGTCTCTAATTCATTATCTACCCACCAACTTGTCAGCGAATGTTGGGAGGCGCACAGCAGCACCTTGTCCCAGAGGCGAATCCCGCGATCCACCTCCGCGAAAATATCATGGCCCGGCAACATCTGTTTCTCATCCAACCAGCAGCGGATACCCCGTGCTTGCAGGGTGTCATGGACACGGCGGGCAAAGGATTTGTCGGCGTGGCTGTAGCTGATAAAACAGGAATAATATTGAATTGCTGATCCAATCAATGATGGTAAATAGGTAATAAGTTCCTCTGGCACACCACACCCCCGCAAAAACACTTCGGGTATCTTGCCCCTAGAGCGAACAATGGTACTGAAATCAACAAAGCTTCGCCCGACATGAGCAACAGCATCGAGACCCTCAATTTCCGACAAATCTATGTCGATGAAAATGGTTCCTCCAAGCCATGCGTCCTCAAGATTTGTCCTATGTAAGTCTGTTTGATACAGTAAAGCATCTATCAGCCATCCCCCTCTAAAATCAGCACCTCTTAGAATGGCACCAAGTAGATCCGTTTTGCGTAGATTTGCCTCGCGCAAATTTGCATCATGAAATGCTGTCCCCCGCGCATCGGCCCCCCATAAATTTGCCTCGCTTAGGTCTACCTCGTAAAGCGACGCCTCATCTAGCTTTGAGTCATATAGGGCGACTTTATGAAGGTTGGATCCAACTAGATTGACCCCAGCTAGGTTAACGCTAGACAAATTGGCGTTATTTAGGTCAATGCCGAAAAGTCTGAACCCGCGCAGGTCAGTCTTACTCAAATCTGGCCTGACATCAGGATTCTCCTCCCGCCACGCATTCCACACCTCCAAGCCTTGCTGCAAAATCGCCAAATGTTCGGGGTTCGCCATGCCACCGCTGTCCTTCCAAAAGTGCGCCCATTCGCCAAAAGCTGCATCTATTATACAATTAACCTTGTCATATCGCGCAGTTTGATGAA
>JAIOHL010000305.1 GCA_019913005.1 Anaerolineae bacterium | reverse complement strand
GGTGCTGTTCATTAAAATGCTGAAAAGCCGCATCTTCCCGAAAGACGTTCATGCCCTGCTTTTGGGCCAAAATGACCCGAATCGGGCTGTTCTCGAAGATCAGTCGAGCCTTGCCTTCCAAAAAAATACTCATGTTTTGATCAATCGAAATAAGCTTTTTGCGTCGGGTGCGAAAGGTCTTGGCGGCTTCGATCAGAAAGTCTAATAGCGAGGGATGGCGCAGCATTCGATAGACTTCATCCACCGCGATGATACGGGGCTGCTCGTCACGTAGACTGTCACGGCGAATGGCGGCCAAACACTGAGCATAGGCCAGCGCGATCATGTTGGCATCATTCTCTAACTGATGGAATGAGAAAATACGGGGTTCAATCCAATTCCGCCCCGAACGTCCAAAGTCAAAGGTGGTCGTCCCGTTCAGAAATTTGGCCCAAGGCCCCGATCCCGTAACCAAAGCCGCGATTTCATCGGCCAAGTCTTTGGCAATCTGTTTAATGTGGTCTTTCTCGCCTAAACCGGAGAGGACATCACACACAAAGTCAGAGGTGGGCGTTTTATCAGGAGCAAGCCGCTCCAAGTCATCGGCATAAGCCGCATAAACGATTTCGAGGGCTTGGGCCAGCAACCCCCGTTCCAAGTTCTCGCGCTGCCCGCCGGATAAAGCACGCCCCATCACCGTCTCATAAATGCGAATGGTGTGAGAGGTTTGTTCCAGCAGCGTCGGAAACATCACATCTTGGGGATTGAGGCAGGTCGTCTGGGCTGACAACACATACCATGGCAGACCAAAGGCGGCGGCCAGATGTTTGCCGTGTCCCATCGGTTCCAACATATCGAAGGAAACACCGTTCTCGGCATATTCGCGGTTCAGAAGGCAGTTGAGCGCGAAGGTTTTCCCAAAGCCGGTCTGCCCGACCCAGACCTCATGCACCGCCCGTCTATCCCGCCATGAATTATGGAACACCGTATACTTGCCGCCCACCGCTTCGCCACGCAGCACCCCATCCACATCCCCTAATTTGCGATAGCCCAAAGGCGCCAGCATAAGAGCCAGTTCACGCGAAGTGACGGGATGGGTCGTATTCGGAATGCCAATCGTGCTGCTTTTGCTCGGCGAAAACAAATACGTCGAACGTGAGAGCAATTCCCCAACCTCGTGTCGCAACCGAAAATAGGAACGGGCTTCGGTCATGACTTCGGATACCCGCGCTTTTAAGGTATCCAGTGTATTTGCCGCAACTGCAATGGAAATCCGTACTGTATGCAGGGCGTCCCCTTGATTGATTTCGGCTAGGGTGCGACGACAGTCATTGATGCGGGTGATAGCGCGGCTATCCTCCCCACCGCGCAGGCTGACCAGATGCACCTGATAGGCTTGGATGATGCCTTCGACGGCATCCACTGCTTTATTGCGATCTAGCGTTTCGGGAATATCAATACACAGGGCCAGCGGGAAATTCATGCGCAGCAAAGGTGGGATGGGACGAAAGAAATTCCATGCGGCAGGCAGAAACTCGTAGCTGTTAAGAATGGCCCAGAAAGGACGACCACCGGGGCGCCCAATAGGAGCCAAATGGGAGAACGGGATTTCACGCAACCCATAGCGCCCTTCAAACAGGGGAGGTAAATCCGCTTCAATCGCGGTGGTATCGAAAGCCGAAGCCAATCCATTGGCAACGGTGCGTCCGGTTTCTTCTGTCCACAAAATCATGCCACACAAGGCCCGCTGAAATTCAGCCTCGACTTGAAGCTGCTCATAATGGCGACGATAGGCCATACACATCTCCGCACGGGCGCGATCTTCGACTTCGCGTGCGGTTTGCGACACAGCACTGATTTTGTGGTTCAAATCAGCGGGCATCTGCCAGCACAAAAAGCGGGCGGGGCCATCCAACGTCCGCAAGAAAGCCGAAAACCGACCTTGTAGAGTCGTTACCCCGGCTTCCGTCGCGTGCATCATCAAATCAAAGGGTTCAATTAAAATAGTACGGGCAGGTAGTTCATCGTGGCGTCGTCGAGAGGCAACCATCTCTAAGCATCCTCCATAAAAATCAGGCCCTGACCATCCTCATCCGGTGCGGCATATGTTTCCCACTGCGCGAGGTCAACCGCTACCGCTTTTTCAGGCGGTGCATAGACCTGTGCGCCATCGAGAATGACCAGATGGGTGGGCAGTTCCAATAGTTCGGCCATTTGCGCAACCAAGCTGTTGGGCTGACTGGCGGCTGCAATGATGAGCCAGCCACGTATCTGATATCGCAGGCGGGTGTACAGGCTCAACCCACCGCGCTGGGCCGACAGAATCAAGAGGCCGATGAAACCCACCCCACCGATTGGCAACGCCCCGACAGCAAAGAGGAAACGGGCAACCATAAAGATCATCACGCCACCCACGCCTGCACCCAGCAACCGCTTGAAGGGAATGCCGAACATGCCCTTTTCCTCACGTTTTAGCACGTGCGATTTGAATTCGGCGACCATCGGAGCCATCCTCCTCAGCAAAAGGCAGCCGAGTCCCCCCGACTGCCCATCCTCATAAAACCAACCATCAGCCCTCGTCAAGCGTTGTACTGCCACCACCTTTCCTTAAGTGAACGAGATGAGACTGGCAACCGATGACGCCAGCAGGACAAAAATCAAGCCCATCACGACGCTGGAAGACGCTTGAGGATTGTTTTTCTTCCACTCCGCAATCACAGGAATGGAAGAACCGAGATACATCAACCCAAGCCCTAACACACCGAGAAAGGCAAAGATGGGCGCTACAATTTGCGCCAGCGCTCTCAGGTCGGTGAAGAATGCTTCAATCGCCGTACCGAGATTGCCCATAGGCACTTTCCTCCAAGAAACCACTATAGGACATTGTGTTTTTAGGATAAGGGTGAATAAACTTGAGAGGTGTTCAATGACTGGACATAGGCTGTCAATAAGCTGACAAACCCGCCCATCCTGTAGGCTAATCTGCGCTATAATGAGCCAAATGATATGCTTTCGGAGGCTGAAGCAATCACACTCTCTTTTGAATCGAAGTTATTCACTTAAGACTCTTTGCAAAAAGGTGCTTTAATATGGATAAGTTGTTTCATACTTTAGGGCCTGTGCCTGTCAATTCACCTTTTCGTGTCGAAAGACCCAGTATTGAAAACCAGTTGGAGGAGCATATTGATCACGGCGATTACGTTGCGTTAATTGGGCCTTACAATAGTGGGAAAACTAGCCTGCTGTTCAAAATAAAGAGTAAATACCAACATAGTCCTCACACCATGGTTGTGTATTTGGACACAACACCATTGCGCGACGTAGAAGCATCCAAATGGTATCGCCATGTCACCACCTCAATTCTTGACCAAACAAATTCGAGGAATTTGGTTACACCCATTGAAGAATATGATGCTTTCAGTTTTCGAGAGATGTTTGTCGAGCTGTTGAGCAAAACGGCATCCAAGATCTTGATATTGATTGACGAGGTTGGAGCAACGCCAATTCCGATAAGAACTGGTTTTTTTGGCACCGTTCGTGAAATGCATGTTTCGAGGCATATTCAACCCGAATTTGCACGGTTGGTTTTTGTATTGGCAGGGACATTCCGTATGGACGATCTCATTCCTGATCCTACAATTTCTCCCTTCAGAGTAGCCGAAAAGGTTTATATGACTACTGAAAATATAGAAAGCACTTTTCAGTTAGTGAAGGTATTTGAAACAACAAATTATAGAATTTTCGAAGATGCTGTCGCACGAATCCAGTGGTGGACTAATGGCAATCTATATTTGATTCAACAACTTTGCTCACATATTATGAAACAAGAGTCACCTCCTCAGGAGATTACTAGTGCCATTATTGATGATATCGTTGATCACTTCATTCACTCGGATGATCTTAATTTATCCCATATTATTAAACAATTAGATGCAGATCCCGATCTCAAAAATCTAGCCCTATCTATGGTGAATATTCCCCAATCTAGCCGCTTTTCTTACAATAATTCAATGCAATTACAGCTTTACTTATTAGGCATCCTCACGGCTGACGCAAACGGTACGGCTTCCATTTCTAACAATATTTATCTTAACTTCCTTAGAATTCACCTCAAGAAACAGGAATCTAGCTTTACCAGCACTCTTTCGGCTAAAAAAGTATTTATCAGCTATAGACGTGCTGATGCGGGTGGATGGGCAACATCGATTTATCAGGGTATCGTTCCTTATTTTGCAAAAAACGCTATCTTTCGAGACGTAGAGAGCATTAAATACGGATCAGATTTTGAGGTAGAAATCAACGAGGCGGTATGGGGTTGTGATGCACTCATTGCTGTAATCGGTAAAAAATGGTTGTCTATAAAAGCCAAAGACGGAAATGGAGCGCAAAAACCTCGAATTCATATTGACGACGATTATGTTAGATTAGAAATTGCAGCGGCTCTGAAACGTCAAATTCGCGTGATCCCAGTGTTGGTCGATGACGCAACCATGCCCAAGGAAGATAGGTTGCCTGAGAATTTGAAGCTACTGGTTAAGTGCAACGCGATCTACGTTCGCAATGACAGTTTTGTAGATGATATCCAGCGTCTTGTTCGGGCATTGATAGATTAGATGGATTAGGAGTATGCTGTGTTAAAAGCTGGTCTACGCCGTAATGATGGTCAGGAAATGGATGATGACCCGACAAACAATCATATTGCAAATACCGGAACATATCTACGAACGCGCTCAACAAGTGGCGAAAAACACCGACCAACCTCTTGAAGCCGTTTTTCTGGATGAACTGGAAAATGCCTTTTTGCCACCCCTGCCTGAAGATGAAGAAGCAGAATTAAGTGCCTTAAATTATCTTTCCGATGAAGCACTATGGACTATCGCACGCGAACAAATGCCTAGCCCTCGTCAGGAACGAATGCAGGTGCTGATGGATGGCAACACCAAAGGCACTTTGTCGAAGGCCGAATACCAAGAATTGGAACATCTAGTGGATCAAGGGCAAAGGCTGATGCTGCGCAAGGGTAAAGCGGCTGCTCTCCTCACCGAGCGGGGTTATAAAGTTACACGCGAGTCTTTACGTGGCTGAATTATCATTGGTCAGGCCATGCACGTTGAGCATATTAACCCGAATGGCTCCGATGAACCCGACAACCTCTGCCTCGCATATGCAACTTGCAACCTCAGTAAAGCCAAAGCTGTTACTAGCCTTGACCCAGATACAGAGGAATTTGTTCCGCTCTTTAATCCGCGACTAAAGCCACCCATGTTTTAGCGCAACATTTTTAAGGTAAAATGAACGGCGATGAAAATCTATATCATACTTGTGCGCGGCATCAATGTCGGCGGCAAAAATAAAGTACCAATGGCAGACTTGAGAAAATGCTTGGAAGAACTGGGATTTCCCAATGTTTCAACTTATATTGCCAGTGGTAACGTGATTTTAAAATCTGACAAACACGCTGACGAGATAAAAGCTCAGATTGAAGAGGCTCTGCCTAAGAGCTTCAAACTTGATAACGAACTCATCAAAGTTTTGGTATTGACTCGCAAACAGTTCCAAGCCGTCATTGATAACAAGCCCGAAGGTTTCGGTGAGCAACCAGAGAAATATCACAGTGATGTTATTTTTTTGATGGGCATCACGCCGGAAGAAGCACTGTCAGTTTTTGTGCCAAGAGAAGGTGTTGACCGTATCTGGCCGGGTGATGGTGTCATCTACTCACAACGTCTCAGTGCTCAACGTACCAAAAGCCGACTTAACAAAATCATGGCGACTCCGGTCTACAAGTCCATGACGATCCGTAACTGGAATACGACAACCGCATTACTAAAGCTACTGGAGATGTAGGCACCCGTAAAGAAGTATCCTCATGGAAATGAGCTACGCCGCTTAACGCTTGTTGGATGTTCACGATTCAATGTATGAAGCTAAATCAGCAGTGGTTTGAGCGAGTCAGAGCGCATTGAATTAGGCTGGGCAATCATTCATTTACCTTCACAACCCCCTTATTAGAGGAATAAATCTACTGGAGTTGTATGCTGAACTCGTAGGCTAGCACTCGCAAAGTCGCATAAGGCATTTGCTCCTCCCAAGCCCATGTGATAGTTAAATCCGCAGCCTGTCCCGACAGGATGGTCATGTTCTCAAGGTTACTGGCGGGTATCCAAGGTCCCGGCGGATTAGGCTGGTGACCAAACGCTATTTGGATGTCATCGGGATAGAGGGTTACAGGCTCAAATTGCCCATTGTAGAGGCGCATTTTTGTCACCATATAGCCATCCGGTGAAGTCTCTACACTCACTAACTCCACATAAAGCAAATCACGGGCAGGTTGTGGGGTAGCTGTTGGAAAAACGGGAATAGGGGTGGCAAGTGGGACATCTCGCTCAATATCGGTGGATAGAAAGCCTTCACGGGTTAGTTCCTGTTCGGCTTCGTAACGCCCCACCACTAGCAAACGGGTTGCCGTCGGAGCACCCTCGTCATCCAATTCACCAATCAAGACCAACACCAAGCCGGGTGCAATCTGACGAAAGGCGGCTGTATCACTGCGGCGCACTTCGGTTTGGCGCTCAAAGGTATATTCAATCACCGCGCCGGTGTTGAGGATGAGATGAAACACCGCGCCTTCACTCAGGCGATCAAAGAGGTCTTCATTTTCTTCACTCCACGGGATACCGACCACCCGCCGCACCGACATACCCAAAAGATAACTGGCCGTATCCGGATTAGGATCATATTCCCACTCGGAATACTCCACCGTCCGGCGCTGCACGACAAACACACGCGGTTGCCGTTCGCCCGGTGGATAGATTTGCAGACCCACCGGGTAAGCCAGTGTGCGACTGCTGTCCCGATCCCCATCCTTGATAATGGTGTCCTGTTCTTCAAGGGCAATGGGGGTGGGCGTGACGGTATAACGCAGGGTTGGTGAAGCATAGGGATTGAAGGCTTGCAGAGTTGGGTCAGCATCACCGCCCCGTCGCGCCATGAGCAGCACCAGCAACAGACATAGAAATAAGCCTCCGCCTGCCGCAATGAGCAGCATCGGGTTGGGTATGCCATTCCCTTTCGGTAGATACTCCTCTTCCGGCGAGTTTAGAGCTTCACCCTGCATCGCAGCAGCCTTGACTCGTTGCGGCGGTTTGGCCCAACGTGCCCCGACTGGCACAAGCGCATCCTGCTCAAAACGTGCCAGCAGTGCTTGAACGACTTGCAGTTCTTCCGCATCCGTCACGGCATTGACCTTCCCTGCTTCCCGTTCCAGCACTTCACGATAATACTGCTGGCGCTGGGTCGGCACAAGGGAATAGGCTTCTTCAAGTTCGGTTAATTCCAGCATCCGCCAAGTGTCTAAAGGGCGATATTGCACTTCTTCCACTTCGGGAATGGGCGTCAGGGGTTCATGTTTGAATTTGCTCATGCTTTAGGCACTCCCTCCATACTGGTGCTATTTGAAGGCGGTAGCGTATTCCTTTCCGCAGTTGATACCAGCCGCGTTTGCGGGATAGACCCCGTAATGCGGACTTCATCGGGCATCGCCGCCGCGACGGTCAAGAATCGCCCCACCTGCTGTTGGGCCTCACTCTGGCGTGTACCCGTTGTCATACGGACATGCTGGACGAGTTGGTCATAGGTCGCGGGCTGTACACTGTGCCCATCCTTGGCACTCGCTTGGTCTTTTAGCACCTGCATGATGTGTCCACCATTCAATCCCAAACGCAGGGCCTGATCACCAACTGCATTAAAACGCGCCGCATCACTGATGGGAGTTTGGCCCATCACAGGATGCATCCCAACCGACTGAGCCATTCGTCCGCCAAACTGATCACCTGCCCCATCGAGCATAGGTTTGTCCATTTTTTGGCGATATTCACGCTCCATATCCACTGCATCAGCAACCACTGCCCCCACGTTCCGACTGCCCGTGACATCCATGCGGCCCGCCACCCGATCGCGCTGCTGCTGGTCAGCCATTGTTTTGAGTGCCCCGGCTGCCGCACTCAAATCACGTCCAGCCCGTTCCAGTCCAGCAGTATCCACCGTCACCTTTTGCTCACTCTCAGTGGTCTTGAGGGCGTCGCGCAGTACGGCATCATCGCGGCTGTTATCCGCATCCATCTGCGCCTGAGCCACACTTTCATCACGGCGGTTATCGCTATTGAGGGCGGAACTGAGTGCCGCATCGTCACGTTCATTATCGGCATTCAGGCGTGCTTGCTCAGTCGCATCCATATGGGCAAGCGATGTCTGTTCATCCGCAGGGGTAAAACGCGCCTGAATACGCGAGGTGCGGCGACCCAAGCTGCTTTCGGGCAATAAATCCGCTGGTTCATACCCGGCGATGGTGATGGGCTGCGGCGCAAGTGAAGGCGTAGATAATGGAGCAGGGATACTGGCAGGCCCATTCCCTGAACTGCTTGGGCCGCTGGACAGCAATAGCGGTTCTAGACGTGTGTTTTCCACCTCACCCATCTCTAGGAATGGTGGCGGCAATGTTTGGTTTGAGCTTCCACTTGTCATCACCCGCCCAGCGCCGCTGGTGGCGTGAGTGGTCATCCGTCCGGCCATCATCAATTGCCCACCCGCCATGTTCATGGCTGGCCCACCAATGCCGGATGCACTCATCCCGCTCATGGCAGCACCAGCAAGAGCCAACGTTCCACCACCTGTGGCGATGGCCGCCGCTGTTCCAACTGTCCCCACTGCCGCCCCCGCTGCCACCTGCCCCGGTGTTAGAATCGCCCCACCGGTTGCCTGACTAATCGAACCGAAAATCCGGGTCAATGCATTCCAGACCAGTTTCATAGCCGAGATCATCAAGATAAGCATCAGTACGGCGCAGAGCAGTCCTACCCCAATCGAGGCCAATGGGTTTTGAGTGGCGGCGGCAGCTAGAGCTAAGGAGACAATCAAGGATTGGCCCAATGCGATGACCACACTCGCCACGATGATTTCAATCCACAAGTCCACCACCGAACGGGCAATACCTTCGGTGCGTTTGAAGAAAGCAAAAATCGCCGCCACCCCAAAGGAGATGAAACTCAACCCCTGTGCGAAGGTCACGAGTAGATAAACAATTTTCTCGAAGATACCCAACCATAAAAGCGGCCATGCCCCAATCAGACGGTACTGGGCGGCAGCGGCCATACTCAAAGAACGCTCCCGATCATCGGCGGGGATAACCTCCCATGTGTCGGGTGACACCATCACGTCAAAGTAACCATCGGTGTAGTACCAGCGGAAGGGCAAGTTATTCTCGTAACCGCCCGGATTAGGGGTGCGGCAGTTCCCAAACACAGCGGGTGGCTGGCCGAGCACGTCCTCGGAAGTCGCCAGCATGTACGACATCGCAATATCTAACCCGTCGACCCCAGCGCCCGGCTGTGTGGTAGCCTGTCCGGTCAGCCAACCGAAGTTATCACAGGGGGGTAGCATCGGAATGCCTTCCGTCGTCATGTTGTTATTTAAGGGGGCGAGTGGCGAACCGCTGTTATTGACCGTTTGTAAGGCCGTAGCGTAAAAGAAGCTATTGATGTCGGAACGTAACTGGTTCATGCTCAGGTACAGTTCGGGGCCAAGCTGGAAGAACAGGGCAGCCAGCAAATACCATGTCAAGGCACTCTTGAATTCGACCACATTAAACCGAATGAAGTGAGCGATCATGTAACTCATGCCCAGCACCAGCATAGCAATGGTGAAGCTCATCGAAACGGCTATCCCAAATTGGCTGTTGCTCTGGGTGATGAGCGGGGCAAAGGCGTGTTCGGCCATAAAATCGGTCATCAGGTCAATCACGATACCGAGGATAAAAAACACTTTCATCACAAACCACTGGATTTGAGCATGGAGTGCCAGCAGGTCATACCAGAAGCCATCAATCATGAATTGAATCGCTTGAGTGAGATCATCAATCCAATCCGATGGGTTAGGCACTTGGGCAAACGCGGCTGAGGGGAAGGCCAGCAGCAGTACCACCAAGAGGATAACCGAAACAAGACGCATTCGTTTCAAAGCACGCTCCTAGTTTGGCTCGGCGATTTCGCCCACACAATCGGTATTAACGCTGTTAATCCACGACACGATGTTGTCACCTGCCACGATGGGGGTAGGTCCAGTTCCAGCCACAGGGGTGGGTCGCCCACTGGCATCCATCACCCATGACACCCGATAAAGAGACCCTTGTGGCCCTTTAGCTGCCAACCGCAGCTTGACCTGCTGGCCGGGGGCAAGGTTGTGGGCCTGATAGCCCGCGAAATCCGTGAAGTCAGCCAACTGGGCGGCAGCATAAGTGGGAAACAACACCACATTTTGTTCTGCTCCATTGGACAACCGAATAGACGAGACAAAACTCTGAGCCGGTGGATAAATGGTGTAGGTCTGATTCCGGCTGAAGTTCCTAATCTCGAAAGTCCAGACATACAAAGACTCTGGATAAATCGCGGTTGGATTGGTCCCCGGCACCGCTGTTTTAGGTGGATTAGGCGTAGGTGTGCGTTGCAAGGGCAGACTCTGCATCCCTGTCACTCGAAAACGAATGTTGAGCAGTTGCTCACCCGGCGCAGTGTAGATGGGATCATTCAAGAAGTAATCATTCATCCGTATATAAGGCGTGGGGGTGGGATACGGCGTATAGGT
>JAIOHL010000304.1 GCA_019913005.1 Anaerolineae bacterium | reverse complement strand
GTATAGGAAATAGCGATCAACAAGCCGCCCACCGCCGGGCCAACCGCCACCCCGACATTGTGGGCAATCCGCAGTTGGGCATAGGCCCCGGCACGCTGTTCATCAGGAATCAGATCGGCCACCGTCGCGCTGCTGCTGACGCCAAACATGGGATCAAACAAGCCGCGAATCGCCATCAGTGCCGCCCATAAAATGAGGGTGTGAACCATTGACATGCCCAGTAGCACCAAGCCGCTGACCGTCATGGCGACAACCATCGCGGTTTTGCGTCCAAATTTATCCACCACCATGCCGGAAATGGAGGTCGAAGCCGTGCCGATGATGTTTTCCATCGTAATCAAGAGGGTGACAGTCGCCACCGCCACACCCAGATTTTCGCGCATATAGACGGTCAAAAAGGGCCAAATCATGCTGACCCCGGCGGCCTGTACCAGCGACCCATAAAAGATGGTGCGGAAGGCGGGCGGATAACTCGCTAAGGTTTGGCGAAAATCATGCACCTGTCTCGATACAAGATTCATGTTGGCGATATTCCTTATCTGGTGGTCAAAAGCGGGTCACATCAGCTTACCCTGTTTGGTTGATGGGTGCGTCGGACAAACGACAGCGATGTGGCCTATGAATAGTATGGCATGGGTCGCCTGTTGATTAAAGAGCCAAGCGTCACGTTATGTCTAGTTTTTTGGCGGAGCGGGGGTTCAGCGGTTCTCATTTTTGTCCGGCTGGATAGAAAATCGGAACATTCTAGGCATCATGTATTGACGGCGGAAAAGTACCCAAATAAGTACATATCGAAAAAACCTTAACTCAGGCTTATAATTCTATTATTTTACCTACTATAAGGATATAATATTTATATAGTAGGCAGAATACACGAATTTTATGCTTTTAAACCTTATCTCTGAATTACGATAGATAGTTAACAATATAATATCGAAAGATAGTGACATGGAGTTTAGTTTATACTATGGATAAATCACCCGACCAAGTTTCTTTGTTTGAAGATGTCATTAGAAAACTTGAACGATATGGTTGGAAAATTGAAGAACAAACTCAAACACAGGTAAGTTTTTCTGGAATTCTGTTGACTGGTATGCTTGGCATAGTGTTGTTTACCTCTATTTTAGGAATTTTTGGATCCATTATAAATATGGTTATTTTCTCACATTTTCTAAGGCCGAGAAAAATAGATGTTTATTTATCAGAAAATGGGCATGTTAAAATACTGGGTGATTCAATAAATATTTCTATAATCAATAAATTAGATTTGATTACCAAATTTGAAACTAATAGGATTCGGGCTATTCAATCCAAAAAGTATTTGATGATATACACGATATTTGTTGGTGTCGGGATAACGTTAATATACCTTTGGATAATTATAGCCCCTATATTTTAAACGTAACTATTGCTTTCTAAATCGAGCCATAAACTAAAGCGTTGGCATTAAGCACTTATCCCTCGCAAACGATCCGCTGCAATTGGCGACACATCAAGCGAACAAAAAAGGAGGGGTGTTTATCCCCTCCCCTAAAAGATAGATTGGCTTGTCGGGTGTATTAGCGCCAGATCGCCACACGGCTGGTTGCGGTCACGACCTGTACGGCGAAGCTACTTTCATCCGACCCCAAATCATTGCGGCGGTAGAAATAGCTGGCGTCATCGGAGCCATACACCACGCCAAAACTGTCCACGCCGTCGCCGTCCCAATCCCCGACGACCAACGTGGCTGGCCCACCTTCACTGAAGGGTTCGCCCCAATATTGGTACTGCGTAAACACAGCATCACCTTCGGAGGGGTCAACATTGGTATAGGCAATCATCGCCCCCCGCATCACCGCGATACTATCCAAACCGTCCCCATCAAAATCACCTGCGCCAAACAGCGTTGGCCCACTATAGCCCTCTTGATCGGGCAGCGGGACGCCGAGATACTGTTGGCGCACGACGGGTGAGGCATAATCACATACATAATTGAGCACATACAAGGTTGGATTTTCCGGGAAGGCCGACACCACGCCGATACAGTCACGTGGGAAGGCCGGACTAAAGCGCCCCACCACCGGAACCCCCTCCACCCCCAATTCGACACGGGCGGATTGCTTCTCGGCATTCACAAACAGGTCGGGGGTCACATCGGTGTAATCAAAACGGCCTGCATACACCGTGCCAAAAGTGTCATAGCCGTCGCCATTCCAATCGCCCATGACATTCGCCAGATAATTCACGCCCTGCCGCCAATAATCGCCAGAGCTTGAGGTATCGGCAAACGAACGATAGAGGGTCATGGCCGGGCCGATGGTCGAGTCGAGTTCACCCAACGCGGCGAGTGTGTCATATCCGCGCACGGCTGGGCCATCCTCCCCGGCGGTGGTCACGGCTGCGGTGGCATCGGGGGACGGGGCAGGTGTCGCCAAAATCGCATCTACCGCGACCATGCCACCCGACGCATACAGGCGTAGGATGTGCGACCCGTCTGCCAGATAATCAAATTCGGCAGATTGGCTGTATTGCACAGCGTCGGAGGTGGTGATAATCGTGCGTAAGACTGTGCCATCCACCTCGACGGCCAAAATCCCCAACTGCGGCCCGGTGACATAAATCACGGTCAGCGCGGAGCCATCAAAGGCAAGGGTCAACACATCGTCGGGGCTGCCACTGCTGAATGAGTAGCTGCCGCCGCTGGCCCCCGCTGCCGCTTGGGATGTCCAATTGCCATCCACCTGCACCAACGGGTTGTCGGTTTCAATTCTTTGTAAAGGGTCGTCCGAAAAAACGGGTGATACGGCCAGTCCGCTCAGGGTCAGGCCCAAAACCATCACCGTAATAAGTACGCGCATGGGTGTTGGTCTCAACATTAGGATTACTCCCTTATCACTCACGGCGGAAGTTTAGGATAATTATACACCGCTTACCTGCCACTGACGGTTTCTTAACATGCTCCGCACAATTTCTTAGGATTGTCTATATTTTTTAGCCACCCGCACCCATAACAACGCGCCCATCAACCCACCCCCTACCACCATAAGCGATATGGGTTGAAATTCACGTTCAATGTTTGGGCCATTGATGTCCACCATCCATGTGGGCAAGGATGGCTGTATGATGCGTTTTACGTCAAGAGCGTCTGTATCTAATTGGTAGAAATCAGTGAGTTCGTGTGTACGACTGGCAGTGATAGCAGCAAAAAACAGCCTTTGGCCTTGTTGTCCAACAATTTTAAGGGGATGTTTGTCCGTCCACAAAAGTTCCTCGGTTTTCCAATCGGCACTAAGGCGATGCAATTCATAGCGATCAGTGTAATAGTTGTTGATCGCGTAGTACCACCACTCATTTTCTGGCGCCCACTCCCATACATTCAGTTCTGTAAACATTTCCTCTCCACGTGGAATCGGCACAAAATGGCGCTCTGTTCCATCGGGGGAGATAGCCATAACGATACTTCTCTGAAATACAAAATCAACAAATAGGACAAACATTCTATTGTTCTCTGGTGAGTACCAATATTGCGCCACCTTTTCGAACGTCCAAACGATCTGTCCATCGCTCAGTCGTACCGCAAAAAGGGTACGTAAGTCTGTTGCCCGATAGCCATAGAAAAGCACAATCTCGTCGCTTATCCAACTATCAAAAGTGATGTAATCGACAAATTGGGGGAATTCAATCAGAAAATGCTGTTGAAAATCGTCTCTTACTCCATAGTATTGATTTCCAGGCCCGCTGTATCCAACATACCACTTCCCATTTTGAGGTTTATTGTGGCCGATTGTAAGCCTATCACTAGTTCCCATATATTCCAGTGGGCTATCATCTAATCGTGTCCGGTATTGTATATTAACATCTGCAATCCAATCCCTTGCCGAGAATAACATCCACTCCCCATCGAATATGCACGAGTACCTCGAATATGCCTTCTGACCAACTGGCAATTTGTGATTGAGGTTAACCTGTTTTCCTGTGGACAGATTGGCGGCTATGAGATGGCCTGTCACATCGTCGTTATACAACATCCATTGGTAATCAGGGGAAAACTTGGCTCCACTGAAATTTATACGCTCGAATAACAATTCATCCCGAAGAGCGTGAGGAATCAAGGATACCCGCCGTAGCCGCCCATACAGTTCCCCCTGATACAGGCGTTCTCTCCACTTAGTTTCTACAAAGTAGAGCCAGTGACCATCCGGCGATGTACCGATTAGGGTGACTCTGTCATAGGCCGAGGTTAACTGTATAAATCTGCCTGTTTCAAGATGGAGTAATGCGTAATATTGTGTACCATCGTCTGATTCTTTCACGGTGAGGACAGTGGATGAAGGTTCACTCGAAGCTCGCAGTGCTCCCAATCCCCCCGTCATCGCTAGCAACAACACACCCATCACTACCGAGCAAATCCAAATCACCCGCCCCATCACCAACTGCCCCTATCGTCAATCAATACCAGTTTGGAACTGATTATAGAGAGGGGCATCGCCGCCGACCTCTACGCCCTCATCGCGCCTGACTGATAACATGCTGACATTTGGCTGACAGAACACGATAGGTATTGAATGGTTGGAAAAGTGCATAGGTCGTCTCCCCTTCAATTTGTCACGTTCTGATTTGAACATCTGCGCCACCAACGGGGTACACTAATCGAATCGCATCCAACGAAGGAGTTGTACCCCATGCGACGACACTTCACACCCCTGTTTAGTTTGGCGCTGCTTGCCATTCTGATGCTTGGTTTGATCCTCCCTGCTCAACCCCGGTCAGCCTCCGCCCAAGATGACGGCACGACCTATCCCGCAGTCGAGACCGGCGATTATCGCGGACGGATTGAAAGCGGTGGGGCGGGCCGTTTCTATCTGCTGCATGTGCCCCCCGGTTATGATGGCACGGAACCACTGCCCCTCGTCCTAAGTTATCACGGCTTCACGGGCGACCCGGTATCCAACGCGACTGGCACGGGTTGGTCTGAGAAAGCCGATCAGGAGAAGTTTTTTGTGGTCTATCCGGCGGGCCAAAATCCGCAAGACCCCTCGCAGTTGGGTTGGTTTACACAACCGGGGGCCGTTGAGCAAGGCTGGCTGGACGATGTGCGCTTTACCCAAGATTTGATCTTGGCGCTCATCAGCGGCCTCAATATTGATGTCCACCGCATCTACCTGACCGGATTTTCCAACGGGGCGGGCATGGTGCATCGTCTGGCCTGTGACCTGTCGGGGGTAATTGCCGCCGCTGGCCCAATCTCCGGCCCCTATTTTCAAGGCGATCCCTGCGATATTGCCGTGCCGGTGCCGATCTTTTCCATTCATGGCACGTATGACCGCAACGCACCCTTTGACGGCTATTATGATGTGTTGGAACCTGTGCAGGAATGGATTAAAGAATGGGCGGAGCGCGATGGCTGTGAGGCCAAACCGACGGTGATACGCCTGCCGCAAAATATCACCCAGCAGCATTGGGCCACCTGTGAGGGTAACAGCGAGGTGGTGATGTGGCTGGTCGAATATGGGCAGCACAGTTGGCCGCGCTACGCCACTGATGTCTTATGGACATTTTTTGAGGCCCATCCGCTGCCGGGATGAGGCGCGATTGGTTGCGGGTGGCCCAGCGCTCGGTTACTTATTACACATCATATTGAATTCGGTTGATTCATGTCTTTTCAACCCCACCCCCGCCCCTCAGCCAAGCATAGGGAGGGGAGTAAAAACCGTATTGACGCCCTTCCCTATGTTTGTGGAAGGGTTTGGGATGGAGTCAGGGTTCACCCGTATACTCCATCCTTTCATAGACAATCTCACAGAGGAGCAAACAAACATGTCCGACCCCATACTTACGTGGTGTAAATCGGTGGTCACGATCACACCCGCCCGCTGGAACAGCCTTGTGACCTCCGTCCCACTCGAACTGCTTACCCGACCCCCTGCGCCGGGCGAATGGTCAGCCCTCGACTGTTTGCAGCATCTCGTCGAGGTCGAGCGCGTATCCTATCCGGTGCGCCTCAAGGCACTGCTGGCGGGTCAGCCCTTCCCCGGTTTTAATCCTGCCGACAGCATCAAACCACCCCCGACGCCGGCCCTTGCGGTTGAATTTGAAGAACTGCGCCGCGCCAACCTGACCCTCCTCGACCAAATCACCCCGGCTGACCTTGACCGCCAAGCCCTACACGCCGAATATGGCATGGTGACGATGCGGCAGTTTTTGCATCATTGGGCGGGGCATGATTTGATGCACGTGGTACAAGCCGAACGCGCTCTTATGCAGCCCTTTATTCAAGGCTGTGGACCGTGGGTGGTCAATTACACCGATCACGCGGTTGGCTAAAAAAATCGTGGGGCGCACGGTGGGTGGGCATGGGCAGGTCGGCAGGGAAATCCTTCAACCCTCTTTACAATTGGGATGCAAAATCTGCATGTTAGGAGGGAAGGGAAACCATGCAAGCCTGTGCCACTTTGTTTGTGCTGATTGTGTTGGCGATTTTTGGAACGGCCTCCATCGGGGTTTTGGGGGAAACGGAAGGCGTACCCGGTGAGGGGGTGATTGAAACTGAAGCCCCTATCTCGGCAGGTTATTTCACCGCTGACACAACGGTGATTCCTGCGGGGGGCTGTGTTACGCTGTCGTGGTCAAAACCGGGGGCGGAGAGCGTCCTATTGCTACCCGGTAATGGCCCGGTGGGGTATCAAGAAGCAGTGGGTGCGACAGGTTCGACCATCGTCTGCCCCAGCGCCGCCTTGAATTATGTGCCGGGGGTTCCGGTGGATTATACGCTCATGACCACCTACCCTGACGGCGTAACGACTACCGAAATCATCACCGTTACCTATCTTGACAGCATTTCGACCTTCACGCCGACCCCGATCCCGATTGGGATGATGCCGACGGTTCCCCCGCCCCTACCACCTATCACGACTCTACCCCCCACACCGGACGTTACGCCGCTGCCTCTTAGCATCAGTGTCCATTACCAGAATTTTGAACGCGGGTTCATGGTGCAGTTGGCGGGGCAGGACTGCGTGTATATTTTTGGCACCTCGCCCAACGAAGGGATTTTGATGCCCGACCCCGGCACTGGCTATCAATACTGCACACCTGTCGCAGGTCTGCCCGATAATACCTTAACCGCCGCACCGCCCGGCTTGATCGCGCCGGATGGGGATTTTGGTAAGGTTTGGGGCTACTATGCGTGGGTGAATGAGGCACTGGGGTTCGCCACCGCCGAAGATTTTTATTACGATGGGGTCATCCCACCGAGCGAACGGGTCATTGCGGGCGGTGTATTTTATAGCCCGGTTATCACGCTGCCAGATGGTCGCCAATTGTATTGTGGGAGTCGTGGCGCCACGGCTAGTACGTGTCAGTTGCGATGATGAGAGAAGGTTTTTTTGAGTGCTGCTAAGTAGGCTTCTCATCGGAGTTACGAAGGCTGGCAAGGGCTTCGCGGGCGGGGATGGTCTTGCCGGTCATCGCTTCGCGCCAACCCTGCCGAAACGCGGCTTCGATGTAATCGTCGGGGGTATCCTCCAAATCATCCGCCAAATATTCAGTGATGGCATCACGCACCACACTTTCAATCGGCAGGTTTTGGCGTTCGGCTTCCGCGCTCAATCGCTGATAAAGATCGGCGGGCAAAATGCGTTCTAGCTCAATAGTGGTTGAATGGGCCATGTTTGCGCCTTCTTTATAGATACTCCACACGATTCAGCATTTCTTCGGCTGTATAAAAAGCGTGTATCAATTCAAGTCCTTTGACCCAATCGCCAATCCAGTGTTTTTCGGGTTGACCAATGACAATACCCGCATGTTCCATTCCCGCCGCCGCTAGTTGGACATAATCCGTGTCATGAGTACACAAAACATAACCCATTGTGGTCGCTCTTTGGAGATGGTTTGGATCAGAATCTGACAACAATTCCAGTTCGCGGACGGTCACGACCTCAATGTTGCGGCGGCGGAGTTGTTCGGCAATGGCAAGCTGAACATTTTCATCCAAATAGAAACGGGGGCTGGCTGCCAACGCGCTTTTCCTTTAATTCACGGGCGGTTGCGATTTGCTGGCGAATGTCCTCATCAAGTTCAGCTTGGTGTTCATAATAATACGCTAAGGCGGCATGAACATGGGACAATGGCACACCCAATCCAGCCGCGATTTCGTCCGGTGTTTGGCGGTGAAACAGCGAGGCCATGACGACATCCGTCACCCGGACGCCTGTTCCGGCCAAACACGGACGCCCGCCGCGCACCTTTGGATTCGTTTCAATCAGATTGATGCTTAATGTAATGGTGTCCATTTGAATCCCTTAGCTGAAATGCGAGTAGTTTTATTGTAGCACCTTTCGGATGTGTTACACTTAATCACCGTGCCATATCTCAACCACTGGGGAGGACAGAAAGACCATGACACGTACCGCCGTACAGCAAGAGTACATTGACAAACTGCGTGAATTCCCGGCGATCTTTGAGGCCTTGGTTGGCAATTTGCCGGATGCCAAGCTCGATTGCAAAGAACGTGAGGGCGAATGGACGGTGCGCCAAATTGTGCATCACGTCGCCGACAGCCACATGAACGCATGGTCGCGCATGAAGCTGCCCCTGACCGAACCCCACCCCACCATCAAGCCCTATGACCAAGAAAAATGGGCCGAACACCCCGATTACACCCTGCCCGTCGCCATTTCCCTGCTAATCATCACCGGACTGCACCAGCGCATGGTGGCCTTACTGGAATCGCTGTCCCCCGATGATTGGAAAAAGCTGCTCTATCACCCCGAAGCAGGCCGCGACATGACGGTGGAGGAAGTCGCCAACACCTATGCCAATCATGGCTATGAACACATCGGGCAGATCAACAAAATCCGCGCGGTACATGGGTGGTAAATAGTGCCGGGGAGCAACCCCTAAAAGCGTGTCCGGCATTCGATTGCTGACTTATGCCGTTTAACCAGTCAATACGGATAGGTTGCGTAGGGGATGCCTCGGTGTCATCCCGCATGATGAATCAGGCACAGCGCCCCCGACGCAATCGTCCTATCCAGCGCTTTTCAATCCCCTAATCCCAAGATTGGTGGTTTACATTTTTCGCCAAACATGAGATAATCAATGGGTGTAGAGTATGAATTCAGACTTGGTTGATCCGCATTTTGTGTTCCTGTTCTTTTCTACAAGTCACTTCTGCCAGATAGCCACGACTCTCAAGACTCTATACCCGTTACCAGATTAGCCCACAGGAGATTATGTCATGGCTAAGAAACTATATGTCGGCAATTTGTCCTTCAAGACCACCGAAGCCGGTCTGCGCGATCTGTTTGAACAGGTTGGCGAAGTTGTCGAAGCAAATCTCATCACTGACCGCGAAACAGGCCGTTCCAAAGGATTCGGCTTTGTCGAGATGGCAACCGATGAATTGGCCCAAGAAGCCATCAAGCGCTTCAATGGCTTTGAATTTGGCGATCGTGCCCTCACCGTGAACGAAGCCCGTCCCCGTGAAGAACGCTCCAACAACAGCTTTGGTGGCGGACATCGCGGCAACCGCAATCGGTACTAATTCTAAGTAAACCGACCCTTCAGAAACAGCGTGGGGGGAAATCGCCCTTGCGCTGTTTTTTCATTCCCCGCACGGGCCTGAATACCAGAACCAAAGTCCAATGTCAAAAGGCTGTAGCGACCGTGCTGAACTAGCGTTAAAATTGTAGGCGTGTTATAGGAGGTCGTGATGAGCCGAACAACCAGATCCAACAAACCCCTGCCCCCGCCTGTACCGAATGAGTATTTCGTCATGGTGCAGCGCAATTATGAAACGATCAAGCGCGTGGTCAGCGCCCACCCCACCCGCGAAGAAGCCATTGCCGAACGGGATAAGCGCCGCGCCTATACCGGGTCATTTAACTATGACAACGCCGAATTGAGCGTGATTACGTTGGCTGAGGCCAAGAGGATTTTTGGCGAGGATTGGGAATTTGGCGCAACCGCGAAATCAAAGACAGCCAAACCCAAAACCAAAACGTCCGCCCCCAAACAAAAAACCTAATTATGTCCGCTGACGGAATGGGGGCAAGCGGGTGGATGTCACCCCCACTCCAACCAATATCACACCAAATCCGACCAACCACCCCACCTGCCAATCAAATTCCGGCATGGGGAGAGTCGTCAATACTTGGCGCATCAACTGGGGTGGCGCATCTTCGCGCAGACGGCGGATTTCTAGTGTTTTCAGATCGAGGATGTGCAGTTCGCTGCCAACTTGTCCCCATGTTCCCAATACGACCAGATCAACATCGGCTAACTGAGTCAAACTGGAACTACGGAGGTTGTCTACAAGGACGGCGGTTTCGCTGCCATCGGGACGCATTCGATACAACTTTTGATAGCTGTACCCGCTTTCGGCGTCCGCCACGACCAGCAACGTTTGCCCATCGGCTGACCACGTGAGTGTATAGGGCCGTCCACCTTCCCAAACCAACTGATCTTCGCCTGTCTGCCTATTCACCCGCCGCAAACCGCCGATGCTGGGTGTGTTAGCAAAGGAATTCGATGGGAATGCGGTGCTTGCATTGGGATCAATTATTTCTTCGACATAATAAAACCAGTGTCTATCTGGTGACCAGCCCATCCCCCACCCCGCAAACGGTGTAACGGATAAATCAATCGCCTCGCTGCCATCCGGTTTGGCTTGGACAAGATGGGGATTTTCGGAATCACCCGACCAATAATAAATCGTGTCCGTCGTATCACCACCAAAACTCAGCGCGTCCTCTAGGATCAAGACCTGTTCCGCCACCAACTGCTCACCCTTGCCATCGGTGCGGATGCGATACAGATGGTTAAATAGGTCGGGGTCGCCATCATCCACCAGATAATACAACCACCCCGCGCTGCCAATTGTAGAGGGGTCGCTCAACACTTTACCATGCGTGGTCAGGCGTTTCACTTGGGGTGGGTTGGCAAAACGCACGGAATACAGATCACCTGCGCTGGCATGGTCTGACCAGACAACATAACCACCATCGGCAAACTCGTAGCGCACTTGGTCAAGGGTAAAGGGGAGTTCAAAGGCGGTACGTTCGCCCGTCGAGGTATCAATCTGCCATATCGTGCGAGTGTTCAAAAAATCCTCTGAGAACGTCACAAAAGCAACCTGCCGCCTGCGGTCATATGAATAGAGCGACGGCCATGCTGTGCCTTCTGTGATATCGAGTTTGATATGCCCCAATATATGTCTCAGTTGGAGATGACGATCACCCGAAATAGTATCATACACCACCAACCAACCGGGATTATCGGGCAGGCGCGACATGGAGGGATATTGGTCACTGGTGAAAGCAAAGCGCTTGGTATGTGTGCCATCCGAAAGCACGCGGTAAATATCGAAGTCGTTTTTGTAGCGCTGGTTTACGCTAAAGATAATCCAATCGGCAGGATCATCCTGTCGGGCATAGGCCAGCATCCCAACGATGAGCGGTGTGAGACAACCGAATAGAATGGCAAAATGGCTGATGACGTGCCGCATATCCACTCCCCTTCATAGATTGGTTGGCGGGGCAGATTATAGCCAGTGGGGGACTATTGGGGACAACCGTTTATCGGACGTATGGCTGACAAACAAAAGGATCAATCCGGTATCACGACCTGATCCAAGCCCGGCTCGGCGGGTGGATATTTCAGACCCATCCCTTGCAGCGTTTCGACAATCGTGCGGATGACGGCCAGATTGCGCACCCATTTGCGATTGGCGGGGATGATGTGCCAAGGCGCGTACTCGGTGTTACATTTGGTCAGCACATCCTCATAGGCCTTCATGTAGGCGTCCCACTGTTCGCGCACGGGCAGATCACCGATGGAAAATTTCCAGTGTTTAGTGGGGTCATCCAAACGCGCTTGCAGGCGTTCTTTTTGTTCATCTTTGCTGATATGCAGGAAAAATTTGAGGAGGCGGGTGCCGTTGTCGGCGAGGATTTTTTCAAACTGGTTAATCTGGTCATAGCGTTTTTTCCAAACCTCCGGCGGCACGAGATTGTTCACCCGCACTACGAGTACATCTTCATAGTGGCTGCGGTTGAAAATGCCGATAAAACCTTTGGGGGGCGCGGCCTTGTGAATCCGCCACAAGAAATCGTGCGCCAATTCTTCTGGCGTGGGCGCTTTAAAACTGGTCACGGTGACACCCAACGGATTGACGCCATCAAACACCTTTTCAATCGTGCCGTCTTTGCCCCCCGCGTCCATCGCTTGCAACACCACCAGCAGGGCTTGACTGCCATCGGCATACAGCAGTTCTTGAAGCTCCTCCAGACGGGCCTGCCATTCTCCCAATTCTGAGACGGCGGTATCTTTGTCCCAGTCAAATTTCTGATTGGGGTCAAATTCGTGCAGGCGAACTTTCATGCCGGGGACAAGGCGCAGGGGTTGATTACTGGACATGGCGGTTGATCCTTATGGGTAAGCGTTTAATCAGATTTTACCCGATATACCCGACTTTCGCCCTTGACCGAGAAAAAAAGACCCCACCGTTCGGGGTGAGGTCAACATTATGGGTGGTTTGCTCGTTCGCGCAAATCATCAGTCCACAAAATCGGTGGTCTGATACTCAATGCCTGCAAAATCCACAATGGCGGGCTTCAGGTGCGTATCCGCAAGGGAGTCCTCTTGTAGTCTACTAACCAAAAATGCCGTAAGGAAATGGTTCATCAGGTCGTGCAGGCGATCCATGTCCCAGACAAAGTCGTAACAGAAGTTGTACGCGATCGACAACCACGCATCGGGACAGAAGCCACCATGCAGGTTGTGATCAGCTCCCTGAAATCCAACCGAGGTCTTAGGTGCGGTGACACTCTCTAGGATCATGTCAGTCTCGGACTGTGCAACGGTTTCATCGTGTGTACTATAGAGTATCATGGTCGGCACGGTAACGCTCTTGAAACCTTCAGGGCCGATGTAGCGACCCCCGCCGGGAATAATCGGAATAATCGCATCCACCCGCGCATCACCCAACGACGGCCACAGGGCCTCTGGCACGGCTTCGAGTCCTATCATCTCAGCCATTTCCGGTTGTTTGTCGAGGATCATCTGGCACTCGGATTGATCACGCTCGTTGGCACACCACTCCGCAAAATAGCGCATATCCAGTTGTGCCCCGGCTGCGGCAAAGGCGGTGTAGCCACCAAATGACACCCCCATTACAGCTACTTTGTCCATGTTAATCATGCCCAGCATCAAGCCGTCCGAGTTCATCGCGTCGGCATAGTCGAGCGTGGTGGTCACGTCACGTGGGCGATCAATGATACTTCGGTAAGTATTCGCAGTAACTTCATCGTAGTCAGCGAAAAGATCGGCCAAGGTGTCACTGGGGTGTTCGATCCCGATGATTACAAACCCATACGAGGCCAAATGTTCGCACAAGTACGACCCCATGTACCGACTACCACCCCAACCCGGTGAAAAAATCACCAAAGGATACGGGCCGCGCGATGGGTCTGGTGCGGCGTCCCGAATCGCTTGCCCGTACCATTCATTGTATTGTGGGGCAATCTCACCCAACCCCATATCATAGGTCACGGCCTCTTCAACCCGATCCGGATTGAGAGCCGGGTACCAGACAGTGGCATTAATTGGGCGGTCTGACCCTGCACCAATCACAAAATCATATGTGCCAACCGGCAGGCGTCCACGAGCGGCATATTTGGGCGCGTCGAGACGATACCCGCCACCATCTTGCGCGAGGGCTGACAATGGCAAAGCACTGATGACCGCCAGAAACACTGCGAAAACAACGAAACGATGTAAGCGTAACATATTCGTTATCCTCCAAAAAATATAGTGGTGGTCAAAAAACTGTGGGTTGCAGGGCAAGCAGTGAGGATGCACCACGATGAAAGAGATGGCGCACAGCAGTGGTTATGGGTGACTGATTGCAACCAGTCTACCTTAGATGATAAAGGGAACGGTTGCTTATCTGAAAGTATCCTTTGTCATATATTTGATATGTATCGCATAAGAAAATGATAATCGTATGCGATGCCCGCAAGAAGCCCGTGCCGGCACATACGGTCTCTGGCACGGTTTGTTATGAGGATAACTTATCCTGTATTACGGATTTGGGCTAAAGGCTCACCCCATCCCAAACCCTTCCCCTAACAAAGGGAAGGGCTTCAAAATGCCATCTTCTCCCCTCCCTATGTTTGGGGAGGGGCCGGGGGTGAGGTTAGCCAATCCAGTCGTTGATCGCTGGTGGCAGGGGTTTGTTCATGGCCCGCAGATAGATGCTGCCCTTGCCGAAGAAAATCAGCAGCGCCTGTAGATAAATATCCAACTGCATTTCCAACGGCGCTTCAAAGCCACCCGCCCGCGCCACCGACTTATTGACCTCGGCCTCGCTCATGGCTTCGAGGGTCGCCTTCATGTCCTCATCCATCTGCTGAAACCACGCCTTCAATTGGCTGAGGCTGGTGTCCATACCGGGGGTCGTATTACGATAATCAAAATCCTGTGTGAGCGTTTTGAGCGATTGGAGATAGGAATATTGAATCTCGCCCATTTCGCGGCACAACTTCCCCAGCGTCATAGCCTGACCACCGGGCGTAAATTTTAGATCGGCATCGGTCAGGGCATCCAACAAGCCCATGCGCATTCCATGTGAGCCTTCGATCCACGACCATTTTTGTTCCATCAAGCGGTTCATTTGGGGTGCTCCTCCAACATCATTTTTAGAACATACGTACCTAATTTTAGCAGAAATCATCGCCTGCCGATTGTAAAAACGCGACAGACATGACCACGTGTGCTATCATGGCGGCAGGGTCGAGGATTGAGTGATATTTAGTTATATTGGCGTATGATGACATCGGAAAGCCATCCCCACCCCAAACCCCTCCCCATTGCATGGAG
>JAIOHL010000303.1 GCA_019913005.1 Anaerolineae bacterium | reverse complement strand
ATCCATGACCATCAAGACTGCATCTTTAACCCTGCGGCCACCCGTGCCGGAGGATGCCGAAAAAGCGTTTGCCCTTGCGACGCGCTGTGAAGCCGCTGATCTCGGTGAGGCGCTGTTGGAATGGGACGAACATCTAGCGGATTGGGCCGATATTGCACCAGAAAGCCGCTGGGTCGTCGCAACCGCCGATCAGCAAATCGTCGGCTACGCGATCTTGTTCACGTTTGGGCCGGGCGACAATACGCTGTTTGCCTATGTCCACCCCGATTTCACCGGATTGGGGATTGGCACGATGTTGCTGCAAGCCGCCGAACGTCGCGTCCACGATCTCGCGCCCGCCGATGGCCCGGTTTATTTCCGCGTCAATAATCCGGGCGACAAACCCGCCGCCGAAGCATTATTTGTTGGGCAGGGCTTCCATGTCAAAACGCATGTGTTTCAGATGCGCATTGAGATGAGCGCCCCACCCCCATCCCCCACATGGCCGGATGACCTGAGACCACGCCTGCTGCGAAGTCCCGCTGAAGATGAGATCGCATGGCAGGTGATCGAAGACGCCTTTGAACAACCGGGGCGGGTGCGGCGTCCGTTTGAGGCATGGCACAGCCGCGTTTTTGATTCAGAGGCTTTCGACCCGACGCTGTTTTTTGTGGTCGAAAACCCGGCGGGCGAGATGGTGGCCGCTATCCACTGCCAAAATTTGGAGCATGACACCAATATTTCGCAGGTGGCGGTGCGGGATGATTATCGCCAGCGCGGAATTGGCTTGAATCTGCTGTACACCATCTTTGGTGAGGTGTGGCAGCAAGGTCGGCGAGTGGTCGTGCTGAGTGTGGACGGGCAAAATCCGACCAACGCCATTCGTGTGTACCAGCGGGCCGGGATGTCGGTCAAACATCATTATATCAAGTGGGAGAAGGTGATGCGGGAGGGGTAGAGTTCATCCCCACCCCCAACCCCTCCCCACCGAGTGGAGAGGGGCTTTAATTCAATACTATGGAGCTATCAATGACGATCATCAAAAACAAAACGGACAATCTCAAGTTACGACAGCCTGCGTCGGAGGAGGTCGAAGCGGGGTATGCCTTAGTCGTGCGCTGTGAAACCGAGGTGCTTGGCGAATCCTTGATGGAATGGGACGAACATCAACAGGACTGGCTGGATAATCCCGCCGAAAATCGCTGGGTGGTCAGCACGCCGGATAATCAAATTGTCGGCTACGCGATTCTATTTGAATTCGCCCCCGGCGACTTTATGCTCTACGCCTATGTGCATTCGGATTTTGTCGGGCTGGGCGTTGGAACACAGTTGTTACAGGCGGGTGAAGATCGGGCACGCGCCATGATGCCCCCCACCGGAGCCGTCTATCTGCGCTCGGTCAATGCGGGCGATACCCCGGCGGCGGCAGAGTTGTATACGGGGCAAGGGTTTCGTATCAAGACGCACGTGTTTGTGTTGACACTTGAGATGACCGCCCCACCCCCTGTTCCGCAATGGCAGGATGGCCTGACATGTCGTTTGGCGCGTATACCTGAAGAAAATCGCGCCGTGTGGCAGTTGGTTGAAGGGGGGTATGTTGTGCCGGGGCGGGTGCCGCGGGAATTTGAGACATGGGAGCCGCGCGTGATGAATGCCCCCGGTTTTGACCCCACATTGTTCTGGGTGGTGGAAAATTCGACGGGCGAATTGGTCGGGGCGCTGTACGCCAGCAACAACGAGACGTACACCGATGTCTATCAGATGGTGACGCGGGAGGATTATCGGCGGCGGGGCATTGGCACGAATCTGCTGTATACCCTGTATCAAGCAGCATGGCAGCGGGGGTGGCGGCGGGTCATGTTGAATGTGAGCGCGGATAATCCGACGAATGCCCTGAGTTTGTATCAGAAGGCCGGGTTGACGATTCAGCATCATTTTGTGAAGTGGGAGAAGGTGGTTCGGGAAGCGTAGGTATAAAGGTTATCCCCACCCCAACCCC
>JAIOHL010000302.1 GCA_019913005.1 Anaerolineae bacterium | reverse complement strand
CCTGCGGGGAAGGGTTGGGGATGGGGTTATGCTTTACCCGAATTTGATATCACCCCTCACTAACCGATCCACGAACCCCGTGTAGCTGTTAGTGGGGATTGACCGCTTTTTTATTCGATTTTAATTATGTAAGGCTAGAATTAGATTTAGCGGAGTATTTCTATTTTTGGAGAATGGCCTCTCAATGTCCAAAATCCCCCAGACCCGTCTTTTCACCACATTTGTCGCAATCAGCCTAGCGGTTGGCCTCCTATCGGCCTGCAAAAACAAGGACGAAAGCGACACTCCTCCTACGGAAGAACCTGTGGTCAACGTCCAGTTGTATCTCGGCGCACCGCAGATCGAGTATGCAGGGATCTATGCAGCCATCAGTCAAGGATACTTCGAGGACGAAAACCTGAACCTTGAAGTGTTGTTTGCGATTTCGGCGGATGCAGTTGAAGAAAATCTGAGTTCCTACGAGGCGGTCTCGACAGGCGGGCCAGTCTTCGCCGATGGAACAGCCGAGGGTATGCTGAGACTGCGCCAATCCGGTACGGATTTTGTGAGCCTCCTAACCCTCTACCAGCGTGACTCCCGCAGCATCGTCTCGATCCCCGCTAAAGGCATCGAAACACCACAAGACTTAGTCGGCAAGCGGCTGTTGGTTGTGCCGGGGACGGAATACATCACGACGATCTTTTTGAGTATGGTCGGTGTCGCCCCGGAGGATGTGACGATTATTGGCGCAGAAGGGCAAGGCGTTGATTGGCTCGTTAGCCAGATGTTGACGGGTGCGGTGGATGCAATGGTGTTCAGCATCGAAGGCGCGACCCAGATGGAAGCCGCTGGATTAGGCTCTACCCGCATCGCGTTTTATGACTACGGCGTGCAGTCCTATGCCAATGTCGTTTTCACATCCGGTCAGATGGTCAAGGATCACCCCGATGTTGTGCAGCGTTTTGTCAATGCGGTGCTGCGTGGACTGCATTATGTGACCGAGCGCCCCGAAGAAGTGGCGGCGTGGTTTGTCGAGAACTATGGCGACCAACTACACCCCTTGCAGGTAGATGTCCAAGACGAGGCGATTTTGGCGATTATCCCGCTAGTTCAGACGGCTACCTCCCAACCGGGTATGATGAACCCCGACACGTGGGAATACCTTAATCAGCAGATGGTGGAGTTGGGTCTGCTGGAACCGGGATTGAACTCCGCTGATACCTACACACTGAAATTCTTGGAAGCCTACTACCAACAATAGTCGAATGGTGTGGAGGGTGCTGTCCGCTTGGGTAGCCCCCTCCTATATAGAATTCGGATGAACAATGGCGGCCAAACCCCTACCCACTCCTGTTCATCCGTAGGGGCAAGGCTCAGACCTGCCCGGTTTTGAACTTCGCCACAGAGTAACCAAAGCCAGTTTCAAAGGCAGGGTTGGTCTTAGCCCAACCCCATGGCTGTCAAGTTAAGGCTAAAAAGCGCAGTAGCGAGCCGCAAACCCGCCCATGACACCCATCCTCACCCCCCGCCCCCTCTCCACTGCGTAGCGAGGGGGAGAAGATGGCCTATTGAAGAAGCCCCTCTCCATGCAATGGGGAGGGGTGGGGATGGTTTACCGGAACAAATTGTTAAACGTCATTAGCCCCATGTGATCAGAAGTCAATCAACCTGAAAACTGCTTTTAAGCCAGTTTCGGACGTATTTTCAGCCTCATTTATGGGGCTTTTCCCCAAACATAGCCAGATGGTTTGACCGTCTGGCGTCCACTATTTTTTACGCCTTTCGGATTATTTTTTATCCGGTTTTAATCGCCAAACGGCTACACTGAAAACAGTGAGATTTGTCGTATAACGCTAGAAAGCCATCCAATGTATCCCTCAACCCGTCTTTTCCGTTTTGTGTCATTCGTCATCGCCATCACCTTGTTTGTTGGCCTTGCTACCGCATGTGATAAAGAAGAAACCAGCAAGCCTGAACCCGAAAAGCAACCCGTCACCGTGACGCTGTACCTTGCCGCCCCCCAGATTGAATATGCGGGGATTTATGCCGCTATCAGTCAGGGCTATTTTGAAGACGAAAAACTGAATGTCGAGTTGGTGTTTTCAGTCACTGCGGATCAGGCCGTCTCGAATTCAGACCCGATTGATGCCCTAGAGCGCGGCGATATTGCGTTTGTGGACGGCACTGCCGAAACGCTCTTGCGGCGGCGTCAGCGCGGTCTCGATTTTGTCGCCGTATTGACCCAGTATCAGCGGGATTCGCGCAGCATTATTTCCATCCCAAGCAAACACATCGAATCACCCCAAGATTTAACGGGCAAACGCCTCTTGATCTTGCCCGGCAACGCAACCATTACCAGTGTTTTTTTCCAGTCGGCGGGGATCAATCCTGACGAGATCACGCTGGTGGATGCCGAAGGTCAAGGCATTGATTGGGTAGTCACCCAACTGATTACAGGTGCGGTAGATGCGCTGGTTTTTAGCATCGAAGTGGCAGCCCAAATGGACGCGGCAGGTCTTGGCTCAAAATGGATCGCCTTTTATGATTACGGTGTCCAATCGTATGCCAATATTCTCTGTACTTCCAAACAGATGATTACCCAACACCCCGATGTGGTGCAGCGTTTTGTCAATGCAGTGCTGCGTGGGCTGCAACACGTGATTGATCGCCCCGAAGAAGTGGCCGCGTGGTTTGTTGAGAACTACGGCGACCAGCTACACCCGCTGCAATTGGATGTCCAAGACGAGGCGATTCTGGCGATTATCCCGCTGATTCAGACCGCCACCTCCAAACCGGGCATGATGAGTCCCGAAACATGGGATTACCTCAATCAGACGATGGTGGAAGCGGGTCTGTTGGAACCGGGACTAAACTCCGCCGACACCTACACGCTGAAATTCTTGAATGCCTACTACAACCAATAATCGAATCATCAGGTTTTCGTAGGGGCGTACCCCGTGTGCGCCCTGATTTAGAAAGCGGGATGGCACCGGGCCATCCCCTACGAAACATGTCCGTGTCTGAATTACCTCGATAGCCCCCGGCTTGGTTTTTGGTTAAAATCAAAATTGCAGGATTGGAATCAAGCACATAGGGGAGCCAATGAAACGCGGCCTGAACAGCGTCTTTATCTGCTTTGATGATGGCTTATTCGCTGTCGTTTTGGGCATCTGGCAGGAACTTTACCATCATCGCATAGACGGCTTTTTGGATATTCTTAGACATCGCGGCGAAGAAAACCCCGACGCGGTGCTGCGGCAAATCGCGGCCCGGCCCTATTTTCTGCTCATCCTGACACCCGAAACCCTGCAAAATGAATCGTCCAGCGCGTGGTTTCTCCAACAGATCGAAACCGCCGTTCAGTTGCAGCGTATCATCATCACCGTCATCACACCCGACACCCGGATAGAGGAATTTGCGCCAAAACTCCCGCCCAGTGTGCTAAAAGCCATCGTCGCGCGACCCGCCATCCCGGTTCAATACATGCGTTTCGGCTGGTCAATGCGGCAAATCCGCCGTCAGTTTCGGCGCACCAAGCTCTCCACCGCCCCACTCCCCACTGAAGATTTCCCGTTCCTGTTCCGAAGCCAACAGGTCATGCTCGAATATACACCAACGCACCAGACGCTCGTCCTGAGTGATTACCATTACAACTGCGCGTTAAAACTTCATCGGGATAATAATGACCGTGCCGCCATTCAGGAATATACACAGGCGCTCGAAATTGACCCCGACCACCTCAGCGCCCGTCATGACCGTGCCGTATCATGGACAGTCTTGGGTGAAAATCAAAAGGCGATTGAGGATTTCACCGAGGATATTCGGCGCTATCCGGGGCGGGCGATTTCCTATTTTGGCAGGGGCAACGAACGCGAAAAATTGGAGGACTACGCTGGGGCAATCGAGGATTATACCAAAGCCATTTTCCTCGACCCGGCTGACGCAAGCCATTTCATGATGCGTGCCGTTGCCCGTCGTGGATCGGGCGATGAACAGGGTGCATTAAGCGATTACAATGCGGCGATAGCGATTAATCCGGATTACAGCAAGGCCTACTTTAACCGTTCGATGATTCGCGGCAAACGGGGTGATAAAGCGGGGGAACTCGCTGATTTGAACAAGGCGATTGAGACGAATCCACAATACGCATCGGCACTTTACAACCGGGGTGTTCTGCGTCGTCAAGCCGAAGACTGGCAGGGGGCGATAGATGATTTTACGCGGGCACTCGCAGTACGGCCCGATGATGTGAAGTCGCTAACCATGCGCGGCGTGGTAAGGGTCAAATCAGGCGACAATGCCGGGGCACTGCCCGATTTTGATGCGGCCATCCTTTATGGGCCGGATGAAGCGTTACACTACAATAACCGCGCCTACGTCTATACCCTCTTGGGTGAACTGGACAAAGCCCTGCCCGACGCAGATCGGGCTATCGAATTGGACGACACCAACAGCATATTTTTTGGAACACGCGGTAAGGTCTATGAAGATATGGGAAATGTCGCGCAGGCCGTCGCGGATTATCGCAAGGCGCTGGAGCTTGACCCGCAGAATGAAGAGGCCGCACGGATGCAAGCCTATATGGATAGCCACGCCACTGATGCGCAGTCGGGCTGATGCCAGATTCGCATAGACGGCGTTCAACTCCACTGAATAATCCCCTGTATTTAAGCCGCGTTCCTAGTTCTCGTGTTCTCACGAATCTGATAGGGCGGGCGGTGACGCGACGGTGACGAGTTGGTGATGTAGCCTCCCTATACTGAAGGGATCGCATGAATACTTTATAGGGAGTTTCGCCCCATGTCATCCGTTCGATGGTCACATGTAAGTGTGATCGTGATCTTATTCAGTCTAATCGTAAACCACGCGGCGGGATTGCATTCCACCCACGCACAAAGCCCGACCCGACAGGTAGTGGAATCCGATGCGCCAGAGGTCGAAATGAGCGGACACTGGCAAACCCAAACCACCCATCAAGCCAATGGCGGCAGTTATCGCTATTCGAGTGGGGCCGAGGAAGATGTACTCACCCTCTCATTTTCCGGCCCATCTATTGAGGTGCTCTATATCGCTGGCCCCGCACTCGGCACACTGGCGATTGACGTGGACGGCACCGTTTTACGGACAGTCATCACCACCGCTGACCAAACCGCCTATACCCAATCGGCCCGCATTGATTATTTGGACACCGGGGCACATACCCTCAAGGTCTATGCCCAAGCGGGCGGCATCATCGCCATTGACGCTTTTGTAATCCACGCCGATTCAGAGATCGGGTCGGGGGTGGGTTTAGCCACAAGTGATGAAGAAGGGGGTACACACGCCTCCACCTGTACCCCGCCCAACGCCATCCATCGGGTGTCAGTGAACCATGTGGGAGGTCAGGCCACCGGGGGCAACTCGTTTAGTGGTTCCATCTCCAGCAATGGCCGCTTTGTCGCTTTTATTACCATCGCCTCATTAGTGCCCGGTGACGGCGATGCCCAATACGATGCGTATGTGTATGACCGGATGACCTGCGCGGTGCAGTTGGTCTCGGTCAGCACCGAAGGCGTGAAGGCCAACAATCTCGCCAGTGATCCTTCCATTTCGGCGGATGGGCGCTATGTGGCGTTTGTGTCCGACGCGACCAATCTTGTCGCGGGCGATAGCAATGCCCAGAGTGATGTGTTTGTGCATGACCGTCAAACCGGACAAACCAGCCGCGTCTCGGTAGGAGCGGGCGGCACACAGGCCACTGGCGGGCGATCCGTAGACACCTCCATTTCCGCCGATGGGCGCTATGTCGCCTTCCTATCGGGTGCCACCAATCTTGTCGCAGGGGATACCAATGCCACCGAGGACATTTTTGTGCATGATCGCCAGACCGGACAAACCACGCGCGTTTCGGTTGCGACGGGCGGCACACAGGCAACCAGCAATTCGCTTGACCCGGTTATTTCGGCGGATGGGCGCTACGTCGGCTTTGAGTCCTTTGCCACCAACCTTGTCGCAGGCGATACCAATGGGGTCAAGGACGTGTTTTTATATGATCGCAATACCGCCATTACGACCCGTGTCTCGGTTGGGACGGGCGGTACACAGGCGAATGGCTTGTCGTTAGTTGGTTTCGCGCTGTCCGCCGATGGCCGCTTTGTGGCGTTTTCGTCGAATGCCACCAATCTGATTACGGGCGACAACAACGGCAATTACCATGTCTATGTGCTAGATCGCCAGACCATGACCACAACCCGTGTCTCGGTAGACAGTGCTGGCGCTCAGGCGGTAGGATTCTCCCGCTATCCCTCCATTTCCAGCGATGGGCGCTATGTGGCCTTCCAGTCCGACGCCATCAATCTGGTGAGTGGGGACACCAACAGTCGCAACGATGTGTTTGTGCATGACCGCCAAACCGGACAAACCACCCGTATCTCAGTGGCGGCGGACGGAACACAGGGGACTGGTGATTCAGTTAGTCCTGTATTTTCAGCCGATGGGCGCTATGTTTCGTTTCATGCGAATGCGTCCAATCTCGTGGACGGCGACAGCAACGGGCAGTATGATGTGTTTGTCACCCCGCGCCAACAAGCGACCCCCGACACGTTAGCCCTCTTTAATCCGACGTTCGAGCAGATCAATCTATTGGATACACTGGCGGACAGTCCTGCCGCCGAGCGCTACACGGCCTTTTCCGCCTACGTCCCCCCAACCACCCCCGGTCAATGGGTCATGGGCGACTGGGATCATGATGGCCTCGACAGCCCCGGTGTCTATGCGGACGGCGCGTTCTATTTTACCAACGTGCTGGGGGAGACCATCGCAGCAGACTGGCGGGCGATCTGGTTTGGTCTGAATGGGCCACCTGTCGCAGGACGATTTAGCACCGCCTCCAATGATTGTATTGGTGTGGTGGACAGTGTCCCATACGGTGGTGTGACCATCTTCGCCCTGTATTTTACGTGTGGCATGTCCGGTGCCAGTGTGGTTGTGCCTCTCACTTTCCAATGGCTCTCGGCCCCCCTGCCCGATCCGACCTTCACGGGGACATTCCAGTTCATGGCAGGTGATTTTAATGGCGATGGCTTGGATTCGATTGCCGTCCGGCGCAACGAATTTATCGCCTATGGCAATGTGAATCCCACTGCTGGGCCAGCTATCTTCGATCTGGCTCAATATATCGGCGCTCCCGGCACCGGCGATAATGGCACTTTTGTCGTTGGGGATTGGGATGGCAACGGGCTAGATTCGTTTGGGTTGTTCTATCAAAACGGCGAGTTGTTCTATCGCCATGACCTCGATTTCAACAGTGGGGTGTATCTCAATCAATCCATCGGTATGCCCTTTGGCAATGTGGGGGTACAGGTCGCCTCGTGGCGGTAGACGGTAGTAAGAGCAGAGAATAAATGCTCTGGCAACCGCTGCAAAGTTCAAAATTGGGCAAGTCTGAGACTTGCCCCTACAGTGGAAAACGGGCGTGGTCTATGACCGCCCGGCTTTTCTTGTAACAGAGCAGGGTGAGGTCGCGTTTTCCACGATTGGTGACGATGTGGTGACGACTTGGTGATGGCGTCTCCCTATACTGGAAACATCGCAGGCTTACTTTCGAGGGAGTTCCGCACCATGTCACCCTTCCGATGGCCGCACCCAAGTCTGATATTGCTCTTATTCTGTCTCGTATTCAATAGCCTCGCACCGACCCCCACCGTCCAAGCGCAAACCCCAGCCCCACAGACAATCGAATCCGATGCCCCACAGGTGGCGACGAGTGGGCAGTGGCAATCCCAAGCCACCCCCCAAGCCAGCGGCGGTAGCTATCGTTATTCGAGCGGGGCGGAGGCGGATGTGCTCACCCTCGCCTTTGAAGGGACGACCCTCGAAGTGGTGTATATCGCAGGGCCATCATTGGGCACATTGGCGATTGAGGTGGACGGCACCGTTTTACGGACAGTCATCACCACCGCTGACGATACCGCCTATGGTCAATTGGCCCGTGTGGATTATTTATCCAGCGAACCCCACGTTCTGAAAGTCTATGCCCAAGCGGGTGGAGTCATCGCGGTAGACGCTTTTATCGTCCACGCGACGGATTCCGCCGATTTTTCGAATGAGCCAGTCGCCAATGACGACGCGGGTGGCATCCAGTCCTCCGTCTGTGCGCCGCTGAATGCCATCGCCCGCGTTTCGCTCGGTCCCGATGGGCAAGAGGGCAATCAAGAATCGTCAAACCCTGATCTCTCGGCTGACGGGCGTTATGTGGCCTTCGACGCCTATGCCAGTAATCTGGTGGTCAGTGATACCAATCAACTTTATGATGTATTTGTCTACGATCGGCAGATCTGTCGGCTTGAGGTGGTCTCGATCAACAACAGCGGCGTGTTAGGTAATGGCAGTTCAACCAACCCCAGTATTTCCGATGATGGGCGCTATGTCGCCTTTCTATCCAGTGCCACCAATCTCGTGAGTGGGGACACCAATGCGCAATATGATGTGTTTGTGCATGACCGCCAGACCAACACCACCACGCGCGTCTCGGTTGCGACGGGCGGCACACAAGCGACGGGCGGCAGGGCCTATACCCTAGACATCTCAGCGAATGGGCGCTACGTGGCCTTCGAATCAACAGCTACCAATCTGGTGAGTGGGGATACCAATGGGGAGGTGGATGTGTTTGTACATGACCGCCAGACCAACACCACCACCCGTGTATCGGTTGCGGCGGGCGGCACTCAGGGCAACGATCCATCGAACACCCCGACGATCTCGGCTGACGGGCGCTTTGTTGCCTTTGAGTCCTTCGCAACTAATCTCGTGAGCGGGGACACCAATGGGCAATATGATGTATTTGTGCATGACCGTCAAACCGCCACCACCACCCGTGTCTCCGTTGCAACGGGAGGCACTCAGGCGACGGGAGGGATGTCCGCTAACTCGGTCATTTCAGCCGATGGGCGTTATGTCGCGTTCGATTCTGCTGCCACCAATCTGGTCACGGGCGACACCAATACCCAGCGGGATGTGTTTGTGCATGACCGCCAAACCAACACCACCACCCGTGTGTCCGTTGCAACGGGTGGCACACAAGCCACCGGAACCATCGGCGGATCTGTGTTCCCGGCAATGTCGGGAGATGCGCGTTATGTCGTGTTTGTGTCTATGGCGACCAATCTCGTGCCGGGTGACACCAACGCCGTCCAAGATGCGTTTGTGCATGACCGCCAGACCAACACCACCAACCGTGCCTCGGTGGGGGTCGGTGGCATACAGGCCAACTCGCACACCTTTTCGTCTGCCATCTCTGCGGATGGTCGGTTGATCGCCTTTCACTCGGTAGCCACTAATCTTGTCGCCGGGGATACCAGCGCCATTGCGGATGTTTTTGTCACCTCACGTTCATCCACCCCGCTTGATACGCTGGCCCTATTTAGCCCGTCGTATAATTACGTGAGTCTCATCAACACACTGGCGGATAGCCCCCCCTACACCGCTTTCACCGCGTTTTCGGCCTATGCCCCGGTCAATAATGGGCAGTGGGTTATGGGCGATTGGAACGGCGACGGACTCGATACCCCCGGCGTCTATGCCAACTTCATTTTCTATTTCACCAACAAAGCCAGCGAATCTCAGGCCAGTGATTGGGGTGGCTTCTGGATTGGGGTCAATGGGCCACCCGTCGCGGGGCGATTCAGTAACGCGGTCAATGATTGCATCGGCGCGGTGGATAGTTCCCCTTCCGGCGGCATGACTATTTTTGCCCTCTACTTCAACTGTGATTTTTCGGGTGTCAATCCTGCTCCCCCACTCACGTTCCAATGGTTGTCCGCCCCCCTACCCGATCCGACCTTCACCGGAACGTTTCAGTTCATGGCGGGTGATTTCAACGGTGACGGCCTAGATTCAATCGCTGTGCGGCGCAATGAATTTATCGCCTTTGGCAATGTGAATCCGGCAGCAGGCCCAGCGGCTTTCGATCTGGCCCAATACATCGGCGCACCGGGCACAAGCGATAATGGCAGCTTCGTGGTCGGCGATTGGGACGGCAACGGACTCGATTCGTTTGGTCTGTTTTATCAAAATGGCGAGTTGTTCTATCGCAATGACCTCGATTTTAATTCGGGGGTATATCTCAATCAATCGGTGGGGACCCCGTTTGCCGGGACCGTGCAGGTCGCTACGTGGCGGTGAAATTCAACCTCACCCCCGACCCCCTCTCCATCTGGCGAGGGAGGCGAAAACCGCATATCCAAGCCCTTCCCTTTGTTAGGGGAAGGGTTGGGGATGGGGTTATTTTTCACCTGAATTCCATTGGCTTATTCTGCTCTGTTCCGAGGTTCAGAATTGGGCAGGTTTTAGCCGTAGCCAATGGTGTAACGATGGGGTTTCGTAGGGGATGGTCCTGTGCCATCCCACTTTCTAAATCAGGGCGCACACGGGGTACGCCCCTACGAAGTTGCTTGCGGATGCGGCTTCATAGGGGTCAGGCTCAGACTGACCCGGCTTGCCGATAGGACTTTGCGGCAGAACAGCCTATTCCAACAGCGAACGCACCAACCGATCCACATCATCATCAAATGAATCGTTACGCACGGCGATGGCGTTGCGGCGGTGCAATTCTTGCAGGTCGGCGGGCAAATCGGCCTCAGTGGGCATTCGTGCATCCTCCACTAACGCTGGAATGACCCGAATCCCCCGTCGCAGAGCCGTCGCAATCTCCAAGCGCACAAAATCATGTGGATTATCTAAGCGCCGTCGCCCTTCGTGATCCTGTGCCGTAAGCCATTGGCTACCGATGACCGCGATCAAGACTTCACACGCCCCAACCGCCTGATCTATCGCGTTGACAAAATCCTCCCCATATTCGATTTCTTCGACATCGCGGAAGACTAGCCCTTTGCCAAAGGTGCGTGCCAGCCGATCATACAGCCGACCCGCCGACCCCTGTGAATCGGCCCGCCGATAGCTGATGAATATGCGAAGTGATTTGCGCCGATGTTGTAGCCACCAATAACCCCCCGCACCGAGTACGCCTAATCCACCAATGCCGCCAATCACCATGAGCCACCCATCCCCACCATCCTCATCGTCGGATAGCTTGGCAGCACCATTGCCCAACACCTCGATTTCAAACGGCAGCAAATTGGTCTCTTGGCGAAAGCGCGTGCCATCCGAACGAATCAGCGGCAGGTAGATTTGCACTTCCAAGCGATTGACACCCAACGCTTGTTCACCCAGCGGGCGGATTGACCAGCGCCAACGGTTAATCGTGTCGGTTTGGATATTTAAGAGGCCGTCAGCGGGCACGGCGTCCATGCGAAAATTGTGCCGATCTACCCCCAGCAGTTCCGCGCCCATAAATTCATAGACCGGGACGTAGCCTTCGCCTTGCAGCGGTGGTGGGG
>JAIOHL010000301.1 GCA_019913005.1 Anaerolineae bacterium | reverse complement strand
GGATTAAATGGGCATGTCTATTTTGGTCACAGGCGGCGCAGGGTTTATCGGTAGCCATCTCGCCGAAAAATTATTGGCACAGGGGGATGACGTGGTCATCCTCGACAATTTCAATTCCTACTATGACCCCGCCCTAAAACGCCTCAATATTCAGCGCCTCGGCAATCATCCCCGCCTCAAAGTGATTGAGGGTGACATCACCGATGCCGATTTGGTCAAGCGTCTGTTTTCGGAACATGGCATCCAGCGCGTGGCCCATCTCGCCGCGATGGCAGGCGTGCGCGAAAGTGTCAAGCAGACCCCGTTGTATATGCACGTCAACACGACTGGCTCAATGGTGCTGCTCGAAGCCGCCCGCGATTTTGATGTGTCGCTATTCGTGCAGGCGTCTACCTCGTCGGTGTATGGCGAAACGAAAATCCTGCCTTTTATCGAAACCGACAACGCTGATCTTCCCCTTGCCGCTTATCCCGCCAGCAAACGGGCCGCTGAAATTTTGGCCCACACCTATCACCATTTATTCGGCCTCAACGTGACCGTGCTGCGTTTTTTTAATGTCTATGGGCCAGCAGGTCGCCCTGACATGATGCCGATGAAATTGATGGAGGCCACCCTGTCTGGCGAGGTCATCAAATTGTTCAATGGGGGCGATATTCACCGCGATTGGACATATATTGACGATACAGTGGATGGCGTCATCGCAGCCCTTGAGCGTCCATTGGGCTATGAAATCATGAATTTGGGATATGGCAACCCCATTTCAATGCGCGAATTTGTGGACACCATTGAGGAGTTTTCGGGACGCACCATCAATACGGTCAACACCCCCACCCCGCCCAGCGACCCGCCTATCACCTTTTGCAATAACGACAAAATTCGCCGCCTGTTGGATTTTAAACCGCAGGTCGAGGTGCATGAGGGCCTGCGTCGCACATGGGAATGGTTCCGGGAGTGGAAGGGGCTATAATTAAAAATGGTAGAGAGGAGTGTCGCCATGACCCTTGAACAACTCCGCGCCCGCCGGGATGAAATTCTTGCCATCGCTGCCCGCTATGGCGCTACCAATGTACGAATTTTCGGCTCGGTGGTGCGAAACGAAAACACCGACCTCAGCGATATTGACCTCATGGTTGACCTCGAACGCAAATGGACGTTGTGGGACAGGATCGGCCTCATACAAGATTTGGAAGACCTGCTCGGTTGCCGGGTAGATGTAGTGGTCGCCGCCCAATTTCGCCCTATGATCCGTGAACATGCTATGCGAGAAGCTGCCCCGTTATGAAAGATGACCGTGTATACCTACGCGACATTCTTGATCGGATTGACCGCATTTTAGAATTTACGGTAGATGGTCAAGATACGTTTTTGGAATCAACACTTATTCAAGACGCGGTTTTACGCAATTTTGAGGTTATTGGTGAAGCTGTCAAGCGTGTATCGGGCGATTTACGAGCCAAACATCCTGATATTGTCTGGCGCAAGATTGCAGGTTTCAGAGATATTTTGGTTCATCGCTATGATGATATTCTGCTTGAGGAAGTGTGGGCGGTTATTGAAAAGGATTTGTCTGACCTCAGAACCAAACTTGCCACAATTTTGCACGATCTGGAAAGCGATTCCGACTAAATACGTCACCTTCAGACTCGCCTCTCGACAAACCCCTTTGCCACTCAATCTGATAAACCTTATCAGCTTGTGGAAAGCTACTTGCCCCAAACGTCTCGATATGAAATTGAATCGCGGATTTCACATCGGCGAGGGCTTCTTCAGGTGTCCCTTTCGCCAACAACAATCCCATTTAACCCTAACGGATAAGCCACGTAACCTTCAGGGTGCTTTTCAATCACAATTTTCAGTTGATGCATATAAAATCTCCAAACGTGACATGAAATACCGTCATTATATCTGCGCATACTACAAAGGACACTTCTCAAGCAAAGTGTCCTTCGTACAGATGGCCTATGCAGCGAACTCAAACTCTATAGCGCCGCGACCTGTTTGGTTAATTCAAATAACTGATCGGCGGCTTCAGTAGTACGGCGGCCTAGTCCACACGAGCAAGCCACCCCCACGTGACCACCCCGCGCGGACTCAATTGCCTTCAAGATGGTTTCATGTTCCGCCAGATTCAATTTTTCATGCACAAAGCCAGCAATAAAGCGGGTTCCTTGTGGTAACTGGATATTTTTCAGCGGGGCATAAAAGTAGGGATTCTTATTCGGTGAAACTTCCCCTTCGGCAAACGGGAAATGCACATATTCAAGACGAGTATGCATCGCAGGCCATTTTTTAAGCATCTGGTTGGCGAATTTCACAATCAAGCCTTCCATATCCAGCTTGACCAGCGATTTATTATGCAGATCACCGAGGCACATATGAATGCCGATTCGGGCTTTCGGGTTGATGCGTTTGACCAGTGAAATCAGCATATTCACGGGCAGGAACATCATGAAACCGGGCACCTTTTGCGCCAAGCCCATCTCAATAGGGATTTCGATTTGAATGATGACATCATCCCCGGCCTCTTTGACGATTTCGTTGGCTTCATAGGCTAGACGCTGATCGAACGCACCTCGATACCGTAAGGCCATTGGCGGTTTCATAGAAAGAAATCCAATCGCCAAGCCTGTTGGAATCCCGACTTGAAATACGATATTGGGTTGATTATATTCTTCGCGCAGACGTTTAAAGATTGGATAACTTTCGCGGAAAAATTCGAGGTAGCCAAAATCAAGATAGGGCACAATTTCTTTGGGGCTGTACTTCGGTTTTAAGACAAACAGGTCTTCGTAGTTTTTGAACAACCCCGTCCCTTTGTCGCGCTCAATGTCTTTTGTGATTTCAAAAGCGGAATTATCAGCGTTGCGTTGAATCGCGGTCTGTACCCAACCCATACGGCGACCACGTGGATAGAGTTCGTCCTTTACGCCAATTTCGCCGTCGGGCAGGGAAAATAAGTTCCCTCCAAACGTTTCAAGCGCTCGTCGCATTGCCGCTTCTTCACCGTTATAGGGCATACTGCCCACTAACAACACATCCCGTTGGGTCATTGATATTTCCTCTCTGGCTACGTTTAATTATCGTGCTAGATTATAGAAATGATCCCATCAATTCACCACATATCCATTGATACTGCACTTAGTCAATTGCCAACCGCGTTCGCACCTCTGTTCGCTTCGGGGCATTTTCGCCTTTTGTCCATGTTAACAGCGGCTCAATTGTGAGGCCATTTTCGGCTTGAACCCACTGCCCTATCAAGCTGATGCGCGGTGCTGCGCCTGCCGTGTGCTGTTCTAAAATCGCTACAAAGGGGAGTCGTTCAAGTAGCGCCGCGTCAATGTCACCTTGCGGCAGACTACGATAGACTTTCCGCACCACCATACCAATCGCACTATACAATCGGGCGATATTGGCCTTGCCGCGAAACGTCACCACAATTTGAGGCTTGGCATCCGAGGACAATACCTGCCAAAATGCTGTCCCCTCATCGCCCTGTATTTCATCTAAAAATATGCTGTGTACTCCCAGTGCCAAAGCCGTCCGCATGTGTTTCTCAAAATTGGCGGTTGAAGGGGCATCCGCCGAAATCAAAGTGTAATCAGTAACGTGGACAGGCAGATAGTCCGGCTGGATTTCCGGCGTGCGCTGCACTAATCCGGCTTTTTCGGCTTGACTGGTCGCCAACAAATTTGCCAATAGGGTGGTTTTGCCCATGCCACTCTCACCAACAATCAACAAGCCATGCCCATTTCGCAAGATGCCCGTGAGCATCTCCACTGCGATAGGAGGGACACTGGCCTGTAAATTTTCGAAGGTCAGGGGTGTGACGGGGTGTAATCGAATTTGTCCGGTGTAATAGGGGGTCATCGGCGGTCCTGCCAGTGATAGCCGCACCGGACGGCCCATCAATTTTAGACCCGTCTCGATAAAGGGTTCACCCTTCCATAAATCAAAGCCTAATGGCGTCAAGACCCGCTGTAACATTTGGGCCAACTGGGTGCCATCCCGGAAGCTGACGTTGACACGTTCCAAATCGCCAAAACCACGTCGCACGAAAATCTCTTTGGGGCTATTGAGGTTGATTTCCGTCACCGCCGCATCGCCTAATACTGTTTCCAATGCGCCAAAGCGATACAAATCACGGTGCAGCCGATCCAACAACCACGTCCGTTCCGGCCCTTGCAGCATGACCGATTCGACCCCTAGCACATATTCGGTCACTTCTCGAATGGCCTGTTTTTGTTTTGCTGGGGTATCAAGTTCCGACAGAATATCAGGCCGTCCATTGGTTTCCATGCCGAACTGCTCAATGATTTTTTCGCACAGGCCATCCAGCGTATACTGCCGCGTGCCATAAACGTCCTCGACAATACGATCTTCTAGGCCGCTGTTGTCCTGCTGGTCATGTCCGTTTTTCTGTGCCATTTTCCAATATCTCCCCTGCCAAGTTGAATGTCCATAAGTGTAGCACAGGGCAAAAGTGCATTGCAGCTATCTCTCAACACGCTATACTTTGCAACATCCTAATTCAACTGTGGCGGCTATCATTCCGCGTACCCTTTTTTCGGAGGCCAGTCTTTGAAAGTCCTGATCACCGGCGCAACTGGATTTGTAGGCCGCTACCTTGCCGATTATTTCAACAGCGTGGGGTCATATCAACTCTATGGCACAACCTATAACGAGCCAACCCCTAGCGAAGCCGCCCTGCAAAAATTCACCGACCTACAAGGGCTGGATGTACGAGATAAAGCTGCCGTCCATCAACTTATCGAATCCATCGCGCCGGATGCGATTATTCATCTTGCCGCCCAAACACACGTCCCCACCTCCCTTAGCGACCCTTGGGGTACGCATGAAACCAACATTCGCGGCACACTTAATATTTTGGAGACGGTGCGGCTGTGTGATTTTATGCAGACCCGTGTATTGATTATCTCCTCAGCGCATGTGTATGGGGTGGTCAAACCGGATGACCTACCCATCCGCGAAAAACAGCCTTTTAACCCCGGCGATCCCTATTCCGTCAGCAAAGTTGCTCAGGATGCGTTGGGTCTGCAATATTTCAATACCTACGGGCTGAATGTCGTGCGGGTGCGTCCATTTAATCACACCGGGCCGGGGCAAACGACCCAATTTGTCATCCCGAATTTTGCTATGCAGATTGCTGAAATTGAAGCCGGGCTAAAGCCGCCTGAACTCCTTGTGGGTAATTTGGAGGCCGAACGCGATTTTTGTGATGTGCGGGATGTCGTGCGGGCTTATCATTTGCTGACCACGCAGGGGCAACCGGGAGCGGTGTATAACATTTGCAGCGGCAAGACCTATCGCTTAAAAAATCTGGTGGAACAGATGATCACATTGTCGGGGAGGAATATCGAAATCAAAATAGACCCCAGTCGCTTCCGTCCACTTGATGCCCCGATGGTCTATGGTGATTACGGTGCCCTACACCATGACACGGGTTGGCAGCCAGAAATCCCGATGGAGCAAACATTGGTAGATGTTTTGAACGATTGCCGCGCCCGTGTGCAGGCTGTACGCAGCGGCGCTTGATGATTATAATGTCGCATCCGATTATATAGGAATAATCAGGGCGGTTCGCCCGTCATAAGGACTGAAAAATGTCAAAACGCGCTTTAATCACGGGCATCACCGGACAAGATGGCTCATATCTGGCCGAGTTTTTGCTCGAACAAGGGTACGAGGTTTTTGGTCTTGTGCGCCGCACCAGCACCATTAATTTTAGCCGTCTCGAAAACGTGCAAGATCAAATTACCCTTGTTGGCGGGGATATGCTCGATCAAACCTCGCTGGAAGAAACCTTGCGGATTGCCCAACCCGATGAGGTCTATAATCTGGCGGCGCAGAGTTTTGTCGGCACTTCATGGCGACAGCCCACTCTGACAGGCGACGTGACGGCTCTCGGCGTGACCCGTCTACTGGATGCGATGCGGCATGTCAGCCCCCAAGCCAAATTCTATCAGGCGTCCAGTTCGGAAATGTTTGGCAAGGTGCGTGAAGTTCCTCAGACCGAAAATACACCTTTTTACCCGCGCAGTCCGTATGGGGTCGCCAAAGTGTATGGGCATTGGATGACGGTCAATTACCGCGAAAGTTATAGCATGTTCGCGGTCAGCGGGATGCTTTTCAACCACGAATCCCCCCGTCGCGGTATTGAATTTGTAACGCGTAAGATTACGTGGAACGTCGCCCGTATTAAACATGGCATCGCCGACAAACTGTATCTTGGCAATCCCGATTCACAGCGCGATTGGGGTTATGCCGGGGATTACGTCCGCGCCATGTGGTTAATGTTGCAGCAACCCGAACCAGACGATTATGTCATCTCGACGGGTGAGACACACAGCATCCGCGAGTTTGCCGAACTCGCCTTTGGGCATGTCGGCCTCAATCCTGATCAATATGTCGTTTGGAACGACCCGCGTTATACCCGTCCGGCTGAAGTGGACTTGCTGATTGGGAATCCAGCCAAAGCGGGTGAGAAACTCGGTTGGGAGCCCTCCGTCACCTTCCCAGAATTGGTCGAAATGATGGTCGAATCTGATATGAAGGCTGTCATGGAAACCCCGCATCACCAACACAACATGATAAACACCCTCTAACCAAGATTCCCCCACACCCCTTTTCAGCGTATGGGGAGGGGTCGGGGACGGAAATTGACATGAATCTCATTGATACCCACATCCATCTTGATTTTAATGCGTATGACGATGACCGTGAGGCCGTGCTGCAACGTGCCCAGCAACAAGGCGTGCAGTGGTTTTTGAATCCCGGCACAGACATCGGCACCTCCCAAGCGGCTATCCGTTTAGCCGAAAAATATGACGGTGTATTTGCCGGAGTCGCTATTCATCCGAATTCGACAGCATCATGGTCGCCCGAAATTTTGGCAACCATCGAACAACTTGCGCCCCACCCCAAAGTCGTAGCGATTGGCGAAATCGGCCTCGATTATTATTGGGACAAATCACCTAAGTCTGTTCAGCAGAAAGCCTTTGAAGATCAATTAGCGTTAGCAGCCCGTCTTGAAATGCCCATCATTATCCACAACCGCGAAGCCAGTGATGATGTGATTGCGATTCTGCGTCAGTGGGTTCCGAGCCTAGCAACACGTTTGAAAGACCGCCCCGGTGTGTTTCATTCCTTTTCCGCCCCACCCGAAATCGCCGATGCCGCGCTTGAACTGGGGTTCTATCTGGGATTCACCGGGCCTGTCACCTATAAAAAAGCCGATGACCTGCGGGCGATTGCAGCACGTGTCCCGATTGACCGAATGTTGGTCGAGACGGATGGGCCATTTCTGACACCCCACCCCCATCGCGGTCAACGTAATGAACCCGCCTATGTACGTTTGGTGGCAGAACGATTGGCTGCACTTCGCCATATGGAACTTGAGGAATTTGCCAATCAGACGACTGCCAACGCAGTTCGATTGTTTGATTTGAAAGGTGTATTGGAATGAAGCGGCGTTTCAGATTGATTGAGCTTGTGATCCTCTTGATGATAGGGATTGGCGTCTATCAAAATCAGGCGGCTGCCGAAAATCGTCCGCCTGATACGAAACCTGTCGTCGCGCAAACTGGCCCATCTGCCACCCCGTTACCCGTCAATTTGCCGACCAGTACGCCAACATTACCACCCGCGACGGAGCTACCCACCGCGACAGCGACAGTTGCTGGCCCTATCCTCGCCGAGGCGAAAAGCCCGGATACCAATGTGCGGGCCGAGCCGGATATTTCGTCCAATCGGTTGGGCTTAATCCAACCCGGCGCTCAATATCGAGTCCTTGCCAAGCGTTTTGAATGGTATCAGATCGAGTATCCTGATACGCCAACCCGTTTGGGCTGGGTACATCAAAGCGTAGTTAATATTATTGGAGATGCCGCGGCCATTCCTGACATTGAGGTGGAATCGCTGCCCACGACTGATCCGACCCTTGCGGCCCGTGAGGAAACCGCCATCGCCGCTACCCAAACCCCCGGTGGCCTCTTGACGCTGACGGCGCAGGTATTTGTCACCCCTGCTGGGATTTTTACACAGGCGGCTGGCCCGACCTCCACCCTTGCCCCCGGTGAGCGACTGCCGACCTTTACCTTCCCGCCCTTCACCAACACGCCGATTCGGATTGAAGAACTGCGCAAATCCACCGTGACCAACCCGAATAGCTCCGGTTTTGCGCCGATAGTCCCGATTGTTGGCTTGGCCGCACTCGGCTTGTTGGGTCTATTCGTAGGGATACTGCGCCGCTTGTAAATCGGCTTGGAGGGGTTCGCGGTCTGCCCGTTCCCGGATTTCGTCATAACCGACCACGCTGGCGGCAATTACAAAGGCAAGAAGGACAAGCCATGCATTTTTTGGTTGCGGGGATTCGGGTGGCGGGGTATCCACTTCGGTTCTAAATCGGAGAATTTGCAGCGCGATGAGACATACGAAGCCACCTACCAAGAGCAAGGTCAGCCACTCCTGCCCCAAATACGGCTTGGGTTCTAGGGTGTTATTGACCACTTCATAGACCTGCTTGGTCAATTCATCATTTAGGCTGAGGTTGGCATACATAAACGTGGCATGGGTCGCAAAGCCAGCCCACAACGATTTGCTGCGAAGGCTTACAACTGCGGCAATCACCCCACACAGCCCATAGCCGAAAAAGCCCGCGATGCCCTGCCCAAAAACCATTATCCCAATGAAGCCAAATACGCCGCCCAAAATCAAGCTACCGACCCACAGGCGCGACCATTGACGCTGGGCTACCCCCCAGATGAGAACAGCCAACGCCAGCGGGATAAACACGACCTCGCTTAAGACATACAGCGTCCAAGTGTCATCCCAAGCGGCGGGTAAAAACAAAGCCTGCGCCGTAAATGGGCCAAACAAATCATTGAGGGCATCATTGATGATAGACATCAGCCACCACGCAGCAGGCCAAATCGCCAAACCCGCCACGCCGCTTAAGACCACCACAATGGGATCAGGCGCAGCGAAAAATTCACGCCAATTGATCTGATTGCGCCATAAAACAAAAAACGCCGGGATGAGGGTTGCCCCCATCACCAGCGCCATTCGTGTTATCACCACCGTGTTATCGGCTGAATCATCAGACAACGCAAGGCGTGAACCAAGCAGTAAAAATGCCGCCGCGCCCAATGCCCAAGATGTGTTCTTCATCGAACCCTCAGAACAAGGTGCAAAGCACCTTGTCAGTTTACAAGATTAATGACCGCAGGTACCGCAACCGCCACCCTCGGACGCCTCATGGTCTTTGGTACGGAAGGATGTACCACAGCCACAGGTTGAGACTGCGTTGGGGTTATCAATGCGGAAACCGCCACCCATCAGGCTGTCCACAAAGTCAATGACCGCTCCACGCACATAGAGTAGGCTGGTTGGGTCAATCACCATCCGCACCCCATCAATCTCGACGGTGGTGTCAAATTCTTGGACATTGCCCTCAAACGCCATGCCGTATTGCAGGCCAGAGCAGCCACCCCCCGCCACAAACACGCGCAGGGCATAGTCAGGAATGTTCTTTTCGGCCAATAGCTGCTTAATCTTGACAACGGCTGGCGGTGTGACCACCAATACCGGGGTATCTTCAATGGTTACTTCCACGTTTTCCTGTACCTGCGTATCCGTCATGCGACATTCCCTTACATACTAAACTAAGATGGTTAGATGGTTAGTGTACTGCTGATAATTTTTGACGTCAATCAAATCATGTAAGCAAATTCTCAAAAGAAAGTCACTTTTATTTGACTGCCATCACGTCTATGTTGTGGATGAAATAGTTACAGCTTTTTTCACCCTCCGCAATGCGACCCAATCGGCGCGGCACTACGCCCAACAAATTGGCGACAAGGTGCATATCAATATTACACACCTCATCGTGGGAGTCCGCGACTTTTTCAAAAGGGCAGTTTGAGGTCGAAAGGATATATCCCTTGCCTGACGAATCGGCCCGCCAATTCGCCTCATAGCCAATTCCAGTGAGATAACCCACCACATAATTCAGACGGTCTTCGATCGGCAAATCTTTCGGAATGCCCGCCTCAGCACTCATCTGGTCGGCGACCCCTTCCAAAATGACGTTAATTTCGGGGCGCGATAGGCGTGATTTGATTTGATCCAAAAGACTGCTGGCTAATCCGGCATAATTGGACGGAAAAAAATCCTGCCCTTTTTCGGTTAAGCGATAGATATATTGAGGCCGACCCGGGCTTTCGCGCCGACGCACTTCGGGGGCTTCCACCAAACCGTTTTCTTGTAGGATGTCCAGATGATGGCGTATGGTTGCCGCCGTCACCTTCTTTTCGTTGGATTGGTGTAACAACGCCACGATTTCATCCACCGTCATTTCGGTGTTTTTCTTCAAAATATCAAGAATGTGTCGTCGCGTTTCTTGAAACATCCGGGTTTACCCTATACCACTACTTTAATCGGAATTCTTTGTAAATTTATTCAACTAATTCCATTCTAATCCTAACATGCCGCCGCTTATGTTGTCAAATGAGATAGTATTTGAAATCGGTAGCGAAGGATTAGATTACATCTTACCCGCCACTTCCCATGCAAGATGCTGAATTTCTGGCAGGATAAGTTTGCTCATCGCCAGTGTCACCGCATCTACACTCCCCGGCATCGAAATGACCACGCACCCTCGATACACCCCTGCCGTCGCCCGTGACAGCATCGCCGCCGCCCCCACCTGCTGATAACTCAACATGCGGAACAATTCACCAAAACCCGGCAATGTTTTTTCCAATTTTCCGCTGATGGCATCATAGGTGCGATCACGCGGCGCAATCCCCGTTCCGCCATTAAATAAAATCAGGCGTGGCGGATGTTCGACCCCCGTCAGGTCATCCAATAATTTCGCCATGAGGTCGGCTTCATCCTTCACCACATGATAGGCCACAACCTGATGCCCGGCGGCTTCTAATAGCTGGCGAATAGTCTGACCGCTGGTATCGGTTTCGGGGGTACGGGTATCGCTGGCGGTCACAATCGCGCAGGTAATGATTCGCATGACTTCAGCGGCGCGTTCTCGATGTTGATCTGACGATGTAGGCATTCATTTCACTCCGTAGATGCTTGAGTCCGGGTTAGTTTACTCGAGGTTAATATTATTTGCATTATTTTGGCCTCGCATATCCACCGAATTTTGCTAGAATGGATAAGATGATTCTGTTTATATTACTTTATTATTAAAAGTAGGATACTAAATTTGACCACCAAATCCAATTCTCCTTCAATGTTCCAAGACCCTATCAACCTTGTCCAACTCGCAGGCAAAGCAGATGAACGTCGCGCTCAAGCAGCGGCCTTAAAACGACTCAGCCGAATTGGTTGGATGGGATTCGGTACGGTCACGTTCTCCGGTTTTTTCCTTCCGATAGCTTTAATTGCTCGGAGTAGTTCTTTCATATCGTCCCTTGCTTTTGCTATCACAATTGCTATAGGAATTGGAGGTAGCCTTGCAACACTCGGGGTTTTCGGAACTGTTCAGTATCGTAGGATCAGGCTCGGATTGGTATTACGCCGAGAAGCGAATGAACTTATTCGGAAGCTAATGCCAGATTTGCCAGAGGGACACCTTCCCTTGCTGACACGAAAGTCAAGAAAGTGGTATTGGTTCTATTTTTCCGGTCTAGTCATTATATCTCTGGCTGTATTTGGTCTATCCCTTTATCCTTCTGAAAATATATCAAATAAACTTCTTCCCTCATTCCCACCTATACCGTTTATTGTTATCATCAATTTACCACAAATGACTCTATGGGCAATTTGGCATGATCTCTGGATGGGGCAATCTATTCTCTCAATTGTGCGCTGGATTCGGCATGGTAGCGATCCAAAGCGTGGACTCCATTGCCTCATACATGGCCTCAGTCTCATTACTCTGACTGTTGTCCCCCTCTCAATACTATATTATGTCGGCGAAACAGATGCTGACTTAGGTTCGTTTGGATGGATCATCATTATTCTAATATGGATATATCAAACCCAACTACTTAAATATTTCATTGGGTTCCCCCATGATTGGATTACTAAACCCCTCTTGCAGGGTCGAAAACAGGCAACATTACATCGCCTCAATTTTATGAAGGCTTTCCGTTCATACAATCCGGGGCTACATCAAGCGAATGCGATTATTATGTCGTTTAGCGGACAGTATGTGGAAGCAGAACAAGCCTATCGCAACGTTCTGGCAGAAAACCCACCTATTGAAAATCAGATTTTATGTCTTATGAATATATCAGCGTCCTTGCTAGATCAGCGCAAATATCAGGACGCCATTTCTGTACTAGACGTTGTAATGCACTTAGCCCCGGAAACGAGTGTTAACTACATTAACCTAGCGGACATCTATCTAAGCACCGGAAGCAATCCGGCACGTGCATTAGAAATCCTTGAGGTTGGAATTGAGCAAAATGATAAATTCCCCAATGCGAAACGAGAAAAATCACGATTTGAAGGAGTTCTATGGATCGCCAAAGCATAGGCATTGGCGGAACTCGGGCTACATCAAGATGCTTACGATGCCCTTCAGCGAGGGTGGAATCCTACAAAACTCAAAATGGTTAATTTCTCTACCCAAGCCAATATGCACTATATGACGGGGCGTATCTATTATCTGGAAAATCAGATTCCCCAAGCCATTGCATCGTTCCAAAAAGCCTGCGAATTGCATCCCGCTGGAGCAATCGCGCAGCGTGCCCAAACTGCACTCAATCATTTGCAATCACGCAATATCCAAGAAATTGCCTAGCGCCAATTGGCATGGCGGTTGCAGAACTAGCCAAGTGGCCTATATCAAAAGTAACCGAGTGGTGGGTTTCAAGAGATAGCATGTGCTTTATCCTTTTGTCTGTAACAAGGTACAAGAATGGAGTGTCAATATGTACTTTCTTGCAGACACCATTACCAGCCAACCCGTCACCGTCAATACTACAGTGGGTCAGATCATTGCATGGATCGTCATTGGTCTAGTCTCCGGTTTGCTGGCGAGTTTTTTCATGCGAGGCCGCAAAAACCTCAGCACAGTCGTGTTGATCGGTCTTGTGGGCGCACTTGTGGGTGGTTTCATATTTGATGTCTTGAACATCGAAATTACGGGATCACTCAATAACGGATTTATCATCCGGTGGATTGACATTCTGGTTGCTTTTATTGGCGCAATTTTAGTGCTGCTCGCAACCAGCCGCCTGACTTTCCGAACCTAGCCATCCGCCATTATCACCTTCTGACCTCCCCCTTTTCCCCCCTAAGGCCAGTCATCCCGATGGGCAATCAGTCCCACTAACTGAAAACCCATAGGTGATGACTGGCTGGCAGTCCCTCTCGCTTATTCCTTGCCCATCTGATTAGCCTCGTTGATTTTCTCACGAGCATCACTTGGTGTTGGGGCCGGGGCTGGCGGCGGTGGCGTGGCCTCATTGCCCTCACCTGCGGCATTTTTCGCTTCCTGTTCGGCGATGGGTGCGCCAAGTTGGGTGCCTAATTGATACATGAGTTGCAAGACATTACTTTCGGTGAGTTTAAGCTGCGAGCGTGCATTCATGGCAGCGGCAAGGGCTTCCAACCCCCCATCTACCGCGTGCAAATTGGCCTCAGATTGCAATTCTTTAATCAAGGCAAAGTGCGACTTATCGAAATCATTCATGGCTGCTTTGGTTTGGGCCACCAGATCGTTTAATACTTTTTGCCGTTCCGCGACTTTTTCGGGGAGGTTGCGCGTATTCTTCAAGATGTTCTCAAACTTCGCGGCAAGGCCACTAAAGGCACTGGCCGCATCGCCTGTTCCTTTAATCCCAGCCCGTTCCACAATCGAGGCAAACCGTTCGCCATACTTGCCGATATTCTTGAGGACATCGGCCAATTGTTTGGGATCAACCGCACCCCGGAGGAATTGCGAGGCGTATTTATCCAGTTTCATCAATTGGTCGAGGCTGGCGGTCAATAACTGTGATTTGAGCATGGGCTTGCCCGCCATTTCGCCAACCTTGACCACCTGCCCTGTCGCCGGATCAAGCTGCTTATAGGGTTCATAACCGGGGAAGTAGTCGCGTTCACTGACCATCGAACGCACCCCACCGCCGGAGAAGTAGCCACCTTTTTCCGCCGCGTTAATCATGGCCTGTTTCTTGGCGATGTCTACGACCAGTTTCTTTTGCGCCTCGATATTGTTGTCCATCACGGCTTTTTCAAGTTGGTTCACCAAGCCGTCAATTTCGTGATTCAGCAAAGCGACCCCCTCTGGTGAAGGCAGCGGCACTTTGGTGATCTTGATCCCCATTGCTTCCATCTGCTTCTTGAGACTGGCAATCAACCCCTCATCGCCCAATTTCTCGGCTTGGGTAAGGCGCAGATTCATGAGCATTTCTTGTTCAAAAGCAGCGGCTTGCTGGGCGGCGTCTTCACGCAGTTTCGGTAGTTTGGCAAACACCTCGTCATAGAGATGAATACGGCGCGGGTCCACAAACAAATCGGTGTCTAACAATTTATTCAATTCGCCGGGTTGGACACCTAATTTTTGTGAGAGGTATTCCACCGCCGCGTCCCGATGTTTAGCAGCATCCGCGCTGGCTACCGCCGCATCTTTACGGCCCGTCTGCGAAACATCCAAGTCGGAGATATTGCCCGGTGTCCCAGTACGTTTCGCTGCGCCGCCATAGGCCTTATCCATAAAGTCGTTGACTTCTTTGATAAGTGACTGCCGCCATGCTTCCATCGCTTGACCCGCAGCGGTATTTTTCCCGAACACCGTAGAGGCATTCAGCGACTTCCACCCACCCGATTTCTTGACCACTTCCAGCGGGCCTAATTGTTCAATCAAAATCATGGCAATCTGATCGGCTTCGGCGACGGTGCGGAAACCCAAACGCACATCTTCCGCCAGCATCTTCAAATCTTTTTTGTACATCGCAATGTCTTCGGGCGAAATCACGCCACGTTTCATCACCTCGCGGATACGTTGGGCCGGCGGATTTTCTTTGCCAAGAATTTCAATCATTTCCTCATAGGATTTCCCAGAGGCTTCTTTGGCGCGATTGACCCCCAACTGCGAAATCGCTTTTTCGAGGGTTTCTTTTCCTTCGGCGTTCGCGCCAATGCTCGGCAGTTTGGCGATAAGCTCTTTTTCGGCATTCTTGGCGGCCTCAGCCACGATCTTATCCACAGGTGGTCGTTTGAGGCCCTTCGCCGTTAAGCTACCTGCCCTCAACGCCTTGAGACCGATGCCCGCCGCATCAATAAACGCGAACATGGTGTCTAAAACTGCTGCTAGTGCCGCCGCGCTGACCTGTCCATCGTAGATCAACTGTGAAGATGGGCTGACGGCGGTCTTGGAAGCGGTGGACATGTCAGCCCAGTTTTCGATGCTCATACCCGCTTGAACAACCCCTGCCCCAACACCAGCAGCGGCGGCAATCCAGAAGGTCGCCGTTCCAAAGGTCGCCAGTTCGGCAATCACAAATGCAGCGGCGGCTAATGCCCCTAGGCCTAAATTCACCCAAAACTGGGCGCTTTCGTGGCCCTCGACTTCTTCCTTGATAATGAACTTGCCAACCGGGGAAGCCCAGTTAAATTTGCCCCCCGCCGTTCCACCCATCAATTGACCATGAATCGGCAACAAATCCCGATAATCAAGGTCATTCGAGTTAACCATGGGGATGGCTTTTTTGATGTTCGCTGCGAGATCACGTAAGCCCTCGCCCATCATGGACTGCACGGCTTGGGGACTGTCGGCCTTCACCAATTCTTCTAAGCGGCCTGCCTGCGCCAATGGATAGAGGCCGGGATATTTAGCGGAATACCCTTCGATAATGCCATTCAACTCATCGGCGTGGGCCTTCACCTCAGAATAGGGTTGCAGTTTATCACTCCCCCGCCCCTGACCGGGAATGGAGGTCATTTCGGGTGGGCCTTCATGGAAATACTGCTCCCACACATAGGTCATATCTGGCCCATTCCGAATTTTGGCAAGGGGCGGGCCGGGTTTGTTTTTAGTGGTATAGCCGACCTGTAGTTGATCCAAATGCCGCTTGGCTTGCATGGCATCCGCTAGAATCCCAGCGGCCTCCTGAATTTCTTTGAGGCGCTTTTCCTGCTCTTCGCCAAGACTTTGATTGGGTTTGCCGCTCCGCCGTCAACCCCCAGTTGCTCCATTTCTTTTTTGACCAATTCTTGGTTGGAGTTTAGGTATTTGAGGGCCAGTCCCTGTGTATCTTCTTTGAACTTAGTGGTCAAGTCTTTCAAGCATGGAATATTCTCATATTCCACACCGTAGTTCACACTTTGCTCAAACAGGGTAAAGTAGGCTTCGATACCCTTCACACCCATTGAATCCCAAATACGCTCTAGGTAGCTTTCATCCTGCGGCCCAACCCATGTGTTGCTGTGAATCAATGAGATAATCTGGGCTTTTTTGTCAGCAGACGCTCCCAAAATGGCGGGCATATTGGTTTCATTGACATTATCGGAGTCGTGGGAGTCAATGATTTCATCCACCGTCATTTGCTTGTCGGGTGACAAGATACCCCGCTGCACAACCCCTGATTGACTAGGCTGTGTAACCATGCGCTGCAAATAGTAATTACCGCGCTGCTTCCCGATGGAAACCGCCATATTTCGCCGCAGTTGCACTGGTAAACGGGAGTTGCGAAGGGCAGCAGCATGGTTCTCCGCCAAATCGCCACCATCGTCACCACCCTGACCACTCAGTGCAATGCCAACCCCCTGCCTAAAATAATCAGCGTTCTCTGGTTCAGCAGTGGGTTCGGCTTGCTCAGGTTTCTTTTTTTCACTGTCGGAATCGCTTGATAATTGATGATGGTCGGTCATAGAAGCCCCTGTAAAAGTGAATAAAGAGAGCAGTACAGGCTACAAGCACGACCAAGCACTAGTATCTACTGCGGGTGATAGGAAACAGAATAAACAGGTTTATTGAATTATATACGAAAGCAATGTCCAACAAAACAAAAAGGATGCCTATTACAGCACCCTTTCGGAGTTTTTCATATTTTGAGGAATTTATTCCCAAGCAATGCCATTCTCTTGAGCCAGCTTCTTGGCCTCGGCAATCTGCTTGCGGTCATTACTGGTTAATTTGATTTCTTTGGCCTTGCTCTTGCGTTCCAATTCCTTAGCAGCCTCAATCAGAGCCACTGTTCCTCCAACCGCCGCCGGAGCAGCCGCAGTTGCCGCAGCTACAGGGCTAGGCTCGGCTGCGACTACCGCTTCCGCTACGGGTGGCGGTGCAGCAAGCACTGGGCTTTCGATGACCGCGCCGGGAGTGAATCCACTACCAGTCTCTTCAATCGTTGTACCAGCATCACCCGCCGCTTTTTTGGCCGCCGAAATCGCTTTGCGGTGAAGTGAAGCGGGCTTAAAGGTCTTTTCACGAATCAGTGAATCCAATTTCACGGCTGCGGCTGAACGGGCAGGGAGGGGCAGACCTTCATTTTCAGCCCATTGGGCTAATTGGTCGGGCGTTGCACCTTCCACATTGATGCTCATACCTGCCGGGGCAGCAGCTTTGGGAGCAGCAGCGGGGGTGGCCGATGCAACCGGAGCGGGTGCAGAAGCCATGACGACTTCACCGGGCTTAAAGGATGCCACCGATTCTTCAATCGTCGTGTTGGCATCTTTGGCAGTTTTCTTGGCTGCCGAAACTGCCTTGCGATGCTCAGAGGACGGCTTAAAGGTCTTTTCGGTAATCATCTGCTCCAATTTAAGCGCGGCAGCAGAACGGGCTGGCAGTGGCAAACCTTCATTTGCAGCCCATTGCGCCAATTGGTCAGGGGATGCCCCTTCTACATTAATGCTTACACCCGCAGCGGCTGGCGCGGCAACACGCGGCGCACCGGGAGTAGCAACCGCAGCAGGTTTGGCAGCAGCGTTTTCAATATCAGGGTCATGGAAGGCCCGGTCACGTTTTTCCCAAACTGGCTCGGTCATCGGAATGCCAGCTTTCTTGGCGACCTTAGCGGTATCCTTGTGTTCCCATTGACCACGCCCTTCGGCCTCTTCCAATGCCCGGTTCGGCGCGATTTGCTGCCAGTAGCTAACTGGTTTGGCAAGTTGAGCATGGTCGTAGATGTGGTTCATGGTACGGTCATAGGATGCCAATTCATAGTTGTGATCCATCTTGATGGCATCGAATGGGCAATATTCCGCACAGTAACCGCAGTTCATACAAATATCAATGTCAATATAGAAGGCTTCCGGTTCGGGCTTGGGGCGACCCGTCTTGGCGTCCGTTCCACGTACAATCCAGATACACTGGGGTGGGCAGACTTTCGCGCAGATGCCGCACGAAGTACACCAATCATGACCGGGTGAATGCGGGTCATCGGGATTATTGACCACCAAAAATGGCACAAAGCGGAAACGTTCTGGCATCGCCAATTTTTCTTCGGGATACTCTACCGTATAGAGACCTTTGGCTTGTGCCCCTTGACGCACGGCAAAAGTTTCGGCGCTTTGTTTTGTTCCAAACATGCCAAGATCAACCACAAACGTATCTACAAAACGTTTTAGGGTGATCTTGAGGCCGTTCCAAATTCCAATTCCGTACATATATAAATCTCTCTCCTCGCTCAAAATCCCCCTCCCCACCGATACTGGAGAGGGAGGTTGGGGATGGGGTTATTATCTGTCTGTCTCACCCAAAACGATGTCAATGCTGCCTAAAATCACCACAAGGTCAGCAATTTTGTGGCCGACGCACATCTGCTCCAACGCCGTAAGATTGATGAAACTGGGGGCGCGGATGTGGTAGCGCCAAGGATTCTGGTCAAATTCCTTGCCCGGAACGCCAACCACATAATAGCCGAGTTCCCCTTTTGGATTCTCCACACGGCCATAGCTCTCGCCGCCATTGGGAATACGTGGACTGTAGGCATCAATGCCGAGAATGCTCTGGCCGGCTGTTTCTTTCAGGCGTGGATAGATTTGCTGCAAAATCCGCACACTCTGGCGCATCTCTTCTAAGCGCACCAAATAGCGGTCATACACATCGCCATACGTTCCCGTTGGAATGTCAAATTCCAATTCAGGGTAGATGCTGTAGGGGTCGGCTTTCCGCACGTCATAGGGCACACCACTAGCCCGCAAGACTGGCCCCGCCGCGCTCACAGCAATGGCTTGTTCTGCCGTCAAAATGCCGACACCGCGTGTACGATTAAACACAATTTCGTTCTTGGTCAACAGGCGGTCAAATTCATCGGTGAAGTTGGGCAGGCGCTCAAAAATCAAATTGTGCAAGAATTCCATCGTATCCACATCGCGGATCATGTCATTCTCTAAAACAGCATGGGCCATCATACGTTCGGGAATATCTTTGAACAATCCACCAAAACGCATGTAATTACACATCATCCGGCTACCAGCCGTCGCTTCAAAGAAATCGAGGATCAGTTCGCGCTCAAAAATGGCATACAAGGCCGGGGTGAAGAAGGCGCCGAGGTCATTGAGCAAGAAGCCAATTGACCACAGATGGTTGACATAACGTGTCAACTCAACCATCAACACGCGGATGACTTCGGTACGTTCGGTGGGCTGGTTATAGCCCTTGACCTGATTTTTCCACATCAGATTTTCAATCGCCAGCGCATAGCCGTGATTGTTGCTCATGCTGGAAATATAGTCGAGGCGATCCGTATAGGGCATGTTCATAATCCACGTATTGCGCTCGCCAATCTTTTCATGATTGCGATGCAGATAGCCCATGACAGGTTCGAGGGTTTCCACCGTCTCGCCGTTCAAGGTGCAGACCATACGGAACACGCCGTGTGTGCTGGGGTGATGCGGCCCAAGATTGACCACCAATTTATCGGTGCGAATCCCGCTACCCTCAATCTGAACACCCAGATTTAAACCTTCATAATGGTCAACTTCTGAGATGTCCCGCACCTTATCCATCGTGAATCCGGCGGGGTAGCTCACATTTTTGCCGAAGGGGTTATATTCCTCCGAACGGCGCACATTGCCACCGGGCCAGCGTGAATCAAACGGCTTATGCTCGGATTCAAAATAGGCTTCCTTCCAGTCTTTACGCAGCGGGTGGCCTTCAAAACCCTCCCACATCAAGATGCGCTTCAGATTGGGGTGTCCGGTGAAATGAATGCCCATCAGGTCATAGGCTTCGCGCTCTTGGAAATCAGCACCCGGCCACACACTCACCAAACTTGGCACGGTGGCGACATCACGCGGGGTTCGGGTTTTGAGGGCCAACCCCTTACCGCCGCTGGTGCGATAGGCATGATAGACGACCTCAAAATAATCGCCAAACCCAAGATAATCTACACCGGTCACGCTTGAGAGGTAGTCGTAGCCGAAGTCATCCCGAAGTGCCTGTGCAACATCTGGCAGGGCCGCCCGATCCACCACAATGCCTTCATAATTTTGGCGGTCATCGGCCTGTACCGCCCCGCCAAAACGTGCTAAACCCGCCAACGCCTCTTGGGTGGGGTCTTGAACCAATACATTCTCTACCATTGTTCGGTTGTCTCCTCGAAATTAATCACCAGTAGCCTCTGCCAACAACACGGCAGATTCGGCCTGCTGGCGCAAAATGGCGGCTTGGCGTGGGTCTACAATATCCGGCCCAAGTACGGGCAGCGGAATTTCATCGCTGGGGCCTTTGCTATACCATGGCACACTGTTGCGGTTATGGATACGCTGACCTTCCATCTTCTGGTGCAGCGCGATAAACCCGTGCATCAGGGCCTGCGGGGTGGGAGGACAGCCGGGGACATAAACATCTACCGGAATATATTGGTCAATCCCGCTGACGACGTTATAACCCTCTTTGAATGGGCCACCGCCCGACGCGCACGCCCCCATCGCCAAAACGTATTTTGGTTCTGGCATCTGGTTGAAAATGCGCACAATCGGCACCACCATTTTCTTGGTAACAGTCCCAGAAACAATCAACAAGTCCGCTTGGCGTGGGCTGGCCCGCATGACTTCCATCCCGAACCGGGATATGTCATAGCGACTGGCAGCGGTGGCGATCATTTCAATCGCGCAGCACGCCAAGCCAAACAACAAAGGCCATGTCGCTTTGGCGCGTGACCAGTTATAAATTCGGCTCAGGTTGGTGGAGGCAAGATTCCCCTGCAATTCAATCGGCAATGGAATATCGGGGTCATGCAACTCGCGTAAATCCAAATGGTCATGATTGGTCATGAAACGTACTCTCCTCGTACCATACTCGCAAGATTTCGACCAGTAATTCCTCATTAGCGAGAATTGGCTCGTCTGCAAAATCTGGCAAATTCAACACCATTTCTAACAACTGCTGCGTCCCAAGTGCCGTTGGGTCAACCCGTGCGTAATCTTCCATAAGGCGCATCGCAATAGCATATGTCGCCTCCCAATAAAGGGGTTCACGCGAGTGGCTCATAACAGCATCATACACAGATTTTATTAACTGAAATAATGGGTTGCCAGCGCTTAAAATAACTCAAATTAAGTTTCAATTTTCCAAAGTTTAACACCTGATATACGATTGTGCCAATAGGAACAAATCGGATGATTGCAACTTGAACCGCCTTGAAGCAAAAGCCCCTCCCTGTGTTCGGGGAGGGGTTTG
>JAIOHL010000300.1 GCA_019913005.1 Anaerolineae bacterium | reverse complement strand
GGGTTTAAACCCATTGTTGGCTGGATACTACTACTGTTCACCCGAATTTAGTATTAGACCGATGCGCATTGCCTGATCTCGTGTAATTTCCGCAAAGCAATCCGCGATACGATGTTGTTGGCGAATTCCCAAGCGAGGCTTCCCATCGTTTTGGATTCAAACTAAATTCAGCACGGCGGCTTTAGCCCCGTATCCTAGACCAGTTCGCCATCTTGCCCCTTACAAGAACAAAAAACCCACCGCCTGAACATTCAACGGGTGGGCAAATAGGCAATCGCTTTGGGCGTTTTCCTAGCCGGGGGTGGCGGCGGGGGTCGGTGGCACAAACACATCCACCGTGAGCGACGCATACACATTCATGCCGCCCGAATCCTGTGCCCGCAAGGTATAGGTCGTCGGCGCGACTTCGGGGCAGGCGCTGATACTCCCACTCGACGATTGCGGGGTTTCGCCGAAGCCATCATCCAAAAATACCCCGGCCACGTCCCCGCTGACGCCCCACGCAAGGGTGACACACTCACCCAACTGAATAATGGTAGCGGGCGAGGCGCTGAAGAAGTCAATCACCACCGTTGGAGCCACCGATGTTGGGTTTTGCGTGGGGGGGACATTGGTCGCCAGCGCGTTGGGCGTAACGGTTATGGTAATCTGTTGGGCCGTTTCGGTGCCGTCGCTCGTAATCCCCACCAGCGTATAGGTCGTGGTCGAGACCGGACACTCCACCCGTGTACCAACCGCCTCAACTGGACTGCCCGCCAACAAAATCTGCGCGGCATTGCTCACCTGCCAGTTCAACGTGGTACACGCTCCGGCGGGGATGCTGGACGGCGCGGCGGCAAAGGTAATTTCGATGTCGGGGGTCCATGGCTTGGGAATATTCACGGTCTGTGGCAGTTCACCCAAAAAGCGGGTGTCCAGATTGGTCAGATTGCCGTCAATCGGTTCCAGATTACCCGGATTGCCCGCATTGTCCTCATTAAATTCAATGCCGACCTGTGCGCCCTCCGGCACGGGCTGATCGAAATCATTCGAGATGACCTGTACATTGCCCTGCACATTGGCAACCACCAATTCCGAATTGTTGTTGCGGGTGCGGATGTAGGCCGTGCTGCCAATGCGGATTTCGACATTGTTGACCATCAGATTGGCGGTCTGGCCGGACGGGGTTTGTACCAACAGGCCCGACGGCGCGGCGCTACAATTGGCGGCCTCATCCATTTGCAGGGCGAACGACTGCATGGGCGCGACATAGGCATCGTCCGCCGACTCAATCAGTTGCAGCGTGGAAATATTGCCCTCAACCGTCGCTAGGGGTACATAGAGCCACCCGCGTGAGGAGCGCAACCAATCGCCGTTGGCATTGCGCCCATAAAAGGGCAAGGTGTCGCCGATGTCAAAGATGTCCACCACCGGAAATTCCTGCCCCGGCCCGGAACGTAAATTCAAATTATTGTCGTTGGTGTTGGTCACCTGCACAACGGGCCGATTTTCGACAAGGGCATCCGGCGTTTGAGGGGTGATTTCCGCGCCGCCAAACAGCAGCAACCGCACCGTCTCACCCGACGTATCCGGCAGGTCGGCGTCAAGGTTCATCATGACAATGCCCCATTCGCCAGTGGCCGGGTCAATCGGGCGGGTAATCAGCGTTTCGATGTCGGTCACGGGCACAATATCGCCACGTTGGGCAAATTGGGCATCCGGGTTGCTCAAGACGACGCTGACACTGGTATAGCCATAACAGGCTTCATTGCGCCCCAATTCCAAACAGAAGTTGGAGGACAATTGGAGCGCTTCTTGAATCAAAGCATCGCAGCTATCTTCGCCTTGGGCCGCGACTCGTTGGGGGCGATTCTGAGAATCAAAACCCACCCGATAGGCCGCAATCCCGATAACGCCCATGATGACCAATAGGCCAAGCCGCAGCGAGGATTTTTTTGTTGGGTGTGACACAGATTGCTCCTCAGTCACATAATCATGAGTTGAGACGGAATTCGGCTGAATTGATACTGTATCAGTGCAACAATGGGTTTAAACCCATTGTTCCAAAAACCTGTGACGTAACCGCTTCCGTATGAGATCATTCTACACCGGAACAGGTGGGTTGCAATGGACGACTGACCTGTTATGGCAGGGTTACGTGGGGGATTGTGAAAAATCACCATCTCATATGGAATTCGGGTGAA
>JAIOHL010000299.1 GCA_019913005.1 Anaerolineae bacterium | reverse complement strand
CCTGGCTTGACACTTGGAATCAAGGGTTCTAGAATCGCCCATGCCCGATCTGAGAGATCACTGGGGTAGGTTGTTCGTGTTTCCATACCCCCTAGTCTAGCTCTACTCTACCTTTTTAGACACCCTCTCAGCCTGACCCTGTTTTCAATAGGCGACCTTGCAACTGAGCAATCTAGCGAGCAGCCTCAAGTTCGGCACGAGTGGGCATAGAACTGGATGCGCCCAGTTTTTGCACACTTAATGCGGCGGCAAGATTCGCAAATTCGAGCGCTCGATGCAGTGATTGATTTTCGGAAAGCGCGACGGCCAATGCCCCCACAAAACAATCCCCCGCGCCAGTCGTGTCAATGGCTTTGACGACACGGCCCGCTACTTCGATCACCCCGTTTGGGGTAAAAGCCAAAACGCCCTTGGCCCCCAATGTCACTAATATGATTTGCTCAGGCCGTGTGCGGAGTTGGGTGGCAAGCGTGGTAATCGCGTCGGGGGTTTCGGGCACACTGGCGCTGTTGGCGAAAAAGGCCAGTTCGGTCTCATTGATTATCAAAATATCGCTAAGGGCCAGAATTTCAGGCGGGCATTGGGCGGCAGGGGCAGGGTTGAGAATGGTCGTTGCGCCGACAGATTTAGCTTTGCGGAAGAGCGCCAAGACCGTCGGATGGGGAATCTCAAATTGGGAGACGATAATCTCATTGCCACTCATGGGCAAGTGTTCCACATCCTCGACGGTGTTTTGCAGATTCGCGCCGCCTACCACCACAATCGTATTCTCTGAATGGTCATCCACCACAATCAGGGCTGTGCCTGTTGGCGCGGTGGGGATCGTCTGGACACCCGACACATCAAGTGACTCGGTTTGGAAAAAGGTACGGAGGCTCTCGCCAAAAGCATCTTGGCCGAGTTTGCCCACCAAACGCACTGCCCCCTGTAATCGGCTGGCGGCAATGGCTTGATTCGAGCCTTTGCCCCCCGGAATAAAATGCACACTTTGGCCTGCGACGGTCTCGCCGGGGCGGGGGAGTCGGTTGGTACGGGTCACCACATCCATGTTGATGCTGCCCACCACGATAATCGGTCTCATAATTTTTTTCCTATGCTGGCTCAATTCAGGCGGACGATTGGCTTTCAAGCAGTCAACCACCCCATTAGAGTATAGACGGTTGATGGGATGCCTTCAACTTCATTTCCTCGCTGCTTATTCGAACATTTGTTCTATAATGACTTTGACTACATTCCAAAGGAGCAGATTTCTATATGAACGCAGACGCCTTTCGCCAGCTTTACGACTATCACTTCGCTACCAATCGCCGAATTTGGGGCACCCATATCGCTGGCCTACCACACGAGCAGTTTATTCAAGAAGTTGATTACTCGGTTGGGTCTGTCCACAACCAAGTCGTTCACATGATGAGTTGTGATAACTACTGGTTTAGTGCCTTAACTGACCGCGAGTTCCCGGAAATGTTTGATCCCGCCGACTTTCCTGACCGGAAGGCTATCCGTGCCCGTTGGGCCAGCCTTGAACAGAAGATGCGCGATTATCTTGCCAAATTGCGCGATGAGATGTTGTTCGCAAGGCCCTTCCCAGATGGCGATGACGAAGCGCTTGTACTATGGCAGGTGCTACTCCATGTCGTAAATCACGGGACGGATCATCGCTCCCAACTGCTCCGATTACTCCATGATTTGGGCGTCGAAACTGGGCCGCAGGACTATATTTTCTACGTTTATGAACATTTGTAGAGGTATTCCCCAATTTTGCCAATTGCTTGACTCAATAGCTCATTTTGTCCTATACTTAGCACATGTGTTCAGAAACAGGTGTTCGCCATTATGCCCATCATCAAATTCACACACCACCTTCAGCGTTTTTTCCCCACTCTAGCTCCTCAATCCATTCCGGGCCAGACCGTCGCCGAGATTATCCAAGAATTAGACCGCCGCTACCCCGGTTTAGCCGCCTATATCGTGAATGAACAGGGGGGACTGCGCAAACACGTCAATATTTTTGTGGATGGCGAGTTGATTCAAGACCGCCAGTCGCTCCAAGATGCCGTCTCAGAAGCTGAAGTCGTCTATATCTTTCAGGCACTTTCAGGGGGATAAACTCATGTCAGATCGTTTATTGCTTGGCACCAACAAAGGCTTATTGATTCTCGAAAAACGTGGCAAGACGTGGGAATTTGTCTCGGAGTCGCATCGGGCCATTCCGGTGTCGTATGCCATGCATGACCCGCGCCACGATACGCTGTGGGCTTGCCTCGATCATGGGCATTGGGGCACCAAACTTCACCGCTCACAGGATGGTGGGGCGACATGGGAGGAAGTGCCTGCGCCCAAATATCCTGAAGGTATGGAACGCGAACCGGGCCATCCCGCCACCGTCAGTTATATCTGGTGCATCGTGCCGGGGGGCCAAGATCAACCCAACCGCCTGTATGTCGGCACGGAGCCGGGGGGCTTGTTCCAAAGTGATGATGGGGGCGACAGCTTCCATCTGGTCGAGACGCTGTGGAATCACCCGACTCGCCCAACGTCATGGTTTGGCGGCGGGCGCGATTATGCCGGATTGTGTTCCATCGTCGTTGACCCGCGTGACAGCCGTCATGTGACGATTGGCATCAGCGTCGGTGGGGTCTATGAAACCTGTGATGGGGGCGAAACATGGCAGCCTCGCAATAAAGGGACATTGGCCTGCTATTTGCCCGATCCACATGTCGAAAGCGGACAAGACCCTCATTATATGACCTGCTCACCGAGCAATCCCGATGTGCTGTGGCAGCAGAGTCACTGTGGGGTGTTTCGCAGCACCGACGGGGGGCAAAACTGGCAGCATATTTCGCAGCCGGGCGGGCCAGTCTATTTTGGATTTGCCGTTGCCACCGATGAACACGATGAAAATACGGCGTGGGTCGTGCCGGCGGTGGCCGATGAATTCCGCATGGCGATTAATGGCAGTCTGATGGTCTGTCGCACCGAAGACGGCGGCAAGACGTGGCAGGAACTCCGTAATGGCCTGCCGCAAAAGAACTGCTATGATTTGACCTATCGGCACGCGCTGGATATTACGGGTGATCGCCTTGCCTTTGGCACAACCACAGGTAATGTCTTTGTGTCGGACAATCGGGGCGACGACTGGGCGTGTATCGGCAATTATTTCCCACCGATTTTCTCGGTCCGGTTTGCATAGCCATTCCCTATATTGGCCTACCCCGTTTGAATTAAAACCCTTCTCGCTGTATCGGGAAGGGTTGAGGTCGTTCTGTTCTAGGCATATTCGGCGAAAAACGCCAGTACAACCCCAATAGAGGCCATCACCACCGACACCATCGCCACTTTGCGCGTGCCATCTTCGAACATCGTCAATTGACGATCTACATGGTTGCGATAATCCCGCACATTTTCTTGGCGGTGGCGATAAATCCACTGAATGGGCAGCCCCATAATCGGCATCACGGCGATTGACCAGACCAAATAGGTAAGGGCCATCACCAAAAGCGTCGGGAAGCGGTCATCTTTAAGGACAGGCAGCATCGTAAACGACACCAACGTTGTCCAGATGAACATCAGCAGGGTTTTGACATACCGCAGCACCAAGCGACGTAGATAAAGCACATGCCGCACCAGCGACATCTCCGTCATGGCGACTTCTTGTACCAACGGACGATCAAGGCTACGGGCAATGCCAAAGGCCGCCCCAAAACGTTCGACATCTTGATCTTTGATGCTGATTGAAGCAATTTCATTATCTCGCAGTTTTTTCAGGTCGCGGGATTCGGGGATGATGTCGCCTTCGGTATCCGCGATGATGCTGTCAAAATATTCGGCGCGGCGTTTCTGGCTAAAAGGCAGCATAAAATCCATACGAGTCTGGATGTTATATTGATAGCGCATGACCTCACGCTTGACCCGCTGGTCTTTCGATTCATCCACCGAAAACGCGACGCCCGTCAACGCAAAGGTCGGGTTCAACAGATTGGCGGGGAAACCGGGCATATAGATCGTGAAATAGAAATGCACCACATCTTTTAACAGCAGATAAACGCCATACAGAGGAATCGCCAATGATAACAGCAGGGGAAACCCGATCATGGCATACAGGACAAGCGTCAAAGCCCAACCTCCCGTCGTACCCAATGTGGGATAAACGTTGGTCAGATGCTCCAGCATGATTTGCATGATGCTGTCAAACGCATCTTTGATAAACACGGGGATGAGCAATAGCAGGCCCGCCCCACCGATAAAGGCAGTGGCAATGCGGTGTAACGTCGAAAGGCGCACTTCACATCGCTGCAAATAGGCCCGCATCGCGTTGCGTTCGTCGGGGGTAATGGCTTCTTCAAAAGATTGGAGTTCTTGGGTATAAGTTTTGGTGTGAGACTGGGTGGTCATGACGACGGACTCGGTTCGGCTTAGTAGATTACGATAAACAAACAAGCCCGTCATGATAGCACTCAAGGATTTTTAGGGCTAGGTGGGTCTGTGTGAATCATCCAAATCGGCAATTCGGGTTTACCGGGTACTTTTGGGGTGGAGAAAAAATGAAGCCCCACGCTGGTGTTGGTGGGGCTAGGCCGTACCCATTACTTGTGGTAGTGCTTAAGGGGGATATTTTTTCACTACGCTGAATATAAGGATACCTGATGCCTCCCATGCAAGATAGTCAAAAACACACCTTTAGTTCGTGATGAATGTCACAAGTTCGGTGCGAAGCGCCTCCAAATCCCATGCCACCGGGGTAGGGGGGTGCTCCTATGAGGGATGTGATTCATCACATAAAAACATACGAGACGCCTAAAATGCTGCCCTCTCAGTTAATATTGATTTCAACCGTCTGCCCTTGTGGGACGACAAAATAGAGGGGCGGCTGATCGGCCACGCGCAGGACGTAGGCATGGGCACGCAGTGTATACGACCAATCTGCAAAATTCATGGACGCCAACCAATCATCCCCGCCAATTTCATAGATGCCATAGCCACGACCGTTCATGTCCAAGACACGGACAATGCCATAATTGAGCGTAATGTCGGAGCGCTGACCAAAAAACACTTCGGCCTGCCCGACACGATGTCCATCCCAATAAAGGTCGTACTTGCCGTTTCTAAGGCCATACGAATAGCTAGTGATACCCGACCTCTCGACTATCGGGGATAGGCCTTCTTCATAGTGCCCGGCTGGATAGAGTTGATATGCACCGCCGCCGGGACTTTGGATAGTCAATTGTCCTGTCGCCAGCGTAACTTTCGTCTCTTGTCCACGATAGATGGTCACACGCCCCAAATAGCCCTGCCCGGAGTAAATTTCATAGACGCCTGTCTTGAGGCCATAATAGTACCTTTCAGTGGCGACACCATAGATAGGCGGAATGTCGGTATTGTAGGTTCCAAGCGGATAGATGTCATAGCCCCCGTTGCCGATGTTATGTACGCTGAGTTGCCCGGTGTCCAGTTCCACGACCAATTGCTGGCCCTCGTACACCATCGCCTCGCCTAACTTGCCCTGCCAGTTGCATATGTCATAGTGACCGGAGGGCAGTTGATAGTCGTAATATCCAGTGGCGACCCCATAGGCAAATGATTCGGCGTTTCCACATTCGCCATGCAGATAGAAGGCGTAGGGGCTGCCGCCAACGTTTCGCACAGTCAAAGCTCCATGACCAGTTGCGAGGGCCGAAAAGCCTGTATAGGGGACGGGATCGGTTTCGGCCCAGCCCCATTCACCGACGGGCTGCTCTTGGACAATTTCGTTAAGCGGTGCGCGTATCTGGCTGGTGGGGACATAAAAATCGGGGCGTTCCTCCCGCAGCGATGGCAGCCATTTGCCCGCCAATGCACCGCCGCACGCCTCGCCCAAAAAGCCCGCTTTGGGGTCATCACATCCTCCGCAGAAATGCTGGTCTGTCCAAGTCAATTCGGTTGGGAATAATTCGGCAATGGGTGATAAAGCGGTTTCGGCAAGGGCGTCAAAGGAGGGGTGGTGACGTTCGCCGACATTTAATTCAAAGGGAATGTCAAAGGTATGCACCACACCCATGCCGCAGCGCTCGAAGCTAAAGGTACAGGCCACTTCGCCAAAGGAAAACAGGTCGTGGGTGTAATCGGCGCAGGCTTGGATGGAGGGATAGGCGGCGTGTTTGGCGGCGGAGACATAGAGCTTGACATGGGTGTCTTCGGCATATTCATAAGGTGGGGCGTGGAACGGGAAGACTTCCCAATCGTCGTAATGGCGCTTGATGTGGAGGTTAATGGACTGCCATTCACCGTCCCTCTTTTCGAATTCGACGCGCATGGCTTCGGAATCGCCACAGTGAGCGCCGAAATCTAGGCCAAGCACATTATACAGCGCGGTGAAGCCCTCAACCGGAACAGGCGGCAGCCCCAAGAGGATTTCAGGAGTCATGACAGCGGCATTGCAGGTGAGGTGACTAAGTGCGTCGTCTATTTGGATTTCTTGGATTCCCAAATCTTGCGTGTAGAGGGTGACGATGGTCAGCATCGCGCCCTGTGGCCCATCGGCGGTGATGCGGGTTGGCGACACCTGATAGACCTGCTGGATATCATTAAGGGTCAAGGGTTCTTCGGGCGCGAATATCATCTGCGGCTTAAAGGCATCTACTAGGCGCTGTTCTTCCTCGTTAGGCATCATGTCGCAATCGGCATCTACATCCGCCACGCAAATATAGGTGTTGTTCGATACGGCGACCTCCACCATATAGGCACCCACCACATGTTGAAGGGTGTCATCGCGGTTGGCGATTAGGAACGACGGCTCAATCTGTGCGACACTGCCGATTTCCTGAACGCGGCAATCGGGGGCAGTGACGGTGATCGCCTCACCACTGAATTCGACAAGGCCATCCGTTTGGTTCGCTACCTTGAGGTCATAGATCAGAATCTCGGCATCTTCGACGCACTCCTCATAATGGAAATGCTCGGTTTCGCCGACTTCCCCAAACATCATGGCTTCGTGGGTGGTGAAGTGAAAATCGTCGGGGCCGGTGACGTTGATCGAGAGGGCGACGATTTGAAAGGGTTCGCCTTCGATTTCGGCGGTGGTGGGGGAGGTGGGGAGAAAGATTAGGAATAGGAAGGCAAAAAATAGCAGTTTTTTGTTGGATAACATGAGCATAGTCCGCCTTGTGCACTGAATCGAATATGTCACACATCAAACGGCGAAGGGCTACATTGGGGAATTACTTGTGTTTATGATAACGCTAATTTGACAGAGCGGGGTAAAGATTGAGGCGAGAATCCGCCTTAAACAAAAAGAGAGGGGTGCTGCCCTCTCTTAGATTTTTCATGCGGTCTAATTTAGCGTTTTTCGACGGCCACCCACTTGCGATCCTGTGGGCCAGTGTAAATGCTCTGGGGACGGATCAAGCGGCCTTCACCAATTTGCTCGAAGCAGTGGGCCGTCCAACCCCCCACACGGCTGACCGCAAAGGTCGGCGCAAAGAGGTCGGTTTCCAAGCCTAAGCCATGTAGGATAAGCGCAGTGAAAAATTCAACATTAGTTTGCAGATTGCGACCCGGTTTGTACTCTTCCAAAAGGCGCAGAGCCACTTTTTCAACATGGCGGGCCAGATTGTAGAGTTTCATATCGCCGCCGCGTTCAAACAACCGGACAGCCGCCGTCGCCAACACATCGGCGCGTGGGTCACGGACTTTGTAAACCCGATGCCCAAAGCCCATCAGACGATCACCGCGTTCAATAATTTTACGCAAGACGGGTTCGGCGTTTTCTTCGCTGCCGACCTCAAATACCATGTCAAGGGCTGGGCCGGGAGCGCCACCATGCAATGGGCCTTTGAGCGCACCCACCGCACCAATCACCGAGGAGATAATGTCGGATTGAGTAGCCACGATGACACGCGCGGTAAAGGTGGATGCATTGAGGCCGTGATCAATGACGGTATTGAGATAGGTTTCCATACCGCGTGTACGTTCGGCGGTGGGTTCTTCGCCAAAAATCATATACAAGTAGTTGGCGGCATGGTTGAGATCAGCGCGTGGTTTGATCGGCTCTTGACCATTCAAAATACGCCAATAGGCCGCCACAATGGTGGGGAAGCGAGCAACAGCGACGAGCGCATCACGGTGATTGGCGTCCACGCCATCCAGTGATTCGCCTGCGGTGCGTAGACTGAGGGTGCTGCCAGCCATACGCAGGGCATCCATTACCGGGGCTTTTTGGGCGGCGGCAGCGCGTAACACATCAAAAGCAATGGGGGGGAGTTCACGCCGCGAGGCAAGCTGCTGCCGAAAATCTTTAAGTTCCACAGCGTTGGGGAGGCGATCATTCCAAAGCAAAAAAACGGTCTCTTCAAAAGTGGCGTTGAGGGCTAGTTCCTCTAGCAAAAAGCCGCCAATCACCAAGACGCCAGCCTGACCATCTACCATGCTCATGCGGGTCTGGGCTGCGACGACGCCCTCTAAGCCGGGTTTATAATCGGTGAGTGCCATACAATATCTCCTATATACAATTCGCTAAATTGGTCGCGTTGGGATAAGTGTCCTGTGCGACCTCTCCCTTTAAAAAACAGACCTAGATCGAGGTCATTGATGGTGCGGTTATGTGACAAGGCTCTATAATAGAAGGCCGTGCTTATATTGTCAACGTTGATTGTTTAATCAATATTTTCGTGGAGCTTTCTTGATTAGAATGCGCTAAAAATCCGATGAGTAGATGTATAGATTGTCAATCTTGATTCTTCAATCAATTATCTGTATGCTAGAACTGTTGAAACAGCATGAAATTTGGTGTGCGTAAAACATATAATGAGGGAAACCTGATGGTGAAATCTCGCTATCTGACCGCGCAAGAGGCTGCTGAGGAGTTGGGTGTCAGTCTGCCAACACTGTATGCGTATGTCAGCCGAGGACTGATTCATTCAGAGTCGGCGGGGGGCAGTGGGCGCAACCGCCGGTATCACCTTGAAGATATTGAAAAATTGAAAGCCCGCAAGGAAGTCCGCCGCAATCCAACCGCCGCCGCTGATTCGGCGCTGCATTGGGGCGCTCCTGTCATTGAAACCGCCATTACCTTAATTGAAGACGGCCATCTGTATTATCGCGGCTTGGATGCGATTGACCTCGCCAAAAGCCACAGTGTTGAAGAAATTGCAGCCTTGATTTGGACAGGCCATATCGAGGATGCTGAAATTCTGTTTCATGGACACATCCCCGAAATTTCACCCATCTGGGAAACGATTTGCCCCCATCTGGATAATCTCACCCCACTAGAACGTTTACAACTCGCGCTACCCCTCGCCGCCGCCAACGACCTTGCCGCCTATGATTTACGACCTAGCGCAGTGGCCCAAACCGGAGCGCGTATTCTCGCCGTGATCGTCGGGGTATTGACGGGCCAATATCCGTCCCGCACCGATATTGCCCGCACCTTGCAGGCGGCATGGGCACCGGATGACCCACTGGCAGCGCATTTACTCAATGCGGCGTTGGTGGTGTGTGCCGACCATGAATTGAATGTCTCCTCGTTTACAGCGCGGTGTGTGGCGTCGGGTGGCTCGACCCCCTACGCAGTGGTGATCGCAGGGCTGGCGGCGTTGCAGGGCGCGAAACATGGCGGGTTGACCGAGCGTGTGGAGGCGTTTTTCCGTGAGGCAGGCACACCCGATTCAGTGCGTCCGGCGATTGCGGGACGGCTTAAACGTGGTGAGAGTCTGCCGGGGTTCGGCAATCGGTTTTACCCGGAAGGCGACCCGCGTGGACGGCTGCTGGTGGATTTGGTCACTCGTGCCCATCCACACTTGCCAGAGGTCGAATTGGCGACAGCCATTGTGGACACCGCCGATGAATTGATGGACGAACACCCGACAGTAGATTTTGGGCTGGCGGCGTTGGCCTCGGCACTGAAATTGCCAGAAGGGGCAGCCCTGGCCCTGTTTGCATTGGGGCATACCATCGGCTGGATCGGGCAGGCGATTGAGCAGTATCGCATTGATACCATGATTCGCCCACGTGCCCGCTACATTGGCGATTCACCCAATGGCGAAAACTAGCTCAAAGGGGAGCAACGGGGCAGGCGGCTGTCCTATAGCATTGCAAAACTGCGGATGGCACGCGCCTCAAAATCCGCCAATAGGCTACGTTGCTCCGCTGATACCATAAACCCCTCGTCTTCGTTGGTAAACAGCAGGGTGGGGGGATTAAATGGTTCGCGGTAAATCCACAAAATCTCATGACGACGATCTTCACCCAGTTCCTTCATAATCCGCTTCACCACGACCTGTTCAATATTTTGGGTCAGGCGGGTATAGCCCTGCGACTCGATAAACTGATTCACCTGTGCCACGTCCGATTCGGGGTCGGGCACACCAAACGCCGCTACCGGGACCACCCGCAAATCGGTTTTATACGTTTCGCCGTTCAAATTTACCGTGTGCGGGGTAGTGTAGTTGTACCGATAGGTGGTTGGATCGGTATGGGGCAAAAAATGCTCAAATTGGACAATCAACTGGCGCTGAATTTTGCGTTGGGCATCGGCTTCAACAAATACAAAAACCTCAGCGGCGGCGACCTTGTAAATTGTGATTTGTTGTGCGCCGATAAAGGTCAGACTCGGTTCAACCTGTATCTTGATTTCAGGCCATGCTGGGGAGGTGATGAGATTGCTATGACAGATGCGTTGGATGTCCATGTGGTAGTGTCCTAATTTTCTCGCCGCCCCAAACCTTCTTCGAGGGGATTTGGGGCGTGTTGGCTAAATGGCAGGAACTGGCCCGGTAGATTTTGCCTGCAATTCAATGACAGGTTCGGTGCTGGCTGGCACTTCGGCTTCTACGGCTTGCGTCGCTTCGACTGCTTCCGGTTTGTAGTCCGGCAGATTGGCTTCCAGTGTCCGATAGGGGCGATAGAAGTAAAGAATGAGCGTGATAATTCCGCAGACAAGGCCGTTGAAAGCAAATATCGCACCCATACCTGCCCCCGGTTCACTGCCGAAAATGGGTTCAACGACCTTCCACCAAGAGCCACCGACAGCGGGTTCCATAACCTCATCGGCCAGCGGGCCAGCGATGATATACGCCAGCGGGGTCATGCCCATCGCCAGCATTTGAATCGAAGCGAATACGCGGCCCTGCATGTCCGGCGGGGTCTTGAGTTGAAACAGCGACATAAAACAGGCATTGACCATTGGATTGACGAACAGGCCGAAGAAGATTGAAAGCCCCAAGAACAATGGCGTTCGGGCAATCCCATAGAGCATAAACGACACCGACATCAACAGCACCCCCGGCATCATGGTATGCATCCGGACTTTTGTGCCACCCCATGCGGTGAACACAAGCCCGCCTGCCACCATCGCAATCCCTTCCACTGCCAGCAGTGTACCCAGCGCGGCTTTACTGCCCGTTATGGTCAGAATATAGGGTGTGCCATAAATCCCGGCCATATTAAACAGGAAATTGAGCAACATCGCGTGCATCATCAGATAAAACAACATCCGGCGCGACCACAGAAATTTAAAACCAACCTGAACTTCCTGCCACATGGAGCCTTTGTGCTGTTCGCCTTCGGTGGTTTTTTCGGGGTGGGGGATGTGGATGGCGCTGATGACCGCAATCGCCACCAAGAAGGTCATGAGGTCAATGGCGATCACGCCCGTCACACCGATGACCGCAAACAACAGGCCTGTCAAGATTGGCGCAACGATGCCAGCCGCAGGATGGCTCATCTGCGTAATTGCGTTGGCTCGATCACGATGGCTGTCAGGCACCAGCATGGTGACGGAGGACATAAAGGCTGGCCCTTGAAACACTCCGGCGATAGATTGCAGCACGGAGATCGTGTACAGATGCCACAATTCGAAATGACCGCTGGCAAAACTGAGAAATAGCAGGAACGTACCAGCCGCTTGCCCCGCGTCGGACAGCATGATCAGGCGTTTGCGATCCCAGCGATCCGCAATGACCCCAGCAATATTCACAAATATGAGGTTTGGCAACAAGTAAAATAGGGCAACGAGCGCCAACGGGGTGGCTTTTCCGGTGTCATCAAACACTTTGATGCCAATGGCGAGGCCACTCATACGGCTGCCAATCAGTGAAAAGACTTGGGTCAAAATGATGATGTAAAACGTGCGGAGGCTATACTGGTTTTTAGTCATAGGTGTCCTCTCCGACGGGAAATATCCAAAGACCTTTTTTGCATTATAGGCGAAAATTTAAATTTATGTCAAGAAAATTATACCGAAATTAAAAAAATTGATTGAGAAATTTAATTTCAAAATATACACATTAAATTGAAAAGAAACTGATGGGAGACTGCTTGCGTGATCAGCCTCCCGCTTTAGGAGGAACCTTTTGGGTGTCGAAACCCTTTGTACTATTATACGCCGAGTATTGAAAAAAGTTTCAACGGATTAAAAAATTGCAATAGAGATGTCAAAAAAAGTGGCAGATAGGGGAATCAAATACACCCCAGCCCGTCCCGGGGGGTGAAGTTGGGACTCACGACTGAGGTGTATTTTGTGGGATAGGGTGAGTATAACACCGTTACTGACGCGGCGCAATGTTTAGAAATTCTATGTGTGCCGACTGGGGTTACGTATTGTTGCGATTGGCTTCGGCTTCCTCAAAGGTCATTTCCTTGACGGTTTTGCTGAGGGTAATGACATATCCATCGGGGTCATGGATGGTAAAGGTGCGATCACCCCAATACTGCGTGGTGAGTTCGGCCTCAATCTTAACCCCTCTACCTTTCACATCGGCATAATACACGTCAATGTCCGTTTCCTCCGGCAGATAAACCATAAACTCGACCCCTTTGCCTGCGCCCGAATTATCACCTTGTTCGAGACTGAGGCCAATCGTCGGCTTGCCGAGGTCAACAAAGGCAAAGGCGTTAACACCATCCGGCCCTTGCATATTAAAGGCATTATTAAAACCGAGCTTTTCCACGTAAAACTTGACTGAGGCATCCACATTTTTGACTTTGAGTAAGGGAAGGATCATGAGTTCGACTCCTTGTAATTGGGGTGTGACGATGGGATTTAGAACCTGAGTTCTACGGATATACTCACAGGGTAGAACAAAAGTTTTACTGTGTCAAGAACTGGTGTTCTGTTTTCTAATCTTTAAGTGTCTAGTTCTTCCTCATCGTCATCAGCAAAGAGGGCGGCTAAGGTGGTTAATACGGCTTTCCGAGTTGTTTCATCAATCTCCCCTAGCCGTTTTACGAGCCGAGTTTTGTCCACCGTGCGGATTTGATCGAGGGCGATATGTCCGGCTTTGCCTGCGAAGGTGACAGAGACGCGGAAGGGGTAACTTTTGCCATGTGTGGTCATCGGCGCGACAATGACAGTAGCAAGCGGGCGGTTCAAATCATCGGGCGAAATGACAAGACAGGGCCGTGTTTTCTGAATTTCGCTGCCAATCGTGGGATCAAGATTTACCAAATAGACCTCAAAACGTTTTACCATTGCCATTCGGTCTCATCCCACGCAGTTAGGCCGATGCTCTCATCCTCCCAAACTTTGTCATCGCCATTTTGCACCATTTCGCGGGCGGCGGCTTCCCAACCCTGACGCGGGTAATGAGCCGGACGGATAATGAGCGATTCGGCCAGTACCTCGATGGTGACTTCATCGGTGAGTCCGGCCTGCTCAAGCACAGTTTTGGGGATTCTGAAGCCCTGTGAGTTGCCAATTTTGATGAGACGTGTTTTGATTAACATGGGTGTGACTCCGCCAAACCTACATCGTAATCACATTGTAGTTACCTTAGATAGCGAAATCAAGTCACTTGGAGGGAACAGTCGTGGAAAATCATCAAATGGGATTTGCCGAGACGAACGGCGCACGCATTTATTTCGAAGCAGCCGGTGAGGGGGCCGCTGTGATTTTTATTCACGCCGGGGTCGCGGATCGGCGCATGTGGGACGATCAATTTGCCGCGTTTGCCAAAAAATATCGCGTCGTGCGCTATGACCATCGTAGCCAAGGCAAAACCGAAGGGCCAGATGGTGAATATGACCCGGTAAAAGATTTGGCAGGGTTAATGGATTTTTTGGGTATCCAATCCGCCGCACTGGTGGGGTGCTCGGTTGGTGGGATGGTGGCGACGAATTTTACGTTGACCCATCCTGACCGCGTGTGGGCATTGGTGCTGTCGGGTTCCGGTCTGGGTGGATTTGAAAATCCCAATTCCGAGGACGATGACGCCTATGAAGCCGAAATCACGGCGGCATTTGAGGCCAAAAATTATGAGCGCGTGGCCGAAATGGAGATGGAGATGTGGCTCGATGGCCCGAAGCAGCCAAAGGGCCGGGTGCGTGGGCCAATTCGTGAATTAATGTTCGACATGATTATGACCGATTTGCGGCGTGGTCAAGAAGTACGATTTACCAAACTTGAGCCGCCTGCCATTCAACGCTTGGGTGAAATCCAAGTACCCACGCTGGTGATTATCGGGGACGCTGATACCCCGGATATTTTGGCAATTGGCGATGTTTTGGTGAATGGTATCCCAAACGCAGAAAAAATGGTCTATCCCGGTGTGGCCCATATGCTGAATATGGAAATTCCCGACCAATTTAACGCTGATGTATTAGCGTTTTTGCCAGGGGCAGCCGGATAAGTTCGCCTCTTAGAATTCGCAACTTTTTGGCCTGTACGTGGTAGTTCCTTCAAAATCAGTAGGAGGGGTTTATCATGCAAACAAGCTATGCAGAGGTGAATGGGGGGCGGCTGTATTACGAAATGGCGGGCGAGGGGCAGGTCGTTGTGCTGCTGCACGCGGGGGTTGCGGATCGGCGCATGTGGAATGCTCAATGGGAAATATTTGCCCAACAGTACCGCGTCATCCGTTATGATGGACGAGGCTATGGCAAGACTGAAAATCCCACTGAACCCTTTTCCCCGACAGCAGATTTGGCAGGATTACTCGATATACTAGACGTGCCGAACGCTATGCTGGTGGGGTGTTCGATGGGCGGACGGATCGCCATTGATTTTGCGCTGACCTACCCGGAGCGCGTTCGTGGCTTGGTATTGGTGGCATCCGGTCTGCGTGGGTACAAATTTGACCGAAGCCGACTCACTGAGTTAGATGCAGAAAGCAATGCTGCGATGGAACACGGAGATTTTGCCGCCGCTGCTGAGGTGGATGTCAAAGTCTGGGTGATTGGCCTGACACGCGCCGCGTCCGATCTTCCAGCCGCCACACTTGCCGACTGTCGCATGATGCTGCACGAGATTTATCAGCGCAATCAGCATGTAGCCCTCGTACAAACCGACCCTCCTGCCATTAATCGGTTAGGGGAAATCCACGTTCCCACACTGATTTTGGTAGGCGCATCCGATTTGCCTGATATTGCGAAAATCGCTGACCAATTAGCGCGAGACATCCCCAACGCGGAAAAAATTGTCTATCCCGGTGTGGCCCATATGCTGAATATGGAAATCCCCGACCAGTTTAATGCCGATGTATTGGCATTTTTGGCACGGACGGGTTTATCATAGGAGTTTAAACCCTGACCATTGGGTTTGAGCCTTTGTTTAAACATAAGGAATTTGTGTAATGAACGTTGCTCCCCAACCCCGACCCGAACAGCTTGGCCCGTGCCCCATCTGTGGCAAGCAGGATTATCATTGGGGCAAAATGGATGGCGAGTCGGTGCTCCGATTTTATGCGCCGGACGGGTCGCGGTGGGACAGGAAAACGCGGCACGGTGGGGATTATATCAAAACACGGGTCTGTATGAACTGCGGCAATGTGCAGCTATTTGTCCGACCCAAACGTGAAAAACAGGATGAGGCGGAGGAATCGGGGGAAACATCTTCGCGTTTTGTGGCAACCCGACCCTCCAGCCGACCCAGCCCACGTCCCCCTATGCGGAAATCAACCCGCCGACCTAGTGCCCCGACGTCTGGCCCAAGTAAGAAGGGTGCTCCCCGCCGCCCCCGACCCAAACCGAAGGTGTGAGCATAGCCTGTTGAATGGGTGCTATGTGCGCGAAATCATGGAAAAAAACGACACTCCGTCCACAGGTCTTGACGATCTTTTAGGTTATTCGGTAGAGGGTGATGTCTAAGACTCACCCTTTCCGTTTTCGTCACCAGCTTGTGCTAATGGCTCAAGTTTGGCAATCAAGTCTGGAATCGCAATAGCCGCCGTATTCCAAACTCGCTCTACATCTACCGCATCATAGCTGTGAATCAACACATCACGCATTCCTGCCATTTGCTGCCACGCAATCTCTGGATGTCTAGCGCGATATTCCATTGAGAGCCTTTTGGTCGCCTCACCGATAATTTCAATGCGCCGAATAATCGCATCTTGGCGCATACCATCAGTTTCAAATGTGGCTTTATCTATTCCGGTAACGTAGGCCTGAATACGTCGGGCAGCGTCTAAAATATCCAGCACATAGGCAGCATCACGCGGCATAAATCACCTCGGCTGTGCCTAGAATCGCCTTCCGTCGAATCACATTCTGACTTCGTTCGACAGCCCGCCGTTCCACCAAGTCAATAGAGCGACCAAAGAGGTGACTCAGTTCATCACGCATTTCGGCTATATCCAACAATGTCCATTGGGCATCCGGCGCGAATGTCACCAACACATCAATATCGCTCTCCGGCGAAAAATCCTCCCGCAGTACCGAACCGAACAGGGCCAATTCTTGAATTTGCCACTGTTGACAAAATGCGCGTAACTCTTGGGACAATATGGGTATATTCATTGTTCAACTATACCTCAAAAGGAGTCATTTCCTCCACCACCCGAAAACCCCCTCTCACCCTTACTACTGAATGGAGGGGCTTGAATAAAGCGGATTTTATTCCTCCCCCACCGCGACGAATGAGGCAATTACGTCCTGTAGAGTGGCGTCATATTGGAAATACTCCCCGGATGCGGCGAGGCCGATGAAGATGGTGTTTTCAAAACCATGTGTGTTGACGACATACAATGAACCATCGCCGCCGCTGCCTGTGATGGTGACAAAGGCCGTAAAACCGTCGGGATTTTGCACTGGGCCGTAAGTCACATCGGGCCGCTGATATGCCTGCGTGAATCCGTTTAAGGCTTGATTGGGCAGGCTATTGGTCGGCACAGGCAGAAGTAGTTCAAGCAGGGGGGTAGTATAGACAAGGATGCCCGCTTCACCGGATGCCAGATTTTCATTAGCGACAAGGTGATTGAGGGCGCTCTCACTGTTGGCGGCCACAACATAACCCGCGACTTCCTGTACAATCCAACCTTCCGGCAAACCCATCGAAAATTTCCCGTTGGCGGTGGTGTACGTCGTCAGGGCAATGCTTTCCGCGCCCATTTGCAGCGAGGCGGCAATGGCGACAATATGCGCCTCATATTGGATGAGTTCCCCTTTGAGACTAAACGCGGTGATGGCCGCAATCTGATCGCTACCCAGTTCGACAAAGACGGCATAATAATCTACCTCATCGTCGGCAATGATGAAGCGCAGGGCCGGTTTATTACCAACCGTCAAGGACTCTGGGCCAGTTGCCTGCGCCTCCAATTGGGCCGCGATTTGATCCATAAATTCGGTTGCGGCTGCTTCGAATGTGCTGCTGCCTGTACTTGCAAGAATTTCAGATAAGGGGGTTGGCCCGATGACATTAATCAAAAATTCGCCGCGTTGAATTGACCCCGGATCGTTGCCCAAGCGCTCACGGATTTCAGCGGTTGCCGCAATCGAAATGCCATTCTCGTTTTCTGCCGCGTTCCATTCCGCCGGATAGTCAAAACTCATACTGCCCTCAGCATTGACAAACCGCGTCAAGCTGACCGTAGCCGGCGGAGGATTGACGGGTTCTACGGTGGGGGGCGTGTCGTTGGTCGGGGGGGTATCCACTGCCGCGATGCCATCGCCCGGACGCATGGATTGGGCCACCCCAAAAATATTGGGCAAAAATGGGTCAAGTTCATTGGGGAGGGTCACACCAATGACTGTCCCAATTGTGCCATCCCCCAACTCCACAAAAAACGCCATCCCTTGACTGTCTGGGCCAGCAAAGTCCACCCGTGCCGCAGGCCGTCCACCCATAAAATACGGCGTCGGTTCAACATAGCTAAAATCGGAGTTTTCATTGGGGATAGGATAGAGTATCAGGGCGGCTTCTTGGGCGGTGAGTGCCTCTGCAACACCTAATTCACCTGTATAGAGCGTGGGTGAATAGACCACCATCACGATTTCCCCCACCTCGATTGCGTCACCTGCCTGAATTCGGCTGAAGGCCTCTGCGCTGTTGGCAATATAGGTCACAAATGGTTGGTCGTCAAGGTCATTGATCGCCCAATCCACCGGAAAATCAAAGGCGATTTTGCCATCGGGTGTTTGACCCGTCTGGGTCGGCGATGTTTGCGCATGACTTGGGATGACACCAAAAATGGATAAAACCATCAACACAAGGACTAAGGTACGGATACGCGGCATGGGTGGGATTCCTTTTTTGGCAATTTTGCAGTTATTTTAACACACTTCATGAAGCAGCACGGGCGGCGAGTTTGGCGGCCATATCCATTGAATAGGCATCCCAATGCACGCCAAAATGGGTATCGGTTTCAAACGGCCCGGTGTACCACGATTTGACCAAGACGTAATCGGCCCGTAAATACAAGGGGGCGATTGGGAATTCACCGTCTGGCCCAAAAAACGCCTCCTCGATTTGCCGATAGAGGTCAGCACGGATGCTGGGGTCAGTTTCACGGGCGGCTTGGTCAATCAGATCGTCGGTGGCGGTGCAAGGACGCATAAAATAGTTATCACCGTGACAGGATAACACGTCACCAACCCAGTTGTTGGCGTCAGGATAATCTGAACCCCAGACATATATCCAAGCATTAAGACGCGGCGGTGTATACTCAGGGTTGACACTTAACTCGCGCTCTTTAGCGCTAAACAAACGGGAATCGCATCCCAAATATTCCTCTGCTGTCGCAAATAGGAAATCTATCCAACTTAGTGCCCCTTGATAAACCAAAATCCTTACCTCTGGAAAATTCGCGCAATTTGGGTATCCAGCCAGCGAGAGTTGCTCACGGGCGTATTCAGGGTCGAAACCAACGCCAATTTCATCAATGGGGGACGCACCAATTATGCCGGGAGGTGTGAAATGAATCATGGGCACACCACGCCCTCCCCTAAGTTCTTCAATGAAGGCTTGGCGGTCAATAATGGCACTAAACGCACGGCGGACGTGTACATTATCAAAAGGGGGCTTGTCGTGGGCGAAGGCAAAATAGAAAACTGCGCCATCTCTGATCTGCTTGACCTCCTCCGTAAGCCCCTCATCAGCCAATATTTTCGCTGTTTCGGCGGCTGGGACTAAGGCAGAGTCCATATCATAATATTGTCTCTCGAAGTAAAGGGCATAGATGGTGAAACCGTCTTCAATCGTCAAGTTATTTATCGTTTCAATGTTGCCCGTACCCGCGAGATCGGATGGGAGTTCAGGATTACGGACATAAACGCGCCGCACCCCTCGAAATATTTCTTGCACAAAATATGGCCCGTTGGTGAGGATGTTCCCCGGCAGCGTCCAATCGTTGCCATAAGCTGCGATGGTTTCCGGCGGCACGGGGCGCAGAATGGGCATCGTAGTCATAGACAAAAAATAACTGGCGGGTTCACGCAAAGTAATCACCAAAGTGGTTTCGTTTGGGGCAGTAACTTGGGTCGTATCCCCATATACGAGTTCATCTGTCGCCGTGTCCATCGCCATACCATTGATAACATCACACCCTGCGATTACTCTCGCCGCTATTGCCGTTCCGTAATAACTGCCTAGTCGTGGGTCGCAAGCACGTTTGATGTCATAGACAAAATCGCTGGCAACAACGGGACGGATCGAAGTAGCGGTCTGGGTCAGCGGGTCGTAGCGCCTCCACATGACATCATTACGCAGGGTAAATGTCCACGTCAGGCCGCCCGCGCTAACTGTCCAATTCGTTGCCAATTCAGGCTCAATCGTATTACTTACGGGGTCAAAATCGGTCAGGCCGAGAAACAGGTTTTCGATAGCATCGAAAGACGCGCTATCGGTGGCGAGGGCGGGGTCAAGGCTAGTAATCTCGCTGGTATATGCAATATCCAGCGTCACAGGCACATCTTGGCGATATTGGGCCGTAACCTTGACAACGGTATCAGCGGCGGATACTCGTTGAATTGGCAAAAAAGCAACGATGAAACAGCCAAAAATGATTGATCGCAGGGGCATAGACGGCCTCTTTCGGATTTATAGTAATTACACGCAGCATGGGTTTTAGTTCAGAAGTTGACGCGGGCAGGGATTCCGCTATGCTAGGGATGGGCGAGGAGGCCATATGACAAAAACCATCGGTCAGGAAAGTTACGAAAATTTCGCGCTGCATTATGCCGCCCGACGCGATACCAAAGCGCATAACGCCTATTATGAACAGCCTGCCATGCTCTCATTGCTGCCACCTGTCGTAGGTAAGCATATTTTGGATGCTGGCTGTGGGCCGGGGGTCTATACCGAATGGCTGCTGCGACACGGCGCGGCATCAGTGGTTGCGGTGGATGTCACGCCGCAGATGCTGGAAATCGCCCAAAAACGCATCGGCGACGATACACGAGTCGAATTTCGTCAGGCCGATTTGGGTCAACCGCTTGCATTTGCCCAAGATGCCGAATTTGACCTCATTATCTGCCCACTGGTGCTAGATTATATTGAGGACTGGGGCGCGACCTTCAAGGAATTTTATCGCGTTTTAAAATCAGGCGGTTATTTCGTATATTCAGCAGGACATCCACAGGCCGATTTCCGCTTTTCAGCTTCGGGCGACTATTTTCAGACGGAGTTATTTGAACTGCTGTGGCGGTGGGATGGTCAGGGTGGGCCATTTCCGATTAAGTCCTATCGGCGTCCGTTACAAGCCATGCTGAATCCTATGATAGAAGCAGGGTTTGTGTTGGATAGGATTTTGGAGCCGCAGCCGATTGCCGAATTTCAAGCCGCCGACCCCGAAGATTACGAAAAATTGCTGCGCGAACCGGGCTTCATTTTGATGCGGGGCCGGAAATAAACATCCCCACCCCAAAGCATTTGGGAGGGGGTAAAGCCTATATTTAAGCCGTTCCCCTTCCTCATTGCGATGGGGAAGGGGTTAGGGGATGGGGAC
>JAIOHL010000298.1 GCA_019913005.1 Anaerolineae bacterium | reverse complement strand
AATTTGCGCCATCCCCCGCCGCCCCGCTTGCGCCCCATCTACCCGAAGTGCTGGTAAGGCACAATCTGGATTATCTGATGGAGTCCCAGCGCGACGATGGGGGTTGGGATGACGAACACGGGATGCGCCATTGGCAGCCCTACATGAGCATGGTTGCCCTCTGCGCATTGAAAAATTGGGGTCGGCTTTAAACCCTCCCACTACATGAATTCACTCTCCGACAGTTTTTCCGCAAGGGCGTCAATACGGGATTTATGGACAGGTTCACCTCACCCCCCGGCCCCTCTCCATCCAGCGAGGGGGAGTCGAAAACAGTGTATTCAAGCCCCTCTCACGTGGGAGAGGGGTTGGGGTGAGGTCGGTTTTTCCCTCATCTGCCCCAAAAAGTGTCGGTGGGAAAACATTATGTGAAAGAGGGACTTCAGCTGCGCCATTTGAATCGCCGCCCCTTGTGATGGGTTTGGGTAAGGTCATCCGCCACCTCGATGTGGTGTGGCGCCGATCCCTCGAATTCACCACTCAACCCAAATAGATCTCGGCCACATCTTGTGGACATTGGCTTTGTCGTCGGGGAATTCTATTCCTCGGCTAATAATGATACCGTTGCAGCTTGGCCCGATTCTCTTCAAATTCCTGCCGCGCCAACTGGGTCTCTTTGATGTTGGTCACTTCTGCTGGGGCGACATCCCACCATACTTCGGATGATGGGCCATAACGGTGCGGCTCAATCTCGACTACAATCACGCATGATCGGGTCTCTTGGCGGGCTTCGGCGAGGGCTTTGGTCAATCCAGCCGGGTCGCTGACATTCCACGTTTTTGCTCCCATGCTCTCGGCATTCTTGGCAAAGTCAATACCGACGTATTCGCCTTCCAAGCGGTTGGTTGCATCGCTGCGGGCACGGAATTCATTGCCAAAACTGACCCCGACCCGCCCCATCTGCAAGCGCCGAATAATCTGGAAGCCATGATTGTTCATGACGATGACCGTAATCTTAAGTCCTTCTTGCACCGAAGTGACCAATTCAGTCGGCTGCATCAAATACGTGCCGTCGCCAATCATGACATACACTTCGCCTTCGGGTTGGGCCATGCGCACCCCCAAGCCCGCCGGGATTTCGTAACCCATGCACGAGAAACCAAATTCCAGATGGCAGTGACGCTGATTGGTCGCGTCCCACAATTGGTGCAGGTCGCCGGGGGGGCCACCCGCCGCTGTGATAATCGTATCGCCGGGTTGGGCCTGCATATTGATCACATTAATCGCGTGAAGTTGATTAAATTTCTCACCACGATGCTGCACAAACACGTCCTGTGCCAGCAATTCTTTCCAATCTTCTTTGGCGACGGCGATTTCCTCAAAATAGGCCGGGTTGGGTCGCAAGCCCGCCGTTTCCGCCGCTCTGGTCAAGGCGATCAAGCTCTCCCGCGCATCAGCGATAATCGGCAGTGCCCCTTGTTTATAACCGTCGTGCCCATTAACGTTGATGCTGATAAATTTCACATCCGGGTTGTTAAACGCCGACTGTGAGCCAGTGGTGAAATCGGTCAGGCGGGTGCCGATGCAGATGACCAAATCGGCTTGGCTCATCAAACGCCCGGCTGAACCCGTCCCCGTCACCCCAAAGCCCCCGATGGTCATGGCCGTGTCGTCGAGCATCGCGCCCTTACCCGCGAATGTCTCCCCGACAGGAATCCCATATTTATTGGCGAAGGCTTGCAGTTCGGCCTGTGCTTCGGAATAAATGACCCCACCCCCAGCGATAATCATGGGGTGTTGGGCGGCCTTAATCATCTCAATGGCGGTACGAATCCGGGCCGGATTCGGCAGGCGGCGCTCAATCTCCCATACCCGCTCCTCAAAAAAATAGGCCGGATAATCATAGGCGTGCGCTTGAATATCTTGGGGCAGGGCGATCACCGCCGCGCCTGTGTCGGCTGGGTCGGTCAAAATCCGCATCGCTTCGGGCAGGGCGGTCAAAATGTGTTCGGGTCGGGTGATGCGGTCAAAAAATCGGCTGACCGGACGGAAGGCATCGTTCACGCTGACATCCATCGAAATCGGATGCTCCAACTGCTGCAAAACTGGCCCCTGACGACGGGTGGCATAATAATCCCCCGGCAAAAGCAGCACGGGCAGACGATTGACCGTCGCCGTCGCCGCCCCGGTAATCATATTGGTCGCGCCGGGGCCAATCGAAGAAGCACACGCTAATGTCGCCAGCCGTAAATTAGCTTTGGCAAATCCGCTGGCGGTATGCACCATAGACTGTTCATTATGGGGCTGCATATACGGCAAATCCGCGCCATATTCAATCAATGCCTGTCCCAATCCTGCCACGTTACCATGTCCAAAAATCCCGAACATGGCTGGAATCAAGCGGCGGCGTTTACCATCCCGTTCGCTGTATTGCACCTGTAAATATTTAACCAACGCCTGCGCCATCGTCAGCCGTAGGGTTTGCTGTTTTTTCGCGGCCATTTTTCATCCTCCTAAAATAAAATTTTGCTCTATCACCAAGTTTCTATTTCAGTACGGATATGTTTCGTAGGGGATGGCCCTGTGCCATCCCAACAAGGGCGGGCACGGCGACCCACCCCTACAAAATCAGCATATCCGGCCTGCACCATCGCGTCATCTACCTACGAATCATAATTCCCGATCACATGCTGGTCGAAATCAATCAATGAACCCGTCATCATCTCCGACGCATCGCTCAATAGATACGCCGTAATGCCTGCCACGTCATGTGGCCGCAGTAGCCGCTTAAAGGGCAGGTTCGGCTCGGCGAGTTCCAGCCAATTTTCCGGTTTGCCCATTGCAACCTGCACGGCATGTTCATTGGTCGTGTACGTCCACCCGATATTCAGGCCATTTACGCGAATATGGTCAAATCGCAGGGCGTGGGCCACGTTTTTGGTCAAGGTTGCCAATGCCCCCTTCGATGCACAGTACGCCGTGATAAAAGGCTGTCCGCCGTGCGCCGACATGCTCAGAATATTCACAATGCTGCCGCCGTGTCCTTCGCGTTTCATGACCCGCACCGCTTCTTGCATCAAGATGAACGGGGCGCGGGTGTTGACGGCAAAAATCTGATCCCATAATTCGACGGAGGTATCTTCAATGGTGCCGCGTGTTGTGACCCCCGCCGCGTTGACCAGTCCATCTATCCGCCCAAACGTCTCATCACACACTTTGATGACGTTGCGGCAATCGGCCTCTATTTCCAGATCGGTGGGCACGTAGACCGTCCGAACACCTGATTTTTCCAAATCGGTTGCGACGGCCTGTCCGTGTTCCTGATTCCGTCCACAAATCACCAACCCCGCCGCCCCTTGATCCGCCAGATGGCGGGCAATGCCTTCGCCGAGGCCCTGTGTTCCCCCCGTGACCACAATGATTTTTTCGTTGACCATGTTTTTATGTCCTGTCTAAATGGTTATGTATATACGCGAGGCGGTCTTTAATGCCCTCATAATGAAAAATCATGCTGTCCTGCATTGCTTTGACATCCCGTGCCTCCAACGCCTCCAATATACGCCGATGACGCTCATGGGTACGCATCAAATCGCGGGGTTCGAGCAGGGAGCTTTGTTGGCGGGCTTGATAAAAAATACCCCAAAACACGTCCAGTATCTTGCCGACCACGCTGTTATCCACATTCGACCACAGCGTTTGATGAAACAGCCGATCATGCTCCGGTGAATACGTGCCTGCCTTCGCTGCGCCGTGCATCTGCTCAAGAATAGCTCGCAAATCGGCAATTTGATCGGGTGTGACCGCCTCAACTGCTCTAGGAATCATGCCATATTCGACATGGAAGCGCACTTCCAAAATATCCGAGAGCGCGGTCAGATTAAACATGATGCCATAACCGAAACTGTCCAGCAGGGCATTAAACGAAAACTGCCCCACAAACAAGCCCGCCCCAGAGCGCCCTTCCACAATATCCAGCATTTCCAGCGCTTTGACCGCCTCACGCACCGAATTGCGACTGACACCAAGTTGATGCGCCAATTCAATTTCAGACGGCAGTTGATCGCCCGGTTTCAGCCTATTGCGGATGATATAGTCCTTTATTTCTTGCTGCAACACTTTATAGAGCGGCAGGCGGTGTTTGACGGGTTTGAACTGCGGTTCATTTGTCATCGGGTTTTGGTGCTTTTCCATCCTTCAACGGTATAATCTGTCCTATAGTTGGACATTTGGACTGTTTGATTTTAACAAGTCCACTTTGCTTGTCAAACTTGGAGGAAAAATGACCATTCGAATTGGTAATGCCCCGGTTTCGTGGGCCATTTATGAATTTAAAGACATCGAACCCAAATATACCTTTACACGGGTACTGGATGAAATCGCAGGTACGGGTTATCGCGGCACGGAATTGGGGCCGTGGGGGTTTTTGCCAACCGACCCCGCCATCCTCCGCGCCGAATTGGACAAACGCAATTTGCAGATGGTCTCGGCCTATGTCCCGGTCAAGTTGGTAGATGAATCTGCCCATCCTCAGGCCGAAGCCGAAGCCATCAAGGTCGGCAAATTGTTGGCGGCCCTCGGTGCAAAATTTATCGTGCTGGCCGATGACAACGGCAGTGTGCCTGAACTCATTCAAGAGGCCGGACGCGCACACGGGTCGCGCCTTTCCCCGGAACGGTGGGATGTGGTCGCCAAAGGGGTCAATCGTATTGCCCGCCGTGTTAATGAAGAGACGGGTCTCAAATTTGCTTTCCATCATCACTGTGCGGGGTATGTCGAAACGCCTGTTGAAACGCGCCATCTGATGGATCGCACCGACCCCGATTTAGTGGGCCTGTGCCTCGACACCGGGCATTATCATTACGCGGGTGGAGATGCCTTTGAAGCCGTCAAAACCTACGGCACACGCATCCGCCATCTGCATTTCAAAGATTGCGACATGAACATCCGCCAGCAGTGCATCGCCCAGAAATTGGATTATTTTGCGGCGGTGGGGGCGGGGGTTTTCTGTGAACTCGGCAAGGGCAATGTGAATTTCCGCGCGATTGTTGCCGAAATGCAAAAACTCGGCTTTGATGGCTGGGCCACCGTCGAACAGGACATCCTCGTGGATGATCTCGATGCCCCGCGTCTGAGCGCAGCCCGCAACCGCGACTATCTCCGCACATTGGGGCTGTAGAATTTCGCCTCTTCCTGCTCCCCTCGCCAGACAAAGGGAAGGGCTTCAATACAGGCTTTTCTCCCCCTCGCCATATTGGAGAGGGGGTCGGGGGGTGAGGTTTGCCCAATACAATCGCCGGGCATTTTCCCCCATCATCAACCTCAATTCCTGCTCGCTCAAATAGGTGAAAACCCGCTCTTGCATCAATTGACTGCGCCGATACCCCGTTTTCAATAATACATGCGGAAAATCACTACCCCAGATCAGCCGTGCCGCGCCATATCGGTCATACACTGCCCGGAAAAAATCCCAGCAATCGGCATAGGGATACCGCTGCCTCGAAAAATAATAATAGCCCGTCGGCTTGATATACAGATTTTGAAATTGCGCCAAATCAAGCAGTGCTTGGAAATCCGCCACATGGATACCCTCTTGAACCTGCGGATGCGCCATATGGTCGAGGATGACAGGCACATGCGGAAATCGCTCCAACATCCGCCGAACGATGGGCAGATGCACCGGACGTGCCACAATGTTAATGACCACCCCCAACGCCGCCGCCTGCTCCCACGCCGGATAGGTTTGGGGCGAGCCGAAAATGGCCGCTTCATCCGGCATATTGGGCCGCAATCGTAGCCCCTTGCAGCCGTGCTCCGTCACCCAATAGTCTAGTTTATCGGCAGCATCCGGTTGGGCTGTATCCACCACACACACCGCCACATATTTTTCAGGCTCGGCAGCGGCACAATCCGCCACATACGAATTGTCGAATCCGGGGAACAACGACTGTACCAACACCGCCCGATCTACGCCATGTTCCGCCATCGTGTCCGCCAATAGCTCAATCGGCACATCCGAAAAGGGACTGACAATCGTAGCGCTCGGTGTGGGGTAATCGGCAGCCGCCCGCCAGATATGCACATGGGCATCAATAATCATCGCTTATTTCCATACCGGGTTTGTTGATTGGCCTTAACCATCGTCGGGTTATCCGATTCCCCTCTCCACTCAGTGGGGAGGGGCTAGGGG
>JAIOHL010000297.1 GCA_019913005.1 Anaerolineae bacterium | reverse complement strand
GCGTAGGGGTAGTGACTGGGCTAGGCGCGGTGGCATCTGCTGAAAAATTAGTTGAACCAGTTGAGCTTGAATCTGATAGGGTTGAATGTGTTTTAGATAAATCTGGTGTTGAATCTGTATAACATGGCACGGACTCATATGGTTCGATGTCGGGTCGAACATAGGGTACGTTCAGCTTGCGACAGACCTCTTCGACATGGGCATAATAATCGGATGGAACGGGGCAAATTCCTAGCACGACGGGGCTGTAACTGAAGGGTCGAAGGCCTGCGTCAATGTGTCTCAAATCCGGCAAACCCAAACGCTCGAAATCTTCAGGTGTCGCCTCATCGAGCGATTTTAAACGGCGGTTTCGTTGCACCAAAATCCGGCGTTCGGCAGTCATCGGCTTTGCGGTGGTTTCGATCTTCGCAGGTTCAGCCTGCACCACTTCAACCGGGGCGATTGCTTCCACCGGGGCGGCAGAAATGGCTGTGGCAGCCGCTTCTGACACCGCGACGGATGCAGGGACAGCTACGGCAGGCGTCATCGGCTCAACGACCTTCGGCGGCGCGGCGGGTTCAGCAACTTTCTGGATCACCGCAGGCGCTTGGACAACTTCAGCGGCGGCTTTGGCAACCGGGGCAGCTTCCGACTTGTCATTTTGCGGCGCGGGCGTGCCGTTTTGCGTAAAAATGGCACTCATCGGGATATGGGTCAATTCAGCAAGGCGGACATAATCAATCGTGTACGACTTGCGGCGGTCAAATTTATTGGCCCCCAACTGCGCCGACAAAATCACCCCCAGCGTTTCCATTTTGCGGATGGCCGTCGTCATGCCCGTCAAGCTGAGGAAATTCATGTGGCTGTGCCAATCCTCATAGCTGTTATAGACCCACATCCGGCCATCATGCAGCGGACGTTCTTGCAGCGACTTCACCACCATAAAATAGTGCAGCCATTGGAGAAAGATCGCCGCTTCAATCCCGAAAACCCGTGCGAGGGTAGGGGAGAAGGATATCGGCTTTTCAAAATCCTTATTTATCATCAGGTAACTGATGGGTTGGGCACTCGTGATGCTCATTTCCAATCTCCAAATGTAAAAATATTGCTACCAAAACTTGCAGTCGGCAAAAGAATGTGGTAAAGTTTTGTCAGATAGTGCTTCTTTAAGCATGAGGCCCCGATAGCGTTGGTGTCGCTGGGGCTTCTCCTCGGAGCACAAAACAGAACATATGTTTTGCGAAGCTATCTTCACCCTTCTACACATTCCCCATGTAGATCAAGGGCTGTGCCTCATACACACCGAGAATCCGCCTCTCCCCGAAAAATGACTGAGTTACCGGCTCACCACTCTCGCGGGGTTATCCAAACTGCGTGTCGGCCACTTCATCGTCAACAAGGGGGTAAGCTGCTTAACTAAATAATCAGGTAGTGATTCACCCCACCCCAACCCCTCGGCTTTTACTCCCCCTCGCCAGATGGAGAGGGGGCTAGGGGGTGAGGTTGAGCGCCTTGTTGGGTTCGCTGTTTCGCCCGAAAAAGCAGACAAAATGGCGTATTCACCGCATCTATCGGATATGGGCCTCTGCTCCTATCGTTGACCACCTCCTGCTGGTCAATAAGTGGGTGGGTCATATCAGGGAGAGCATTGATTAAGATTTGGCAAAAACCGCCAAAATCAACGTTTTCCCTGTTGCGTGTAGCAGAAGTTCATGCTACACTAAGAGCATCTCACTAATGAGACACAGGCTTGTTAATGAACGTCGCCTACTGTGAAAGCACGATTGACCAGCCGAGTTTTACACAGTTTTTGAGCGACAAAGCTAAGTTGAAATCCCCACTAGATGGGGATTTTGGCTTTATATAGGCCAGAATCACCCATCATCTTTGGAGGGATTTTGCTGGGGCGAGTCCTTCAGTTGCCCTTAAAGCACCCGCCACCCATCATTGCAGTTGTTAAAGATCGCCTTCAGATAATGTTCTGATAAATGCTTCATCCGACGCTAGTTGCGCTAGGGTCGGGGGCTAATACTCGCCACCATCATCTTCTACCAGATCATTGAGGGTATATTTCACCCCCACTTTTTCAAAGGCCCGGAGCAGTTTAAAACAGGTCATTAAACTTGGAGCGGCTTTCCCATTTTCAATCTGTGAGATATAACCTTGATCAATGCCAGAAAGGGTTTCTAAGTCTTCCTGTAACATGCCTGCATCCATGCGCAACTTGCGTAATCTCACATGTGGTATCGCGCGTTTTTGTTCACTTTCCATCTTTTATACTACTCCCTTACAACAAATATTATAACCCGATTCAAATTGATGTCAAGCATATGCCACTAATTCATTCCCCAGAAAGTTTGCTTTTGGCAATTTCATCCCCAAACATTTGGCCTTTTGACGCGGTTTGTAATTTTCCCCCCACTCCCAAAGGTTTGAATGATGGCAATTTTAGTTTGAAAGGATAATATGATTGCTTGAGAGTCGAAAAAATGCAAGTCTGCGGATACGGGAGGATGCAATTGATCGTCGAGACGATTCGTGAACTGTATGCTTATAATGCGTGGGCCAACCAAAAAATCCTGACCCAAGCGGCACTGGTTGCCCCCACCGATTTTCTGATTGATGTCCCCGGTGTGTCATTTGGATCGCTGCGCAGTACATTGGCCCATACTATGCTGGTTCAAAAAAATTGGCTCATCCGTTGGCAGGGACAGCCCATCGTAGAGTGGCCGGAACTCACCACCTACCCCGATTTTCCGACTATCCAATCCTTGTGGGCGGAGATCGAAGCCGATACCCAGACCTTTGTCGCGGCGATCAATGAGGCGCAATTGGAGCGGGCCGTCGAATATATCAGTCGGGCCGGGCAGCACTATTCGTACAAACTGCGCCATTTGATGCTGCATCAGGTCAACCACGCCACCCAACATCGCAGCGAGGCGGCGGTCATTTTGACGGCCTTGGGGCATTCGCCGGGGAACTGGGACTATCCCTATTATCTGGATGAGGTGTTGGCGTAAATGATGATATAAGACTTGGTTGAGGGACGGACAGCAATACGATGCGACTCTTGATGGTGGTTGCCGCACTCATTATCGGCAGTCTGGGCTGGTCGGTTATGGCACTCTATTGCATTAACCCATTTGCCATCGCGTTTGTCGTTGGGATGTTCAAAATCTCAACCCCTGCCATCAATGCGTTTTGCACCGAGAAGGCCGCTGGTAAACCGACCCATTATGCTCGTGCTTGGCTGCGTGGCTGGCGTCGAAAATCCCGCTTGAAAGCCACATGGCCCTTTGTTCCCATGTTCTGTCTATATCTGCTCTATGTCAGCCTATTCCATGTTATGGCAATAGTCGGCACGTATTATGTATTGACAGGGCAAGCTGAGAAGATAGACCTCGTGATCTGGGGCATTGGCTTAGTCAACCTGCCGATTTCGTTGATCACGATCTATTTTCTGATGAAAGACCCGCGCCGTCTGTGGGTACTGCACCGGAAGTATCGGGTCGAGTCAAACCATCCGGCTAGGGTGAATAATATAGTCGGATAGTCGCCAGCCCCATTCGATGGGGCTTTGGGCAAAAAAATAGCCGCAGGGTTTGACCCTGTGGCGACGGTGATGGGCGTTCGCCGGACGGTCAAACCATCCGGCTAGAGGTGAAAAAAGCCTCATTCAATGAGGCTGCGGTGGACATCAAATAACTGAACTTTCAGGGGAATTGGGATGCCATTTTGGAAATGCTATTTTCACATCATCTGGACGACCAAACATCGGCAGCGTCTGATCCTACCGCGACTAGAACCGATTATCTTTGACGCCGTTGCGACGAAGGTTCAAGAGTTTGACTGCCGACTGCTGGGCATCAATGCGGTTGAGGATCATGTCCATGTGGCCCTGATGATTCCACCGGGGATTGCGCCCGCCGAATTGATCGGCCAATCCAAAGGCCTCTCCTCCCATGCGGTCAATCTGGCAACGGACGGGAAAGAGCGATTTCGATGGCAGGAAGGGTATGGTATTCTGACCTTTGGCGAGAAAAACCTCGAATTTGTGTTGCGTTACATTGCCAACCAAAAAACCCATCATGCGTCCGGGAAAATTCAACCCCGCTTGGAACTGACGAATGACGACTGAAAAGCTAACCCTTTGCTCGTGAAGTGGAACTGCCAGCCCCATTCGATGGGGCTTTTGGCAAAAATAGCCGCAGGGTTTGACCCTGTGGCGATAAGATTACTTAGTCGCGGCGTGGGTCATTATCCTCTGGAATCCAGCAGACATTAAACGCTTTGAGGTAGTCATTCAGGGCGTTGGGGGTGTCCTCAAATTCACGCCACGCCGGGAAAATATGGTCGGCGATGAAAGCCCACCGATCATCAAAATTGGCAAAATCACCTGCGTCGGCATCAAAGGGCGTCGTGTCGTTGGGCACGGACGAGACAATCGCACCGGGGAGTTTTTCCAATATGCCCCACATCGCCTCGTACCCATCATAAATCAGCGGCTGCAAAATAATCTCCTGTTCGTAATGCAGCAGGGCGGTGTTGCCTTCCCAGACCGGGTCGGGGTCATCATTTTCAAGGCCGTCCGCGATCATCCGCCACACTTCAATGTTCCACTCCTCTAGTGCGCCAAGTTCATACAGGCGCTCCATTTCCTCCAAGCCCCCGTCGGCAAAAGCGAGGTGCTGCCAATACAAATCGGAATAGACTGCTAGATTGCCATCGGTCAGCAGGGTCGGCAGTTGGTCAAAGGGGGGTGGGGCGGTCTGGCCGATGCTGGCTTCAAGGCTGGTGAAAATGCCACACGACACCAATGCCGCCAAGCCTGCCCATTTAAAGGCCGCGGGGTTGACTTCATACATCTGGTAATAATTGTAGGCTACGACGCGGGTGCGATAAATCGGCGCGATTTCAGGCGGGAGGGGATTGTCGGGGTCATAATCGGGCAGGATTTCCAGCGAGAGGGCGTCTTCGGCCTGCCGTTTCCACTGCGCGGCGGGGTCGTCGTCTTGGGCAATCACCCGTGACGCAGAAAGGGCGGCACTGACAATCAAAATCAGCGCGACGAGGCGATACGATGGTTTCATAGGTAAGTGTCTCCCAAAAAAAATGGTACGGATTCTTTATAGTATCGCACAAAAGGGGAGAAATGGATTCCACGAAAGCCCAAGATCAATCGGTATAGAATAGTGATTGAAGGTCTTCTTCGGGAATGTAATTTGACAGGTCGCGGTAGATGTTCTTAACAGTGCCAATCGCTAGAGGCTTTTTGCCATGCACAGGCACGGTGATATTTTGATGCCTGTCATCTGTCGCCCGTTGCATTTGATAGTGACTTCCTCGAATCCTAACGACCTCAAAACCCTGCCCTTCAAGGATTTTGATAATCTGTGACCCGTTTAAACGCCGCAATTTAGGCATAAACGGGCATATCCATCACAAGTTGTATTTTGGCGTCGGGCGCAACCCCATACTCGGCGATGCTGTCCGTATCTTCCAACGAAAGTTGCAAACATTCGCGTACATTGGCAAGTAGGGCCTCGAATGTCTCACCTTGCGTCGTAAAATGGAGGTCATCTGAATGCGCCACAAAATAGGGCTGCCCATCGTCATCTTGCCCATTGTAATATTCGATGACCACCTGAATTTCGTGTTTGATGGGTATGTTCATATGCCATTGCCTCAAATCATTCACCATCTCATATGCCGATTATAGCGAAAATTTGATTTTCGGGTTGGCCGTAGATTACCAAGCGGGCAAACATCAGTTTTCGTTCGCTTGAATTCTTTTACAATGGAGGGGTAAACCGGGAGGAGAGCACATGACCACATCTATTCACAAACGACTTATGTTGCATATTGCCTTATCTGCTATTCTGATTTTACCCGCCATCGCCTGCAATCTCACCGAATCTGATACCCCGACCCGCACGCCGATTCCGCCTACCCCTACCGAATCCACCGAACTGCCCAATGCCATGCCGCTGGCCTATTACTATTTCGTACCTGTCGCCAGCGGGACGTATCCAGCCGGAAGCGTCAGCATCCTGCCCGATCAGTTAATTTTGGGGCCGACCTTTGCCGAATTGACCCGTACTGACGACATTGCCAGCAATATTCGTGGCGCAGTCCAAGCGGCCCTAGATGATGCGCGGAACATATGGACGGGTGAAATGACGATTGGGGAGGTGCGCTTTGAAAATGGGGCGGCCTACGTCGTGCTAGAGGGCGAAATTAGGGGGACGGGGGATGTCGTTTTGATTGCGGCTCGGATGCAACTGCTACTAACCGTGTTTGCGGAATCTGTCGTGCAATCAGCGGTGATCACCCTCAATGGCGAAAACATCGGCAATTGGGGCATCAGCCATAGCAGCGAGGCCAAACCCGCCGATTATGCCTACACCCGCTCTGAGATCGAAGCCTTTATGAGCGCCAACGCCTATCCGCCCAATTAGGGTAATTGTTATAGGGAATTCGGGTGAATTGCGGCGGTTCAACCCCACCCCCATGCCCCTATCCCGTAAACGGTGAGGGGAGCAAGGTCAATTTGACGCCCTTCCTCGCTTGCGGGGAAGGGTTGGGGATGGGGTTGAACTGCTCTGTTGCAAAGTCGTCTCGATAAACAGGGCCAATCTGAGCCAGACCCCTACGGAAGCGCATCGCCATGCTGTTATGTTGGGGCAGGGCTAAGACC
>JAIOHL010000296.1 GCA_019913005.1 Anaerolineae bacterium | reverse complement strand
TCCTCAGTCTCGACCTCTCGCGCCTACAAGACTTGGATGAACTCTGTCGGCAGGCCGTCATTCGAGGTCGGGAGGCCCTCGGCATTGACCGCATGGCCCTATTTTTGATGTCGGAGGATCGGGAACAATTCACGGGCACGTTTGGCACGGACGATCACGGGCAACTGCGCGACGAACGTGATTTGGTGGGCAAGGTTGCCGATGACCCCTTTATGATTGAACTGCTGGATAGCAACAAACGCACCGTCTATCGCCTTGATGCCCCTTTGCTGGACTATTGGGCGACGGTGGGTCAGGGGTGGAACGCCATGACCGCCATGTGGGACGGCGACGCACTGATTGGCATCATCGCGGCGGATAATCTGCTCACTCATGCCCCGCTGACCACTATGACCCTCGAATTGATGAATCTGTACGCCGAAACGCTGGGCCATCTCATCACGCGCAAACGCACCGAACAAGCCTTGCGGGCAGCGGAAGAAAATAACCGCCTGTTTGTGGAGCGCCTGCGCCATCTGCACGAAGTCACGATGGAACTGGCGCTGGTAGATAATCTGGAGACCCTTTATCGGCAGGCGGTTGAATTGGCGCGGACACGGCTCGGTTTTGACCGCATGGGCCTATTTCTGTTCGATGACGACCAACAGGAATTGGTGGGTACGTATGGCACAGACAATCAGGGCCAACTACGCGATGAGCACTTTTTTCACCAAAACATCAGCCAGCAACCCCGCATCATCGAAGTGTTGGAAAGCCGCCTGTTTGGGAAATATTGGCTGCATACCGACTTGTATGATACGGGCAGTCGCATCGGCACAGGCTGGAACGCGATGGCAATGCTGTGGGATGGGGATCGCGGGATTGGATGGCTGGCCTGTGACAACCTCATCAAACGTGAACCCTTTAATCCGACCCAATTTGAGCTTTTGATCTTGTATGGGGCCACTTTGGGTCATCTGATTGCCCGCCGCCGAGCCGAAGATGCGCGGGTCGAACTGGCGATTGACCATGAAAAATTGGAGATGCTCCGCGCCTTTGTCGCCAATGTTTCGCACGATTTTAAGACCCCGCTGGCCGTCCTCAGTACCTCGCTGTATCTGCTCGATCACACGGCTGACCCAGCGAAAAACCGTCAGCGGATCGAAATTATGCAGCGGCATATTGAACACCTCAACCACCTGATTCAAGATTTGCTGACGATCACTAGCCTTGAGCATCTGCCGAACCATCCGACGGACAAGATTAACCTCAATCGGCTAGTGGAACAGGCCTTGGGGCATTGCCAGCGTGGGCTAACACAAAAAAACTTGCAGGTGACCACCCATCTCGCCCCCGACCTGCCCCCAATACGCGGCGCAGAGCAGGAACTCTTTCGGGCTGTGACCAATCTGATTGAGAACGCCGTCAATTTTAGCTATGAGGGCAACACGATCACGCTGTCCACGTCAGCCGATGAGACCGCCATTTGTCTGGAAGTCAGCGATACAGGCATCGGCATCAGCCCGGACGATTTGGAGCATATTTTTGACCACTACTATCGCGGCGATGTCGCCAATACCTATGCCCAGACAGGCACGGGTTTAGGGTTGGCGATTGTCAAGCGCGTGGTGGATTTGCACGGCGGTACGATTACCGTCAACAGCGATCCCGGCCTCGGCAGCACCTTTCGCATTAGTCTGCCGATTGGGGAGGCATAACGCTGTTGGATCATGCCGTCCCCATTTTCCACAAACGGGTGGGTGGGTGGATGAACAGGTAATAAATCGCCAGCAAGCCGCTGTAGACCACCACGCCGATATAGATAATCAGATTGTCGCGCAAATCGGGCCGCACGGTATCCAAATGACGGATAAGCGGCTCAATCAAAATCAGGTCGTAGAGCAGAAAACCAATCAACTGCCCCGCCGCGTTATGCCAACTGGGGCGCACCACCCCATAGATAAAATAGACCGACGCCCCTAGAAAAATCCACCCCACCATGACGGATGTGCCCGCATGGACAAAGGGCCATGGAATGATATTTTTGACCTTGAGCACCAACCCGCCGCCGACCAAAATCAGCACGACGGCGAAAACGGCAAAGGATAGTCGGACAAGCAATGGCGTGGGACGCGGGTCACGGATGGGGTGTTTCAGCGCCCAAACCGCGCTGATGGCATCCACAATGGCAAACGCACCAAAGACCAGCGCCGCCAGTAGAAAATGGGTCCTATCCGTGTCGCGCAGATAGGATTGCAGCATAAAAATGGCGAGGCCTGTGTTCATCAAGGTAAAATCGAGCGCCCCACCCACCAACGCCCCGGCCTCATTTTTCCACGCAATCCACAGCACCGGGCCAGCAATCGCAATCCAGATCGAGGCATAAAAGATGTTGGTCAGGCGGCGTTCTTCAAAGGGAAGCAGACCCGTCGCCCATGTCATCTGTTTAAAGAAAGCATAGGTCAACACAAGCAGCGCCATGCCCGCCAACGCCAAGACGAGGCGCAGCCATTGGGGAATCATAAATCTTGTGGCCTTTCAAAAAGGGAGATGTTAAAGGGGTTAGTATAGGGAGAGTCGCATGGTTGGGCAAGTGATACGGAATTAGGGTAAGACGACTATGCTGGCGGCCACCCCCTCCGCAATCTGGTCACGGGAAATCGAGTAGCGATAATCGGGTTATAATGAAGGGATAGAGGAGGATATGCCGATGCTAGAACTCAAAACCATCCTAGAAGCCATACGGGAACTGACCCCCGAAGAATTGGAGCAGGTGCGGCAGGCGGTGGAAGCGGAATCCGAAAAACTGGCCGCCAAACCAAAACGCATCCTTGGATTACATGAACACCTCGGTCATGCGTGGATGAGCGACGATTTTGACGACCCCCTACCTGATGAATTTTGGTTAGGTCGTTAGAACCAATGGATTTCGTGCCTATCAATCACATCATCTTAGAAGCAGAACGACCCAAAATCGCGGGGACGGGTTTCACGGTGCAGGATATTGTGGCGATACACCTGTGGAATCATTCGCCGTTGGAGTGGATTCAAGCCGAATTTGGCCTAAGCCTCGCCCAAATTCATGCCGCCCTTGCCTATTATTATGACCATCAGGTCGAAATTGACGCGCTGTTTGAAGCCGATAAACGCGATTGGGAACAGCGTGCCACCCCCGCCGAATCTATGTTGACCACATGGCGGGAACGAAAAAAATAGGACGACTCCTGCAACCCACTCAGCAATCTGGTCACTCGAAATCGGGCCGATGTTCGTGGCAATATTCCCAAGCCATCCGCTATAATAAAAAATTATGGTAGGAGGATAGACCGATGCTGGAATTGAAAACCATTCTCGAAGCGGTTCGAGAACTGACCCCCGCTGAATTAGCACAGGTACGTCGGGAGATAGAAGCGCGGGAGCACGAAATCGCCCCGCTTATGCCAACGGGTGAATCGGTACAAGTATGGCTCGCCGACCTTGATGCGGCAATTCAGGCATTTTGGGAAGATACCCCGCCTGATGAACGCGCCGCTATCGTAACCGCTATGCAGGAAGATAATTACGTCCCTGAAGACACCCACTTATTTTCTGACCAACCCGTTCAGGATAATCTTTGAAATATCTACTCGATTCTAATACCGTCTCGTATCTCCTAGATCAACATACTGAGGTTCGACACGAATTGGAACAGGCCCTACTGCGTGGTGACGAGGTTCTGTTGTGTTCACCAGTATTGTATGAGTTGGAACGAGGGCTGCGCTGGCGAACCGCACAGAAGAAACTCTCGGTTCTGCGAGGGCGGATTGTGCCCAAATTTCACTTGGAAGCGCTGGTAGAGCAAGATTGGATGGTTGCGGCGCAGTATTGGGCGGATGCGCGGGTCAAGGGCCGTCAGCTTTCAGATATAGACCTGCTGCTGGCAGCCCTTGCCACACGGTTAAGTGCGACCATTATCACTAATGATAATGATTTTGTGATCCTCCCTGTTCGCACCGAAAATTGGGAGAAAAAACCCTAGCCAATTACTCCGCCAGCGCCACCCACTCGGCAATCTGGTCACTCGAAATCGGGCCGATGTTGGTGGCGATAATCGTGCCCTCAGCGTCAATCAAATAGCTGGTTGGATAGCCGGGGATTTGATAGAGCGCGTTGACATCCCCATTCAAATCCAGCGCAATCGGGAAGGTCAACCCCAGTTCATCCACAAACGCTTGGGCCTGTTCCTCCGATTCCAATAAATTCACCGCCAGCACCACAAAATCACCCTCTCCCGCGCCGAATTCCTCAAACGACGACTGAAATTCAGGCATTTCGATGCGGCAGGGGGTACACCACGTTGCCCAAAAATTGAGCAGGACAGTTTTACCACGAAAATCGGATAGGCTAATCGGGCTGCCATCAAGGGCGGTCAGCGTGAAGTCCGGGGCGGTCTGTCCAATCTGGATACCAATCGTGCCGGCCATCTCAGCGGGTTCATTGACACGGATGCTGGCGACCAGCGCATCAATCATCGGCTTATAAATCGTGTCCCAATCGGCAGCGCGGGCGGTGAAGCGCAGGGTCGTCATGGCCTGCCCATCATCCACCAAAACGATGCTGCTGTTATAGCTACCATCCAGCGATTCAGTGGCCTCCAAACGCACGGCCAGCGCCCCATCAATGGTAAATTCCTCCGCCCCTAGCACCGGATTGCCACCGACTTCGGCCAATGCCTGCCCTAAGACGGAATTACGATCATCCAACGTGACCTCGACATCCGCCGTCCCAAAAATATAGTCATAGGGCTGGCTGGTGACTTGGATAAAGAGGCCGTCCGGTGTTCCGGCTGATCCGCTGAAAAATGGGGTTAATTGGCTGACCGGGTCGGGCAAAATGGTCAATGATTCCACCTGCCCCCGCCCCGCCGACATGACCATCCAGCCGTAATTGATGTCCATTTGCAGCGTGCCATCACTCAGCATAAAGGGGCTGCGGGTGCCGAGTTGGGTGGGGTCATAAATCAAGGCGGCGTCTACCGGATTGACCTGCAAGGTCGCGGCGATAGCTTCCAAATTCACCAGACTCGCCTCGTCCTCCCCCGCGTACACGATGAAATAAATCAGCGCCCCATCCACGACCATCGTTTGCCCAGTGTAGGCGGCGTTTTCATAGGGTGGGCCAAAATAATCACGCACCTGCACGGCGGGCAGGCCGTCAATGTCGAGTTTGGTGGCCGTCTCATAATTGGGGCCAAGCAGGGTCGAAAAAACCTCCTCACCCGTCGGATTATCGGGAATATCGGGCGTGCCCGTGAAGGCCAGAATGGTGGGGAAGATGTTCGCCAAAAGGGTCTGGCCGGTGGGAATGGCGTTGGGGTCGGGGGTTTCCAGCGATTGCAGCGAATCGGCACTGTCGCCGATAGTCAAAATTTCGCCGATGAAGGTGCCTTCGAGTCCCCAGATTTCATCGGGATTGACCACCCACCCGGCTGGTACTTCGAGGCTGTAACGCTGGGAATAGGGCTGCACTCGTGCTCCGGGGGTGTCTTGGGCGACGGCCTGTCGGGTCATCGGGAGGCCGATCAACGCCGTGATGAACAATAGCCATAAACTGATGCGAAATTTCCGCATGGGGTTGTCCTTTGTTGGGTACGTGCAAAAATCCATTGTCACGGATTAGACGCGCCGAGGCAACCCGCGCTTTCGGGCGGTATACGGAATTCGGTTAATTCGCAGGTCTTTAGAACAATGGGTTTAAACCCATTGTTGCGGTGATCCATCCATAATTCACCCGAATTTCGTATTATCCCGTTTTTCGTCCACCGACTGGTTTTTGACTGACTGTGTGTCGCGTTGGAGATTCAACTCCGCGAATGCAGCGCGGCAATCACCATCGCGTCCACCAACCGCCCCGACGCGATTAAATCATCCACCTGTTCGAGCGGGACACGCACGGTGGTGATCTCCCACTCTTCATCGCCGGGTAGTTTGCTCTCGGTCAAGTCCCGCGCCAGATAGACATAGTGTTTGGCGTCAATGTATTTGGCGTTCATGCGGATTTCGCCCACATACTCCATTTGTGCAGCCCGGTAGCCAATTTCCTCCTGCATTTCGCGGTTGGCAGCTTCAGCGCGGTCTTCCCCCGGCTCGATAATGCCAGCGGGCACGCTCAAAATCGGCATATCGAAGGCCGCCGAATATTCTTGAATAAAAAACACATCGCCGTCCTCGGTGATCGGCACGACCAATACTCCATCGTCCATCTGGACATACGTCACGCCCGAACGTTCCATCAGCGACATATAGCGCGTCTGATAAATCACCTTCGACATAGCCCCTTCCCTCCTGTGGCCGGATTGACCAGTATGCCTAATCATAAATCATCTTCGTTCCCAAAGACCAATGCTGCCATAAATCCCACCATAGTCGGTCGGGTCTCCGCCCTAAGTCGGATTTTATTTGGGGCAGGCCGCACTATCATGAAACCATCTCTATCCGCACCCATAGGAGTATCGCTACTATCATGAAGTCTCAACGACTATTTTATCTATTGCTGATGCTGACCGTCATCGCTGGCGCACTCGGCGTCCAATCCAATCCGACCCCCGCTGCGGCGTCTGGTCGTAATCAGGAAATCAATACACTGGCAATGTCTATTGACAATCAACTCAGTGTAAGTGGGCTTCCCGGTGGCAATGGCGTCATCAGCCCCGCAGAAAGCACCATTTCGGAAACCATCTGGAACGACATCAACAGCTTTAATTCAGAATTGGATGCCTTTGAAGCGTCCAGCCCAGAAAACTCGGCGGTCATTGACGGGGTAGAAATCACCGTCACCGACTACTATGTGAAAGTGTTTGATCCCGCGACCCGCCCGGATGCCGAAATCTCATTTCAGGAACAGATGTATCGGGACTACAGATCAGATGCGGATACGCCCTTTCTTAATCAGTTGAAGCAAGAACTGAACGCGGTGACAGGGCTTCAACCCATACCCGATACACCATCACAGGCGTCCTCCAAATGGGCACTGGCTACTATTTTTGATGAACTACTAGCCGAAAATGCGGGTGGGTCGCCTCAGCAAATCGGGGATGCGGTCAAAAAAGGCACCTCCGACTACATCAAGAACAACCCCAAGATCAAGCGCAAGAATATCAATCGTAAGCGCGTTGAGAACATCATCGAATTTTATGTGCCGTCCCAGATGCTGCCCACCAACGGCCTGTGGAAGGTGCGTCCCTTCAATGTGACCATGACTGGCCCATGCTACCAAACCGATCACTATTGCGGGGACTGTGGTGGCCCGGACGGTAATGGCGAAGGCGACCCCGATCCCGGCGAACCGCTGTGTGGCTTCGAGAATCCCGGCGGCCTGCCGTTCATCACGTGGCAATATGCCATGCACATGTATCTGCCCGGCACCCCCAGTATCTACAGCGACATTCCCCAGATTGACTATTCCACGCTGCGGGATGACAATGGCAAAACGATTGGCAGTACCCGCTCTGAACGCTATGTTGAATATGAAGTGGTGTCGCCGGATCGCATCATCGTGCATTATCGTGAAATTTACGACAACGGGTGCAGTTACAGCGCCGATTACGAAATCTATCTGGTGACGGCGGATGAATCGGTCTGCCCCGATCTCAGCAGCTATGATCCCACCAAGACCGACGATGAACTGACACCCGTCAGTGTGATTGAGGGCCAAGACCCCCAGAAGCCGCCCTTTAAGGACGATGACAACAAAGAAGAAGCCATTGAAGAACCGCCTGTCATTCAACAAGGCCCCTACAAAGTTGGGATGCCGTACTCACCGCTAGAACCCGCCTGTACTGCCGAGGGGGGTGTGCCCCAATTCACCGAAGTCCAACTGCTCGATCAGGGCGACGGTACATTGCGCATTGATTACGGCATGGGGCAGGTCATGGTGGCCCGCGATGGCCGCACCCACTATACCTTCACCAATGGCATGGCAGGGGATGAATTGGAGACGATCAATCTGCATCTGGATGATGATGGCACGGGCAGCATGTCGTGGAGCAAGACCGCGCCCGGTGGGGTGTCCTGCTATCAAACCGTTGAGATTTATCTGCCCGGCACTGGCCCGGAAGCGCCGATTGTGGACGAGCCAGAAGCCGATGACGATGTGGACATCCCCACCATTGAAACCGCCGCGCTGGAAAACGGCGATTATGCAGTCGAATGGACGGTCATGGAACAGATGTGCCCTGCCGCCATGCAGCCGATGTTACCGACCTTTACCGATGCGACGGTCACGGTGATTGACGAAACCAATGTCACGCTGACGTATGAGGGCGTCGAAGTAACCCTGACCGACATAGCGAACAATGGCAACTTTGGGTACATGGATGTCACCGCCGATCCATTGGTGACTGTTAACCTCTCCAACATGCCCGAATACGGCGTGATGCTGACATGGATGATTATGCCGTCGGACGGCAGCATGTGTCTGGCAACCGCGCTGTTGAACTAACCCTCGCCAATAGCAGTTTTCAGCAGAGGCGCGGCAAAAAACCGACCTCACCCCCAACCCCTCTCCCTTGTGAGAGGGGCTTTAATACGCCAGATTCGACTCCCCCCCTCGCCTATTGGAGAGGGAGCCGGGGGGTGAGGTACGCCTATTCAAAATCGCTTAAGCCTCTCCTACCGCCAACCCGCCGCTTGTATGGGGCTGCCGACGGGTTGTCCGGCGTGCTGCGTAATGATCCACCCCGCACTCATGAATTCATCGGCCAACTGCAAATCGTTGCGCCAAACGAAATGGCCGTTTTGGAATACAAACCCCACCGTGTCAATCCCATCATTATTCCAGTCCCCGGCCACCAATAAACCATAATCGTTGCTGGGGAAATCAAACGTCCATGCTTGGGGATCATCGAACCACAGTTGATTTTGCGTGTTTACCGAAGACGACCAAACGATGTGATGGCCGCGTCGGATCGCAATACCATCAATCGTTGAATAAACAAAACTGCCTGCCGCAAATTGGAAATCGCCTTGATATTGGGGATCGTCTTGCATGGGGATGCCCAACCATGCGGCTTGCAGTGGCGGCACCGGGCCATGTGTGAGGTCGCATGTAAAGTACAGCGCAAACCCTGTCCCATAGGGTGGGAATTCGGCACTATCCATCACACCTAGACAGTCACGGTTGCTGTAATATTCAAAATGGCCGATGACGGGTGGTCTGCCCATCAATCCGAACCAAATTCCGCCCCAAACAGCGCGGGGACCCAGATCATTGGTGAACATGAAGGCCCCGCTGTCCTCATAAACCCCCGGCGTCTTGTCGCCATCGCCATCCCAATCGCCCATGACCCATCGTCCACTGGCGCGGGCATTGGTGGTAAAGGTCGTGTAGGTGTTGGCAGGCGGCGGATCGGCCACCGTGTCAATTAGGCTGATTTGGCGGGTGGTTGGATTAATCAGGGCCAGCGTCTCGGTGTTGGTTGGTAATGGCGCGGGAGTTATGGCGTTGACAAATACGTCGTCCTCGTCGCTGGTGTCACCCGCCACGATGTTGTTGGCATAGGCGCGGAATGACACAACGGGGGCATTGGCCGCGATATGGAGATTAAACGACGGCCCAATCAGATAGGTATGGGCATCGCGCATCGTCGCCAGATAGGTTTCGCCCGTTTGCTGGTCACGAATAAATGAACTGCCGTCGAGCGTGAAGCCCACATAGCGCCCGTCACCAGAAATCGTCACGCCCTCAATCCAGTCGCCACTGATGGGTGTCCCGTCTGATCGGATGTTCACCCGCATGGTCGTGCTGGTTGCAAGATCGCGGACAAAGACGTCGGCCCGCCCGTTGGTATCGTTCGGCACGAGATATTGCTTCTCCGATACAAACACCACATAACGCCCGTTGCCCGAAATGGCAGGCTGCATGGAGTCGCCAGCGTCATTCGGATCAAGTGAAGTCGAAACTAGCACGGTGGTATTGGTCTGGAAGTCATGCACGTAAATCTCCGATGGTATGCCTTGCCCAGAAAAGGCATAGACCACGTAGCGCCCATCGGCTGAAATATCCACCGCGTTGCTGCCACACAAGAAGCACCCTGTTACGACTTGCGGCGCAACCCAGTATTCACCCGTCTGAAGATTGCGGACGAAGGGTTTCGCCCCCCAGTATGGCATGTTATCTACAAGGTTCCACGCGGTGCTGATAAATGCCACATAATGTCCATCGTCAGAAATCACCGCCGCTGTGACGCCGCCATTGGCAGGGTCACCGTTGGCGTTGCTCGACACCAGCGTGGTAGTTTGGGTTTGGAGGTCGCGCATAAACACTTGATAATCCTGCACGGGTGGTGTCGCCAGATTTGGTGCGCCGGAGATGAAGGTCACATAGCGCCCGTCGCCAGAAATTGAGGGTTGAGAGGCATCCCCATCGGCACGCATCCCGTTTGAATTCACGCTCACTAGAGTGGTGGTACAGGCGATACGGTCACGCACATAGGTTTGATAATGATCCCAAGCGTAATATGGCCCCACCAAAAAAGTCACATAACGCCCGTCCGCCGATATATCGGACGAATTCCCGCTGATCGAGGCATGTTCATTAAAAGGAGAACCCGTTTCATTAAACGAGATGAACTGCGGATAGGTGTCGGGTTGGCACGTCGGGATGCGTGGCGACATCGCATCGGATAGGCCCGTCATACTCGGTAGGGGAGCGGCCACAAACGCATCTACGCCGATCACCCCGCCCGCTTGGGCATAGACACGCAGGGTGTGGGCTTCATTGGTTAGATAGTCAATGCTGGCCGATTGGTCGTAGGCCACCTCCGGCTGGGTGGTCATCACGGTGCGCAAGACAACGCCATCAATTTCAAGCGCCAATGTGCCGAGGGTTGGCCCCGCCACAAACAGAACTTCCACCGATGGGCCATAAAATTGGAGGCTTAGGGTGGCGGGTTGGCGCACCGAGCCGGGGGTGTTATAGCGATAACTGCCTCCACTAGCGGCGGCGGCGGGTTGCGTGAACCACGTCCCCTCCGCCACGATGAGGGCGTCATCCGATTCGAATTTTTGTAAGGCCGGGTCTTGAGAATGGGCCGGGGATAGGGCGGCAATGAGTACAACGATGATGAGCAGCGACCAAAACAGCGTGCGCCGTCCCAATCGGGTTACGGTACTCATGGAGAGCATCCTTTCCAAACGCTATGAATGCTTGTATGAGTATAGCCATGTTTCCGGTAAGCCTTACCGAAGGTGCATTTTGTCATCAGAAATGGTGACAGCTTGGGGGCACATTTCTAATCTGCTTCTGATGCGCGAGAGGGCAAAAGGGGGTTAGAATCAGCGGTATGGATGCGTCTATCCTTTAGCGAAGCATCTTAAAGGAGCAACAACATGTCTACCCCAGAAATTGGCCTGTCCAAAGATAGCCTAAACGGAGTCATCACGCTCCTCAACGACGCCCTTGCCGATCAACATGTGCTATACATCAAACTCCGTAACTATCATTGGAATGTGGCCGGGCCGCGTTTTTACATGCTGCATGGACTGTTCGAAGATCAATATAACCAGATCGCCGAAGCGATTGATGAGACTGCCGAACGGGTGCGGGCAATGGGCGGACGCCCCCTTAGCACCATGCGCGAATTTCTTGACAACAGCCAACTGGCCGAAGCCCCCGGCGACTTTCCCGATGCCGATACGATGGTCGCCAATCTGCTGGCCGATCACGAAGCCGTCATTCGTAAACTGCGCAACGCGATAGAGGTCTCGGATGATGCCTATGGCGACGCGGGCACGGCGGATCATTTCACCGAGTTGATTCAGGCCCACGAAAAAATGGCGTGGATGCTGCGGGTCACATTGGAGCGATAATCCGGGCCTTTCCCCACAAATCTATTGAGCAGGCTAAAAACAGAACCTCACCTTTAAACCGCTGCCCGATGTTCGGGGGAAGTCTTTGGGATGGGGTTCTTCGTTTAGAGCGATTTCCAAGATTGTCACATGGCACGATCCCCACCCCAAACC
>JAIOHL010000295.1 GCA_019913005.1 Anaerolineae bacterium | reverse complement strand
CAACCCCACCCCCTTGCCCCCTACCCCGTAAACGGTGAGGGGGTATAAAGGCTTTATTAAGGCGCTTCTTCGTTGGTGGCCTTTAGTGCGTTTCTTTGGCAAATTACACTATCTGTACGAGAGGTATTGTGAAAAGTTGCACGAATTCAATGTTGGTCATTGTTTTGGGGGAAAAGGACCCTGCGCACGGGGAAAAATTAATATATCCTGTGAGATAATGAAAATAGGATACAAGGGGGTGGCATACCATGTCTGATGTGTTTATTTCCTATTCGCGCAAAGACTCGGCATTTATCAAAACCATCTTCCAAGCGCTGGAAGATCGCAAATTCACTGCATGGGTGGACTGGTCAGACATCTATAAAGGCGAAAAATGGCTAGAGGCGATCTATCTGGGGATAGAGAACGCCGACACCTTTTTGTTTGTGCTGTCGCCAAGTTCACTGACTTCCGAAGTCTGCCACAAAGAAATCGCTCACGCCCGCCGCCACAACAAACGCATCATCCCGATTGTCTTTCAACCCGTTGAGCAAGATAACAAACTGATGCCGGAAATCCATACGGCTTGGTTTGAGCAAGACTGGGAAGCCAATGCCCGCGCCAATTGGACGGAGATCAAGGCGATCAATTGGCTCTATTTCCGCGAAACAGATGATTTTCAAGCGGCGATGACCACCTTGATGGAGGCGCTGCGCACGGATGTGATACGGGTGCATCAGCATACCCAACTGCTGAACCGCGCTTTGCAGTGGGAACGCAACAATCGCAACAGCAGTATTTTGTTGTCGGGAGATGAACTGGCACAGGCCGAAGAATGGCTGAACCAATCCGAACAGGCGGAATCACCGCCCCGCCCCACCGATTTGCTGCGGGATTATATCCAGACGAGCCACGCCGACTATTTGCGCCGCGTGCGCCATGCCCGACGACTTAAACAGGCCGTCGGTGGGTTTGCTGTGTTTGCGCTTCTCGCCGTCCTCATTACAGGATTCGCTCTGCGCCGAGCCAGTGTAAGCGAAGACACTCGCGCGACTGAACGTTGGGAGGCTTCGATTGATGCCATGCGCGAAGCCCGTGACGGCACACTCACGGCTGGCTTGGGTATGGTTCCACCGACAACCACCTACGTTCCCAACCCGCAATTTATAGCGACCACGACGCGGGTTGCCGAACTGAATGCGTGGATACCTGATGTCGCCATATTTGATGGGGTTGAAATGGTACGTGTCCCCGCCGGGTGCTTTTGGATGGGCAGTGCCAGCATGGATGATGAACAGCCCATTACTGAGATTTGTTTTAAGGACGATTTTTGGATAGACCGGACAGAGGTCACCAATGAGCAGTTTGAGCGGCTCGGTGGGACGGCGATTGCGGACAGCATCACGGCGGATGCGCCCGACCTTTGTCCAGCTAATCTTGACCCCCAAGCCCCGCGTGCGTGCATCACATGGCAGGAGGCCAACCGATTCTGCATGGAGCATCGAGGGATGCGTCTGCCTAATGAAGCTGAATGGGAATATGCGGCGCGTGGCCCCGACAGCCTCATTTATCCTTCGGGGAATACGTTTGACCCGACGCAGGTCGCATATGCAGGCAATACGTCTGAGGGGGTGGATGAAAATGGCGATGAAATCACCCGCGCCCAACCCGTTGGACGTTTCGATCAGGTGGGGTCATGGGTCGGGGCGTTGGATATGAGTGGGAATGTGTTGGAGTGGGTCAGCAGCCACTATGCCCCCTACCCTTACGCGACGGAGGATGGACGCGAAAACTTGGCGGATGACTTTGCCCTCCGTGTGATGCGCGGTGGGTCGTTTTTGGATGCCAGCGAGGGTAATTTGCGGGCGACCTTTCGACTCAATGGCTATCCCATATTTTCGGAGACAGAGTTGAACTTTTTTGCCTATGTGGGTTTTCGATGTGCCCAGTGATAAACAGATCGGAAAATCCTTTATTTAGATAAGGATTAAGGCTATAGGAGGATTGCCGATGCGATCTAGATTTTTCCTCGTCTTCTTGCTGGTCATTGTTTTCACATTGTCATTGGTTGCAAAGCCCGTCGTGGCCCGCCAACGCTCCAGCAGTTATAGCCCGGACGGTGGGCCACCCGGCACGATTATCTATATTCAGTGTTTCGGCAGCTTCGCGTACTATACGTATGATTCGGAGCAGTATGATTCGAGCGGTGAGCGATTCTATATCGAACTGGATGCCAATGCACAGGCGATCATCGAAGTCCCCGCCGATGCCCGTGTGAATTCCAGTTTGGAAATCTTCTGTGGGGGGGATATTGAGTTCCCAACTCGGCTTGGCACATTTAATGTCACCGACTGTGTGCTGGGCAACAGTGATTACTTTACGACGATCAGCCTCACCCCTTTAACACGTCAACAAAATGGGGGGCAGCGGTACACGGCAAGGGATGTTGGCATTGATGGCAGCGGCTTCTTTGCACGTACCATTGACTTAACCAATATCTATGGTGAAAACCTGCGTGTCATTGTGCGGAGCGCCGACATTGCCCGATTATTGGATTATCTTAATAATCTTTCACTCGATTTTAAGGTGGATACGGTGTCGCCATCCCAGATTGATCCCAGAGGCTGTAGCAATTCGATTGGCTTTCTGCGCGACCCACAACCCGACGGTTCGGTGTTTATGGGGGATGTAGATATTGAATTGGTGCTGCTGCAAAGTACCTTTGTGACGGCAGGTTCCTCGTATGTGGTGAGTTATGAGATTGACCCTGAACTTGACAACGACCAAGTTCACACTTATCGCCCACGCAGAACCAGCGCGGCCTCCGCCCAAGTGACGGCGGATAGGGGGCGTGTTAAGTTGACGATGTGGAACGATGCCTCCAATTATCTTAACGCGATTGTGTTGGGGTCGAGCCTGCCCAAACTACCCGCCCTGATGAACAGCGTCGCGCCAGATCAAGCCAACTATTATTCGGTGGTACGCGGGATGGATGCGGGCAATCGGTATACGATGCGTGGGTCGTTTGGGACACAGCCGTGCGACCCAGACCGTGATGATTGTGGAGAGGTCGTGGTACCGGAGATTCGTCTGGCACAGGGCGGCACCGGCATGACCAATGGCGCACGGATGAATGATGGGAATTTCCAAGTCGAGGCCTATTGTAATCGAGGCCTAGTACCCAACTACCCCAGCTATACCGGAATCACCCGCGACGATTATGATTGGTATTGTACCTCTGGCAACAGTCGCTATCGTCTGACACAAAATGACTTTACCACCATTTGCCAGATTACCTATGATGACCCCAACGCGATTGCCATAAGTGATCGGGGTCAGTCCGTGCCGGCCCTCAATTGGCGGTGTTTCACCCGTTAGAC
>JAIOHL010000294.1 GCA_019913005.1 Anaerolineae bacterium | reverse complement strand
CCTCTATGTTTCAACTGGCGCGGTGGCTTGCACGGATGGCAGACGCTGAACGGCCAGTTCACCAAAAAAGATCAGCGTATGGGCGTGATTGATCACCAGCAGTTTCCGCACTTGTTCAATCTGCGAATCGGTGCCATCGGTAGCAACCAAAATCATGGCGTCACCCCCGGCAAGCTGCTTTTCGGCGATTTTGTACAGGCGGGTTTCTTCGTCGCCAAACTTTTGAAACAGGCGCTTGACCCGCTCCAAAATGCCCGGTGTTTCCTCCCCATCTGGTTGAAGCTCATGCAGCGCCGTTTCGCCACGCAGCACACGCACTTGGGTATAGCCTACGTTCTGTAAATCGGCTTGCACTTGTTCAAGGTCATATGGGTCATGGATAAACGCGACCACATGGTTAGTGGGGTGATTCGAAATCGGTGTTCCCGTCATATCGGTCATGAGCTTACTCCTACAAATCAAAAGCGGGTGGTGATTCGATGGGTTCAAGTCGGCGCATGGCCGTATCGCCAAAGTAGACCAATGAATGGGCATTCTGGCCGACCAGCAGTTGACGCAACCGTTCAATTTCACTGTCACTGCCGTTGGTCTGCACAAAAAAGAGATGGTGGCCTGCCTCGATTTCCAGTTGGGCCAGTTTGGTCAATTGGCGCAGTTCATCGTCGGATTTTTGGAATAGCTGCTTGATCTGGTCAAGAATGCCGCTGTGGGTCGCCGTCTCAAAGCGTTTAATGGCCTCCCTACCGCGCAGCATCTCATATTTGAACCCGGTGTCCGTCAACAAACGGCAGGCATTTTCGGCGTCCGGCTCAGAATTGATGAAACCGACGACGGCATGAAGCAAATAGTTGGTACCAGCGAGATTGGTGTCCATAATGGCATCTCCTCGTGTTGTATTGCCCGCCTACCATCTTAAAGAGACGACGGCCCCGGCACATGGGACAGGTGGCCTATTTGAAACGGGTTACGCGGCTTATTTCTCATGGGAGAGACCCTCTGGAAAGCGCCCCCGCCCATAGACCGATCACTTGCGGCAAGGGGTATTCAAGCCCCTGCCTATGTTTGGTTCAATGACCGACAGTCTTAAGAGAGGGGTGTTTCTGCACCAGAGACTCAAGTCTCCGGCTATCCTTGTCAACTCGGCTCAAGCCGACTGAGGAGGGCCATCGCCCATGAATCAGCCAGTCTCCTTCAGGAGAGTTTTCAAGGATAGCCTGCGAGTTCACTCGTAGGCGACGGCGGACAGTCCCTTTTATTAAAACTGTCGGCCTCTAAACCTAACCTATATGAGAGGGGCAGGGGTAAGAGGTGGGTTTTTGCTATTCCGCCACCCGTTCAATGGCCGTTGCCAGCCACCACACGATGCCAAACGGGTCAACGATGCCGCCCTCGCGCACGCCATACGACTGCATTGTCACCGGATAAAGTTCCTGTGCGCCCGCCGCCAATGCTTTCGACGCGGTGGATTCGGCATCTTCCAAATACAGATAGACACTGACGCGGGGCAGTTTTTCACGTGGGGTAGCCTCTTGAATATTGGCGTGCTGCCCAATCATGATCGGCGAATCACCGATTTTGATCTCCAGATGCCCAATGCTGCCATCGTCGCGCGTGAGGCGCATCATCTCGGTAGCGTCAAAGGCCTCTTGATAGAACCGTAGGGCGCGGGCGGCATCGTCAACCATGAGGTAAGGTGTGGCCGTGTGGAATCCGGCGGGGCGATGGTGGGTCATGTCGTCACTCCTTATGTTTGATACGAAATTCGGGCAAAGACTGACCCCATCCCCAACCCTTCCCCTAACAAAGGGAA
>JAIOHL010000293.1 GCA_019913005.1 Anaerolineae bacterium | reverse complement strand
CCACTACCCTCTCCGGTGCGGCGGGTGGGATTACAATCCGGATATGGAAAGGAAAACAGAACATGAATGAAGAAGCTGTTCTCGCTCGTTTGATCGAATGGGGCAGGGGTTGACAACGAGTGACTTGGCTGACTTCCATGTTAATAGTAAAATGGCCGTTGATATGACTTTGTATCGAGGAGCCACCCCCATGACGCAACCGTCGTCAAATCCCATTGGAAAAATAGTAATAAACGCCATGATTGTTTTGACCCTCCTCTTGATCGGCGTAGTGCTGGTGTGGGCCTTTGCGCTGCGTGATAAGAATGAGAATCCAGACGCCTCCAATCAACCAGCCGCTGCGCCAACCCCCACCTTTGAACTGACCCCCGGCCTCACCGCCTATGATTATCTAACCGCAGGCAACGAGTTTTTTGAGCAGCGTGATTATGAAGCGGCGTTGGCCCAATATCAACGGGCCATCATGCTTGAGCCGACGAATGTGACTGCTGTTTTTAGGCAGGCTTTGACTTATGGCCGACTGGAGCAGTACGATGCGGCGCTCGAAGGCTATACCCAAGTGATGGTGCTTGATCCGCAATATGATACGGCTTTTAGCAATCGGTGTGAAATCCTCAACGTGTTGAGCCGCTATGCGGAGGCGTTGCAAGATTGTATGCGGGCCATCGGGCTTGACCCCGCCAATTATACGGCATGGCAGGAGCGCGGCTGGGCCGACCATCGGTTAGGCAATGTCCAGCAGGCCGTGTTTGATTTTACACAAGCCATTGGCATTAACCCGGACAATGATACGGCCTATGCCACACGATGCAATACCTATCGTGTTCTGGGGGAATATGATAAGGCGCTGGCGGATTGTAACACGGCCCTCGATCTTGATCCCGATGATGATTGGACGTATGCGGCGCGGTGTGCGCTCTACGATGACTTGGAGCAATATGAACTGTCGCTGGCGGATTGTGACCGGGCGATTGAGTTAAATCCGGAGCGGGCATGGGCCTATATTGGGCGGGGGAACTACTATGGCAACCAAGAGGATTATCTTCGGGCAGTGGACGAATATTCGACGGCCATTCGCCTTGACCCGGATTACGTTGCCGCATACGACAATCGCTGTTGGGCCTATATCCGACTGCACAACGAGCGGCTGGGGATTGAGGATTGCCAGCGGGCGGTTGAACTCAACCCAAATTACACCAGTGCCCATGTCAATCTGTGTTGGGCCTACTATCGGTTGGATGAATATGCTGAAGCTCTGCCCAATTGCAACCGCGCTCTGGAACTTGAACCCGACAATCTCTCGGCCCTGATGAATCGCGGGTGGAGTCAAAGTTTTCTAAATGAGTTGGACGCGGCGCAAGGTGATTTTCAACGTGTGCTGGCCCTGCAACCCGACTATTATAGGGCCTATTATGGCTTGGGGTGGGTGGAGGAAAAACGCGGTAATCTGGATAGCGCCCTCGAAAACTATCGCATCTATGTCAATGCAGTCGGGGAGAGTAACGCCGACGAATGGGCGATTGAGCGCATCGCGGAGTTGGAAAATCGGTAATCATTGAAAAGGTCATAAAAAATGATGAACGAAGAAGCCGTTTTGACCCGTTTGATTGAATGGGGCAGCCAGTTGGAGTCGGTGCGGGCCATGATTTTGACCAGCACGCGCACCAATCCGCATAAAAAACTCGATCCATTTTCGGATTATGATGTCATCGTGGTGGTCAATGATGACGTGCGGGCATGGGCCGAACCGGATACGTGGCTGGAGGATTTTGGCCCGGTGATGGTCGTCTATCGTGACCCCGTTTATGCTGATGTACACGGTGAACAGTTTGGCCGTGTGACGATGTATCAGGACGGCACCAAAATAGATTACACGATTATGGCATTAGGCATCTGGCAGGCGACGGTCGCCGAACCCAAGCTGCCCGATGATTTGGACATTGGCTATATTGGACGGCGCATGACGGCCTGTAAATATACGGCCGAACCCAAGCTGCCCGATGATTTGGACATTGGCTATCGGGTGCTGCTGGACAAAGATCATCTGACGGATGGCCTGCAACCGCCGACCTATCGCGCCTATATCCCCAAACCTCCCACCGCCGATCAATACCGCGCGGTGATTGACGACTTCTTCTCCGATTCGACCTATGTCGCCAAGAATCTGTGGCGCGGGGAGTTGTTTTTTTGGAAATACTGCCTCGACGACATTATGAAGGGCAAAAAATTGCGGGAAATGTTGGAATGGCGCATGGAGATGGCGCACAACTGGTCAGTGCCGACGGGGGTGCTCGGCAAAGGACTGCGCAAGAATCTACCCAACCCGGACATCTGGCAGGCATTGGAAGCGACGTATGTGGGGGCTGACCCGGCTGAAAATTGGACGGCCCTGTTTGGCACGATTGAGTTGTTCCGGCGAGTGGCAATGGAGGTGGGGGAGCATCTGGGTTATGCCTATCCGCATGAGATGGACGCGCAGGTGTGTGCCTATTTGCGCGGGGTGCGCGAGATGCCGAAATAGGCGAGGGGATACCCGATTAGCCCATCCGGTTGAAAATTTCGGGGCAGGGGGAATGGTTCCGCTTGCCCCACGTCTAACCGCCTATGCTTTTTCGGCGGCGGCCTTCAAGGTTTGCAGCGACGCGCTCATGGATTTTTCGAGAAATTTGGGCGAAAACACCTTCATGATGCCCGGAAACCACCCGGCCAGTGATTCTTCGACCACGACCTTTGTTTGTGACCCCTGTGCTTCCAATTGGTAGATATGCACGGCCTGTGTGCCTACCGCTTTGCCCGTCCAGCTTATCCGGCGGGGCGCTTCGACTTCTTGGAGGGTGGAGACGATACTCGCGCTTTTGGCCTTCCACCGAAACACCGTGCCCGGCACAAGGTCGCCTTCCACCGTGACAGTGCTGATTTCGGGTTGCCATTGGGGCCAATTCTTGAGGTCGGTCAGCAAGCCCCAGACTTTTTCGACAGGGGCATTAATCAAAATTTCTTGCCGGGATTGCAGCGCGGCGTTTGAATCAATTTGCATGGTCATTTCTCCTCAATATTCCTAGACACATCCCTGATTGTAGAACACCTGCGTCAAAAATCATTGGCATTATTGGACAATCTGGGCGATTCCTAACCTGATGGTTAATACCAGATTCGGGTGATTGATGGGTGAAAAACAGGGTCAGTCTGAGCCTGACCCCTACCAACCCCGCTATTTCGTAGGGGTAGGGCTAAGAC
>JAIOHL010000292.1 GCA_019913005.1 Anaerolineae bacterium | reverse complement strand
CCCCTCCCCACTGAGTGGAGAGGGGAACAAAGCGAGGGCTGAATTAATCGGCGATGGCGGGGAAGGGCGGAAATTCAGCAGAGGACGGGCCGGGCGACACCGATAAAATCAGCCACGAGTCGGAATCGGCTTGCCAGACCGGGGTAGTTGAAATTTCAAGCGAGGCGTCATCGGCGAAGGTGGCATAATTCAGGGTGGTGGTGGGGCGGTTGAAATCGTCATTTTGGTAGGTGGTGCTGAGATAGAAAAAGCCCGTCGGTGCGCCAAATACTTGAAAACCCGTGATGTCGGCGGGCAGGTCAGTGATATTGCCAGCACGATCCAGCGCGACCCAATATTCGGGGATGTCGGGGCGATGTTCACCCAGCAGATGCACCAATAACACCGCGCCATCATTGGCCCATTCGACACCGACGACCAACATCGGCGAATCGGTATCGGGAGTGAAGATGGTCAGTGGATCACCCGACACGCCTTGATAACGCACGACATTGTAAGCAGGAATGGGGCCGGGGGGTTGGGCACGTGGATAGGTGTTGGATATATCGGGCCAAACAACCTCACCTGTGGCGGGGAAATATTGCATACCGGGGTGGACAAAACGGTCACGGCGTTCGCTGAAGCCGGGTTCGATTGTCCACTGCTCGGCGGTAACGACAAAATTGCCACCAATGGCATAAATGCTTAATTGGTAGGTGACGGCCTCCCCGTCAAAATCTACCACGATGGGCAGGACGGCGGTGGGCTGCTGCTGTAATTGTTCTTCAAACAGGGCGGTCAGTCCATCGAGGCCAAAATCGAGGGTGGTTACATCGCCAGAGGCAATATCCAAGACGTGCAGGGCGGCCACCGGGCCAGAAGTGGGGGCGTCGGGGGTGTTGGGCAGGTAATAGACCACACCGAATGCTACCTGTGTACTGTCAGGGCTGAAGCTGGCGCGGGTCGTGCTGCATCCTTGCAGGGTGTCATATTCGAGATTCGCCAGTGCTTGTCCGGTTTCGATTTCAGCCACACCGACTGACCAGCGTCCGGCGTCGTCCATCAAACACGCGGCGGCAAGGCGATTATCGGGCGAGAGGGCGACATCACTGGTGGAGTAGGGCATCGCGGCGAAGGGCCATGCAAACGATTGGCTGCCATCGGGCGTGACCTTCATCATTTCGCGCGAATTGGAATTGAGCAACCAAACGACCCAACTCGATTCGGCGGCGTGGGTGCTGGGGGACGGATTTAGGGTGAAGATGAAGGTGATGAGTAGTACAAGCGGGATGATGCAGCGCACAAAAATGCGATTAGGGACAAGCTGTTGCATAAATGAATTTGCTCCTTAGATAAAGTTAACGCGGCTCTCAGGATGACTTTGTAAGATGATAGCCTGTATGGGATGGATGGAACAATAGACCAAAGACGGATATTAAAAAACCCCATCCCCAACCCTTCCCCTAACAAAGGGAAGGGGGCAAGAATCGGGCATAAGGCATAATTGATGAAAGGTAATGGTAAATAGGATGGCAAAGCCGCTGGGTGTACATGAGGATATTGAGACCGTACCGCGCCGCACCCTTTTTCACTTGATGGGTGTACCGTTTAACATTACGCCGCGAGGTTGGCTTGGCACCGTGCAGCCATTTCTCGGCGGGGTGGTGTTGGGGATTATCCTCAGCATCGGGGATTCAATTGGGGCGATGGCGCTGAATGGCCTGTGGGTTGGGGTATTGGTAGTGGCCTCAGTCTATATGCACAGCATCGGGCATATCGTCGGTGGGAAGCTGGTCAATGCGCCGATGGATGAACTGCTGCTGACGATGACGCGGCAGGTGAATGTGTATCGCGGGCCACAGGATTTTCCCAGCAAGGTGCATCTGGCGCGGGCGATGGGCGGGCCGATGGGCAACATCCTGTTTGGATTGGTGTTGCTGGCGGGATGGCTGATTTTTGGTGGACTGCCACTGGTCGTTATGGGTGTGGGCAATATTATGGGTGGATTAGGAGCGGCATTGGCTCCAATTCCAACGGTGGACGGTGAGATTCTATATCGAGAGTTGGGTAAAGTGGCGGAGCGCAGGAAGGCCGGGGTGAAGCGTTAGTTGTTCTGTGCGCCTTGCAAAATCCAGAGGCGGATCAGTTCAATTTCGGCATCGGAGAGGCGATTGCCATCACGCGGCATGTCGTAGGTGCTGACGCCAAGATAGAGTGAGCTTTCCTGTGGTTTACCCGGAACGACTGCCGGGATAAATCCACCGCGCAGAGTAGTGTCATAATTAACCAACGAATAACTGGTAGGGACGCCGGGGATGCGATTGGGGCCGTGACAGGTATAGCAGTATTGCTCAAAAATCGGCACGATGTCAGCCGCGAAGCTGACATCAGAAGTCGGTAATTGGGAAACAGGTGTGCCGTCACTCGGCGTTTCGGTGCTTTCCTCAGTGGGGGTTTCCGCTTGAGGGGTCACATCACTCGGCGTTTCGGCAGATGGCGTAGCATCGGCAGGTGTTTCAGCGCCGGGCGTACCCTCAATAGCGGGCGTTTCTTCAGCGCGGGTGTGGTCGTCAATAAAGGTCATGACGAGCAAAAAGGCGACAGGGCACAAAAATAGAAATAGGAGACCCCAAGCGAGGCCACGAACATCACGTGATTCTTTCATAGAGCAGTTCTCTCAACTGTGGTACGGACCTTATAAAAATAGAAACAGGCTTGGGGTAAGACGACAGAGCAGTTGTAGAATGCCCTGTTTTGCTATTGAGTTTTGCTGTAATGAACCCGGCCTGAACATCACTTTCACTGGCACAAATTTACACTGTGGTCGCCAAATTTTCCAGTGTTGTATCAAAATCGGGTCCACCCCCCGACCCTTCACAAGGGTAGGTTTTTCTGACCTGCAATCGGTCAATTCGGCCAAGCGTCCCCATCCCAAACCCTTCCCCGTCGCAACAGGGAAGGGCTTCAAGACGGACTTTTCCCCCTCTAGGAAAGACCGACCTCACCCCCCGACCCCCTCTCCATTTGGCGAGGGGGAGTCGAAAACGGCGTATTTCAGCCGTCTCGCATGTGTGGGGTGAGGTCAACCGTCCTTTTACATGCCTGCTTCAATCAACAGCACTTCGCCGGAGCCGGGTTCGCTGTAGGCGGATGAGTTGGTTACTAGCCAATTGCCATCAGCATTTTGGGCAAGGGCGTAGGGGAAATTCAGACCTTCGGCAACGGGGGTCACACCGTCATCGGAGACCATCACCACACGGCCACTGTTGGGGACCCAAGGGCTGGTGTCGGCGTCGGCAATCGAGAGATCGAAGCGGCCAAATTCGACGGCATAGATGGCACCATCGTCGGTCACTACCACGTTGACGGCCAGCGTTAGGCCCGTATATTGCTTGACCAGATCACCATCGGGGGAGATCACGTCAATGCGGGCGCCACCTTCGGGGAATGGGAAGGGGGTCAAAAAGCTGATATATAGGTTGCCGTCGGGGCCAAGATCAATCGAGGTCGGCACATCGTTATTCTCCCAGACCATAAGCGTTTCTAGGCCACCATCGGCTGTCCATGTGAGGATGTCATTGCCCCCTGCATCCACAATATAGACTGTGCCGTCCTCAGCAAGGGCGAAATCAATGGGGTTACAATCCACTTCTTTGCCATCCGGATTATTGGCGGCTTCATAACTGAATAGGTCAATACTCGTCTTGATGCGATGGGTCGCGGCGTCCAGTTCGACGAGTGAGAAATAGAGCGGGTTGCTCATGGGGCCACCGTTGAACATCACCCAGATGGAGGATTCAGTGGTGGCAACCGCAGTGGGGCCAGCCGTTTCGGAACCGCCCAAATCTACACTGGGCAGGTCGCTTAAGACGGGGGTCAATGTGCCATCTTCGGCAAGGGTGCTGACCCGTCCGGTTGCACCGGAAAGGGCTTCCAGACCACTGGGGCCGGTCATGCCTGTGGGGGTGGTGCCACCCATACCTGCTTCGACGACATAGACGGTGCCATCATCGGCGACATAGAGGGCGCGGGGTGAATTGAGACCAGAGACCAATGACTGCGGGCCATCTTGGGCGGCGGTGGGCAGGGCATTGGCAGCCATAAAAATGAGCGCGAGACAGAGGACGCCAATAAAAGAAATGCGGCGGTACATGGATTGAATGTCCTTTCATTCATTAAACGGAGAAGCAGTATTGAGAACGTGTTTCGCGTTTGGATGTTTTCATTTTACTGAAGACGAAATACACAGCAAGTTTAGAGGGGGTCATGGATGATCCGCCTGCGCCTTTGGCCGGAATTTTGCTCCGTCAAAAGTCGGAGATGGGGTGCTATTTTTCGGCGATGAGATGGAAATGCAGGTGGGGGATGTCTTGATTTGGCCCGCCGTTGCAAATCAGCCGATAACCCCGCCGCTCAAGATCAAACTCGGCAATCAGCGATTGGGTGGTGGTCAACAAGTCGGTCAGAAAGGCGGTGTTGTCGGGGGCAAGGGTGGAAAGATTGGCGATGGCGGCACGCGGCACAATCAAAATGTGCAGGGGGTAGGCGGGTTTGGGGTGATGGAAAGCCAAGAGAGTCGGCGTTTGGCGCAGTTTATCTACGGGCAAGGCGAAACTCATATAGGTTAACCCCCAACTGACCAAGCCCCGCCCCAGCCGCGAACGGGCCAATCGAAACAATAGGCGGGCAAGGATTCGCATACAACTAGGCCAGCAAAATCAGGCCGACGCCAATTTCAGAGGCCAACAGAATCCACCATTTGGGCGAAATCAACTCGGAGCGGTCTTCGATGAACATATTGATGACCCGCACGACGCCTGCCGTCAGCCAGCCTGCGCCAAGTAGTTGATAGGCGGCCTGTTCGTTCAAGATCAAGGCGGCCACACCCATGCCGATGAAATAACCGCCAAACGAAATGCGCGTTTCGGCTCGTCCTAATGCACCGTGCAGCGCAAAACCGGAGTTTTCGGCGATGATGCGGGGTTGGAAAAAGGCATAAAGTCCGAAGCCGATATTGAGCAGGGCCGCCGCGATTTTTAGGATGTCCATGCGTTAAACTCCCTTTCATTGCTCCTGAAGGTAGAGGAGACTTAGAGACTCTTTGAGAAGCACCAAACCTCACCCCCCAACCCCCTCTCCATTTGGCGAGGGGGAGGCGTATCTGGCCTATTGAAGCCCCTCTCCACGTTGGAGAGGGGTTGGGGTGAGGTCAATCGCTGCCGTTTCAAATGGTCTCTTAAGGCGATTGCCTATTTGCGTTGTGTCACGAGCCAGCGCGTCACCATTCCGGCGAGAAAATAGAAAACAAACCCGGCGTTGAGACCGACGAGATAGAGGCCGCGATTCTCGTCTTTTTGCAGGGCGGATTGGCGCGGGTCGTCGGGGTCATAATAGACCGTGACCGATTCACCCACCTTATATTTTTCAGCCAGTTCATCAGCGTCAGTGGGGTCTAATAAGCGCCGTCCATCCGGCAGGCGTTCATCGGCGTGGACTTGGTCGTTGGTGTAGACCTCGCCACCGACTTGGTAGGTATAAATAATCACGACCTCTTTGGCCGTTTCCGTCACATCACCGACCATTGACATCTGGGTATCGTTGACACGCTCTTGGCTGTCGAATGTGGTAATCAGGCCGGATACGCTTGACCAGTCGTTGGTTTTGTCTTGATCTTTTTTGGCGGTATAGACCAGACTCCATGCCAAAGTCCCCATCGCCAGCGCGACCACCAACAAGCCCTTCACTACAAAACGCTGACCGGATGTGGGCGGGGTAGACGGCTTGGGGTCACTTGTTTTTTGCCCGAAACGGGGCCACAGCAATTGACCCGTCCAGAAAACCAGCAGGCCTGCCAAAAACGCAATGGCCGCATATAACAGCAATGGTATGAGCATGGGAAATCCTTATCTGCACACGGGGCTAAAGCCGCCGTGCTGAGTCTAGGCTAAAATACAGATCAATCTCATGAACTATGACTCGTCGTACCCGCCCATTTTTGGGATGGCACAGGGCCATCCCCTACGAAATATATCGGTCAATTGCATTGTGGTTGGACGAGATACGAAATATATCGGTAAATCGCATTATGGTTGGACGAGACATGTCTCGTCCCTACGAAATGCTGTCTATGACGCCTGTAAAAATTCTATCAATAGGCGGTTAAATTGATCGGGGTGTTCCCACTGGGGAACGTGCCCACAATTGGGAAAAATCTCCACACGACAATTGGGGATTTTCTGGCGGGCAATTTCAGCATCGGTGACGGGCAACACGCGGTCTTTTTCACCCCAGATGACCAACGTCGGTGCAGCAATTTCACACATTTTGGCGGCGACTGGTTCAAACACCGAGGATCGCACCCCAAAAGGCGTGACAGCGGCGCGAATCACCTTCATGGCGGCACGATGCGCCCCCGGCCCGCGTGACATCTCGTAATCCCAGTCAATTATCGAGTCGGTCACAATGGAATGGTCGTACACGAGCATTTTCATGGCCTGTGCCGAGCCTTTGCGACTGGGGCGACTGAGTAGCGAGCCAACCACCGGAATAGACAAAACGCGAAAGGGCAGGCCGATGTCATCACTGAGACCCGCCGAATTGACCAGCACCAGCTTCTCCACTTTGGCGGGGTAGTCGGTGATAAATTGGAGGGCCAACCCACCGCCCATTGAATGCCCGACCACATGGGCACGGTCAAGGCCCAACGCCGTCATAAAATCCAAGACAAAACGGGCCATAAAGGTCGGGGTGTAGGGGGCGTTCTTGGGTTTATCGGTCAGGCCAAAACCGACCAAATCCATCGCATAGACCCGATAGTGGGTAGCCAGCGCGGGGATGGTGGTTTCCCAATTTTCAATATAGACGCCGAGGCCGTGAATCAGCACAACGGTGGGGCCAGATTCGCCCATATGCCAATAGCGGGTGCGAATCGAAAAGCCGCCGCTTTCAACCGTGATATAACGCGCTTCGGGGCGAGTCATGTTAGGTGTCCTTTGAGGCAGGGCTGTCTTTCTTGAGCACCCATGCCAAGCCGAGCACCAATAGGCCGACCAAGATAATAAACGCGGCAATGGTGATTTCGGACGGGGCAAAAATATAAAACAGCAGGTAATACATGCCGCCGATGCCGCCAATGAGCACCGCGCCCATGAGGGCTAGTAGGAGGAAGAGGGTAAATCTGGCGGGTGTGTTCGTATTCATAAGCCTCAATTGACTTCAATCATCGTCTTTCCTATTGTAACACCCTTAGTATGGACAGGTTCTTAAAAATTTCTCAGAATTTACCCATTTCATAGCTCGCTTGCCTGCGAAGAGTGCTATTCAACCTGAGTTTCGGATAAACCAACGCCAGACGGTCAAACCATCTGGCTATTCTGGGGGAAAGCCCCATAAATGAGGCTGCAAAAACGCTCTAGCTGGCTTTAGTCAGCTTTTTCTTTCCGCCTAGCCTTCGGCTTTGAGCCGATGGCGACCTAAATGAGAACCCCTTATCCAAAACTCAGGTTATTTAGCGATTCCACTGGCCCATATCTCGAATAAAGCGATAGGGATAAATCTCCTCCGGGGTGCTGAGGGCCGTCAGATGGTCAAATTCATCTTCGCTTAACTGCAAATTCAACGCGGCGAGATTGTCCTCGAACTGCTGCATATTGCGGGCGCCAACGATGGGGGCGGTAATCCCCGGCTGCGCGATGACCCATGCCAGCGCGACTTGGGCAGGCGATACGTGATGGGTAGTGGCAATTTGTTGCACGGCGTCCAAAATTTCCCAGTTGCGGTCTTGGGCACGACGCGCCCATGAATTTTCCATGATGCCGCTGGGGTTACGGGCCAAGCGGGTTCCGGTGGGGAGATCAGCTTCGCGGGTGTATTTGCCCGTCAGGAAACCACCTGCCAGCGGACTCCATGCGATGATGGAGATGTTTTCGGATTGGCAGACGGGCAGGACTTCATATTCAATGCCGCGTGCGATGAGGTTATATTCGGGCTGCACACATTCAAAGCGTGCCCACTCCATGCGTTCGCTGACACCAAGCGCTTTGGCTAAGTGCCAACCTGCATAATTGGATGCCCCCAGATAGCGTACTTTGCCCTGTCGCACGAGGTCATCTAGGGCGCGTAGGGTTTCGTCAACGGGGGTGTGGGTATCCCAACAGTGGATTTGGTAGAGGTCAATGGCTTCGATTTGCAGACGGCGCAGACTGTCCTCGACGGCGTTCATGATATGGTAGCGTGATGCCCCAACTTCATTGGGTAACGTATCGGACATGGGGAAGCGGAATTTGGTGGCGACTACAACCTCACGGCGGCGCGATTTGAGCCATTTGCCGACAATTTCTTCGGAGAGGCCGCGTGTGTAGACATTGGCGGTGTCTATAAAATTGCCACCCTGTTCATAATAGCGGTTCATGATGGCGAATGAGGTGGCCTCGTCGGATTCGTTGCCAAAAGTCATGGCACCAAGACAGAGTTGTGATACCTTGAGGCCGGTACGTCCAAGATAACGGTAGTGCATAGAGACTCCTTTGTTCTGCAAAGTAGGAAGATTAACGACGTTTCATCGAGTTCTCGATGGCTTGTTTGACGACAGGGTACAACTCCACCATTAGCAATGCGATCAGTGCGCCTATGATTACGGCAATCCCAGCCACAAAAGAGCTACCCTGAATAACCGCCGGGTCTTGCCCTTCCAAGAGCGCACGTCCGGGCTGGCTAGGGGGATAACGAATGGTGATGACATCTCCAATGTTGTAATTGGGATAGGCTACCTCGCCAACACCACCATTGGCGGTCACTGTCCTGCCATCAGGCAAGGTGAACTGAAATGTAATCCCATAGGTGTCTATCTTATAATATTTACTGCCAAGTTCCCCAATCCGTTTATCGGTGATCGTGGCTTGGGTCGTGATGCCCTCTTCCTCAAATTCCTTGACGATTTTGGATTCTTGATAAGATCGGTAGAATGCCAGAAAACCAAGCAAAAAGAGCAGTGGGACTATCACAAATCGGATGATGTTGCGATAGCCGATTTTTTGCATCATACAGTTGTTCCCCCACCTACAAATGAATTTGCTTAATTATAGCGGCGATTGTGATATGGCCTAGCACCTCATTCATGATACGGAATGGGCCATGAGCGACAGCCATTCTAGCGACCCAAATGATACATTCACCTGCGCTTCAAGCATCATCACATCGCCGCCGAAATGGAAAACGACGGTGTGGTAGAAGGGGGTCTCATGGAGCCGGACGACCATCGTATAGGCATCTTCGGCTGTCCAAGCGCCGCTGGCAACGATGGGTGTCGGCCCGGACAACCAATTCTGGTTAAGAAGCGCGGCCTGACTCGGTAGCCATCGGTCATATCCACAGGCGATGGTCTCCGCACCCGACGCTAATTTGATTTGGGCCGTGCAACCCGATTCGGTGAAACTTAACGCGATGGTTTCAATGTGGAGGTCGGTGGCCTCAACCGTGTAGACGCGACCAGAAACTTGGGATGCCATAGGGGAGGTGGCTTGTCCTTGTACAGGGGGCAAGTGTAGACTCGATAATTTCTCGGTTAGGTGGTTCAGCGATGCGGCATCTTCGGCAAGTGTCTCATGGCCCATCGCCGGAAGTAATCGTTCCCAAACCAGATCTAAGGGCGGCTGCATATCAAATAGCCCTACCGCACCTGTGATGGCAAGGACGGCGTCCTGCTCTGGCATGACAATACAATATTGACCAAACAGACCATCCCCGCGATAAGCACCGTGACGACACAGCCAAAATTGATACCCATAGCCCTGTGTCCAATCGCTGGGCGGGTCGGCTTCATTCGACATCTGAAAGGCCGTCGCCGCCTCCACCCATGCCTCTGGCAAAATGCGATTACCCTGCCAAACGCCTTTTTGCAGATAAAGTTGGCCGAACTTCGCAATATCCTCTGTTTTTAGACTCAAGCCGATGCCGCCGAGCATGATCCCCTCTGGCGATACTTGCCAATTGACCTGCTCGATCCCAAGCGGCTCAAAAAGTCTTGGCGTCAGATACTCTACGAGGTTGAGGCCTGTCGTTTTTTGAATGATCGCAGAGAGGATATAGGTTGCTCCGGTGTTGTAAAGAAAGTGGGTGCCCGGTGCGTAGGGGACGGGTAATTCAAAAAAGCCTTTCACCCATTGATTGTCGTCTCGATTTGCCATGTGGGGCCATGTGTCGTCGGCGTGGCCGGTGGACATAGATAGTAGATGATGTACCCGCATTTCCCGCAGATGGCTATTGGCCTCCGACGGGGTTTCGTCTGGGAAGAAGGATAATACTGGATCGTCAATGGAAAAATGACCTTCAGTTACGGCCAGACCCACAGCAGACGAGGTAAAACTCTTACTGAGCGAAAACAGCGTGTGGGGATGATCGGGTCCATAGGGCGACCACCAGCCTTCGGCGACAACACTGCCATGCCGCAGCAGCATAAAGCTGTGGATTTCGTCAATTTGGCTTTCAAGTGACTCGACAAACTGAAGAATGGCAGACGAAGCGATGCCCTGCTGCTCTGGTGCGGTGCGCGGTAAATCAAGTTCGGTTTTGGTGTGCATGATTGTCTTCCGGATTCATATGGGAAAAATGACCGACGATGCTTCAGATAGATGTGTTTTCCAGCGCACTTCGGCCCAGTAATTCATAGGCGGTGTCACCGGATGGGGGTTGCATAAATCCCGCACGCACATCACGAAAATAACGTTCGAGGGGCAGATCACGGGTGAGGGCCGCACCTCCGGCAATGCGCAACGCCATTTCAGTCACACGGGCGGCGGTTTCGGTGGCGAACTGCTTGGCGGCGACAATACTTGGATAACATGCTTCACGGGTGTCCATGCGCCCATTCCAATTAGCGGCGGCATCGAATAATAAGGTTTGCGCGGCTTGCAGGTGCATATCCAGTTCGCCGATTTGCCGTTGAATGGCGGGCAGGGTCGCAATCGGCTTGCCTAATGCGGTTGGCACCCGTTCAAGAGCATATTGAATGACAGCGTTGCGGGCGGCGATGGCGGTGCCGAGATAGGTGGCGGCGATAGTCATGGCAAACCACGCATTTTTGGGCGCGGGGATTTTGTCATTCTGGCGGGTGAGTAAATGATCGGACGGAATGACGACCTCGTGAAAATAGACATCGTGGCTGTCGCTGGCCCGCAAGCTGAGGCCGTCGCCCCATGTTTCGACCCATTCCACACCGGGCATATCGGGATAAATCAAGACCTCGCCGGCGCAATCATCCAAACTCAACCGAACCAGCAAGTGGGTGAGGTGTCGCCCGCCCGTCGCCCATGTTTTGTGCCCATTGACCAGCCAACCATCGGCAGTTGGGGTGGCGCACGACATAAACATGCCGCCGCGTGATGGACTGCCGAGGGCGGGTTCAGTGGCAAGGTGATTAAATAGACCCCCCTCCACAGCGGCCTGACAAAACTCTTCATATTTGCCAGCGGGCCAATGGCGTAGTTCCCCCGCCTGCCCAAAAATCTGAAGTTGCATGGCGGCGACGAGTGCGGTTGAAGTGCTGGCCTGTGAAAGTTGCAGATGGGCGGCCATACAGTCGCGCAGATTGAGGCCGTAACCACCCAGTTCGCGTGGAATGTTGAGGGTCAGATAACCTGAGTCACGCAAGGCTCGAATATCTTCAGGGGGCAGTTTGCCGAGATGGTCGGCTTCGGCGGCGCGACGGGCGATTTCGTCGGTTATAGGTTGAATGCTGGGAAAGACACTGGGAAGGTCAAACGTCATGCGTGGCTCCTCGCAAGTTATACCAGATTCGGCTAAAGACAGACCCCATCCCCAACCCTTCCCCTAACAAAGGGAAGGGTTTCAAAAGGGCTTTTACATGGGAATAAAGCCTTAGGGGCGAATTCCTATCCGATGCCGTTTGTAGCACAAAACAGCCGCCGTTTCAATTGGCTGATACCAGATTCGGGTGAACAGCAGCGGTATCCCTCCCACAATGGGTTTATGACGTTTAACAACATAAGGCGGATATGACGCATCATAGGGGTGGGTCGTCGTGCCCGCCCGTGTTGGGATGGCACAGGGCCATCCCCTACGAAACCTATCCGTCTTTCATCGGAAAACTGCATAAACCCATTGCTCTGAAAAACGATAGATCATCCGAATTTGGTATGAGGGGGTAATTTAGGATAGGTGTAACTGGGAAAGCATGATTTTTACACTGCGTGGAAGGTCGCAACTTTGGAAAATTGATTGGGCGAGTGATGGTTTGTGCAGATATTCATTTGGGAGGAGCGATGACTATTCAATGCCGTCCCCTGCAAGGGAAAGATGACGCGATGCGGTTGCGCCAATTTTTGATAGATACCTATACGCTGATGGGACGTGAATTCAACTGGGAGACACGGCGCTGGGAAGGGTCGTATTGGTGTGTCAGCGATGCCACCCTTGCCGATCCTGCATGGGGAGCAAATACTATCCTTTGGGAGACGGCGGAAGGCATGATCGTTGGGGCGGTCATACCGGATGGCCCCGGTGATCTGGCGCTGCAAATCCACCCCGATTATCGGGCGTTGGAGGACGAAATTTTGAAGTGGGCCGAGGCGCATATGGCCGTTGCAGCGGAAGACGGACGGTGCCGATTAATCGCTTGGGCGTTTGATTGGGATACAGAGCGCGAAAAACGACTTCAGCGGCGGGGGTATGTGCAGTCTCCTAACCAATGTTTCAAACACCGTCGGCGTTCTGTCAACGACCCTGTGTCGGATGCTTCTGTTGTGGAGGGGTACATTATTCGCAGTGTGCAGCCAACCTCGGCGGATGTAGAGCGGTGGGTGGCCTGTACAAATGCGACGTTTAATCAGGCCTATGCGCCGGAGTATCATCGCAACTTCCAAGTGTATTCGCCGTCCCATAATTACGATTTGCATATCATTGCCGAGGCCCGGGATGGCACATTCGCGGCATTTGCGGGGCTGACGGTTGAGGTGGTGAATCGCTATGCCACCTTTGAACCAGTCGGCACACATCCCGATCATCGGCGCAAGGGGCTGGCACGGGCGGTGATGGTGGAAGGGCTGCGGCGTTTGCAGGCGCTTGGCACGGCGGATGTGGTCTATGTCGCCAATTGGGGGACGGCGGACGCGGGTCAACTGTATGCCGCTGTCGGCCTTCAGCATTACGCCACCTTTACCGTCTGGGAAAAAACGTGGTAATGGGCGTAGGGGGACATAAAAACAATCGGAATTATGGCGATTGCCAAGTAGGTTGACCCATTAGAACACGGGGCTAAAGCCGCCGTGCTGAATCTAGCTGGAAATGCGGGTCACTCAATATGAGAACCGCTGTAAAAGCAAAAAGTCAGCCCCCGGGGATAAAAGTTTTGGGGGCTGCTGTTTTGTGGATGGATGGGGAAGTGTTTGCGTCTGTCATCCTGTCGGCGATTTCGCCGGGATATTTTTTTGTTCCTGCATCAACTCATGCTCATGCAGGTCTTCTTCCAACCGTCCGCTGGCTTCAATAATTTCAGGCGCGACGGTGGATTCTTGCTGGAAGGATACGCCACCATAATAGCCAAAGGCCACCGCGGTTATATCAACCATGCGCTCTTTGTCCCGAATTTTACGGGGAGTTCGCTTGCGGTTAGACATGGCGAATTTCCAATCACTTACATCCAACCTTACTTTTATTTTACGCTTTTTCGGCGGGGTGGGGGGTCACACGAACGGGGTGACTTTTGTCATCGGTTGGCGGAGGTTATAATGAAATGGAGGGATATAGGTATGGAGGATTTTTGATGACTGATTTACCAGAGGCTCTGTTAAAGCAATTAGAAGAAATCGCCGAAGATGAGAGCCGGACCCCAGCGGACTTGCTCGAAAGCCTCCTAAGCGGTTATATCCAAATGCGGGGTAGACAAGCGACCAAAAAAGGCACCTTAGCCGACCTCGCACGGGCGGCAGAACGGGCAGGCCTTCGCTCATCCCAGCCAGTGGATACCTCTGCTCGCAGTCGAGAAATACTAGAAACAGAGTTTCCCGACTATATTCGACGCAACTGGGATAAAGCTCAAGATGACCCAGATTTGCACGTTTGATCGGCGCGATTTTAGTATTTTTCGTCCCCGCCACTGTGATTATTTGGAATTGCTACCGTAACCCCTCGCAGATATTTCCAGCAAATTGCATAGGTTAGAGAATTTCAATCCTGAAGCGTTATAATGAAATTATGGAAAATATGCCGTCGCACGAGGATTATACAATGAGTAGTTTGGTGTTATCGGAGACGCTGATCCGACGGATTGAAAAGGTCGCACAAGAGAAAAATCTGACACCTGCCGAATTGCTTGAACGGATGTTGGATGCGGAAGCCCAACATGCCCCACCAGCGGTAGAAACGTCCACTGAAGAAGCGCCGCCGGGTTCATTGGCTGCGTTGGCTCAAGCTGCGATACGGGCAAATATCCATTCGGGCCATCCTGTAGACACCTCATCGCGGGTGAATGAAATCATGCGGACGGAATTTGCCGATTATGTCCGCCGCAACATGGATCGAGATGAGCGGAGAGACGAAAATGACTCTGCTTCTTGATAGCAGTTTCGTCTACGCCCTATTCAATTCTGATGACCGAAATCATGCTGCCGCACTGAGATTTGCTGCAACGAATCGTCAACAATCCCTTGTACCTGATGTGGCATTACCTGAAATCACATTCCTATTTAGGAGGGACGCTCCTTATTCTGCCATTAAGACGTTTTTGGTCGAATTTACGAAGTCTCAATTGACCTTAGTTGCCCCAACGACTGAGGATATTATTCGCATTAGCCAGATTATGGATACCTATCCAACGGCAGAATTTGATTTGGTGGATTGTACCCTTATGGCCCTAGCGGAGCGGCTCAACATCACCCAGATTTGCACGTTTGATCGGCGCGATTTTAGTATTTTTCGTCCCCGCCACTGTGATTATTTGGAATTGCTACCGTAACCCCTCACTTATCAGTCCCCTACGAGTTTGGCTCTACTCGTTCGCGGGGATGGTCATCAGAAATTGTTTACCGGGTTGGTCGGGACGCCAGCCTGCTTGCAGCCCCATGCGAATATATTTTTCGACATCAGAGGGAAGAACGGGAACGACATTTTCACCCGCTGGTCTATATCGTTTGGGATGATTTTGGGATAGGGAAATCACCATCACTTGGCCTGATTTCATTTCCGCATTTTCGATGGCTAGATACAAAGGCGACCAGTCCATCTCTTGGCAGTATGTAGGGCGGCCCCGCACCCGCCAGCGATATTGCACGCCATCCACTACGATTAACCGCGAACCCTTTTTCAGAATAGCCATATCCCTATTTGCCTTTCAGTTCGGCGTGGCGGAAACACTCCACCACATGGTCATTGACCAGACCCGCCGCCTGCATGGTCGAATAACAGATGGTCGGGCCGACAAATTTGAAGCCGCGCTTTTTCAGGTCTTGGCTCATTTTGCGTGAGAGGTCGGTTTCGGTGGGCACATCGGCAAGGGTGGGCCATTCGTTCTGAATCGGCTTACCACTGACATAATCCCATAGGTAGGCGTCGAAGCTGCCAAATTCATGGGCGACCTCCAAAAAACGGGCGGCATTATGCACGGCGGCTTCGATCTTGGCACGGCTGCGGATGATGCCCTCATTTTGGAGCAGGGCAGCGATTTTGGCGTCATCATAGCGGGCGACTTTGGTTGGGTCAAAGCCATCGAAGGCGGCGCGGTAATTTTCGCGTTTGCGCAGGATGACAATCCAACTGAGGCCTGCTTCGGCGGCTTCCAAACAGAGACGCTCGAATAGGCCGGATTCGGTATGGACGGGCACGCCCCATTCTTCATCGTGATATTTGAGATACAGCGGATCATTGGGGTTGGCCCAAGCGCAGCGGTGGAGGGTCGGTTGTGTCATGCGGGTTTGTCCCATTCTGGATAGTAGCCCTGTTCGGCCAGCCAAAGTACAAAACGTTTGAAGCGCTCTTTTTGTTGAAATTCAAACCAGCGGTCACGCTCTGACCCATAGCGGCCCAGCGTTGTTTCGAATTTTTTGAACGGCCATTCCTGTTCAACATCAATCAGGAGGCGTTCACGCAGTCTCATTTCCCGGACGGTCTTGATAAATTCCAGCATATCGTCGTAGGCGCGGTCTACGTCATCGAGCGGAATTTTGCGATAGGGCGTGTCCTTGCCGCTGACTTTGGCTGCATTGAGGGTCTCCCAGCGCTGCCATTCTTGCAAATGATCGGATTCGGCAAGGACATCGGCGGCCTCGGCCACATCGGTAAGGTTCGGGATGAGCACTTTTTGGGTGGCACGCGCCGCCTGAGTTACGAACATGATCGAGCCGTCATCGGTGTTGAGATAGGCGTGAACGGAATCCAGCGCATTGCTCAAAATGGATTGGATGACACTGCGTTTTAGGTAGATGGGCCGCATAGTGGCGTTCTCTTGAGAAAATTGGCAGCAGAAAACATCCCCACCCCTAACC
>JAIOHL010000291.1 GCA_019913005.1 Anaerolineae bacterium | reverse complement strand
GGGGTCGGGGTGGGTTGACCGACGGTGCCACACGAGGCCCCACTGGTCAGGAAGTTGGCAAAGTTGATGTAGGCGCTAACCGCATCCCCTGAGCCTGATCCAGCCCCGGATGGGCCGTCAGCGGCTCCCCACCAGTTGCCTGTGAAGTCCTGCAAGACCGTCCCGGCGTTATGCACGGCATTCGGTGTCGAATTTTCGGTGATACATGTGTTATGCGCCGAGGCACTACTCGCCGCCGTGAGGAATATTCCACCGCCTTGTGTGCCCGCCCCATTCGAGTGAAGGTTGGCCCCCTCGATAGTTAACGGCCCAGCACTATAGAACCCACCGCCACGCACCGTCGCATAGTTCTCTTGCAGCAGGCTGCCGCTGAAACTGAAACTGTCGGTGGTGCTGGCGTTGAAAATAGCCCCGCCGTTGGTGCCTGCTGTATTACTCAGAATGCGGGTGTTGGTGATGGTGACATTGCCATCCCCATTGTAGAGTGCCCCGCCTTGTTGCGTGGCTTGATTAAGGGTAAATTCCGCGTCTGCTTCAATCGTGAGGGTGCCTTCATTACGCACGCCACCGCCATTGGCGGCGGTATTTTCAGTCACGATGATGTCACTTAGGGTAGTTTGGCTTGCGGTGGCACTATACACCCCACCACCGCTGCCACTCGCGCCGGTGACACTGTTGTGGTACACGAGCGTGTCATCGTTGAGCGTCAAGCTGCCTTGGTTGTTGACCCCACCCCCGCGAGTCACGGCGGTGTTGGTGCCTAAAATCGCTTCGCTGAGGGTTGCCGTCCCGCTATTGCTGATCGCACCCCCGTACCGTCCGGCACTATTGTTCCCAAAGCCACTTAAAACAACGGTCAAGCTGCCGGCATTAAAAATAGCCCCGCCGTCTTGGGTCGCGCTGTTATCCTCAAAGGACGTCTCAGTCATAGTCGTCGTGGTAGCGGCTGTGGTGTACAGCCCGGCCCCGTTGGTGGCGGTATTGCTGGCGAAGGTGCCGCCCTCAATTTGTAGACTCCCGCCATTGCTGTAAACCCCTGCGCCATTCCCATTAGCATGACCGTTATGCAGCCATATGTTGTCAAGGGTTACAGCACCCCCATTATTGAGAATACCGCCGCCATTTCCGGTAACGGAGCCACTCAGCAGAATTTGGTCACGTAAGGTCAATTGGCCCGTCGCGGCGATTTCATAGAAGCGTAAATTGCTGATGCCGCTGCGGGTTAAGGTCACCCCATTCCCTTCAATCACGATGGGCGTGGTCACAATCGGTAGGGCATCCACCCCGGTCGCAGCATTGGTGAAGGTATAGCCCCCATCCAAGCAAATGGTCGTGACATCTGAGTTGCTGTTGGCTTGAGTAATGGCGTTGCGGAAGGCCGCAATGTCTTCATAGGGAATCGTGAGAGCCATTGGACAGTTGGGGTTGCCAGCGGTGAGGGGAATCACGGCATGAAACGCATCAATGGCGATCAGGTTGCTTTCTTGCCCATACACCCGCAGGGTATGGATACCCGGCTCCAAATAGTTGATGGTATACACCTGATTATACGTGGTGGAAGCCGCAAAAGTTGAAGGAGTAGCGAGGACAGTTCCATCCACCTCAACCGCCATCATGCCCAAGGTCGGCCCCGCCACATACACAATCTCAAAGGTGCTGCCTTCAATCAGGAGTGTGAGGGTGTCATCCAGACTGCCCGTGTTATAGAGATAACTCCCGCCACTGGCACTACCCGCACTTTGGGCCGTCCATGTGCCCGCTTGCTCAACGAGGATGTCTTCACTTTCAACTAGGGTAAGGCCCGTTTGCAATGTTCGCGGTGAACGGGTTGGTTGATCCCCCGAAAAAACATCCGTGCCACCCACTGAAAAGACGAGGCCAATAACCAGCAGAATGGAAATAAGGCGATAGTAAAGGCGGTAGAAAGCCATAAGATATAATCCCCTTCAGTAAAAGACGGCAATACTTTGAGGCAAGCAACAGCCAAGGTTGAATGCCAAATGGCAACATCCCATTGGGTCAATAAGGCTCAGTTCACAAGCGATGAAGAGACGATGATAGACGCGAAAAGCTCTATTAGCCCGCGAGTCCGTGTTGCATGGAAATAATGGATATGAATTCTGGCTCACCTCAGATGGATGAAAGTCTACTCGCCTATTTGCATTTTGACACTATCCGAAAACTTAGTGAGGCTATGTCATGAGGAAATACGGACAACTCTTTAACAACTCTTTGACTTTAAGGGCAAGACTTAGGTGTTTGTCTCCAAGACAGACATAGATAAATTAAGTTTACGAATTTGAGCAGTAAAAGGAGATGGGATTATAAAGTGCAATGATGGGCCTCATGCCCACTCAGTTTGGGCATGAGGCAGGATGAGGGTCATCAACGCACCCGCCAACTGCTGACCGAGACGGCAGTCGCGTTCAGCATCGGAAGGCTTTGGGTCAGATACACGCCGCTGTTCCAGTCGAGATCGTTGCGGCGATAGAAGAGGTGTGAGGTTGGATAATAGACGCCAAAACTGTCGCGGCCATTGCCATCCCAGTCGCCCGTTACAAAGTCCCCTTCACCACTGCTATCCGGCGTTCCCCAATACTGGGCATAGGCAAAGGCGGCATGTCCCGCACCGGGGGTGATATTGGTGTAGGCGATGAATTTACCCCGTCGGATCGCCACCGAGTCCGAGCCATCCCCATCAAAATCCCCCGTTTCGAACTGGTGGGTCCCGGTGAAACCCTGTTCATCGGGGAGTACCACACTGAGCCATTGGAAGGATTTGTCCGGGTTGGGCTGACTGAAATCGCAGGTGTAGTAGAGCGCAAAGGCTATGCCATAGGGTGGGAAGTAGCCGGAATCTACCACCCCAATACAGTCATGGGATGAGCCAGCGAAATGTCCTGCGAGTGCCGGACGGCCCATCAAGCCGAACCAAGTGGCTGTCCAGTCAGATGGTCGAGTCGGGTTGAGCAGGTTGGTGGTGTAGAAGACGCCACCCGCATAGTAACCGGGTGTCTTGAGGCCATCGCCATTCCAGTCGCCCATGACCCCGACGATGGGATTGGGACTGGAAAGTTGCACGGTCTGCAGCTGATTCGACTGCGAATCAAGGGTATTGACCAGATACAGCCGCTGGTTTTGGGTATCGTAAATCGCCAGCGTGTCGAAGTTCTGGGGCGTGTGAGTTGCCGAGGCGGTGGGTGACGGCGTCCCTGTCGCCGAGGGTGTAGGGCTGGGTGTTCGTGTGAAGGTCGGCGTGGCGGTATAGGTCGCGCTGGGCTGTACCGAAGGGGTCGACGTCGGTGTTGAAGTAGGTGTGTTCGTAGAGGAGGCCGTCGCGGTGGGTGTGAACGTCCACGTGGCGGTCAAGGTGGGCGTGTGGGTGGCGGATGGTGTCACCGTTGCACTGGAAGTGGGTGTAGCGCTTGGCGTATTGCTCGCTGTCTGGGAGGGAGTTGCCGTTGGTGTACCTGTCCATGTCGCCGTATTGCTCGGCGTGCTGCTTGGCGTTTGAGATGCTGTAGCAGACGCCGTTGGTGTGAACGTATGGGTTGAGGTGGGTGTGTTCGTCGGTGTTGGAGATGGGGAGTAGTTGCGATTATAGATGTAGTAACCCGATCCCCCACTATAAGGAAGCACATACCCGCCAGTAGCTCTCCATAATGTAATCAAGCCGTCATCGGAGATCGCATTGCGCCCACCCCCGGAGCCGACTATCGCCACATTGCCCAGATAATCTCGATTCGCATTGAAGTTAGTCTGCGTTTGGCGGTCGTAAACATAGTTATCTATAGCGTTTATCATGGTGTCAGGACTATCATCACCCAAGTTCGTTGCTAGAGTGGCATAGAAAACGTAACGTCCATCTGGTGTGATTACCGGGTATTCGCACAGGCGATCTGCAAATGCACCATCTGCTGTTCTGGAAATCAGTTCCAGCATCCCTGTCTGTAGGTCGCGCAGATAGATTTGACCGGGTGGCTCTAATGGGTCTGATGAAAGGGCATCGTGGGCGGCGAATACAATATAGTGCCCATTGCCTGAGATCATTGGAGACCATGAATCGGCGGATGTCTGTGTGCCATCCATTCGGGTTGAGATTCGAATGGTTTGGCTCAACTGACGGTCATGAACAAAGATATCCCGCCGAGCGTTGGTATCATTCGCAACCAGATTGGTTGCAAGGGATTCAAAGGCTACATACCGCCCATCATCCGAAATCGAAGGATAACTTGAATTACCATTGCCCGCATTCCCATTACTATCCACCGATACGCGGCTGATTTGATCAGTCTGACGGTCATAAACGTAGATATCACTGACGGCAGGTACCGCGTCGCCAGCAACGAGGTTGGTCGCGTCTGAATAAAACGTGATGAAACGTCCGTCAGAGGAGATTTCTGGGCTAAGAGACCTAGCATCCCCCGGCATACCATTGGGCGTGTGGGAAACGAGAATGGTTTGGCCTGATTGCAGATCATGCAAATAGATTTGGTATATGCGAGCGCTGGTGTTCGACACCAAATTGATAGCTTCCGAAGCGAAGGCTACCCAGCGTCCGTCATCCGAAATTGACCCCACCTCGGCGTCGTCGTTGGCGCGTTGACCGTCATTGGTTCTGGAAATGAGCGTAGTATTGCATGTCAGCGTGTCATGAACATAGACCTGAAGGAAATAATTGGCGGTATCCATAGGTTGTACAGGATCAGCACTCGAAAATATAATGTACCGACCGTTGCCGTTCATATCAGCATCACGAGCAATGACAGGCTTTCCGTTATTGTCCATCGCAACCCGCTGTACGAGAGCATTTGGGGCGCAGGCTGGATAGGTGGTTGCGCTATAGACACTGCTGTAATTGGAGAATTGACCATCGCTTGCCCAATAGGCTCGAATTCGATACGAGTATCCTGTGAAGATAGCAAGGTTAGTGTCAGTGTAGGTATAGGTCGAAGACGTTGCAGGTAAAACTGCAATTTCCTCAAAGTCTCCACTAGAAGGCAGCTGTCGTTCTAGGTGGTACTCTGTTTCGGACGGATTCGTATCCGTCCAACTCAACTCAATAGAGGTACGACCTGTGACGGAAACATTGACATAGGGAATGTTGCGCGTATGGGTTCGATAATTTGCTACATTGGAATAACTTGACAATCGCGTATCTGAGCTACGATATGCTCGTACTCGATAATAATACATTGTGTTTGATGCCAAGCCTGTATCGGTAAAGGAGGTGGTGTTCGCGCTGACAATACCCACTTCAGTAAAACTACTTGTATTCACAGGAGACCGCTCAACATGGAATTCAGTAGCAGTAGCGTCGTACAACGTCCAATTTAACGTGATCGTACTTGGTGAGTTTACTACTCCCGTTAACTGGCTTGGAGGAAAGAGCGCATCCAAGTCACGGAGATACACCTGCCAACCAAGCGTTTCAGACGCAAGAACATTTGTAGAATTTGATACATATACAATGAGTCGGCCTGAACTCGAAATAGGTGACGTTTCAGAAGATGTTCCAGATACAACTAACCGAGAAGCATCATAGCGTACACCTATTGGGATTAGGTCGCCTGTAAATCGGTCCAAACGGTAAACGGTATCATCAGATACGGGATATGGTAGGAGATTGCGTGCTCTTGAGTAAAAAGTTACAAATACCCCATCAGTGGAAATAGAGGCTTCATAGGAGGAACCACTAGATGGGGTATTTCCATAGCCTCTAGTTAACAAAGAGAGAGTGTTATTGGTAATATCATATAAATAAATATCTGAAAGGGTATCAGTATCACCCAATCCCAAATTCGTAGCATATGAAGAAAAAACAACAAACTGTCCATTTCCTGAAATTCTAGGATCTTCAGAATGATTGTTGCCGGAGATACCTTGACTATTACGAGATAGCAGTCTCAGTTGACCCGTTTGGAGATCGTACAGATAAACTTGAATCCATGAAACAGCGGTACCTGTGAGGTTTGCACCCATCGCTGAAAACGTAACATAACGACCATCATCTGAAATCCAAGGCCTACCTTGGATGCTCCCTGCGGTCATCTGTGTTCCATCAGACCGCACAGATACGCGCACTGTAGTATTGGTTTGTAGGTCGCGCACAAACACATCCCATAAACCGTTGGTATCACCTTGGACTAAATCATTCGCACCTGAGCTAAAAGCAACGAACCGCCCATTTCCTGAGATATGGGGGTAATTGCCGCCGCTGACACCCCCAGATGAGGATCGAGATACTAGAGTAGTCTGATTTGTCTGACGATCACGAAGGTAAACCTTCTGGTAGACAGGATAGGTACTTGGCCCAAGGTTATTAGCTTCCGAGGCAAAGACTACATATCGCCCATCATCGGATATTGCAGGGTACCAAGCATTATGATCGATTAGGTTTCCCGCATTATTTACTGATACAGGTGTAGCAGTGCAGCTTTGTCTATCCACCAGCACAATATCACTCACACCATTGTTGTCATTAGGGAATAGGTTGCTATTTGAATCTGTCACAAATACAACATATCTTCCGTCTGTAGACATATCAGGATAATATGAATGTGTATTGCCACCACCTGTTCCATTGTAAGGCGAGGATAGGATCTGAATTGCATCCCGACTTACACAGTCCAAAACCCGTGTCCCAATACCTCCCACAGAAGTAATGTCTCCTTTAATCGGAGAGATAGTTGACATTATTGGGTTGCTGTTGACTACAAATGCATCCACACCGACGACACCACCAGATTGGGCATAAACGCGCAGGGTGTGGAGTTCATCGGTGAGATAGTTGATGCTGGTGTGCAGATTGTATTGGGTACGGTCACTGGCAGCGATCACTGTGCGTAAGACCGTGCCGTCTACCTCGATTGCCAACGTCCCCAAGTTCGGCCCACTGACGTATATCACTTCCAAATCCGTGCCGCTGAATTGAAGGGTGAGGGCTGGATCAGGGCGATCCGGGTTGACGGCAGTATTGTATAAATAGCTACCACCACTGGCCCCTGCCGCGGCTTGAGTCGTCCACTCGCCTTCACGCACAACCACCGGATCATCGGATTCGATAGTGTGCAAATTCTGGGGATGGTCATCGGACAGGGCCGGGAAGAGGCTGGTAGAGAGGGCCAACCAGACACAGACGGTAATCACCAAAGCAGTGGCGAACGCGACGCGGCGTTTAGCAAAGGAAGAGGGCATAATCTTCACGGCTCCCAATTGAGAAGTGCTATAAGCAGAATGTCTATTAATATATTTACAAAAATTCCACCTCAATCATTATAGCATTAAGAGATGAATTGTCAGGGGTCTTTACGAAAAATTCATAAATGCCAACCGGTCGCTCGGTCTTGGTTTATACCTACAACCGCGAGAGAACCACCAACCACCAGCCCATGAACAAAGCGGCTGACTGCCAGCGATTGAGATAACTCAGGGCCACCAGCCACACGCCTATAAAACTGGACAGGGCGGCATAGGGAACGAGGAAGGGGCTGGCGGCGATGAGCAGCTTTTCATCGTGATCGCGTATCCCTTGCAGCAAAAAGAACAACCCCAAGGGCACCTGAAACGGCCAGAGACCGCGCCAAAGATTATGCGGGTAAGCCGTCAAGCGGCTGCCATAGGTGAGCCAATCCGTGATCCAATTGCCCAAGAGGAGCAAGGACAGGAGGAGGACCCCGCCAACGATCAAGCCTGCTTTCATCCAATGACGGCGCGGGATGCCCAAGGCCAGACCCATGACGATCTGGGGTTTGGTCAGTGCCACAAGCCCCCACCACGACGGCGGCAGCAGTACCCCCGCCAGTACCAACACGTCAATCTGCCCATGCAGCAAGATATAAAACATGGGCGGCGAGAAAATCGTGAGGAGGGTTTTCAGGAGGATATCCTCTTCACACCAGCGCTCCACCAAGACGGTGGCGAAGGTGAGGGTCAGGGCCAGCAGGAGGGCATAACTGAGGCGAAACGGCAGCCAACTGAGGGGTACGAGCAACGCCGCCACGTGGGGTGGGTTAGCATAAAAGTGAGGGTCTTGAACACCATACAGGGGATGCCCAGCGACCAGCCGACGCGCCGCGTGACAAATAGTCAACCAATCGTCACCACCCGGTAAGGGAGCCAGTCCAAAAGCGACTATCAAGACTACGCAGGTCAGAAGTCGCTTGTGGGTGACTCCCCAGACAGGGAGGCGGGATGCGGCAGGACGGCGGGTCGTCGGGAGGCTGCTCATGCCGAAACGTCCTCGGTGGGCAAGGACGGCTGGGTATCGGGCAGCACCCGTTCAATCACGCTTTCAGAGATGTAGTAGCCTTGCCACTGCCCAACGGCAATGAGCTTGTGGGGGATGCCCACGTGTGGACGGCGCACATGGGCATACACCTCAAGCGTATCCCCTAAGTGCAACCTTGCCGCCGTCTGCCCTGTCATAAGGTCAATGATCGGTGCGGCGTGGGTCTTGACCATCATGGGGAGGCGCATGGGTTCGAGGTTATCCACCTCGATGAGTTCGCCGTAACCGACGAATTTGCGCCGGATACCGTCATGCCCGACGATGAGTAACTCAATGTAGTCTTGAGATGGCATTGCACCACCCTCCCGGTGCTGGTTAACCATGCTTGCCGTAAGTCCCGCTTGGGTAGTTCAACCCTGCGTTTGGGTCGAGTCATAGGTGAGTAGGTTGAACTCAACATCGGGCACGCCGTTGGTCAGCTTCACCCCATCGGCCACCAGCGCTCCCAAGAGACGACTGAAATCCTCACCCTTGATGATTTGGTTCTTATGCAACCAGCGTAAATATTTAGTGGCTTCTAGCCTTTGGATGAGGGGGTCGGTGGGTTCATCCACCAGCGGCTGGAACTGGCGCAGACTGTCGTTGATGAAACGGCCACCGACGGTGTTCCAGACCGGACTGGAATCCAGTTGCAGGAGACGACCCTTGAGCCACTTGCGCACTTCGGTTAAGGACAACAAGCCCACCCCGACGAGAGCGAGCAGCAATAAGATCAGGGCGGCATAACCGACCACCACCACCCAGCCAGCGAGTTCATCGGCGACGGCTTGACCCGTGCCATCCGCCGCCTGAACCGGGAACGCGGGCACCCACAACACCAGTGCCAGCCCGAATAGAAAAACGAGACGCCGTAAAGTACGCATTGTTTGAGGCCCTCCTTGAGCCATTTGAATGGTTTAGGTGGCTTGGGTCATGGCCGTCTGCCACCAATTTGTGCCATCGCTGGCAAGAATATAGAAATGACTGCCCGCCCCACTGTCATCCAGCGTAGCGACAAACCCACTCCCCACCGTAGCGGGTGTGCCAAAAATCACGTCTAACTCGGCGGCGGTGGGGGGATTGGAGACACTCGCGGTGGAATGGGTACTGGTGATCGCCGTACCCGTGACATCGGTCACGACCGCCTCATCCTTAACGCCCCAGACTTTGAGAGTGGTCCCCGGCAGGAAATTGCTGCCCAAGCTGTACACGTCCAGTCGGGTGACGGCGGCAGTGTTTTCCCAGCTATGCACGGACTGGAGCACTTGGGACTGCACCGTGTCTTGGAGATAACCGCCCCGTCCGAGCGTCAGTTTGTGCCGTCCGGGGTGGGTGTAGTGATAAATTTCACCAAACAAGTAGCCCCAGTTATTCGCCGGGGAGCCGTCATTGGGCATATTGCCGATGCGTGGGTGATCGCTGCCGGACAGGGTCGTGGCGGCATCATCACTGGCGACAAATAGCCGTCTATAATTGGCCGTCGTGTTGTCGTTATTGAGCCACAAGGCCACATCCTCAAAAGTGGCCGAGCCTAAGTCACCCCGGCCCACCAACTCAAAATAGAGGTGGTCATAGGTCGGGGGGATGCTGGCATAGGTCAGGGCTGCCGTGCCTGCTGCCAGCGTGTTGGCATACAGCAGGGTGCGGGTTTGCACGGTCTTTTTGGTAACGGTGAGGGGCGTGCCTTCCAGCGTGCCCACCCGACTCGCCAACTGGTCAAGCGCATCATGCACATCACCGGGGTCGGTGTTGCTATCCCAATCGGTATTGTCCGCTGGGGTATAGGTGACAGCAGCGGCATCCACACTACCCGCCACGACTTCCCCAGTCACATCGGTCACCACCGCTTGGTTACGCACGCCATAAACCGTGATGCGCGAGCCGGGCATGAAGCTGCCGGGAAAAGCCATGCTGGTGATGGCAGCACTGTTTTCCCATGTGTACCCGCCGATGGAGACCAGATGGCGATTGGGATTGGACTGGAAGTTGGAAAAATGGCGGATATGTTTCCAGATGGTCGCGTCTGAATAGCCATGAATGTAAATAATCGACCCGCCCAACACGCCCGCGGGGGCTTGATTGTCGGCGGGGTACCGTCCGAAGACATACGGGCCATCAAAGTAGTTGTAGAGCAAGATGTTGTCGTAGAAGTCCACCTCACTCATGCGGTAATTGGCTTGAGTGGTATCCCCATTAAACTGGCAAATCGCGCCAGAGCCGGGTTTGCCGGAGCCATCATCGGTGGGTTTACGACCAAGGATGTGGATTTCTAGGTCGTCATAATCTGGCGGGATGCTGGCGAACGTCGCAAAGGCGGCATTACTGCCTGTAATCTCGTCCTGAAACAACACCACTTTGACTTGCATTTGAGCCGTCGTAACGGTGAGTTCACCCCCACCGCCGCCACCCGGCCCACTCGCCGCTGCCAAAATACGTCCTTGGGCATCCACCGTCAGGTTGGTATTGGTATACGAGCCGGGGGTCACGGGGGTATTTTGCAGACGCAAGGCGACGGTATGGCCCGCAACACTCGTAGCAATGCCCGTGCCACCTTGTAAGGCCACCGTTGCGCCATCACCAATCACCGCGGGAGTGCCCGTATCCGCTGCGACGGTAAAATCCTCCATGCCACCCCCACCGCCACTCCCGGTGCCGTCCAGCCGCAGCCAAACGGCAGCCCCAGCCGACGGATTGACACACATGTACACGGCGTTCTCAGTGGCTCCGGCAGTCACGGACATGACCCACAGGGACAAAACCCCAAAGGGATGCGGTATTGAGGTCGCGTCGTGATTGACAGTGGGTGGGGCAATTTGATCACCCACACAATGGACTTGGTAGGTGTTCAGACCGTTGTAAAAGAGGAACCCCTGAATGGTGGTGAGGTCAAAACCCCCACCCCCCATACTCGGCGGCACAATACCGGGTGGGGTGAAAAAGGGCAGAGCGGGCCGCACAATCGCCGAATCGCCCCAACCCGTCTGCCCGTGATGCAGGCGCACATGGCCCAAGACCATCACCCCCGACGGTACAGCGGTCGGCATGAGGCTTTCTTTTTCGACCTGATCGGTGTTGTCAAAATCATCGCCGTCCACTGCGCCAAAACTGTCGCTGGCTGGGTCATAATAGACCATACAATACCGGGCCATATGCACCGATGCAGGGCGATGACTGCTCATGTCCAAGATGCCGCTGGTGTTGGGCAGGTAGACGAGCCTACGCCCGGACTGCAACCACCCGCCAATCAGATTCAGCCCCAAGCCTGTGCCCGCCGTCATCTGCAAGGGCACCCAGCGTTCGGGCGAGAGGTATTTGTTGATCTCGTGTTCGTATTGAGCGGGCATCATGCCTTTGTTTTGGAGCAGCCCTTCGAGGTCAATCCAGACAATATGCAGGTATTGGCGTTCACCGGGGGGATAAGCCAGCTTGATCTTGGTTTCAGCCCAGTCGTTGTTATAAGGAATGCCCGCGTGACTGTTGACCACTTGCAAGACGTTTTTCCGGCCACCGTTGGCGGTATTGTAAGCATAGAGCGCACCGGGGAATTTGGCTTGGGCAGGCGGCACAATCACCACGCCCGCGCCATTACCCAGCTTGGCGTCCAGCGGCTGCGTCCACCCAATGGCTTCAAACGCCTGCGTGAGGGCTTGGGTCAGGTCATCTTCCAACTGCTGCAAAAATACCTCGCTCATACGGCTTCGGCTCCAATCAGCGGGAAGGGTTCAAGCTGCAATTCATAATCCCCATCCCGATTCTCTAAACTCACACCGCGATCCGGGGTAAAACCAATGCCATCCGGCCCGGCCAGCCATGCCCGCGTGCGCCCGGTCCAGCGCACGAAGCTAAAGTCATGGGCTGAACCCGCCAGTGCCCACGTGTCGCCCGCATCAACGGAACGCAGGCGCACGGGCGACCCACCCGCGACGGGGACGGCCATCAGCAGCACGACCCGTGCGTCTCCGGCATAGGTTTCCAGTGACTCCGGCCCAACGGGTCGATAGGTGACGCCTGCCACGACGGGGGTGATGTTGATTAAGTTCACACTATTTGCGCCGCGATTCAACACCCCGCGTACCAGTGTGCGAGCACTGCCATCGGGGCCATTCATGCCATAGATAAAATGCAGGGCGTTGGGGTCATCGTTGTAGGTCGTGCTGGTGAGTCGGCGTTTGGGGATACGCACGAGGTTAATCGTGGCCGATCCCGCATCCACCGTCGCCAGCCGGGTAAATGCCCCGGTGTAGCTGGTGGTGAAATAGAGGTGGCGGCCATTGCTGGCGAGCCAGCAGCCCCGATCAAAATCATCCAGATCGGCCCCGCCTGTGGACGGGATACCACTGCCGACTGCGGTAATGGTCAGGGTGTTGCCCGTGTCCTCCAAATAGGCCACCGCCGCACCTTGCGCCGTGAAGTTGCCGTTGAGGGTGATCTCATCCAGTCGCAGGTCATTGGCATCAAAGGAGGCGCGTTGCAGATGCAGCCGCAGGTAACGGGTATTGGGCCAGTTTAAGCCACTGTGCGTGAGGGGTGTCCATACGGAGTCGGTGATGGCTTCATCGCCACCGAAGTTCCCGGTCTGCGTACCACCCACTCCATCGCTGTAGCCAATGGCGGTATAACTGATGGCGGTATGATCCACATACACCCAGATGGCAATGGAGTCTAAGGTGAGGTTACTGCCGAGGTCAATCTCGACGGTGATGACGCGGTTGCCTCCGGTATCTACCGCGTGCAGCAGGCCGTTGCCGGAATGTCCCCCAAGCGTTGGCCCGACGCCTTGGGTGACGGTGTACCCTTCATAACCCCCCGCATCAAAGGTAATTTCCACATCCCCCATATCGGCCACGACATTGACGCCATACGCGCCAAAGGCATGGGGTACACCGTTGTTATTGCGTAACAGCAAAAAGGTACTGATCAGCTGCTGTTGTTCGACCACCGGACTGCCCGCCAGCGCGTTGGCACAATAATAAAAGGCGCTGTCGGTGAGAATGCCCATCCGCAGCGCCCCACGCCGCCTATCGGTGGTGAAACGGGGTGAACGGCGGTCAAAGACGAGGGAGGTAATGGCCTCGCCTGCTGGTGGATACCAGAAGGGGAGAAAGGCGGGCGCGGAGGGGTTATAGGCCACCCCAACCGCATGGGGACTCCAAGCAAAGAGGACGCCGTTGATCTGTTCTTCCTCGGTGACGAGGGGTGTACTGACAGGGGGCAAGCCCAGTAAGTTGTCATAGGGGATTTGGATTTCGCCGGTGAGGTCATCCACTTGCGGGAACTGCACCGTCGTCGGGTCAGTCTCGTTATCCAGTGTGGTCGGCATGGCTTGAGCGGGGGCATAGTTACCATTCGTTTCCGGCACAAGGTTTAAGGTCGTGTCTTTGGTGCCGTCTTCGTTCCACACTATCGAGATATCTTCGACGACACACCGCGCATGAAAGGCCGTGCCCTCCGGCCAATGCTCGGCATCCACGTCCAAAACCACCCAGTACAGCTCCGCCGGAGCAGTCAGCAGGGCATTGACGGCATTGGAGCGCGTCAATTGCACGGTCACGTGCGGGTAGGGGTTGTTGACCATGGCATGGTAGTTGGCGACCAGCAAATCCAAATGACTGGGATGGGCGACCCATTGATCGGGCATTGGTTCGGTGCGTCCGCCTTGACCGGGTACTTCACCGGGGGCGTAGGATTTAAGACCCGTCTTTTGCCCCGTGACGACGTTGTACATAAAAGCAAACCCCTGCGTTTGACCGACGGCGGGGAATTGACGGTGTTCCATGTCGGGGATGACCAGCAAATCACAGGCGGTGGCATTGAGCGCGAGGGTAACCCGCTCGGTGAGTAAATTCCGTTCCGTATTGTTCATCAGGGACGGCTGGCGGCGTATATATAAGGTGCCGTCACTGGCTTGCCCCAGTTCCGCCGACACAAACGAGCCAAGTCGGTTGATGGCCGTGTACCAATCTCCCGGATCGTTGGCCCATGTGTTCATGACCACTTCCACCAAACTTTGGGCGGCATAGTCAAAGAGTTGCAGCAGGGTGGTATGCCAATACAACAAATAAAAGACATAGAAGTTAAAATGACACAGGGTCGGACTGACTTCCTGCCAGTTCGATGGATTCGCCGTCGCGGTGAGCACTTGGCTGAAGCCACGTATCTGTTCGAGGCGGTGCAGGGCTTGGATCACCTCGACGCGGTAGACGGGCACGCCCGACTCACCCCCGCCGGAGACACTTTCTATCCACCCCACACAATCCGTCGTGGCACTCGCCAGTGTCGCCCCACCTTCAAAAAACAACTCCTCCCAGAACATGACCATTGTGCCCGTTTGCAGGTCGGTGTCAGTCAGGTCAGCCCCAATCACTTCCAGCGACAGACGGCGACCTTGCTGGGTGGTGCGATCACTGAGGACTTTGACTGAATAGGGTGGATTGGTGGCAAAGTCATGGGCAAAAACACGCCGTCGGGCACGGGCCATTCCGCCGTTGGCACTCGTGGCGACACACACCACCTCATGGGTCCCGGCGGGGAAACTGACCGTATGTGGGCCGATGCCCGTCGCGGTGGACGGTGTGCCGTTTTGGAAGGTCCACGTGCAACTGGCGGTGCCGATGGTCTCGAACCAGTGCACATCGGCGGCAAAGGTGAAGGAAATGCTGCCCCCAGCTACCCGGCCACGACGGTGTGGCCCAATATTGTTAATGCCGGGGATCTGGCCGCCCAGTTCGTTCTGGTTGGTGTAGGGATCGTCAGCATCTTTTAAGAACTCACCTTCGGCAATGACGGGTAGGATGCTCCAAATATCGTCACTATGCTTCACCGTGATATACGCATCGTTCACCAGTGGTCGTAAGGTGGACAGCGCCAGCAGCCCCGGATCACCTGTACTCATTTCGGCAATGGGCAAAATTGTCGCGCTGGGATTTTCGCGCACGCGGTAGACCCCGATGTCGCGTGCGCCCGCCGTCGTGCCAATCCAGACCGTCATGCCTTTGCGCACATAGGTCAACCACGCAGCCGATGTGTTATCTACCGTGAGCTGGGTGACCGGGTTGGTGAAGGTCGTCTGGTTGATGCGAGCCGTAGCGACGGTCGTGGCGGGCACGACACTCAGCCACGCATCGGTGGCATGGCCTGAGCCGCGCAAGGCAGCTAATTCAGTGGTGGTAAGCGCAGCAGACGGCATCAGGTGATCCTCACCCCTCTACGAAACCGTAACTTGACTTCCATCCAACCCGTCGGTGTCCACTGCATATGCTCCTCCTCAAGGGGGTGCAGCAGAATGGCGGTGAAGAACAGCGGCAAATCTTCGTGGTCATAGGCCATGACGGTGACGGGGCCATTGTGCGGGAAAGTCGTCTTGACATAGGCCAGCATGTCGTTTGTCCAATGCCCAAAGACCGGATCCCAATAGAGGCGGCCTTCGCCAATTTCATTGAAGTTGGCATCGGATCGGTAGCGCATATAACGGGGCGACACCATGCCCAAGTGATAGTCTGGGGCCGACCACGCGGGTGCACCCGTACCTTGATCAGGTTGCAGGGGGAAGAGTCGGATACGGGTTTCATGGGTGGTCATATACGTCACGGTCTGAATCCCAGCAGCAAGGCGATGGTCGGTCAGGCGTAAAGTAGGCATTAGTACCATCCCCCGGTATTGGCACGCGAACGCTGCACCGCCGTCAGAACAGTTCGGGCGAGCTGTTGGTTTTGGCGTTCAACCCGTGCAATGTCTTCGGCTTGAGCAAACCGTCCAATATTCTGCTGCCCAATCGAGACCGTGACGGCGAGACTCGCTCCACCTGTGCGTAACCCGCTAGTGGCGGCACTCCCAGCGCCGACGGGTAGTGGCGCGAGGGTGTTATTGGTTCCCACCAATACCCCTAAACCCCCGCGCAGGGGCGTGACCAACCCGGTCAGCAGTTCTTGGGTGACTTGTCGCATGTGGAGACGCAGTTGGGTAATGCGTTCCTGATAGCCCTGTGCTTCAATCTGGCGCTGTTCGAGTTGATGCTGCCGGGCGAGGTCATTTTGGAAATCCGCCAGTTTGCGTTCCAAAAGCTGCGACTGCGTGAGCCGTCGCTGTCCACTGTCGCGTTCGACCCGGATGCGGTCACTCGCGTTCTGGCGAATCTCACGAATCTGCTCCCGCAGAGCCGTCTCCTGCTCTTTAGACCGCAAGTCGTGGTCTTCCTTGGCCCGGTTGAGTTCTTTTTCACCCTGCCGTTCAAGGCGCAGGTAGGCTTTGACATCCCGCTCCTCTTCGGCCTGACGCAAATCTTCGGCCAAGTCCTCTTCGCGCCGTTTTTGCTGGAGATCAAAGTCGGCCTGTGTTTTGGCTTTGGCGGCTGCGTGTTTTTGCAGGGCGGTTAGTTCGCTGGTGTGGGCTTCCTGTTGAAGCGCCGTGATTTTGTCGTTACGGGCTTGAATGGCTTCAGCTTCTTTGGCTGCTTCAATCTGAGACCGAAAACCCGCAATGACGGCAGCTTCAGCATCGGCTTGACGCTGTTGGGCGAGTTGCTCGGCGCGGGCCGTTTCGAGTTGCTGAATGGACTGGGAGGTCTTAGCCGCGTCATCGAGCAAAGCTTGGGCATGTTTAGTTTCCGCTTCAATGGCGGCTTCGTTAGCAGTGGCTAGTGCATTGACAGCGGCAACATGTGACGCCTCGCTTTTAATGACCTCTTTGGTGGAGTCGTTCAGGGCATGAAGTTGCTGTTGTTGTTTATCGCGGGTAGCAATGGCGTCTTGGATGTCTCCGGTGTCGAGAAAATTTAACACCTCATCCAATTCGTTCATGCGCTCAATTTGTTCGTTAAAGGTGTTGAGCGCGGCAAATACCGATTCAGGCAGCTCGACCCCCAGCACTTGTGCTAATTCAGCATAGGCATTGGTTTGGGTGGGAATGTCCCCACCAAACGCCGCCGAGTTGCGGAAAAGCGTCTGTAGCTCTTCTTCAAGTCCCGCCGCACGTGCCGCTGTTATCACTTGGTCTTGAATAGCATCCCCAAAGTTGGCAAAGGTGTCGTAAATGGCTTGGCGTTCCTGCTCGGCAGTGGTGCGCAGATTGGCAAGTTGTTCGGGTGTGCCGGATTCGATCAGTTGAAGCCGCTGCTTCTCCAAATCCAATTGTTGGAAGTAGGCTTCTTGCGCTTGTTGGGCGGCGAGTGAAATTTGGATGAGGGGATCGTTTAAGGCCTCGAGCTTCTGGCGGGCGGTCTCCAAGTTCTTTTGCAGTTCGGGCAGTTTGTCTTGGAGCACATCCGCATCATACCCGGCGAGGGCAAAGACTTGGGTGAGGGCGTCCGAGACAAGGCCCATGTCCCCAATGAGCCGATCCCCCAAGTCTTCGGAGGCGTCAATCGCGGTCTTGGCTTGCCCAATTTGCAGCGCATACATGGCGACTAACTGCTCTTGGGTGCGAATCTCAGACGCGATCTGGTCTTGGGTCTGGCCGGAGATTTGTTTACGGTACTCCAGTAACTCGCGTTCGCGGTCAAATTCCTCCACCAAATCCCGAAACGGCCCGGTGACTTCATGCGCTTTATCTTTGAGCGCATTGATCGCAGGCCCTAAAGCCAGCAGTGCGACTCCGAGTCCACCCAGCGCCAACGTCGACGACCCAGTGGTTTCCCTCAAGACGGCCATCGTCTCGCGCATCCGGCCCAAAGCCTCAATCGAGCCGGAGATCTCACTGACGCCGCGTAGGGATTGGGTGACAGCACTGCCTTGGGCCAGACCCAAGAAACTGGCGGTGCCCGCAATTTGGGCAAAGGGTCGTTCAATCGCGCCGAGTGTATCCGCTGTCCCACCCCCGCTACGGCGTGGGGTGACACGCGGGGCTGTCCCGCCGGAAGCGGTGGGAGCACTGGGCGTGGCGGCCAGTGTGCGGTTGAGCAACTCGGCTTGAGCCGCGCCGTCTTGGAGGGCCAACGGGATTTGCTGGAGGTAGGCGACGGCATCTAAGATTTCCGTTTGGGTGGCTTGTAAACGACCATTCAAGCGGTCAAACTGGGAGGATTCCGTACCCACCGCCCCAATCGCCTGTTGCAACGTTTCAGCCCGGCGCGTGGCCGAATGCAGGGTGGCGGCAGTTTCATCAATGAGGTCATTGGCAACATCGAGAATGCCCGCGTCCTTTGCCAAGCGACCCAACCCACCCGCTTGGGCGAACTTTTCGACCTCAGCGCGTGCGCCAGCGACCAAACGTTGGATGGCGGCCACACTTTGCTGGCCCCGTTCGGTGTCGGCAAGGACACTGATGCGGATTTCAGGATTCAGATCATCCGACATTAGAACCACTCGCGTCCAGATGGGTCATACGGACTGTGGCGCGGCGGGCGGGGGCTGGTATGGCCCGTGCGACTCCAGCGCTCCCAATCCATGACCCCTTTAAAGGTATGTAATGAAAAAAACCATTGTTGTTCCGCCATATAGCGCTCGACCTCATCGGGATACGGCCCTTCACCGACCCAGCCCCGGCGCTGCCATAAGTCCATGCCGGCCTTAACCAGCTCATCCTCGGCAGGCCACCAAAAATCCAGCTGGCCGTCGGGGGTCGTACCGGGTGGTTTGGTGGGTGGCGCATCGCTGTGCTCCTCGCGTTTATTTAGCTCTTCGGCCCACCGGATGATGCGCTCGTGCCATGCTCGGCGGGTTCGGGCAAAGGGCTGGCCGGATCATCCAGTGCCTCCAGTTCCTCTTTTGTCCGCATGAAACGCGGACGGCGTTCGGAGGGGATCAAGGCCTCGAGGCGCTCGTTGTGGGCATCGGCCCATAGGTTGAGCACCCGCAGCTCCTGTGCTAGATAGCCTTGAAACGAAGCCAGCAAGTCGTCTTCGCTGTGGCTCTGCCACCAGTCCCTAAAAGCCGCCAGTGAGCCTTGCACCTCACCAAACTCAATGGCTTCGGTCATGGTGATGAGAAAGGCGAAGTTGGACACGTGCTGCAGCTCGGCCTCGTCGGTGATCGTTTCGCGCAGCGCTGCTTCGAGACGATCCACTGCACGGCGGTTTTGAAAGGAATTGGCGCGGAAGCGAAACACGACTAATCCCTCCAACACCGTGACGTTATCCGTATGCAGGGCATCCAAACTGAGTTTGGCTTTCCCATTAACCTGCGGCATCGGTCTCGTCCTCATACACTAGTGGTTCATTGAGCGGCACCATCGGCGGCGCGGCTGGCGTTTCCGCGACAAGCGTCACCAGAATGTCGCCGTCCTTGCCGGGGGGGATGACCACAAAATAACCATTACCTAAAGCGCGGGTGGTCAAGCCGCCCTGTGCGCGATCCACAGGTTGGCCTAAGATGTCCGTCTCCGGCCACACCCGACCTTCAGGGGTGCGATGGCCTACACGTGGATCGTTAAGGGTGAGTTCAAAACTAGGCATATACACATCCTCCATCTTGCAAGGCGGGTGGCCCCACCATTATTTTTGCTCAAACGACGGGTCTTAGGCGGCGGGCAGGCGATAGCGCGTGCCGTACAAGATCACCCCCCATGCACCAGCGGCAGGTGGCGCGGTATAAACCACATCCCCGGTGGTGGTGCTGACACTGGTCGGCTGGGTGTTCTGACCGTTCACAAAACTCCAGTTGTACGCCGCCCCTGAGGTGACTTCATTCGAGACGGGCAGGTACTGGGTGGTGAAGGTGTCTTCATTGCCGTCGCCTCGAAAGGCGGTCAGGGCAATGGGATAGTCGGATTCCATAAAGTAATGACCCAGCAGCCCATCATCCGGCAGGGCCATCGCCGTCGGGAACAACTGCCCAAAGATATTACGGCCCACATCCGCCGGGATGTCGAAGTTAAATTCAATGCTGACCTTCTGCTGGAAGGTCGGATTGGTGAAGGACACATCGCCTTTGACAAAGGGGAAGAGCCAGTGCAGATACTTGGTCTGAGTGGCCCCACGCAGCATGGCTTCTTGGGTCAGGATGGCGATCATATCCGGCGCATTGATGATGGCGGTGTCGAGGCTGTACTGGGGATAGCGGCTGTTGCTGGTGGCATCCACCGCTGTATTGACAATCGCTACCGCCAACTCCCGATCCAGCAGGTCGCTGGTGAGTTTCATGGCGTTAATGCGACGGCGACCATAGGTGCGATAGCCCACATCCTTGTCCCCCGCTTGCCATGTCAGGGTGCCGGGGGTGGCGCGATTCATTTCATTGAGGCGACAGCCATCCAAACTCCACGAATGTGAGGTAGAGCCGTTGGCGAGGGCCGTGCCTTGTGATCCGGCGGCGTAACCGGCTGAACTCCCGCGTTTGGCGAGGGTCAAACGATACGCGCCACCTAACATGAGTTCGGTCATGTGAAATTACTCCTTGTTGCTTAAGCCCGACTGGTGGGAATGCCGTATTTGAAAGTGCAGGCATACGTCACCAGCACGGCCCAGAATTCGGGATACTTGGGGTCTTTGCTGACGGTGGTGATCTCCGACTCCCGAATGACGACCCCACCACTGAGGAAACCAAGATCATCGAGCGTGCTGGTGTGTAAACGCGGATGTTCCAAGTAGTACCCTAAGATGGCGGCTTCGATGTCGGTTGCGTCGAGTGGCGTTTCTGAACCGATGCGCTGGTCGCCGTCTCGATTCAGGGCAAAGGGTTTGACCAGCGTGAAATGCACAAAGTTGCGCGTGAACTCAGCCACCCCCGCCGACGTCTTGACGGCGAGTTGCTTCTGGGGTTCAACCCATGTCACGGGCAGTTGGGTGTGGGTTGGTTTCACCAAGTTGGGGGTGGTCATATAGACCGAGTCGGCGAGTGGGTAGAGCAAGTCAGTGCCCAGCCGAATCTCACGGTTACAGAGTTGAAAGCGCTGGAGCGCCAGCAAGGTGAAGTTAGGCAGACTCATCGGCGCACCTGCCCTTCGATGAGGTAACCTTTGACATTCCGGCCATATTCCCCGCCGACTTGTTTGGCGAGACCGGGCACTTGATCACGCACGTAGCGGTGGAGTTTGGGCCAGCCCGTGTTGAAGTGACCGGGCAGCTGCCGATCGGCCATGACATACGGCCCATACGACGCGATGCGGCGATCAATGGACACGGACAACACAAAACCACGTGCCGAGAGTTGTTCGGGTTGCATTGTCGTGGCCTTAAGCAGCCTAAAGGTGCGACGATAGGGCACCGTGATGCCCCCCTGCGCCACTCGCCACCAGTAGTAACGGCGCTGTTTGGCGGTGGCAAAGCGAAATGGATAACGCGCGCCGCTCAAGGGATAAAAGTCTTTGGCAAGCATCACGGCGCGGGCGGTTTGTTCATGGATCCCGGTTTTCACCACCGGATTGGCAAAGACCTCTACCGCCCGCTGAATGACCCGTTCGGCCTGCTCAAAATCTGCCTGTACGCCGTTGTGGTTGATCTTACTCATGGTTCATCCCAGTCGCGTGGCTGCCAGCGAAAAGTAAAGGTGTCATCCCGTTCGGGATGGCGCACGATGCCAAAGACGGGTTCATCTTCACTTTGGGGCTGCTGATCAGGCAAATACTGCTCCCCCCGCCGCAGACGGCTCAAAAAGGCCCGGTAATCTTCATGCCAAGCCTTGACTGCTTCAGGCAGGGCGTTCGGGCCATAGACTTGGGTATACAGCTTATACGCGCCTTCGGTCTCAACATAACCGCGCAGCAAGTTCACACTGGCCGACCCACTGGCAGGCACGGTCGCATAGCCTTCCGCTGCCAAGACGCCATTGATCTCGGCCTCGATCTGGTCGAGGGTGGCAAGGGTTTGGTTAAGCGTGGGTTCGCTGGTGGTGTCCAGCGTGGTGATGTCGGTGTAGTATTGCAGCCACTTGAGCATCCCCACTGGAACGCCACTCGTGTCGAGTTCGGCATAGGTCGGCATGACGTTTTAGCCCTTTTTGCCTTTGGGCGTCGACGGCGGCTGGACACCCGGTGTTGGTGTGTTGGGTGGTTCAGGGGCACCTGCTGACCCGGCGTCACCACCCACACTCTCCGACGGGGGATGGGCAGGTGTGGCGACTGCGGACTGAACCGCTGGACTCGTCGCCGCTGCGTCACTGGTTTGATCCGCCCCGGCGGGCTGGGCAGCCGTCGCCACAGGTGCAGTGCTCACCGCCGCTCCATCGGTTTGACCGAGAGCCGTCAATGTTCCACCTTCAGCTTTCACCGGGTTCTCCAACACCGAAGTCGCAGGTTGACGACCCTGCGCACGTAAATAGACCTTGTTGGCCTGTTCAAAGGCCACATCCCACTGAAACTGACACTTATGGCAGGTGAAGGCATCGCCCTGTCGTTCGACCTTGTCACTGCCACAGTTGATGCACACAGGCATGGCGGTTGTTCCTTTCTCGCCCTAGAGGGCGGTCATCTCCGAAACGCTACTCAAATCCTCAGTTCACGCCTAACTCGACGTCGTGCCGTCGCTCCACCAGCAGCCTTTCCAGCCCCCGGTTGGGTTGGTGTGGGCACCGCCTAAGAAATGGCGGACTTTGTAGGCCAGCGAGTCGTCTTCAAAACTGCCATCGGCGGGGTTTTCACTGCCACTGCCCACGCGCACCGCATTGGGGGAACGCATGAAGACTTGGGGTTCTTCCATCCCAGCAAGGCAGGCATATTCGACGGCGTGCAGCCGCGCCGGATCGGAGAACAGATACCAACTGGTGTTGCCATGCAGGGGGTCAAGGATGGGGATCATGGGATCGACCACAATCTGGAGTTCCCCGGCCAGCACATTGCTCGTACCTGCCAGTGTCACGGTGCTGCCACCCGACAAGGTAAGTACCCCCAATTCACGGAAGGCCTTGATGCGTAAGGAGGGTGGCACGACGAGATAGATGGGGGTGTTGTTGAGCGGGTTGTTGCCATCCCCGGTGAACACGACCATTGCATTGACCGCCGCTTCGATGTTGGTGATGGTCAGCAGGGCCGTGCCGCGATTGTTCATGTTGGCCCCACGGGCGGCTTGGAAGAGCACGCCGTTAGCGACATACAGGGCCGAGACCAAAAACATCTCGGTCTGGATGGCATCTTGGGCCATCTCATCGGGCAGATCGGCGAAGGCTTGGGTGTCGTCGTTGACGATCATCTCCAGTGTGATGCGGTACTTCTTGCCGTATTTCGAGATGGCATAGGTGAAACTGGATTCACTCAGTGCGTCTTCGGGATAGTCATTGCCTTCGGCGACCTGTGTCAGACGGCTGCCGCCATGTCGTCGCACCCCACCCACACTGCGGAAGTTAGGCACGACCCGACGGCGGGTGAACATGCGATAGGTCGGGGCATAGGTGGCATAGCGCGTCAGCACCAGCCGATCAAGGGTGTCGCCGAGCAGGACGGGGAAATCCGCTCGCATCATACTTTCCTGAAACCAGCCGCGTAACCCCCGCCGTCCGGCGATGACGGCTTTGTACCCGGTGGCGACCTCAGCCAGACGCAGGGCATATTGGGGGGACATGCGGCGCTGGGGTTGGAAGTGATAACCTTCCCCAGCCAGCAGGATCTGCGGATCAAGCTGCTCCCCTTGATACCGCCCCAGTTCTTCTAAGGGAGCAACCCCAGCAGGTTCAGTGTTTTCTTGGACAGCTTGCGCCGCGCTCGGTATGGCTTCAGCGGCGTGGGTAGCGGTTTCAATAATGCCTTCGATGGCATCCATCAAGACGGTATCTGGCATCTCCAAAAACTCCTTCTCTCAAAACGAACGATGCAAACCCAACCAGCCGTGGGTCAGACGGCGGTTGAAACGACTAACTAGCGATCAGGGCCACTTGAATGGCGGTGGTTGCGCCGGACGTGACCGCGCCGAGGGCATAACCGATCAGCACGCCATTGGTGGCATCGCGGTTGTACTGCGTGCCGTCTTTGTAAATCTTGTGGCCGACTGCCACCGCCACATTCCCGGCATTGTCGGCCCCGGTCACGGGTAGTTCGACCACCAGTCCCACCCCCGGTAGCACACCACTGGCTTGATTGGCGCTGTCGCTGTTTTCAAGCAAAAAGACGGGCATCTGGTTGAGCAGAATCACACTGCCTTTGCTCTGACTGGCCCCGACCGCCAGTTTGAGGCGCACATTGCTATTGCGGTCATACTTCACATTGCTTGCCATAACTCATCCTTTCTTGGCTAGACTTGATCTTGGGAAACCCATCGGCCACCGCAGTGGCGACGGCAGTTTTTTAAGCGAACACGCTCCTAGACGGCGTGCCGACCGCGCACGGCCACACTCAGCAGGGCATCCGGCACAAGGCCTTGGAAGGCTTCGGTCAGCAGGTTTTCGACGGTCTTTTCTTCAGCCACTGGCGCGTGCAGCCCGGTCACCACCCCGTGCGGCAGGACTTGGGCGAGATAGGCTTTTTCCGCCTCGACCAACTTCGCTAAGGCCGTCTGGAGTTGCTCCGGGGTCTGGGGACTGCCATGGGTGCTGTAGGCTTCAATGAGCGACTTGGCTTGTTCCAAGACCCGCTGACGGCTGGGGTTGGGTAGGGTGGAGTCCCGCAAGAGGCGTTGGAGATGCAGCCCGCCTTCGAGTGAACGGGCTTGACGGAAGAGGCGGGTGTTTTCTTCCAGCAGTTGACGCTGGGATTCGCGCAGCAGCAGGATTTCAGCGGACGGCTCGGCTTCGGTTATGGGTGTCGTCGCCGCGACTGGGGGCGTCTCGACTGGATCGGGCGCAGGGGTAACAGCGGCTTCAGGGGTGGGTTCGCTGGTGTCCGTCTCGCACAGGCTTTCGGCTAAGTCCACATAACCACCTGCCGCGCCGACGGTCACCAAGTCCACCGAGGTGTGGGGATGGTTAAGAAAACGCTCCACGACAAACACGCCATCCCCATTCCGCCGCCCCGAGCCTTGGGCATGGATGGACAAATCCCCCAAGATGCCCTCTTTGATCTTGGTACGCAGCCCGGTCTCCGACTCGGAAATGATGAGCGGGGCACGTAAGGCAGGTTGAGCGTGTTTATCCTGTCCGACGTAGGCTTGACCCAAACGTCCGACCACATCGCGTACCGAGCGTTCGGGACGCTGGGTTTCTTCAACACTGGTCGGGTGATCGGCAAAGACTGGACGCCCCGTGAAGATCGGGATGCCGGAGTGCAGAGCCGCTTCGGTGTAGTGTCGTCCATTGGCCGATTCGCCTTGTACGATGATGACGGCTTCGGTCTTTTTGCCCACCGCTTCCAAAAACCCCGTGAAGGACTCTTCGACGGTGGTAATCTCGGCAGTGTTTTCCACTCCAACGGCTTCGACTGGCGCGATTGGGTTGGGGGACGGTGCGACGGTAGCTGCTTCGACGGGCGGCGTGTCTGGTATTGGGCGTTGGATAGAGCTTGTCCGAACCGTTTCGGTGGTTTCAGTGGGGCTTGTTTCGCTTGCCATCGTCACCGGAACATAGTCCAGTGTATATGATGCCCACTGCTCGCGTGGGGCAAAGGTCACGCCGTTTTCATCCCGTGTGTAGGGCACGCGCCAATACTTGGGATTGGCATAGTCGCCGTATTTCACATAGGCATGATCGGGGAACACATCACACACATACGACCAGACCTCCGGGCTTTCACCGCGTGGGGTCTGCCATGCCGTGCGCACACGCTCAATGACATCATCCAGCGACCCGCCAGATTCCTGAAAATTTACGAGCATATCGAACCCTCCCATTGCCCCTCTACATGGGCAACCTCATAGATGGTGTACAATTCATGCGCCACCGGGCGCAGTTCAGGCGACTCCACTAACATCAAAGCGATGCCCTGTGCCAGATCACTCTCTTGCGTCGCTGCCGTCGCCAGTCGCAGCGGATTCCATGTGCGGGCCAGTGTCAAACAATCTTCACAGTGCTCCGCTGGGGAGAGCTGCCACCAGACCAGTGTGGCAACGACTTCACCCCCATCGCCATATTCGTACTGGAGGCGCAGACGGCATTTGCAGTTACCCCGACAGGCGGTCTGACCATCGCGTGGATACTGCGGCAGACGCACCGGGATGGCACTTTGCCAGAAAATAGCTTGGGTGCTTTTGGCATACAACTTGGCTCGCTGCACCGCAAAATCCAGTGACTTGCCGTCTTGAGAAGCCTTGTCAATGGCCCGTGCGAACTTGCTCAGATACTGGTACTGACTTTTGAGTTCCGGCCCCAACGCCAGATAGTCGGTGGCTTGGATATGGGTCGGGTCACCGCCTTTACCTGTGATGTATTGCTCAAGCGCACTGCGGCGCAGTTCCTCGCGCATCGCCAACTGCCAGTCCTGCAAACTGATCTGGCCGTCCACGAGCTGCTGGGTGAGGACGGCCATGCGGCGTTCACTGGCGAGGCGCAGGGCATTGGCATACCGACGGCGATCATCGGCATTGTGCAGCGGGTCAGGCATCGACATCCTCCCTTGACACACCCAGTTCGGCCAACAACTCATCGAGTGGCGGTAAGTCCAACCAGTCGTCCAACGCTTGGTTGATTTCCTTTTGCGTGATGCGTGGTACGGCCTCAGCTGCGGCTTTGGGCAGGGGGCTTCCTGTGACCTCATGCAGCACGGCACTTTCCGCGGTTGGCTCATCCTGCGCCGTCTCAGCTGCGACTGACGATTGCGGAGTAGGTCGGTTGGGCAGGGCAAAGTCGTTGGCTTTCATGTCTTCAATCAAGGCTCCACTGTCTTTATCCCCACCAAACAGATTAATGGCGACTTCCGCCTTCTTTTCGGGCGGCAGCATCTGCTGTCCGGTGGTCGCTTCGGCGGCAGCAACTTGGGCCAAAGCACTGGCTTGCACGGCCACATCCTTTTGTACGATGGGTGGGAAGATCACATCCAAGGTCAGGTCAACCCCGGCCTGTGGCTCGACCACCCACATGGGATAGCCGCCAGACTGATCCACCTCAACTTGGGCTTTGCGACCCAAACGGCCATACCGCAGCCCTTGCAGCAGCACATAGTGGAGCAAATCACTCAGCACATCGGCCCAGAACTGCTGGCGGAACTCAAAGAGTTTGAGCATAGGCAGTTCCATCGCGGTGGCGGTCGCCAGATTGCCGGTCGAGGGATCGCCCAGATAATGTTCAAAGACCCCCGAACCAATCCCAGCTAACTGACGGAACATGCGCATGTCTTGGTAGGCATTGGCCGCCATCGTGTCGAACTTGAGCTGCTCTAAGCTCGCAGCCTCGTTTTCGATGAAGGTGTTGCCACCCTGCCGCCGTTCGTTACCGTCCGTGCCGTATTTGAGTTGGGCTTCATAGGCTCCCCAGCGGGCGAGCGCCAACTCTAAGGCTTGACGATTGCCTTTGATCTTGTGTTTGAAGGCGAAGGTACTGCCTGCCAGTGTTAAGACGGCCCGATCCTGCATAAACCCGGTCAGGGCTTTGACCCAGCGGATCGAGGTACGTTTGGGCGAGAGACCCCGCCCACCGACCGCATCCGACAGGACGTGCAGGATAGCGACTTCGGTGTTGCTGCCGACAAAATCCGGCTGACTGAGCTGCCGTTTGGTGTCGGCCACGCGGTAATCCAGCAAGGGATACCGTTCGGTGCGTTGCTGTGGCCCGGTGAAGTCGGCCAGATAATACTGCTGGAGTTGGGCATCACCTTTGGCCGGGATGACTTGCACGACTTGCTGGGGTGGCAGATTCCGCACGGTGACTTGCCCGGTGAGGGTCGAGGTGTAGAGAATAAAAAACAACTCCCCTTCCAACTGCAACTCTTTATTCAACTCCCACTGGGCTTTGGCGGTGGTCAGGCTGGCGCGGTTGCTAGGATGTCGCCAGAACCGCTGCAACCATGCATCAATGTCGGGGTCCTTGGCTTTGACACTGACCCCGCGTGAGAAGGTGTAGGCGTTTTCCAGTTCGACCATGTAGTGTAAGGTCGGATCGCTGTGGTAGTAATGGCGTACCTCATCATTGATCTGACGGCGGTTGAGGCCCGTGTACGTCTCTGGCCCGAGGCTACCTAAGGGCAGCCAGCCCGGTTCGGACGGCAGACGCTGGCCGAGGGCTTCGGACAAGACCGCCTCGTAGAGGTGGGGGCGTAGGGTGTCTAAAGTATCCAGCATCGCATCCCCCTCACCACCCTAACCGATCATGCCAAGATTCATAGACCACAGTTGCGCCCACGCCAGCCTCAGCGATCAGGCTGATCTGATAGGCCGCCATACTGAGCGCGACGGCCCCGTCAATCTTTTTGCCCGCCTTACGTTTGACGATCCGGATGGCTTCCCCACCCAGTTCTTCTTTGGCATCGGCGTTCTGGATATGCTGGCGTAAGGTGGGGTCACCCGAATGGCGCAGACGGCGCTGGTGAATGCGGTAGAGCAGCGCGGTGTCGGCTTTGAGGCGTTCGGCCCCTTGTCCAAAGGCATACAAAGGAATGCCGCTGTAGACCTTGCCGAGTTGGGTCATGAAGTCATGCAGCTGGTGCATATCATAAGCCACACACACCACCCCATAGCGCCGGAACATGGCTTCAAGGGCGGGTTTGAGCGTCAGGGCATAATCCATCTTGCCCTCGGCTGGTGGTAGGAAGATCTGCGTTTCCAGTTCAATGACCGTGTCGTGGTACAAGGTCACGGCCACCGCTGCGGTGCTGTCGCTGGAGACGGCAGCATCCACCCCGATGACCACCGGGAGTGTTGCCATGCGCTGACGTTCATCCGGGTCAAGGGCAAGGCCGTCCCAGAGTTCCATCGGGACAAAAGCGTTTTGACTGCTGACCCACTGATTGAGGTGCAGACGCCGGAAGTTGATGGGTCGCTCCGACGCTTCTTGGCGACGGTAGTATTCCTCGCCAGCTGCGCCTTGTTGCCAAGGCATCCGGCGGGCTTCCACCCCGGTGTCAATATAAGCGATCAGACCCGAGGCTTCATGCCCATAGATCGGATAGTCCGGATGTAGACGCACGCCTTCTTCCAGTGCGCGATCCCACAGGGTCTTGAGTAGATGGCTTTCATCCTCATACCCAGCATAACTCTCCACAAAACGGAAACTCAGGGGTTGAGTGGGCACAGGCTGCATTTCATCCCAGAAACGCTCTTCGTCTTCATAGATGTAGCCATGAAACTCGGTCCATGTCGTCAGGCATTGATTGGCCCCGGCTTCGCCTTTGGCGTTGACGGGTAGGGGTTTGATGAAGGACTGGGCCGGCAGATAGGTCAGCCGGGTGGCTTGGACTTCCCATTCAGGGGCAAACGGCGAGAGTTCGATGCTCTTGCGCGTGAGTTCAAAGGCCCGTTCTTTGGCTTGATCGAGTTTGTTGCCCATGTGGTAGATCTGCCCATAACGACCCCATGTTTCACACGCCCACTGCTGCACGAGGGCGGCGATGGTGGTTTTGCCGGACTTTTTGATGGTCGAATACAGCCCGGTCTGCCATTTAAAACGTCCATCGTCGCGCTGCTCAAAAAAGAGGCGCAGGACGGCTATTTGCACGGGTTCAAGCACGATCGGTCGTCCCGTTTCCGCCACATAAAAGCGCTGGGATGCCCAGTCCCCGATGTCGGGCAGGCCAAGGGACGGCATGTCCGTACTGACGGCGACGGCAGTTTGCGCCTGTTTAAGGTGGTGAATCCGCGCGGCGAACTCACGTGGGGCGGGTCTAGGGAGTGAGGTCGTTGCCAGCATGGGCCATCTCCTCTATCACCCGATCAAACAAGTTGCCAAATTCCTGCGGCAAGTAGCCCAGCTGCATCAAATGCGCCAGACTTTGCAGGGATAGCACAAAGGTGCCCGGTGGTAGCCCTTTGCCATCCGTCGTCACATCCAGCCGTCGGATCGGTTCGGGTTCAAATTCCAGTCGGCTCTGATTGAGCACGGCTTCAAAGAGTTTGCTCATCTCAGCCAGCCCTGCTGCTTCAGGTTTGAAGCTGGCCGCCGCTCGCAGCAAGGGATTACTCATGGCTTGGATCATTTGCTCCCGGTGTTTGGCGGCATTTTCACGCGCGATGCGCCGTGTTTCCACCCGTTCGGCTTCAATCCGCGCACTTTCCAGTAGCTGCTCGTGTCGGTCCCATGCTTCGGCGCGAGCCTTCCACTGCCACTTTTCAGCCGCTGCGAACCAGTGGCGATTGGCTTGAGCGGGTACTTCCTTTTGCTTCCCTTGACTGCCCTTGGCGGCACGTTCTTCGGCCGTGCAGTAACGAAAGGCGGCATCCATCGAGCGGGCCACACCTAACAAGCGGTACCGTTCAAACCGCACGTACCACTTGGTTGGTTCGCCTTCGCGCTGCAACCACTCGTTCACGCCCACCCTCCGGTTTCCAGTCGTCGCAAGGCTTGGTGTCCCCTCGCCGTCAATTCCACAACGGCGGTGCAGTGTGCTAACTCGTCAACGGATCCAACCAGTACATGATCGGCCTCCGTCACAGGTCGAATCCGCAGCGTGCCCTTGACGAGTTCCGGACGAAGCGTGGTGGGATCAGCGGGCTGGCGTCCATAGACCATAGCCATATACATGACCACGTATTCCCCGGCGATAAAAGGGTGACCTGCCTCCACCAGTGCCAACTGCTGCTCGATAGATAACCCCGTCATTACCCCTCCTCCACCCGCTGCGGCTGCAAGCCCATGCCCGCCAGTCGTTCAAGGGCCACCGCGACAAAAGCCGGGTTGAGTTCACAGGCGTAGACAATCCGGCGCGTCTCTTCACCTGCCACCAGTTGCGACCCGCTGCCGGAGAAAGGTTCGTAACACAGGTCGCCATAGCTGGTATGCTGGCGCATCGGGATGGCAAAGACTTCGGTGGGTTTCTGGGTGGGGTGGTCACTCGACGTACCGGGGGCAAGGGTCGGTAACTGCCAGATGCTCGACGGATAATCTTCGGCGATGCGCTTGGGTTTGTGGCCTTTGATCCAGCCCATAAAACAGGGTTCATGCTGCCACATATACCATGAGCGGGTCAGCACCGGACGGTCTTTGACCCAGATGATCTGCTGGTGTACAAACGCGCCAAACTGCTCCCAGATGCCTTCCAAGAGGGCTTGGCGTTTGGAGGCGTGCCAGCAGTACCATGCCGCGTCCTCCGTGATGGCTTCGGCGATAGCGACTTGGATAAAACCTTCATACAAAGCTCGACCTTGCGAGGAGTCATCCCAGTCGTGGTACTCATCCGACCAGTCTTTGTTTTTGGCCGGTTCGTTCCACTTGTGCGGATGGTTGTTGCCGTCGTAATCCACCAGATACGGTGGATCGGTGGCAAAAAGCACGGCTCGCTGCCCGTTCATCAGACGGCGGATGGTGGTGGCATCCGTGCTGTCGCCGCAAATAATCCGATGGCTTTGACCCAGTACGCTGAGACTGGGGATTTCCCAGACTTGACCGGGTTGCACCTGCCATTTCTCACGCAGTTCGTCGGCGTGGTCGATGTCTGGGCCGGGATCCGTTGCGGCGGGAGTGGGTGGCAGGAGTTTCTCCGCTTCCTTCTGGAGATGATTTAACAGGGCCTGCAGGCCTGCGTCTTCGACATGGAGTGATTGGAGCAGGTGGTGCAGGGTTTCCCCACTGGCTTCGGCCATTGCGCCGATGGGATCCAAGGTGACGAGCACCAGCCGCTCTTCATCCTCGGTCAGATCCACATCCAGCACCGGAATCTCATCATCAGCCGCGATCTTTTTGCGGAGATGCCCGTCAATCATGCGTCCAGTTTGCACGTTGTACAGGGCCGTGTCCACCCAGCCGACCTGCGACAAAGCCCCGCGTAGGGCTGTTTCTTGGGCCGTCGGATGCTCACGCCAGTTGTCCGGATGGGCTTGCAACTCACTGGCTTTGATGACCCGATAGCCAACAATGCGGTTGCGGATGCTGGTCATGACGGCATCCCTCCATCGGTGCGAATGGCACTCTCCGGGGCGGTGAGCACAAGGGTTGCGTTGACACCTATCAGGGAGGGGTGTTCAGGGGGATGGGCCGTCGCTCGCGCCGCCGCGACGACTTCCGGTAGAATTTCCACCGTGTCATCCTTTTCGCCGCGTAACAGGGCGACTTCGGCTTCCAAACGGTCTTTCTCCTGTTGGAGTCGATCCAGATGGCGGCGGTCATCGTCGCGCTGGCGCTGGAGGTCGGCGATTTCCGCTTGCAGTTCGCCGATGCGTTGGTCTTTTTTCTCGCCTTCGGCTTGTAAGCTGACCACCAGTTGGTTAAGGTCACTGATCTGTTTGTCTTTGGCGGCCATCGCTACTTGGAGGTCGGCCATCTGCCCTTCCAGTTCAGCGATGCGGCCATCCTTCTGGCGCAGCAGGGCTTCGAGTTCGTCTTGGCGTTTTTCCAGACGTTCGAGGCGCATCTCTTTCTGTTCCAAGACCACCGACATGCGCTCCATCGTGGACAGCATCGTGCCATAGACCTGCACCTCGACCTGTTTGGCTTCGGCTTCATGGCGTGGCCGATTCAGCAGCCACATCACCACCCCAAACAATCCGGTGATAATGGCACTCCACACCCCCATGACGGCGATCCAAGTCCCGTCTGCCATCCTGACTCCTCAAAAAAACAAAACAGCCCGCCGGGACAACAAAAAATCCCCGACGGGCTGTGTGAGTGCTTATTCAGTTACTTCGTATTATATATGAAAAACAAAACGGCGCAAGCTGCGCCGCTTTGGAAGGGTGTTTTCAGGACGGATGGGTTCAGTTGGGTCGCCAGCTGGCGACATCAAAGGGGGTGCCGACAGATGGGGTGAAGGTCTGCAAAATGTAGACTCCGGTGTTCCATTCGACATCATTGCGCCGATAGAAGGTGCCGTTTTGATAGACCAGCCCAAAGGAATCCACGTTATTCCGATCCCAGTCGCCTGCCACAACTTTGCCTTCATCGCCAGTACCCGGTGCGCCGATATATTGAGCCAGATTGAACTGGGAGAGCAATGTGGTGGGTGGAATGTTCGTCCATGCGATGAAAGCGCCACGCCGCACCGCCACCGAATCCACCCCATCGCCATTGAAGTCCCCCGCCACAAACTGGAATGTGCCCGTGAACCCTTGTGAATTGGGCAGGAGGATACTCAGCCATTGGAAGGTCAGCGGTGGTGTCGGCCCGCTGGTGAGATTGCAGGTGAAATAGAGGGCGAAAAAGGTATCCCCATTTGTCCATGTGCCCGAATCCGTGACCCCCAGACAATCATGGTTGATGGTCGCATCAAAGCGACCCACCACAGGTTGCCCGCCCAAACCAAACCAGATGCCACCCCATGTGCCACCTGTGCCAAAGTCGTTGGTAAAGAAAAACGCGCCATTCCAATAGACGCCGAGCGTATCAAGGCCATCGCCGTTCCAGTCCCCCGTGACATACTGACCCCCAGTGCCGTAGGGGAAACCCGTCGCAAACTGGCTGTAATCCCCACCAGCGGGGGGATTGGTCAGGGTGTGGATGAGATTGGCCGAGCGTGTGGTCGGGCTGACGAGCGCGAGTGCATCGGGCCGACAGGGAGCGGTGTTGGCATGAGTGATGTTGGAATAGCCCGAAAAGACGCCATCCCCACTGCGGTAGCTGCGAACGCGGTAATAGTAGGTCGTGCCGCAGGCCAGATAGACCGTGTCGGTGAAACTGGCGACATTAGCGACAGTCGAGCCGATCTGTGACCAACCCGATGTGTCGTTGGGGGACCGCTCAATCCCATAATTGGTTTCATCGCTGGCATTATCCGTCCAAACAAGTTGAATGCCGGATTGCGAGATGGTTGTGGCAGCCAAATTTGAAGGGATAAAGAGGGGGTTGACCGGGGCAACAAATACATCTGAAGAGTTATTGGTATCACCCGTCACCAAGTATGGATCATTGGACGTAAATGACACATAACGACCATCCCCAGAAATAGAGATAGAACCGCCCCATCCTTGTGCGCCTTCGGCTGATACGGAAACGCGGGTCGTGTTACCGCCGCTCTGGTCATGGATAAAGCTATCTGATGTACCATTGGTATCATATAAAACTAAATTTGTAGCTTGTGAGTCGAAGCCAACGAAACGACCGTCGGCTGATATAGAAGAAACAATAGAGGCACCGTTACTTTGGGCCCCGTCATCGGCAACTGAAATCCGGCTTGTTGTATTAGTCGTGCGGTCATGCACAAAAATATCTGTTTCCCCATTGGTATCATCTGGGACGAGATTGCCTGCTGTGGAGTCAAAAGCCACATAACGGCCATCCCCAGAAATGTACGAAACCATTGAATATCCCAATACTGCCTGTGTTCCGCCAGTAGCAACTGAGACCCGCGTGGTGGTGTTGGAGACACAATCATGCACAAATGTATCGGTAAGGCCATTGGTATCATTCGTCACTAAGTTAGTTGCATTCGAAGTAAAGGAAACATACCGTCCATCTGCTGAAAGTTGTGGATAATATGAACTGCTGTTGGCTTGTGTTCCATCTGAGGCAACAGAGACACGAATGGTCGTACCTGTCTGAAGGTCGCGGACAAACACATCCCTTGTTACATTGGTATCACCACTGACGAGATTGGTGGCCAGAGAGTCAAAGGCGACATAGCGTCCATCGGCAGAAATTGCAGGGAACCTTGAAAAACCGCCCGTTGATTGTATTCCACCTGTAGCAACTGAGACGCGCGTGGTCGTATGGGTCTGCCGATCATGCACAAAGACATCGACTTCCCCGTTGGTATCACCACTGACGAGATTAGTGGCCAGAGAGTCAAAGGCGACATAGCGTCCATCGCCAGAGATGGCAGCATTATTGGAATTGCCATCGGCGATTGCCCCGGTACTGCTCACGGATACTACGCTCGTTGTACAGGTCATCCGATCATAGACAAATATGTCCCTAGATGCATTGTTGTCACCTGTAAACAAATTCGTGGCATCAGAGGCATATACGACGTACCGCCCATCAGCTGAAAGTTTTGAGGCAGAACTAGATAAGTTGGCCTCCCCACTCATGCTTATCAGCGACACCCGATGAATTTGATTCGTCGGAGCACAGAACGGGTCGCGGGGTTGACCAGTGGCGTTCCCCTCTCCACTCAGTAGGGAGAGGTTAGGGGTGGGGATAACAAACGCATCAACCCCCACAACACCGCCCGCCTGTGCATACACTTTCAAGGTATGCGGCTCATCGCTCAGGTAATCAATGCGCGAGGACTGCTGATAGGCCGTCTGGTCGGCGGTGGTGATGACCGTGCGCAGTACTATATCGTCCACTTCAACCGCCAGCGTGCCGAGTGATGGGCCAGCGACAAAAATCACTTCGATAGACGGGCCGGAAAATTGCAGGGTCAACACGTCGTCATCCGCGCCGCTGGAATACAGATAACGGCCACCGCTGGCTTGGCTTGCCGCTTGCGATGTCCAATTACCCGCACGGGCCACGCTGAGGTGATCGGATTCGATACGCTTTGGAGCTGAGTCTTGGGAGCGCACAGAGGGTGAATTCCCCATTAGGTGCGCCACCATGAGTGCGATGCAAAGGCAATAAATGACAATATTGCGTTGAAGTTTCATAAGAGACCTCACAGATGGATGGTCAAGCAGACCATCTAGTTTGAAATGGAGAAGATTATAGAACGCTCTAAGACGATTACCTATGCCGCTTGACTACGATTTCACAGTAATTTCTCACATCTTCCTTGTTTATTCCCTTAATAGGTGGGCAAGATCTATCATGCCATCTGAGAAATTCGGGTGAGCTACCCTGTAGGACGGATCGCGGGGACTCCAAACAAAACGGCGCGAAGTGCGCCGTCGAAAAGAATATGCCTTTGATCACTGGGCCGTGATCCTCGACAGCGGCTCAGTGGTGGGGAGTTCGAGGAAGGGGGAAAGGCAAAAGCAAAACTACTGCTCTCACACAACCGTTCTAATTATATCACAGTGTGACGGAATAGAAAGTAACTGACAAGAATATCAAAGGTAAAAGTTGGCAGTTTGCAAAGGCATGAGTATCCTATTAGAGAAATTGATCACCCTCTAAGGGATATGCTATGACCAGCCCATCTACCCCTCTGCATCTGCGGATTTTTGTTTCGTCTCCCGGTGATGTTGGCGATGAACGCACCCTCGCCCTTCAAGTCATTGACCAACTGCCCTATGACCCTCTGTTGCGGGGGAAAGTCACGTTTGAAGTGGTAGCTTGGGATAAACCCGGTGCAGGTACCCCGATGTTGGCGACCATGACACCCCAAGCGGCCATTGATGCTGGGTTACCCAGACCCTCTGAATGTGACATTGTGGCGGTGATTTTCTGGGCACGTATGGGCACACCACTACCGCATCCAGAGTATCAGAAACCAGATGGTCAGCCGTATTATTCTGGTACGGAGTGGGAATATGCTGATGCCATGCGAGCCGCTCGTGAGTACAAACGCCCTGATGTTGTGGTCTACCGCCGCACGGAAGAACCTGTCCTTGGGCTTAAAGACCCCAAGCGCAAGGAAAAAACAGAGCAGTGGGAGCGAGTTGAGGCGTTTTTTGCGGAGTTTCGTGATACCATTACTGGTGTGATTGTGTACGGATATAACGAATACGAAAAACCTGAAGATTTTCGCCGTACCTTTGAATCACACCTCAAAGTATTGGTCAAACGTCGGCTTGACGAAACGGCGATGGATGGGATAGCGCCCAAGTTGAAGCCACCCGCGCTGGATTTATGGCCCGGCTCACCTTTTCCCGGCCTGCGAGCCTTTACTCCCGCTGATGCCCCTATCTTTTTTGGACGAGGCCGTGAAACGGATGCCCTGCTGCAGAAAGTCTCTACGACTCATTTTGTCGCGGTGGTGGGGGCGTCCGGATCGGGTAAATCCTCACTGGTTGGAGCTGGACTCTTGCCACGCCTAGCTGCTAATGCGCTTGAAGGCAGCAAAGACTGGATATTGCCAGATTGGGACAAAGTCAATAGTCAATGGTGGGGCTTGCGTTTCACTCCCGGTGAGGTAGGCGATAATCCATTTGAGGCTCTGGCTATTAAACTCGCGCCGTTGGTACGGGTCACCCGGCGGGAATTAACTGAGTTCTTGGAGGATACACCTACATTACTGGAGACTGCAACGGCATCACTTTTTAATGACAAACCCGCATGGGCGGAGGCAATGCTGTTTATAGATCAATTTGAAGAACTGTTCACTTTAGTCGCGTCTCCCTACCGTTTGCCCTTTATCGAACTGCTGGTGACAGCAGTTCAATCTGAGCGGTTGCGAGTCGTGGTGACCATGCGTTCAGATTTTTATGCTCACTGCATAGAGGTGCCGACGTTGGGGCGGTTGTTTGAGATGGGGATATTTCCGTTAGCTATGCCGACAGATACCCTGTTGGACATCATAATCCGACCCACCGAACGGGCGGGACTGCAATTCGAAGAAGGACTGCCGGGGCGGATTTTGCATGATATAGGCCTCGAACCCTATTCGCTGGTTCTTATAGCCTATTTACTTGACCAACTCTATCACGCAGACAAGACCCGTGGACAACTTAGTTACGCTCTATATGAGGGGATGGGTGGCGCAGGGGGTATAAAGAGTAAACTGATGGAAAGCATGGCTGGTGGCTCATCTGCTCACGATTCAGTAGTGTTTCAATTGGTAAAGGCATTTTCAGAGGCTCGGGTATTAGTTGAAAGTCGTAGGAACTTAGATCATGACACGATTATCAAAGCAGCCTATGAAGCTCTATTGCAAAGTTGGTCACCTTTGGTTTATTGGATCAAGAAGACATGAGAGCGTTTACCAATATAGAAGTTAGGTAAGCACAAACGAATGGGGTGAACTTGGAGTTGCTGGGGTAATCTCCCTTGTGAAAATGAAATTTCGTGAGATACGATGGTCTCTAGTATGATCTAGAGTTATTGAATACGGGTGGGAATGCACACGAGTGGTGTTTAAATCGATACAGTCGACTTGACACCACGTAGGTAAACAAGTATGGCACTCATGGAGTTTTTTTCATATAGTAGCAAAAATAATTAATAACTGGAATTGACTGTAAATTTTGGGGATCAGGAAAATGCGTAGATTCAGATATTGGAAGCAGCTTAAATCTACTGATAGATTAAGAATTTATGCTTTTCTTTTTATTTTAACCCTCGCTGCACTATCTTCCACTTCAGCACTATTGATTAGCCCTGATTGGGATGGCTTGCTCCTAAATTTTGGAACTGAAATGATAGGGTCGAGCATCACATTCATAGTTATAGACTGGATAATTGAAAAAAGATTAGAACTAGAAGCAACTCAGAAGGAAGCCCGTAGAGAAAAGTTACATCTAATCAAAGAACTTAGAAGCAGAAATAATCGTCGTGCACTTTATGCGGTCGATGAATTGAGGGCAAAAGGGTGGATAACAAATGGTATGTTACGCAGGAAATATTTGGCAAACGCAGATCTTCAAAATGCTATACTACATAGCGCGGATCTACGCCAAGCCAATCTCGACAGTGCAAATATGACAAAAGCCATACTTCGTTCAGCTCAATTGGGTCATGCGTTTTTACACAACGCAAACCTCCAGCAAGCAGATTTAACGGCTGCAGATTTAGAATCTTCACTGCTGATTAGCGCCATTCTAAGAAGCGCCAAGCTAAGTCGGACAAATCTCCGCTACGCAAATTTGTTAAATGCGGATCTTGAAGGCGCAGACCTTACAGGCTCTGATTTATATCAAGCCACATTACCAAACGGGAGTATATGGTATGAAGGTATGAATATAGATCAATTCACCAATCCAAAACCTGACGATTTCTAGCCGGAGCTTTCAGTGGTTTTGTTAACGCTTTACTATTTAGGGATCCACTTCACTTCTGAGTTTCTCCAAGAGGTCTTTATCAAAATCTCCTTTAAAGATGTAATCTCGTGCGCCCACTGAAATTGCGGTACTTACCAAATCAGATTCGTAGTCTGCACTTATGAAAACAATCACAGTACTTTCCAGATGCGAGAGTATAAAAGAGCAAAAGCGAAATGATCTAAGAACATTATCATCAGGCGGCATATGCACATCCAGCAAGACTATATGGGGCTCCCATTGCAATAGGAAATCTCTGGCCTCAATGAAGGTCGAGGCCCAACGGACTTCGCATGGCGGATTGAGTTGATCAGATGCTGCCTCGACTTCTTCAACAAAGTCGTATTGATCATCAACAACTAATACCTTGCATTCATTCTTGCCCATAGTAATTGAACCCGTTCAAGTATGTAATCGTAACAGACTCGGAAGACTTACGCCGCCCCGGAATACACACTATGGCTGCCGTCCACGTAGGAATCATAGATATGCTGATAGACGACAGCGCACTTTTGATCGTAGACCTCTTGCGGGATCGAATGGGGCAGGCCATGATCCAGTTCGATCTCAATCACCTTTTTGACATCCGCTAGGGATTGCTGCTTTTTGCGCCAATCCAGCACCAGCTTTTCAGCCTTAAGTTTTTGCAGCATCTCCCGCACCGTCTGTTTAATCGTCTGCGTTTCATCCGGCGTCAATTCCAATTGTGGCCGCATAATCAGATCAAAAATCGCCAGTTCTTCTTCCGTCAGGTTTTCACTAATCCCGCGCTGTTCCTCGGCGTTGAGTGCCTGTGCAAACACCAATAGCTGGTTATACAGCGCATCAATCGTTTGTTTATCGGTGCTGGTGTTGTATTCATCAATCATCTGCTGAAACTTCGCCTGAAAGTCCAGCCGCGTCTGGTTACGACGAATCATCTGCCTCAGTTGACGGCCAATCGCCACCTTAAGTTTTTCCGCCTCGATATTTTTCCACCCGGTCTTAAATTGCGCCGCCAATGCCTCAAAATCAATCCGGCTCAGATCAAGCTGCTCATTCATGGGTTTATCAATCACATATTTGGTCGTGATAGACTCATCCAACAATTCTTCGACACTCTCCACCAGCCCCGCAATATCCGTGTCGTCTGGATTAAGGGAGCGGATTTTTTCAACAATCACCCCGGCCAAACGGCTGATAGCCTCAAATTTGCCAGCGTCCCGATCCGGCAAAATGGATTTATAGGTTTTATAGACGGCATGGGCCAGTTCCAGATAATGGGCTTTGGTCGCCTCATCGCGCAAGATGGCATTCACCGCGTCTTCAATGGCCCGTATCCGCTCAAAACCACGTAACGGGCTAATGCCATCCAAATTCACCCCAATGCCCCCACAGAACCGCTTTAAATCTGCAATCAAGGCCGCCAGTTGTTTAATCAGCACCCCCTTATCCTGTGCAGGCAACTCGTCGTCACCGGAGGATGTGCCATAGATGGCGAGGGCTTTTTGCAGTTCTCGGAAGACCCCGATGTAATCCACCACCAAGCCGTTGGGTTTGGTCTCAAAGACCCGGTTAGCGCGGGCGATGGTTTGCATCAGCGTATGGTTCCGCATCGGTTTATCAAGGTAGATCGTGGCGCAAGCCGGGGCATCAAACCCCGTCATCCACATCGCACACACAAACACCACCCGGAAGGGATGGTCGGGCTTTTTAAATGCCGTCTCCAAATCCTCCGCTTCCATCCGCTGACGATGCGGGCGAATATCGAGGCCTTTGGCGTCAAAGTCGGCAATCTCCCCCTGTGCTTTGGAAATCACGACGGCCATGTCGGTGGTTTCCATAAATTGAATCTGGGCATCCAGTTGGAGATGCTCTAATTCCGATTTGGTCTTGGCCCGTTGTTTGCGGAGCGCCTTTAGTTTGTCCCCCCAGTGCGCCTGCACCTTGTCATACATGCGAACAGCGGTGAGTTTATCTATACACACCACCATTGCTTTGCTGTAGTAGTCGCGGCCCTCAAATCCCCGCACGCTGTAATGCTCCACCATATCGTGGGCGATTTCCTCTAACCGATCATCGCGGGTGATAAGGTGATATTCACGCGCAAATTCCCGTTCAATCCGCCGCTCGGTGTCTTCGTCTAACAAGGCTTCATCCAGCAGGTTTTCAATCCCTTCGTTTAAGTCCTGATTGCTCAGTTGTAGCTCCGGGATGCGGTTTTCATACCACAGCGGCACAGTAGCTTCGTCTTCAATCGCCTGTTTAAAGTTGTAGACGCTGACATAATTCCCAAAGACCTGCCGCGTTTTTTGTTCACCTGCCATGAGCGGTGTACCCGTAAACCCGATAAAGGCCGCGTTGGGTAGGGCAAGGCGCAGATTAGCCGCAAAAGTATCATACTGCGTGCGATGGGCTTCATCAGTAATGACGATGATGTCATCCCGTTCGGAGAGTAGGGGGAAAGATTCGCCGTCGCGGGTGTGGAATTTCTGCACTAAGGTGAAAATGTAGGGGTGGTCTTCACGCAGAAGCTGCCGCAGATGTTCCCCCTTCTGAGCGCGGGCATCCTCTTCTAACTCCATTACTGCGCCTGTCCCCGCAAAATTGCCATAAATTTGATCGTCCAAATCATCGCGGTCCGTGATAATCAGAAACGTCCAGTTGCCCGGAATCTTGCGCTGCACCTTCTGGGTGAAAAAGACCATCGAATAACTTTTGCCGCTGCCCTGTGTGTGCCAAAAGACCCCCAGACGGCCTCTGTTTTCCTCAATGTTGCGCACGGCCTCCACCGCGTTATTCACCCCCAGATACTGGTGATTTTTGGCGATCAGTTTTTTAAGCCCGCCCCGCGTTTCATCAAACAGGGTGAAGTTTTCGACCAAATCCAGCAGCCGGGTGGGAGCACACGTCCCCCGCAGCATCGTTTCCAGCGCAATCACCCCCACCTCGCCCTCGGAATTAATGCGTTTCCATTGGCTAAAATGTTCCAAACCCGCCGTCATACTCCCCATCAGGCTGTCTGTGCCGTTGGAGACGATGATAAAGGCGTTATACCAAAACAGCCGGGGGATGGTGTCTTTGTAATCCCGCAGGTTATCCAGAAACCCCCGATCCGCTTTGCGATAGTGCGCTTTAAGTTCAAGGATGACCAGCGGCAGGCCATTGACAAACAACAGTACATCCGGGCGTTTGTTGCCATACACATCCGCGATCCAAAGCTGCCGCACCGCCAAAAAGTGATTCTGCCCCGGCGTCTCCCAATCTATGACGCGCAGCGTGAAATCTTTCATTTCCCCCCGTCTATCCCGAACCCTGACCTTAAGCCCGTCCCGCAGCCAGCGGTAGATTTCCCGATTCGCCATGACGGACAGCATGATGCTTTTATCGCTGGTTAACTCTCGAATGCCCTGCTCAATGGCTTCGGTAGGCACATCGGGATTGAGGAATTCCAATTGAGGCCAGAGATATTGCAGCAGCACCACTTCGTTGCGGGTTTGCCGTCCCAGTGGGCTGTTGACGCCGCAAATCTCATCTAAGGCGTTGAAGGTTGCATAGCCCAATTCACCTAACAGGGCCATTGTTGCGAGTTCTAGGCTATCTTCCGCGTCTGGATTATGTCCTGTCATTTCGTAGACCTTTTATCCATTATGAAGGCTCAATATCTAATTCAATCTCTAGCCTTGCTACATCCAACTCCCCAGAAATCAGGCGGGGCAAGAGCAAATCGCGAGCTTCTCTCAAAACCGCATTTTTATGGGCTAATATCTGTATTTCTTTAAAAACAGGCAGTGTTGCCTCGCGGAATGAAGCAATCATATCTCTCTGAGGTAGAACAATCAGAAATTCATCGAAAAAACTGTTTGAGACTCTTTGTCTGCCTGTCGCCCCGGTCATACTTTTTGCCGCTGCTTCCCTAAATTCTGGTAAACGGGCAAGGCAATATACATACTCAGGGCATACATGTTTTGAGCGCATCACAACAAATTCAGTTGACCCGGTGGCAACAGCTTCCTCTGAGTCTAAGAACTGGACAAAGCCCGTTTTGCCATTCTCAAGGCATGGGGTAATTCTGGCAAATAACGTGTCATTATTTTTGAACTTTGCCCCACTATTTCCTACTCGGTATTCAATGCCAGTTATGAGCATTGAGTTTTCCGATAAATTTGCCATTGGCACAAACGGATATTCGTTATCTTTGTGCACTGAAACACGCGGATTAATTTCGATGAATTCCGAAACAGGCCCAATCTCCCACCCCGCCGGAATATCCCCCAACTCGGACGGCACAAACGCGACGGATTCATGGCCCGGAAAGCGAAACTCGACAAACCATTCGCGGTAGAGGGCCTGCGCCGCCGCTTCTAATGCCTGAATCCGTTGGGTGTTGTTTTCGATCAGGTCATCATACGCCGACAGTATCGCCGCAATCTTGCGCTGTGTTTCGCGGGAGGGTAATGGAGGTAATTCGAGATCACGTATATCCTTTACATTTAGATGTGCTACAGTCGCACCCCCAGAGTATGATTGAAACTTGCCTTGAATTTCATCCCCTAGCAGGAGATAGACTAGATAATCAGGCTCAACCTTGTTTCTATCCGGCCTAGCCAAGACCGTCCTTTGGCCTAAACATACTTGTAGACCATCAGGAATTATTGCAACATTGCCAACAGGTGCTTCCCTAGCGATGATTAAGTCACCGCCTTGAGGTGTGGCTCTTCGTATCCATTCTAGGTAAGTTTCTTCTGATACTCTATTCACGTTCTCTAGTATCAGTCTTCCCCTGCCAATATTTGGCGTTCTAATTGATGGATAACCCGTTTCTTGGATAGGGGCTGTCTTGTGAAGACAATCTGCGATAAATTCGCAAATATCATTTAGGGTAAGTTGGCTACTCTTTGACAAATTATTCCCCCAAGATTTTCCGCATATTCTCAGCGATCCGCTCTTCCAAAACCCTCGCCTCGGCATTAAGCAGTTCCAAGCGTTCATGCAGTGCTTCCATATGCTCGATGAAATCAAAATCTTCATCCTGCCCATTCTTGGCTACCCCTACATACCGCCCCGGATTCAAGCTCCACCCCTGCGCGGCAATCTCGGCACGGGTGGCAACCTTGCATAACCCCGCAATGTCTTGATACCGCCCCTCTGGGAAAACCTCTTCAATCAGGCGCTGGCTGGTGGCGTAGTCGGCCTCGGCATCGTCGGGGATATAAAATTCGGGGTCTTCGCCGCGATAGAGCCGCACGATATTGGCGATAAATTCCAACTGGGCCGGGGTAAATTCTCGATGGGCGCGGTCAACCTGTTGGAAAATCTGGCGGGCATCAATGAACAACACCCAGTCTTGGCGCTCCGTGCCTTGTTTGCCCTTATCCAGAAACCATAGCGTACAGGGCAGGGTGACGGTATAGAAGAAATTGGAGCCGATGGCAATCATCACATCGACCACGCCGTCGTCAATCAATTTTTGGCGGATGTCCTGCTCGGTATGGCGGGCATCGCTGGCGGAATTCGCCATGACAAACCCGGCCCGGCCTTTTTTGCTGAGGGCGCTATAGAAAAGCTGAATCCAGACGTAATTGGCATTGTCAATCTTGGGCATCCCCAACGGAAACCGCACTTTATCGGCCTTGATGCGCTCTTTATCCACCCCGTTAACGTTGAAAGGGGGATTCGCCATCACAAAGTCGAAGGGTCGGGATTCAGAATGCACGTCGTCATAGTAGGTGTTGGCTTGGGTGACTTGCCCGGATAGGCCATGCACGGCAAGGTTCATTTTGCAGAGCCGCACGGTTTCGTTGACCCGTTCCTGCCCAAAAATGCTAATCCCCAGTTTGTTGGCGCGGTGGCGTTCCACAAAAGCCGCGCTATGAACAAACATGCCGCCAGAGCCGCACGCCGGGTCAAAAATACGGCCTTGATAGGGTTCGATGATTTCCACAATCAGTTTGACGATGGAGCTAGGGGTGAAGAATTCGCCACCCTTTTGCCCTTCGGTCATGGCAAATTTACCGAGAAAGTATTCGTAGATTTTCCCGAATACGTCGCCGGTGAGTCCAGCCATCGAGAAATTGAATTTTTTGAGCAGGGTCAAGAGGATTTGATTATCAAAGCTGGTGTAGTTTTTGGGCAATACACCTTTCAGATCGTCGTTTTCCTGCTCGATGCCTTCCATCGCGGTGTCAATGGCCTTGCCTAAATCCGTGCCGCTGGGTAGGGCGAGCAGGTAGTCATAGCGGGCAAGGTCGGGAACAAACACCACCCCCTCGGCTTGATAGTCGGTTTTGCTGATTCTACGCCGTCCGGTGGCGGTGCCTTCCAGCCGTTTTTGCATCAGCCCAAATTTGTGGTCGGCAAAACGCAGGAAAATGAGTCCCAACACCGGGACAGAATATTCAGAGGCTTTTAGCTCAGAGTTGGCGCGTAATTGGTCGGCAGCCTCCCAGAGTTGCTTCTCAAGTGTCTGGTAATCCATGCTGGCTTTCTATTAGGTTGCAAGTAGAAACTTATACCAGTATATACAATGCGCGGCATAAGGCCAAAAATTAGTCGGATAAGGAGATGGATAATTTTTGCGTAGTCGAAGTTGTAGATCAATCAAGAATCTGAAGTAATGGGAGGCGATGATTTTCCCAAAATATCTCGTTTTGTGGCACGATAACAACAAAGGAGCGATAATGTATTGGTTAATAGATAGATAGTCTATTTAGACTCGTAAGAATATAATTCTTTTTCTCCCGAAGGTGGGTCGCCATGCGAAAAGCCAAGCCAGTTGATCTTTTCCTTAGTTACGCCCATGAGGATAAAGACAGCGTCAAGTCTCGAATCATTGATAGTCTTCCGAACAAAAAATATAAACTTTGGTATGACATTAGGATACAGCCGCCGCAAGACTTTTGGGAGGAGATCGAAAACCATATCAAGGAATGCTGTGTTTTCCTCTTTGCCGTTTCGCCCGCATCTATCCAATCTGAAGCCTGCCAACGGGAACTAGCGCTGGCTCATAAATGTGGAATTCGAATTCTTCCCATTCTGATCGAGAAAACAGAACCAGAAAAATTACCAGAACAGATACATACCCTTCAATGGCTTGATTTAACCGGGGTTATGACGGGTGACAAAAGACGGAGACTATTGAATCTGGTTAAGTCATTGACACGCGATTGTCGAGAATCGGACTGGATTTGTTGGCTAGTGATACTGGGTGCACTGATGATAGGGGGAATTCTAGGTTTTGTTATAGCTGACCTTCTGTGTGAATCATGTCCGACATGCATCCCGACTCCCGTAGCAACAAGTGCCCCAACGGTGATTCCTAGCCCTACCATTACGCCGCGACCAACCATACCCGTTGATCAAACCCTAGAGTCGCTTATCGAGCGTGAAGCGCAAGCCATTCTTATGGAAGATGAGCAAGCCATAGCGGATATATACCTTGCCGAGGCGATTATCGAAGATGCCGATCCTAATGGGCATATCTGGTACGGTGCCCTCGCGTATTACGCCGAAAAATGGGCACGCGAAGTTCATTGCCATATTGAACATGCAGATTTTGAGATTCTCGTATTGACAGACAACTATGCCCAAGTGACCACTAGTAGCGCAGGCGATTTCGGCTACCGCTCAGATAATAACGGTTGTCCAAATAGGTACGACAATCCGTCAGGGGCCGATGTTTGGGAGTTTACACGCGACGAGACAGGCCAATGGCGAATAGTTCATTTCACTTTCAATGCCCACACAAAATAAATTCTGTATTTCAGAGGGAGAGTAAACCTCATGTCCAAACGGTTTTCGATCTTCCAGCTGGTGATCTTGAGTTTGATTTGCACTCTGGTCATTGGTACCTTTTCTTTTCCTGCACCGCCTGCCACGGCTCAGGACACTCTACCCACATTGCATTCGCGGGTTTTTGATGGCGATGTTGTACTGCCAGAGGATGACCCCTGCCAATTGAACTTACCACCAACTGGCTTTGCCTTAGGCTTGGATAAGTCTTCGTGCGTAGCAGGCCGGGGTGGTAGTGTAACCGCGACCCTTGATATTCCCGCCTCGTTGGATCGTCACGTCCTTTTGATTCGCCTTGTCTGCACAGGAACTTCAGGTTGTGCGGGTGCATTGAAAGCATCCAATGGAGGCGAGGTTGTCCTGTCCATAGATGGGCACGTTATGTGGTCAACGCGCTGTGATGGGAATGGAACCTGCAATGCATTAGCGCTAGGCGAGTCTCCCGTGATTGCCTATGTCGCAGATCAGCCAGCAAAACACAAATTGGTGCTAACTGTATCGTCTGGGTTGGTTTGGTCACTGGCAAATGTTGAAGTCGAATGGGAATTGATGCCTCAGACAATACAAGGGATCGCATATAGCCCTTATCGAGACTGTCAGAATCCACATTTTGGCGACGGCCCAACTATAGGGCAGGTTCATGAAGACATGATTACGCTACGACATATGGCGAATGCAATCCGTACCTACTCAAGTGAGGGGATTGAGGGGGCCATTCCAGCCATCGCAAGGCAATATGGACTGAGGGTAAGTGCTGGTGCATGGTTGGGGCGTGATCCTATAGAAAACGAGCGTCAAATTGCGGCTTTAGTCGAGATCAGTCAACAGGTTGAGTTAGAATCAGTGATTGTGGGTAATGAAGTGCTGCTACGCGGTGACCTGTCCGAAACCGATCTTATCAATTATATCGAGCGGGTCAGAGAGGCTGTGAATGTACCTGTGACCACTGCTGATATTGCCGCTGTTTTTGCAGGACACCCCAAATTGGTGGAGGCGGTGGACTACGTTCTTGTCCATATCTATGCTTTCTGGGAAGGGCAGCTTATTGAGAATGCGGCCCGATATGTCGTTGACCAATATCACAACGTGCAAGATTTGGCTGACGGAAAACCTGTAATAATAGGGGAAACAGGATGGCCCTCGCATGGCCCAGCTTTCGGGCCTTCAATCCCTAGCCCTGAAAACCAGCGGCGCTTTACACGCGAGTTCTTGGCATTGGCTGCCGCGGAAAATGTTGAGTTCTATTACTTCTCCGCTTTTAACGAACTATGGAAAACAGAGGGTGGGGTTGGCGCGTTTTGGGGTGTGCTGGATTCAAAACGACATACTCAGTATGACTTTCAAAGTGTCCTTGTCCCAATGTCAGCCAACATTCAAACGGTCAACTATAATGTGCCATCGTTAACTGCTGTTGCAACGGCTACACCCGTCGCTACGATGGATATGGATCATCCTGAGGTTCCAGTTGGTTCAAACCAACCAACCAGTATCGTTTTTCCTATCTATACCAATTACGCTGTTTTTTCGGAGACCGACGACGCTCTCAGCAACCATTTTGAGCCAAGTGGTTTCATGGGTGATATTCACACGATATCAGTGGATACCTGTGCTGTTGCAGATGGCCCTTGGGAAGAGCGAGCCATTGAATTGAGATATCGGCCATCAGAACTTGATCTGGGGCAATGGGCAGGAATCTATTGGCAGACACCCAAAGGTAATTGGGGGACAGTCCCACATGCTGGTTATGATTTAACCAATTACACTCAAGTCCGGTTCATGGCTCGTGCTGCAACACCAGATTCCCAAGATGTCCAAGTGCAATTTTTTGTAGGTGGCATCAACAATGGAGAATATCCCAGCTCTATTTCTAACCCCATCTATGCCCAAGAAGCAGATCCGTTAGGGTTTGTTACAGTTACCTCAGAATGGCACGAATATCATATAGACTTGCGCGGAGCAGACCTCCACTCTGTCATAGATGGGTTTGGTTGGGTCGCAGATCAAGAGCATACCCCAGATGGAGTAACGCTTTATGTCGATAATATTGTTTTCGATACAGCTCCCCCGCCTGCCATTGTGACTCCACCAATTGTTCCCCAAACATCGCTGGTAATCCTTGACGGAAGTCGTTTGGTGCGTGGTTTTTCGCTAGGGGTTGATACATCTGAAGAACAACGGGACTGGGTCATGGACGAAGGTGGTGCCTTGCGGTTGGATTATCCAGCCGAGCAAGAATGGGGCGTCGTGTTTATCAACGTAGGGACTTTAGCCCAGCCACTAGATTCCAGCTCACTGGATTTATCCGGATATGATGCCATTGCGGTTGATTTGCGTGGGGAAGTTGGCGGGGAATTAGTCTTGATTGGAGTGAAAGACAGTAACGACCCTGATACGGGGGAAGAGACAAAAATTCCTGTTCAGCTAACGTCTAATTGGCGAACCTATGTGTTTGAGGTGGATCAGTTTGTGACGGCTGATTTCACCACAATTCAGGTTCCTTTAGAACTGGTATTTGGATCAGGAACGTCCGCACAAACCGTCTATGTTCGTAACATCCGCTACTTACGCAATGCAATGGACGAGTAGCGTCGAGTGTAATTGGTAGAATAAAATAGGCGACTTTCAGCCACATGAGCATGAAAGTCGCCTTATATTGTGACTACCCTACATGTTCTTGAGCGGCGATCTTAAGCGACCAAAACCAACCACGAGTGTCCCATGCCCATGCACAGGAATAGTTGTTAATGACAGTATTGAAAGCGGTTCGGGCATTGCCGGTTTGTCCAATACTTTCATATCGAAGCCCTAGAATGAAATAACCAGTTGCAACATCCGCAAGTGCCCAATTACTTGCAAAATAAGCGTCCAGTTCTTCCGGGGTCGGTTGTACACTGCATTGACCACTTGCCAAACGTGCAGCCTGTTGATCATAAGCTCGACCTGCAAAGAACTGTAAATTCCCAACACAGGCCCGAACCACATTGATATCATTCGAACTCCACGCTACTGCCACGAATTGCCGTGTAGTCTCTCCCGGGCAAAGGGGGTCAAAAACGGAACCAGATTGTGATGTGCTGACGGAGGTGGGGCGAGGAGGAATGGTGGGGGGAGGTGCAAGCATGGGTGTAACCGATTCGCAACTTGGGGTCGCCGTTACATCTTCAGCAGCAACCCATAACTCGCCTGCGGCACCCTGTGGTAGAACCTCATTTTTATCTAGTTTCCACCAAATTTTTCCATCAATAACTGTCTGCCCTAAAACCTTGAACAACCGATTCGCAGGCAGGAAAGTAAAGACCCCGCGATTGGTGCCCGGCCCAACTCGCAATTGCACTGTATTGGATTGACTTGTGCTGACGGTGCAGGGTTCGGTTGAGGCGATGTTAAATGTTCCAATCAATTCCAGAACGGTTTCCCGATCATCGTCCACGTTATCAAGCGGCATCAATGCATCAGCGAAGCCATATGAACCGTCGTCGAATGACAGAGCAATAAAGATTCCTGTCATGCCATCGTCATCAGGGGTGTACAGATAGGTGACGATTACTCGATTTACCTTCGGTATGACTTCTTCAACGAGACGGGTAGCGTCAAAGCGTGTATGAGAGTCTGTCCCTAGAGCCGTCCGCATCTCCTTTAGAACATCTTCCAAGGTGCCGGAATCGTCAAGTTGAACTTCGCTTGAAACATATAACGGATCGTAAAGAGTAACCTGTATCAATCCATGGATCAGCGTCGCGCTTTCATCATCACTGGAAACGAGTGTCCAAGAATTGTCAAAGGTGACTGTTGCACCACTCGCCTCGAATCTGTGTGTTTGGGAATCATCCTGAGCACTTACCACGATGAGAGTGAATGTGAAAATAGCTAAACTGCCAAAGGGGACGATGAGTAAACGAATACAGAGCTGTAAAAACCTCTTTCCATTAAACATCGCTTCCTCCTTAAAAGGCGTTCTGTTATGGACAAGGTTGTTAGGAGATTATCTCAATGGAGAATTTACCACAAATATTTCGCGCCGTCGATATTTGGCATAATAAGGATGGAGGATTTTTTTCTTTGATGGATAAATAGTCTGGTTTGATCGCACGCCGTTTAACATGAATTTATTTCCTCTTGATTACCAAAACTTATCGCTGCCACCCTAACCTTATCCTCATTTCATTGATCTTGTTTTATCATTAAATATACGGGACTGTTAAGTTTTGAGGGTGGGCCATGAATCGTTCTTCCCCCGATACCAAATGTTTAGCACTCACCTGCGTGGTAAGTAGTGTCGTGATCTGCCTCATGGCAGTGATCTGTGGCGCAGGGGTGCTCTTGGGTTTGTCGCTGCGTGTGCCCGATGATGAAACGGCACAAATTGAGCGGGTCGAAAGTCCGACCATTCCCCTTGCGATTGAAGTCCCAAGTGAGGACATCCCGGTGGTGGTGGAGGGTGTAGCATCAACCAGCGTCATCAACGGCCCACTGCGGGTGCACTTTATTGATGTGGATCAGGGCGACAGCATTCTCATCATAGCACCCGACGGCGCGACGGCCCTGATTGATGGTGGGTATGACAATGGCATGGCGCTGGCTTATCTCCAGCAGCAGGGCATCACGCACATAGATGTCATGATCGCCACTCACCCACACGCCGATCATATCGGTGGGTTGGTTCAAGTCATGCAAGCCATGTCCGTCGGGGAGATTTGGACGAACGGCGCGATCCATACCACCAGTATATTCGAGAGTTTTATCGATACCATTGCCGACCAAAAGATTCCCTATCATGAAGCCGAGGTCGGTACAACCGTTCAGGCGGGTGATCTTGAACTTAAGGCCCTCTATAGTAAACCCAATGCCGCCGACCTCAATGATACCTCGCTGGTGCTGCATCTGAGTTATGGCACGATCTCATTTTTGTTCACCGGAGATGCCGAATATGCCGCCGAGATGGAAATGCTCCAGACGGTTGCCGACCAACTGCCTGCCCAAATCCTCAAGGTAGGGCATCATGGGTCGTATACCTCATCGTCACCTGCCTTTTTAACGGCGGTACAACCTGAAGTGGCGATCTATTCGGCAGGTCGCAACAACGACTATGGGCATCCGCATCAAGAAACCATCACCAATTTGATAAATGCCGGGGCCACGATTTATGGGACGGATGTACATGGCACGGTGGTTGTGGAGACCGATGGCAGCCGTTATCTGGTGTATCCTGCCCTCGACACGCCAGCGATAGCAGGTGGTAATCTTCAACCCGCCGTGACCAACCCAGCGACAGTATTACCCCAGCCCCCTGTGGTCGGCTTTCCGTCGGCAACTCTGCGCTATGATCCGAATGGGCCGGATCGAGACTGTGGAAACTTCGCCACCCATGCTGAGGCGCAGGCCTTTTTCATCGCGGCGGGTGGGCCAGAAGAAGATCCGCATGGATTGGATAGAGATAATGACGGCATCGCTTGTGAGAGTTTGCCGTAAGGAGCGGAAAATCATGAAAGCCGTGGTGGATCGTTTCGAAGGCGAGTGGGCCGTGCTGCTCATTGAAGGGCAGCCTATTAATGTACGCCGTGAGCTACTGCCCGCTGGAGTAGGTGAGGGACATCAGCTGGAAGTGATGGTAGAAGAAGGGCAGGTAGTGATGGTCATGGTTGACGAAGTTCAGACTAAGACGGCATGGCAAAATATCTGGGAAAAGATAGAACGACTGCGGCGCGGCGACCATCTGAAGTAAATTTGGAAGCAAAAAATCACCATTTACACTCAACCGAACAACGACATCTTACAATTTAGAGCGTGATTTGTACAATTGACTTCTGGATAAAACACAATTTTTGCCACTCTAGTTTAAATCATATACAATTCTAATATAATTAATTAAGCCGTTCTAACTCTTTCTTAACCGATGTGTGAGTCAAATGACGATTAACACGAATGCGGGGCCTTCTTTTTTAGGCTATCTCTATCAGATGGAGTATGCGCTATTTTTGCTTCTGAAGGCTGAACACGATGAGGCAAAAATTGCGATCGAATATTTGGATGACGTGAACTTCAGTTCTACAGGTACATCTGTAGAACTATTCCAACTGAAACATCACATCAGCCATCTGGCAACGCTAACCGACTACAGTCCTGATTTATGGAAATCTATCCGGGCTTGGAGTGATTATACCAAGCAAGGATACTTAAAGCCTGATAGCATTCTTTCTCTTGTCACAACTGCTATTGCTACTCCTAATTCAATATCAGAATTACTAAAGCCGACTATAGGGCGTGATAATAAAGCCATCAGTGAAAAATTATTAGAAGTTTCCTACTCATCTAATAATCAAACCTTAGAGCCTTCATTTGATGCGTATCAGGCTTTATCGGATAAGCAACGCGAAACGCTTATTGCCTCGATTCGCCTTTTGGATGGTGAACCCCATATTGACGAGATGGCGGCTAAAATCAAGCCATTATTACAAGTTCGGCATGAATACAGAGATCAATTTTACACTCGCCTGTATTCTTGGTGGTTTGAGAGGGTAAAACTCCATGTTATTGAGCGAAATTCAAATTGGATCGCCAAAGCCGAACTAATTAATCAGCTCTCAGATTTGAATGTTCAGTTTCATCCTCAGGCCCTTCCTATTGATTTTCGTGGGGTAAATCCACCCGAACCTCCTAATGCAAACACAGATCAAAGATTATTTGTAAAACAACTTAAAGAAATTATGTTAACAAACCGCGAGATTGAAATTGCCATAGTAGATTATTACCGAGCATTTGAGCAACGATCTCGCTGGGAGCGTGAGCAACTACTCCATATTGATGAGCTTAAGCACTATGAGCAGCGACTATTTGACGAATGGGAGCGATTTATTCTTCGCGTTCAACGCCAGCCCTCTTTTATATCCAATGATGAGATTGGTCTACAAAGTCTTGGCCGGGAAATATTTGATCATTGCCAAGGTGTTGATGTTCGTATCAGAGATAATGTAACAGAGCCTTATGTACGTCGTGGGAGTTTCCATATATTGGCGAACGAGGATATCCCTCGCGTATGGTGGCATCCAGAGTTTGTGAACCGTTTACAGGCAATTATTCAACTACCTGAAATTTTAAAATCGGAAGAGCCGCTCGAGATCACGAACCTGTTTAATGCGCCTTTTAGCACGAGAATTTTAAGGGAGAGTATCAAGGGTTATCAGAATGAAGCCAATAAAGGGATGCCGTATGCGCTAGTATTCTTAGTGTTGCCCATTGTATTGCATAAGCCTTTGCGTGAATCTCTGCCGCGCAGTATTTCCACGAAGATGCATGTTTGGTTACGTGAAAATCAACATGTGCATATTCAGTTCCCATCTCGAGCGCGAAATCTTCTACCGATTACCAAAGAAGGAATAATGTTTGGAATGCATCATGAAGTCATCAACCTAGCTGATAACGCGGAATTTTCTTCAACAGCAAAACGTTTTCGTAGGCGCCCTGCCAATACTGTGGATACTGAAGAAGTAGAAAGAATTGAACAACGTGCCCACTTTGTCGGTCGGTGGTTTGCTCAAGCTGGTTCTGCCACATCTATTTACATGATGTGGAGAGTGCAACCATGATGCAAATCAAGGCCATTCTGCTGTACAACCATACAGGTGAAATTCGTCGTATCAACTTCAAACTTAATCAAGTTAACATTATCACTGGTAAATCCAAGACAGGCAAATCTAGCATTATCCCTATTATTAGCTACTGTATGGGGCGCAGTCGATTTCAAGTTGCTGCTGGAGTTATTCAGGATAGTGTTGCATGGTATGCCGTCTTATACCAACTTAACGATCTCGAAGTGTTCATTGCTAAACAGCCCCCTGAACTTGGTCAGGCGAGAAATAATCAAGCTTACTTTGAAATTGCACAGCAGATTGATATTCCTGAGATGCAGGCGTTATTCGCAAACTCAAATGATGATGCCGTTGTTGATGAGCTTTCCCGTCGTCTAGGTATATCTCCAAACTTAAATATTCCGGCTGAGGGCGAAACACGAGAGTCCCTTTCTGCGACTATTCGGCACACAGAGTATTACTTATTTCAGCCTCAAGATGTTATTGCCAGCCGGAGTATCTTATTCTATCGTCAGTCGGAGCCGCAAATTCCCCAAGCTATCAAGGACACCATGAATTATTTCTTGGGAGTAGTCCAAGAGGATAGATTGAGCCTTATTTACCAGATAAACAATAAAAGGCGTGAGCTACGTTCTGCAAAACGAGATCTTGAAGAGACAAAAAGCCTGATTGCTGAGCGAGTAAATCGTGGAATTAGCCTTGTTATAGAAGCTCAACAGGTCGGATTGTTATCGCAGGAGCATCAACCGCAAAGTTTTGGGGAAGCGTTGGAATTATTGCGAACCTTGAGAGGTTGGCAACCAACCATAAATCCTATTGTCGTTGAGGATCGTCAATTTTCACTACAAGATCAAATTGTTGAGCTGCGTCGCGAGTTTCAGAGTACCCATGAGAAAATTCATGCGGCGGAGTTTTACATCCAGTCTGCTGATGGATATAGCCGAGAAGCTTCTGAACAGACTAGCCGACTTCAATCCATCCATCTCTTTGAGGATAGCGCGTTGGATACATGTCCTTTATGTGGTACGCAGCTTTTGAAAGTATCTGCTTCAGTAGAATCCATTTATCGCTCTTTACTGAATCTGCAATCGGACTTGGAAGTTGTGTCAGGTGAGAGGCCAGAGTTAGAAGAATATATCAACGATTTACGTAGTCAGCTTGAAGAGGTTCGTCGCCAAATAAATCAAAAAGAATTGGATTTGCAGGCTGCTATAAGTGAGCAAGAGGCAGCAACCCAAATAAGAGACTCTAATGCAAGAATTGCAAGGGTGGTAGGTCGTATTAGCTATTTTCTGGATACTACTCCATCGCTTGACGACGAGAGTGCCGAACTTCGGATTAAAGTGGAGCGATTGCAGCGAGAGTTTGATTTACTTGAGGAACAGCTAGATAGCGAAAACTTAGAAACCCGTCGAATGTCCATTTTAAATATCATTGGCAATAAGATGACAGAACTTAGCCAGCAGTTGGATATTGAAGAAGGGCCATATAGATTTGATTGGCGTAACTTAACCGTTGTTGCAGATAGGCCTGTTGTTCCTATTGTGATGAACCAAAATATGGGAAGTGCAGCTAACCATCTTGGATCACATTTAATTGCTTTGTTGGCTCTCCATTGGTACTTTATCAATCAAGATCGTCCGGTGCCTAATTTTCTCGTACTTGATCAACCAACTCAGGTTTACTTCCCGCCGGAAATCTTTGAAAATGTAGTTGGCCTTGAAGATGCTAAGGATGAGGATCGCCAAGCAGTCAACAAAATATTTGACCTTCTATTCAATTTTGCAGAAGCATATGGCCTTCAAATTGTTGTATTAGACCATGCCAACTTGGATTCTATTGAGTTTCAGAATGCTATTGTAGACAATGTTTGGCGGGGAGATTACGCTTTGATTCCGCTTGATTGGGAGCAAGATACTTAGGCTCAATTACTTTACCCAATCTAATTCCTATAGGATTTTAATAACGAGTATATAAAGTGCCCCCATCGAAAAACAATTTCAGAGATGGCTTGACCAGAAGTACCTAATAACTGGTGCTTTTGGTAAGTTTTCTAACTCCTGTTTGATTCCCATCTGCTTTGAAATATCGCAATTCTTATCCTCATGCTTTCTCCCTCTACTCTGCCTTCTTCGGCTCCGTCCACTGCGTCCAATCCACCCCCTCATGCCACTTTGTCCCATCCGGCAGGTGCGTCGTCTCATCAAACTCAGCAATCTCAGGGTTCACCGGCCACATCTGATCGGCTTCCCCCACGTCGGCCCCAGTCAGATTGGCTCCTATCAAGTTTGCCCCTTTTAAATCGGCCTCCGCGAGGAATGCAGCAGTTAGGTTGGCTCCTGTCAGGCTTGCGCCCCTTAGATTTGCCTCCCATAGGAATGCCCCGGTCAGATTGGCTCGGACTAAGCTTGCTCCTATCAGATTAGCCTTCCACATGTATGCTCCCGCCAAGTGTGACCTTGCCAACACTGTCTCCACCAACACTGTCTCCGCCAATACTGCCCCCACCAAGTGTGCCTCTATCAAACTCGCCCCACCGAGGTCAATCCCTTCCAAATTCGTCTCGTCTAAATTGATTCCATCCATCTTAGCATTTCGCAACAGCGCTGTTTCCCCGTTATACAACCCTGCGTCCTGCAAAAAATCCAATAATTCCCGTCGCCGTTGGGGGTCCTTTAATCTTCGCAATGTATTGACTGTCCGTGCTCGTGCTATGTCCACCACTGGCAGTTCTTCATCGGCTTCGGTTTCCGGCTTTCCTTCCGATTCACCATCTGCTTTGGTTTCATCCTCTTGCTTGGGTTTCTTGTTTCGTTTCTTAAGCGCCGCCTTAAGGCCCTCCTTCATCAATAACTGGCTCATATCATCCAGATATTCCTGCAATATCTCCTCATACCGTGTGGCCTCTTCCCATGCTTTCTCGCGCTCCTTTGCCGCTTCTTCCCTTTCCTTATCCCTGATCGCCGCCCGCCGATTAAACAAATATGCCCCTACTGCCAAAACAATCGGCACGACCAGCAAATCTAACCAGTCCCACAGCTTTTTTGTAGCGCCATCATTGTCGCCTCGAAAGCCTGTCCAATCATGTGAGTATCGCCAAGGCCCTATCGAATAAATCAGCGCAATAGCAAGCGCCGTGATGACCCCATACCGCCGCAAGTAATCCCTCCCTGCCACCACCCACTTACTCGCCCAGCCTCGTTGAATCCACTCCCTAATTCGTGTCATCATGTCGCCTTCCTAAACATAATTTCAATAATTGGTAATCGCTCCCCCCTCGCCATGTTGGAGAGAG
>JAIOHL010000290.1 GCA_019913005.1 Anaerolineae bacterium | reverse complement strand
GTATCCGCCGGGCGGGGCGCGGGATTGACGAAGCGCGGATTGTGTTGATGCACGGCTCGGATGATGAGGAGATTCAGCAGTATTTTATAGACACGGCCTTTCCACGTCAGCAGGATGTCGAAAAAGTGCTGCGCGTTTTGGAAACCCACGAAGAAGTCACGATTGCCACGCTGCAACACGATGTCAATTTAAAAGCCTCGGCGCTCGACAAAGTGCTACTGCATCTGGAATTGGATGGCATCGTGGCGCGTGACCGCCGTACCTATCACCTTTTGAAGCGCGGCCTGCCCGATTTTGACCGATGGGCCAACGTATCGGCGCAGCGGGTGGCAGAATTGGAACAACTCAAGGCGTATATCCATCACAAAGGCTGTTTGATGCGTTTTATCGCCGAGGCACTCGACGATCCGACACAGGTGGAGCCGTGTGGTCGGTGTCAAAATTGTCAGGATGTGCAGATTAAATCCAATCCAACGGCCACTGAAATGGATCAGGTGCGCCAATTTTTGACCCGCCAGCGCTTTATCACCTTTCAGCCGCGCAAAATGTATCCGCCGGGCGGGGTGGACGGGCAATATCGGGGCAAAATGAAGCAGATTAACGCGGTTGGATTGGCGCTGTGTTATTACGTGGACGGCGCTTATGGGGACGTGGTGCGGGATGGTAAATATACACTCGGCAGTTTTTCGGCGGAGTTGGTTGAGGCCTCGGCGGAACTGCTGGAGCGCTACTGGGCCACCCTTGATGAGCGACCTGCGTGGGTGACATGTGTGCCGTCGCTGCGCCATCCCGACTTGGTGCCGACCTTCAGCCAACAGTTGGCGGCGAAAGTGGGGCTGTCGTTTATCCCCGCCATCGCCAAACGGGTTGAACGCCCTCCCCAAAAAGCCATGCAAAACAGCCATATGCAGTTTAGAAATCTGATGGGGGCGCTGGAACTATGCACCAAAGTGCCACCAGATCAGCCCGTGTTGGTGGTGGATGACATCATGGATTCAGGTTGGACATTCGCGTTTGTGGGCGATTTATTGCGGGATGGCGGCAGCGGCACGGTCTACCCCTTTGCGATTGCCCGTGCCAGCACCAGTAGTTAATCTTGACCCCATCCCCAACCCTTCCCCGCAAGCGAGGCAGGGCGTCAAAAAACCATCAACTCCCCTCACCGTTTATGGATAGGGGGCAAGGGGGTGGGGTTCAATTTCTGCTATTCCCCCTCCAACCCGAAAAATGCCCACACATAGTCGGTGGCCGAGGCGGAGGGGGCATAATCGCTCGGCATCAGGTTGAAAATGCCACCTTCCCACGCATGGCTACCCCCGATGACGGCATAAAACACGACCTCATGACCACCCTCACAGCCTTCAAATTTGGCCTGCCGTACTGAGATTTCGTCAGCGGGGTTGGCGTCGGGCATATCTAGCATGGTGGTGTCGGCGGGGCAGCCATTTTGTTCCAGCCAAAAATTGACCGTATCCGGCGCGGATAGGGCATAGGAGATTAAGCGTCCACCCTCATCATACAGGGGTTTGCCCGCCCAAGGGGTGACATCATCGCCTGTGCCGTGCATGTACAACACCGAGACCCGCGCATCCGTCGGGCAGTTTTCGGTCACTTCAGTGGAGATGGTGGCGGAAACGGCGGCGATTTTGCTGAAGCGGTCACTGAATTCGCAACCGACGCGGAAGGCCATGCGTGCCCCATTGGAAAACCCGACGGCGTAAATTTGGGTCGGGTCAATCGTGTAGTCATTAGTCAATTGGTCAAGCATGTCCGAAATGAAGCTGATCTCGTCATGGATTGGCGATTGTTCGGTCCATTCGGGTGTACCCACGCCATAATCCCAATAGGCCAGCAAGCCTTCAGGATAGGCCACAATCACCCCGGCGGATTCAGCAAGTGTATTGAAGGTGGTCAGACGGGCCATACTTGCGCCGTCGCCGCCTGCACCATGAAAAGCGATGACCAGTGGGGCAGGGGTATTTGGGTCATAGGTCGAAGGCACAAACAGGCGATAGGTGCGTTCGACGCCATCCACATCAAGGGTGATCTGGGGCATGGGGTCGTCTTGGGCACGCACCGGGCGATCCGTAAGATTAAATAGTAGGCAGAGTACCAATAAAATCGCAAATTGGCGGGTAGACATCGGGAAAATAGGTGTCCTTTCTGAATACTGGTTCACGATATTTACCCGATGGGGTGGGGGGATGTTCGATTTCTGGGTAGGGTATAATGAAATATATCGGGTAGCTTCTTTAAGGAAAACAGGCCATGATTGAGCTAGACGAAAACCCGTATGTGGGATTAAATCCGCATTTGATGAGTCTATTCCAGTCTCCAAGCACGGAGGATATGACATCCACATTTCCGCCGTTTCATGGCGACCATATTACCCATATCAAGGATTTTCTGAATCGTTATCTGCCACGCACTTATATTGCTGTTAGTGAATCCTCGCTCCAAATCAAGGCACGCCAGTCGGATTACGACCCTCTCATCCGAGACAGTCGGCCAGTTCCTGATGTGGCTGTTTATCAACGCGGAGCAATGACCCAACAGGCAGCGGCGCATATGGCGAGTCCTCCCGCCCTACATTTGGAATTGGAACTCGAAGAATTGCAGCAGATAATGGGCATTAGCATCTACGAGATTAAAGCAGGTGAGCATCGCGTGTATAGCAAGCCCCTCGTGCGCATTGAACTGCTATCGCCTGCCAACATGCCGGGTGAGAGTTATGATGCTGCCTATCAACAAAACCGCACCAAAATGCTGCTGGCAGGTACGCCCCTCATCGAAATTGACTATCTGCACGAATACCCATCCCCGATCATCGGTGTACCGTATTATCCAAAAGACAAAGGTTCAAAGCCGTATTATATCGCTCTGAGTAACCCGAAGGTGAAGGGAGTTGACGTGTATTTATTCGACCTTGATGAGCCAATCCCGATTGTGCCTATCCCACTCGCAGGCGATGAGGTATTGAATTTCGATTTCGGTGAGCCGTTCGTCTATACATGGCAAACCTCACGTTTTGGTACCTTCATTGATTATGCCCATGAACCCGCCCGCATGGAGTCCTACAGCCCCGCCGACCAAACCAAAATCCGAGAGAAAATGGCTGAAGTTGCAAAGCGGACTCGCTAGCCAGATTGCCAAATGTTATAGGCACGCCATTGCAAATGGGCCAAACTGGATGCCTCAATGACCACGAGCTTCAGGAGCATTCTCGTATGGCACAAGTCAAAATCTTTGGTTTGCGGCATCATCTCGTTGGGAAAAAGGCCCAAATTTCGGATAGCATCCATGCGTGTGTGATGGAAGCGCTGGATTTCCCCAAAGGCAAACGCGCCCATCGCTTTATCCTGCTTGAGCCGGACGAATTCTATTACCCCGAAGGCCGCACAGAGCAGTACACCATCATTGAGATTTCAATGTTTGAGGGGCGCACCGTCGAAACCAAGAAGAAACTGATTCACCTGATTTTTGAGCGCCTGCAAGCGGATGTGGGGATTCGACCTGCCGATGTTGAAATCACCATTTTTGAAACGCCGCGCCACAATTGGGGATTTCGCGGTATGACGGGCGATGAAATCAGTTTGGATTACAAGGTCGAGGTCTAGGCCGCCCCCAAGCAGATCAGCAGCAGCGACCACACCGCCTCGAAAGTCTCTCGGATATGCGGGCCTGACCATTCACGCACATGTACCGGATTGTGGAAACGGGTGGTGGCATCCAACACGACACGCGCGGCTTGGGCGGGGTCGTTTATCGAAAATGCCATGCCGTCCGACAAAATCTGCGTCAGATGACTGAGCAGGGTGGTGACATGGGCATTGACCACCTCCCGCGATTCATTGAGCAGTTCCAGATAATTGGCAAAAAGTTCGGGGGTCGGGGATGCAGTCGAACGGATATGAATTGCCCGAACTTGGTATCACTCGTTGTGGGTTACACATTCGGAAAATTCTTGACAGGTGCATTCCAGTAGATTCGACAAGACCTGTTTCATATGCAGAGCCGCCTGAATTTGGGCCTCCACCTCGACCAACCGTGCCTCGGCCATTTTGTGCCAGCGCTCGGAGGCCGGGATGTCTGCCCCAAAGCCGTGCAGCAGATTGTGGATTTGCGCGAGGGTCAAACCGCCTGCTTGGGCTAATTGAATTAGCGCGATTTCCTGCAAGACATCCGGCGGATAGCGGCGCTGTCCACTGATACGCGGCGGTTTTTGAATGAGGCCTAGCTCTTCGTAATAGCGGATGGCGGAGGTTTGCAATCCGACCCGTTTGGCAACTTCGCCGATAGTTAATAGACCCACGCCAGTTTCCAATTTCATACCCTTACCCCTCTTGACTTCAAGTTCGCTTGAAATTTTACACTGGAAACCAGCACGATGACTTGCTCAAACTTTGGAGGAATTTTCATGGACGCTGTACAAAACCAAACCCATCCGACGGACATCATCCCTTTACAAACTGGGGGGTGTGGCGTCACGGAGGACGGCGACCCCTATTGCAATGCCGATGGCGAAGCATGTGTCTGTGGTTCGACCCCCCATGCAAAAATGACGACCCCTGCCTTCTCCATCGTACCTCCGCAATCGGGGCGATGGGGCAAAATTCGGAGTGGGGGGCTTTTTGTGGTGGCCTGTTTGACCAGCCCATGCTGCACGCCGCTGTATGTGCCACTGCTGCTGGTGCTATTGGCGGGGACGCCCTTCGCGGTATGGTTGGGGGCGCATGTCGGTTGGGTATATGGAGGATTGACGCTGGTTTCGGTGGTGAGTGGGTTGATGGCGTGGCGCAGTTGGCAGGTGAAACGGGCGTAGCTGATCTTGAGGACATTAAAGACACGGGGCTAAAGCCGCCGTGCTGAATC
>JAIOHL010000289.1 GCA_019913005.1 Anaerolineae bacterium | reverse complement strand
CACCCCTAGCCCCTCCCCACCGAGTGGAGAGGGGAATAGTTCTGGTGAGACCCGCGCGACCACCTGTGCCCCGTTGAATACCATCCACCGCGTGTCCTTGACCAGCACAGGCGCTCAAGCGACGAACTATTCGATACGGGTTGCCCTCTCATCGAATGGTCGGTATGTCGTCTTTGAGTCTATCGCCCCACTGGTGCCCGGTGATGGCGATGGCCTTCAAGATATCTATGTGGCGGATCGTCAGACGTGTGCCATTCAGTTGGTGTCGGTAAGCACAGCAGGCACGAAAGGGACGGCGGGTTCGGCTCAGTCCTCCATTTCCGCGGATGGGCGCTATGTCGCGTTTAGCTCCAATTCCACCAATCTTGTCTCCAGTGATACCAATGGGTCGTCGGATGTGTTTGTGCGTGATCGCCAAACCGCCACGACCACCCGTGTCTCGGTTGCCACTGGTGGAGTGCAGAGCAACGGCACTTCGAGTGATCCAATGATTTCCCCTGATGGTCGGCATGTTGCCTTTAGTTCTAGTGCCACCAATCTTGTTCCTAGCGATACCAATGGGATTGAAGATGTGTTTGTGCATGACCGTCAAACCGGACAGACCACCCGTGTATCGGTTGCGACGGGCGGGGCGCAGGCTACCGGAGGGTTTTCCACGTCACCCAGCATCTCCTCCAATGGACGCTACGTGACCTTCCGATCGAATGCCACGAATCTTGTGGCGGGGGATACCAATGGGTCGTCGGATGTGTTTGTGCATGACCGTCAAACCGGACAAACCACCCGTGTATCGGTTGCGACAGGCGGTGCGCAGGCTACCGGAGGGTCGTCCTATGAACCTGACCTCTCCGCCGATGGACGCTATGTTACGTTTAACTCCGATGCCACCAATCTTGTGGTGGGCGATACCAACGCACAGCGGGATGTGTTTGTGCATGACCGCCAAACCGGACAGACCACGCGCGTCTCCGTCACGACAGGCGGCGCTCAGGCGACTGGGTCGTCCTATGATCAGGCCATTTCCGCCGATGGGCGCTATATCGTGTTTTACTCCGCTGCCACCAATCTTGTCACGGGGGATACCAATGGGTTTGAAGATGTATTTGTGCATGACCGTCAAACCGCCACGACTACCCGTGTCTCCCTAGCAGCAGGCGGCACTCAGGGTACTGGCGGGTGGTCTCAAGCGCCTACTATTTCTGCCGATGGTCGGTATGTCGCCTTTGATTCCTCTGCCACCAATCTCGTCCCCGGCGATACCAATAACACCAATGATATTTTTGTCACCCCGCGTGTTCAGCCGTCGGGTGATACGCTGGCCCTTGTGAATCCCGTCTTCGAGCACGTGGATTTGATTGATACTCTTGCCGACAACCCCAGTGCCGAGCGCTACACTGCCTTTTCCGCGTATGCACCCCCGACCACCCCCGGTCAATGGGTCATGGGCGATTGGAATGGCGACGGGCTGGACACCCCCGGCCTCTATGCCAATTTCGTCTTTTACTACACCAACAAAGCCAGCGAATCACAGGCCAGTGATTGGGGTGGTTTCTGGGTTGGGGTGAATGGCCCCCCCGTCGCAGGGCGCTTCAGTAACGCCGTCAATGATTGTATTGGCGCGGTGGATAGTGCCCCTTCCGGCGGCATGACCATCTTTGCCCTCTACTTCACGTGCGATTTTTCGGGCACCAATCCCGCTCCCCCACTCACGTTCCAGTGGCTCTCCGCTCCCCTGCCCGATCCGACCTTCAGCGGAACCCATCAATTCATGGCGGGGGACTTCAACGGCGATGGACTAGACTCGATTGCCGTGCGGCGCAATGAATTTATCGCCTTTGGCAATGTCGCCCCGGCCTTTGGCCCAGCCACCTTCGATCTGGCCCAGTATATTGGCGCTCCCGGCACGGGTGACAATGGCTCGTTTGTCGTCGGCGACTGGGACGGCAACGGACTAGATTCGTTTGGCCTGTTCTATCAAAACGGTGAGTTCTTCTATCGCAACGATCTTGATTTCAACACGGGCTTCCATCTTAATCAATCCGTTGGCACACCCTTTGGCAATACGGGCGTGCAGGTCGCGTCGTGGCGGTAAAATTTGACCTCACCCCCCGGCCCCCTCTCCATCTGGCGAGGGGGAGTCCCAAAACGCTGTATTCAAGCCCTTCCCTTTGTTAGGGGAAGGGTTGGGGATGGGGTTGAACGGCGCGGTGGCAAAGTCGAAAAAACAGGGCAAGTCTGAGCCTTGCCACTACGGATAAATGGTAGCTGGTAGGGGTTGGGCTAAGACCAACCCGGCCTTTGAAACCAAGACCTTGCAGCACAGCAGGTCGGGTTGTGGCCCGGCCTCTTTTTTTCTCCCCTATGCCTGTCACGGTTTTGTCACGCACATGCCCTATACTGACCCTCACGATCCCATAAATCCTTGCACAGGCTGTGCCTCGGCTCATTTTTCCGTCCCCCGGTTGCTGAGGCACACCTTCCATTTTTCAGGAGCGTGACCTATGTTTTCACCCATTTTCCGTCGCAGGCGGTTGGTTTTGATTGGGGTAATTGCAGCCGTAATCGGTCAGATATGGTTTGTCCCAGCACCCACCCATTCCCAAGAGGCCTCCCCGCAGCGCATCGAATCCGATGACCCGGTGGTGCAGCAGACAGGTGCATGGGTTTCTCAAACCAGTGGGCAAGCCAGCGGTGGCACTTATCTCTATTCATCCGGCAGCCCCGACGACGTGTTGACCCTCGAATTCAGTGGCACAGCCATCGAAATCCTCTATGTCGCCGGGCCATCACTCGGCACATTGGCGGTTGAGATAGATGATACCGTGCTGCGCACCGTTATCACGAAGGCGGACAGCACCGCCTATCAGCAATCTACCCGCCTTGATTACCTCACTGATGAACCTCACACCCTGCGCGTTTATGCTCAGGAAGGCGGTATCATCGGCGTGGATGCGTTTATCCTGCCCGCGCCCACCCCATTGGTCACGGTGAACGAGCAAGAAGAGGGCGGTAGCCATGCCTCGGTGTGTGCTCCCATCAACTCGATCCACCTCGTTTCACGGACAGCGCTGGGCCTACCCGCGTCGCATAACGCCGAGAATCCTAGCCTCTCAGCCGATGGACGCTATGTCGCCTTCGAAACCTATGCGTCGCTGATTGCGGGGGATGGCGATAGCTCCTCGGATATTTACGTCTATGATCGCCAGACATGCAGTATTGAACTGATCTCAGTCAGTTCGACGGGCGAGAAAGCTGACAACACGGCCAATACCCCCAGTATTTCCGACGATGCCCGCTATGTGGCCTTTGCGTCGTATGCCACCAATCTGGTAACGGGTGACACCAATGGGCGGGCCGACATCTTTGTACGTGACCGTCAGACCGGCACGACCATTCGCGCTTCTGTTTCGTCGGCAGGCGTGCAAGGCAATGAAAGCTCATTTAGCCCGTCCATCAGCGCCGATGGCCGATTGGTCACCTTTCAATCAGATTCAACCAACCTCATCGCCACTGATACCAACGGCGTGGGCGATGTTTTTGTCCACAACCTGAATAATGGCAACACAACCCGTGTATCCATCGCAACGGGTGGCACGCAGGCAACAGGCGGCAATTCGTATGCGCCGACGATTTCAAGCACCGGACGTTATGTGGTGTTTGCATCGCAGGCCACCAACTTGGTCGGAGGCGATACCAATGGTCAAGGGGATGTTTTTGTACGAGATCGTCAATCGAATACCACGATTCGGGTGTCCGTAGCGACGGGTGGCACACAGGCGACAGGCGGCACATCGCGTGATCCGGCCATTTCCACTGACGGACGTTATGTGGTGTTTGAATCCGATGCCACAGATTTGGTCACAGGTGATACCAATGGCTTTTACGATGTGTTTCTGCACGACACCACGACGACCACGACGACCCGCCTTTCGGTTGGAACGGGCGGAGCACAAAGCGATGAAGATTCAGGCGATCCCGTGATTTCAGGTGATAGTCAGTACGTTGCCTATGAATCCGACGCCACTAATCTGGTCGCTGGGGATACCAACACTGACACGGACATCTTTCTGTTCGATCAAACGTTGGGCACGACCATTCGCCTCTCGGTGAGCAGTGAGGGCGTTGAGGGAGACGAGGATTCAGGAGATGCGGCACTATCACGCGATGGGCGGTATGCCGGGTTCGATTCTGTCTCCACCAATTTAGTTGAGGAGCCGACTTCCCTCGCAACCAAAGTGATGGTTACACCAGTAGTCCAAAACAGTGATGACACATTGGCGCTGTTTAATCCGCTCTACAATCAGGTCAATCTGATTGATACCCTTGCCGACACTCCCCCCTACACCGCCTATACCGCGTTTTCGGCCTACGCCCCCATCAGCGGTGGCACATGGGTCATGGGTGATTGGAACGGTGACGGCCTCGATACCCCCGGCGTCTATCTGAATTATGTCTTCTATTTCACCAACAAGGCCGGCGAGAGTGCCCCTGCTGACTGGGGCGGTTTCTGGGTTGGCGTGAATGGCCCACCCGTCGCGGGGCGCTTTAGCAATGCGAGTACCAATGACTGCATCGGCGCGGTGGATAGTGCTCCCTACAGCGGCATGACCATTTTTGCCCTGTATTTCAATTGCGATTTTTCGGGCACCAATCCGGCCCCCCCATTGACCTTCCAATGGCTCTCCGCCCCCCTGCCTGATCCCACCTTCACCGGGACGTTCCAGTTCATGGCAGGTGATTTCAACGGCGATGGCTTGGATTCGGTGGCGGTGCGGCGCAATGAATTTATCGCCTTTGGCAATGTGAATCCCGCTGCTGGGCCAGCTATCTTTGACCTCGCGCAATACATCGGCGCACCGGGTACGGGTGACAATGGCAGCTTCGTGGTCGGTGACTGGGATGGCAATGGGCTGGATTCCTTCGGCCTGTTCTATCAAAACGGCGAATTGTTCTATCGCAACGATCTTGATTTCAACACGGGCGTGCATCTCAATCAATCGGTAGGGACACCCTTTGGCAGTTCGGGCGTGCAGGTCGCTGCGTGGCGCTAAGTTTCGCGCATTTATGAAAGGCGTAAAATAGGAAGGTATCGGATGTTGTAAGCCCATGGAGCCTTCCTATGAAATCCTTATCCTTTCGTCTGGGGGCCGGGCTAATGATGCTCGGCCTTATTTTCACCCTATCCGGTTTTCCAGTTCACTCCCAAGATAACCACGCGCAAACCCTTGAATCTGACGACCCTCATGTCGTCCGGGGCGGCACATGGTCACCCCAAACCGCCGCCGCCGCCTCGAATGGCAGTTATCTCTATTCCAGCGGGGCCGCAGACGATATGCTCGGTTTATCTTTTGTCGGTTCGGCCATTGAGGTGCTGTATGTCGCCGGGCCGTCGTTGGGGACACTAGCCATTGAGGTGGATGGCACAGTCTTACGTACCGTCATCACCACCGCCGATCAAACTGCCTATCAGCAATCGGCCCGTGTGGATTATCTGTCGGACGAGCCACACGCCCTCAAGGTCTATGCCCAAGAGGGGGGGATTGTCGCCGTAGATGCGTTTGTCATTACCCCACACGCCGCTCCAACAACCAGCGGGGTCGAAGATGACTCAACAGGGGGCATCCAATCCTCGACGTGTGCCCCGCTGAACGTCATCCATCGGGTCTCGCTCACTCACCTTGGTGCCCAAACAAATAATTATTCGCTTCACAGTCGGCTGTCCAGCACAGGTCGCTACGTGGTGTTCGAGTCCGCCGCCCGATTGGTGCCTGCCGATAATGACGTGCCGACGGACATCTACGTGTATGATCGCCAGACCTGCACAGTGCAGTTGATTTCGGTCAGTTCAACGGGCATCAAAGGCAACTCAAGTTCCGGTTACCCCGCGATTTCCGCTAATGGTCGTTATGTTGCGTTTGATTCGGTGGCATCGAATTTGGTGACAGGCGATACCAATGGTCAAACCGATATCTTTGTACATGACCGTCAAACGGGCACCACCACGCGCGTTTCGGTGGCAACCGGGGGAACCGAAGCGACGGGTGGCGGTTCCCAAGCCCCGGCTATTTCCAGCGACGGACGCTTCGTGGCCTTTCAATCATATGCAACCAATCTCGTCGCCAATGATACCAACGCCGCCGCCGACATCTTTCTGCATGACCGCCAAACAGGTACGACCACCCGTGTCTCGGTCAGCAGCACCGGCACAGAGGCGACGGGCGGGTTTTCGCAGGCCTGCGGCATCTCAAACGACGGGCGTTTTATCGTGTTTGACTCAGTGGCGACCAATTTGGTGACAGGCGACACCAATGGCGCACAGGACACGTTCGTCCATGACCGCGTCTTAGCCACGACCACGCGCGTTTCAGTGGCAACCGGGGGGGCACAGGGTACAGGCGGCTTCTCAATTGATTCAGCCATTTCGGGTGATGGGCGCTATGTCACATTTTATTCCGGGGCAAACAATCTGGTGGCGGGCGACAGCAACGGGCTGACCGACATCTTTGTGCATGACCGTCAAACGGGCACGACTACCCGTGTCTCGGTTGCGACGGGCGGCGCACAAGCCACCGGGGGTGGGTCGTTCGATCCGGTGCTTTCCGGTGATGGGCGCTTCGTCGTATTTTTCTCGCAGGCGACCAATCTGGTAGCGGGTGACACCAATGGTCAAAACGACATCTTCTTGCATGACCGCCAAACAGGTACGACCACCCGTGTCTCGGTCAGCAGCAATGGCACGCAAGGTGTTGGGGGAAATTCCGGTGAACCCGCGATTTCCGCCGATGGGCGCTATCTCGCTTTTAGCTCAGCGGCAACGAATCTGGTGAGTGGCGATACCAACGGCTTCTCGGATATTTTTGTTGCGCCCCGCCTTTCGCCGGCTGTTGATACGCTGGCCCTCTTTAATCCGCCGTTTGAGAGTGTTGGCCTGTTCGATACGCTTGCCGACAACCCCATCGCCGAAAATTACACCACCTTTTCGGCCTACACTCCTTCTACCACGCCCGGTCAGTGGGTCATGGGCGATTGGAATGGTGACGGCCTCGATACCCCCGGCGTCTATGCCAATTTCGTCTTTTATTTCACCAACAAGGCCAGCGAATCACAGGCCAGTGACTGGGGTGGTTTTTGGATTGGAGTGAATGGCCCACCCGTTGTGGGTCGGTTCAGCAATGCGAGTCCCAATGATTGCGTTGGCGCGGTGGATAGTGCTCCCTACAGCGGCATGACCATTTTTGCCCTCTACTTCACGTGTGATTTTTCGGGTACCAATCCAGCCCCCCCATTGACCTTCCAATGGCTCTCCGCCCCCCTGCCTGATCCCACCTTCACCGGGACGTTCCAGTTTATGGCAGGCGATTTTAATGGCGATGGCTTGGATTCGATTGCCGTCCGGCGCAACGAATTTATCGCCTTTGGCAATGTCGCCCCGGCCACTGGCCCGGCAACCTTTGACTTGGCCCAATACATCGGCGCTCCGGGTACGGGTGACAATGGCAGCTTCGTGGTCGGCGACTGGGACGGCAACGGACTCGATTCCTTTGGCCTGTTCTATCAAAATGGCGAATTGTTCTATCGCAACGATCTTGATTTCAACACGGGCATCCATCTCAATCAATCCGTTGGCACACCCTTTGGCAATACGGGCGTGCAGGCCGCGTCGTGGCGGTAAAATTTGACCTCACCCCCCGGCCCCCGCTCCATCTTGGGGAGTCCAAAAACGCTGTATTCAAGCCCTTCCCTTTGTTAGGGGAAGGGTTGGGGATGGGGTTGAACGGTGCGGTTGCAAAGTCGAAAAAACAGGGCAAGTCTGAGCCTTGCCCCTACGAATAAATGGTAGCTGGTAGGGGTTGGGCTAAGACCAACCCAGCCTTTGAAACCAAGACCTTGCAGCATAGCAGGTCGGGTTGTGGCCCGACCTCTTTTTTTCGCCCCGCGTCTGTCACGGTTTTGTCACGCACATGCCCTATACTGACCCTCACGATCCCATAAATCCTTGCACAGGTTGTGCCTCGGCTCATTTTTCCGTCCCCCGGTTGCCGGGGCACTCCCTCATTTTTCAGGAGCGTGACCTATGTTTTCATCCATTTTCCGTCGCAGGCGGTTGGTTTTGATTGGCCTGATTGCAGCCGTAATCGGTCAGATATGGTTTGTCCCAGCACCCATCCATTCCCAAGCGCCCTCTCCCCAACGTATCGAATCCGATGACCCAGCCGTTCAGCAACAGGGGACATGGGCAGTTCAGGCAAGTGCCCAAGCCAGCGGCGGCACTTATCTCTATTCATCCGGCAGCCCCGACGACGTGTTGACGCTGAAATTTACGGGCACAGCCATCGAAATCGTCTATGTCACTGGGCCGTCACTCGGCACACTGGCGGTTGAGATAGATGATACCGTCCTGCGAACGGTCATCACCACTGCTGATAGCACGGCCTATCAACAAACCACCCGCCTTGATTACCTCACTGATGAAGTCCACACCCTGCGCGTTTATGCTCAGGAAGGCGGTATCATCGGCGTGGATGCGTTTGTGCTGCCCACCCCGACAGACCCTAAACCCGAGACTGTCCACATTGCTGAAACTGAAACGCGGGCGACGATCTGTTCTCCCGGTAATGCGATCCATCGCGTCTCGCTTACCTCGTTGGGCGCACAATCGCAGGGGAGCATGTCCGGGGCAAAAATGTCGACGGATGGACGTTTTGTGACCTTTTATTCCGGTGTGGGGCTGGTGCCGGGTGATGGTGATAGTACGCCCGACATCTATGTATTTGATCGCCAAACCTGCGAGGTGCAGTTGGTCTCGGTGAGCACCGCCGGGGTAAAAAGCAACGGCAATTCCTTTACTCCGAGTATTTCGGGCGATGGGCGTTACGTCGTCTATGAGTCGGGCGCGACCAATTTGGTCACGGGTGATACCAACAACTTCAATGACATCTTTTTACATGACCGCGCGACCGGAACCACCACCCGTGTTTCGGTAGACAGCAGCGGGGCACAATCGAATGACAACTCCTACGCGGCGGACATCTCGGCGGATGGCCGATTTATTGCGTTCGAATCACGGGCGACCAATTTGGCACCCAACGACACCAACGGCGTGCGCGACATCTTTTTGCATAACCGACTCAACGGCAACACCTTCCGCGTCTCATTTTCCAACACTGGGGGTCAGGCGACGGGCGGCAATTCACGCTATCCTGCGCTTTCAGCCGATGGTCGGTACGTGGCCTTCGAGTCGGACGCGACCAATTTGGTCACAGGCGACACCAACGGTGGCACTGATATTTTTGTACGGGACCGCCAAGCCAATACCACCACCCGCGTTTCGGTAGCCACTGGGGGGACCCAATCCGACAACGGGTCCTATCGTCCCAGAATATCGGCAGACGGCAGCATCGTCGTGTTTACGTCCTATGCCACCAACTTGGTGAGCAGCGATACGAATGGCTATGAAGATGTGTTTGTCTATGACTTCACCAGCGCAACCACCAGCCGAGTTTCGGTGGGGACAGGCGGGGTCGAGACGATTGGCGGAGTATCGCAGTATGCCGACATTTCGGACGATGGGCGCTATGTGGCGTTTGAGTCGGACGCAGAAAATTTGGTCAGCGGGGATACCAATTCCAGCAACGATATTTTTCTGCATGACCGCACAACGGGTATCACCACAAGGGTATCCGTCGGGGTCGGCGGCACCGAGGCCAACGGCTACTCGTACAATGCCACGCTCTCCGGCGACGCGCGATATATTGGATTCGAGTCCGATGCCGACAATCTTGTACCGAGCGACACCAACAGCGGTTCTGATATTTTTGTCACCCCGCGTCTACTGCCTGCCGATGATTCTTTGGCGCTGTTTAATCCCCCCTACAATCAGGTCAATCTGATTGATACCCTTGCCGACACTCCGCCCTACACCGCCTATACTGCGTTTTCAGCCTATGCCCCCGTCAGTGGTGGCACGTGGGTCATGGGCGATTGGAATGGCGATGGCCTCGATACCCCCGGCGTCTATCTCGATTACGTCTTTTACTACACCAACACCTCTGGCGAGAGTGCCCCGTCCGATTGGGGTGGTTTCTGGGTTGGCGTCAATGGCCCACCCGTCGCGGGTCGGTTCAGCAGCACCAGCACCAATGACTGCATCGGCGCGGTGGATAGTGCCCCCTACAGCGGCATGACCATCTTTGCCCTCTATTTCAATTGCGATTTTTCGGGCACCAATCCGGCCCCACCTCTCACGTTCCAGTGGCTCTCCGCCCCCCTGCCCGATCCCACCTTCACCGGAACCTTCCAGTTCATGGCGGGCGACTTTAATGGCGATGGCTTGGATTCGGTGGCGGTGCGGCGCAATGAATTTATCGCCTATGGTAATGTCAACCCGGCGGCTGGCCCGGCAACCTTTGACTTGGCCCAATACATCGGCGCTCCGGGTACGGGTGACAATGGTTCATTTGTCGTCGGCGACTGGGACGGCAACGGGCTGGATTCCTTCGGCCTGTTCTATCAAAATGGCGAATTGTTCTATCGCAACGATCTTGATTTCAATACAGGCGTGCATCTCAATCAGTCGGTGGGCACACCCTTTGGCAATGTAGGCGTACAAGCTGCCACGTGGCGGTAAAATTTGACCTCACCCCCCGGCCCCCCCTCTCCATCTGGCGAGGGGGCGTCCCAAAACGCTGTATTTGAGCCGCTTCCCTTTGTTAGGGGAAGGGTGGGGGA
>JAIOHL010000288.1 GCA_019913005.1 Anaerolineae bacterium | reverse complement strand
GGGGTGGGGTTGAACTACTTTTGTTCACCCGAATTTGGTGTGACTGGGCAAAACCGAAAGACAAGTCCATCGCCGTTGCATCGTGATTACCGAGTACAAGGAGCAAACTCAAATGAACGGATACAAACGGGCCGCACGACTGGTGGGGATTTTGTACATTATCGGGACGGTGGCAGGTATTTTGAGTTATGCTTTTGTACTACCCATCTTGGATAATGATGATTACCTGACCGAGATTTCGACCCATGAAAACCAGATGGTCATGGGTAGCCTGCTGGTCATGACAATGGGCCTTGCCCTAGCCATGATTCCAGCCGTGATGTTCCCGATTTTCAAGAAGAAACATGAAGTTCTTGCGGTGGGGTATGTGATCTTCCGAGGGGCATTAGAGACCGTCACCTACCTCCTATTTATCACCTTCTGGTTATTGCTCCTCACAGTGGGTCGAGAATATGCGGATGCCGCCCCCTCGGATGTGGCTTCTTTTGCATCATTGGGCGCGATTTTGAAGGACGGGTCAGATTTGATTGGGCAAATTACACCCATCGTTTTCACCATTGGCGCGATGATGTTTTACGCCATGCTCTATCGTACACACCTCGTTCCACGCTGGCTTTCGGGCTGGGGCATCATCGGCGACATCCCCTACTTTGCTGTCCCGCTGCTGGTTTTATTTGATGTCATCGAAGTCAACGCCTCAGTCGCCACCTTCCTACAAATGCCATTGGCGCTGCAAGAAATGGTGCTGGCCGTCTGGCTCATCGTCAAAGGCTTCAACTCAGCCGCTATCACCGCTGCGACAGCCGAAGCGTAGTCAGATAAAAACAACCTTGCGGGGCGATCTTTGCCAAATTCCGGTTGCTGGTCGCCTCCCCCAAACCACAAGAGGTGGGCGTTTTTGAGGGACATAACAGGTCGCCCATACATAATGCCTTATCCATGCGATTTCCCAAAGTTTGCCGATTGATATTCTAATTTACATTTGGATTGGTCAATTGGCCTGTCTTTTTCGGATAGCATTACTCAGTGGCCCTTGAACAGTCAATAGGTTCATACTCGGACAGTTCAGTCCACGATCCCTCAATAAAAAAACAGCCTACATATTTGGGATAGTGGCGTTCAGTGTTTAATCTCACTTTACAAATTGGGAATAATAAGCGAGTTCTAAAGGCCAAAGAATACAGATTAGAGATAGTGTACTGATGAACACCTTCAAATTGGTCGCCCTGATCCAACGAATCTGGTAAATCTTGATCGAAGGAACAATCGGGTTTGCCATCAATCAAATAGGGGCTAGAAACACATTCTGCTCTAACGACTTGACCATCACATACAGTCAAGAGGTAACCTTCACCACCTTCTAGTGAGGTGTGTTGTACTTGCACTCGGTAACCATCTGTATCTTGAAATGTCCAATATACCCATTCAATTGCAAGTGGTAGCGTTCCACATAGATAACAATATCCAATGCTCAGTAGACAGGTCAGGCAGCCATATATACGGGTCTTCTTATTTAATCGTGTCCGTAATCGCATAACTACAATCCATTGATAGCACATCAATCAGGTTGTTTTGAATAATCCCTCATCCTACCATATCTTGCCACCTCCTAACGGCCAAATATAACCCTCCGCCATAACCGATGACACCACTTGACAAGTGCATCCCGTTTCATATCCCGCACTTTGACCCTTGTCCCAGCTTCATTATTAAATTATCGAACCACTTGTATAACTTTCCCAAGCCCTCTCGCCCCAAAACCCAGTAGACTTAGGCGACTAACTTAGCGCTAGACCCAATACGGAATAAAGATCATGTCCAGAGAAGCTCTTCAAGAATTACGCGGCCAAATAGACGTTATTAACCTGAAAATTTTGGAACTCCTTAACGAGCGTGCCCGCATCGCCTCCGACATCGGCAAGGTGCAGCTTGAACTCGGCACCTCCTTCTATGACCCCCAGCGCGAAGCCCAAATGCTCCAAGCGCTCGAACTCTCCAACAACGGCCCCTTTAGCAATGAAACCATTAAGGCCCTGTTCCGCGAAATTTTCCGCGCGACATTGGCCCTTGAAGAAAAAGAGGCCCGCACCAAGATTCTCGTTCAGCGCAAAACCGAAGCCGACAAGACCATTATCACCCTGCCGGATGGCACACAAATCGGCAACAGCCACTTTCAGGTGATTGCCGGGTCATGCGCCGTCGAATCCTTTGAACAGATGGATATGGTCGGGGCGGCCCTCGCCGAGCGCGGCATCAAGATCATGCGCGGCATGGCCTATAAACCGCGTACCTCCCCCTACGATTTTCAAGGCCTCGGTGAGCCGGGATTACAAATCGCCCGTCAGGTCGCCAACAAATATGGCATGTATGTGACCAGCGAAATTATGGATATGTCCCAAATCGCCATGATGTCGGAATACGTAGATATTTTCTGGATCGGCGCACGTAACATGCAAAACAGCTTTTTGCTGCGGGCATTGGGGCAGGTCAAGCAGCCTGTCATTTTGAAGCGTGGCTTGGCGGCCACCCTCGAAGAATGGATGTACGCGGCGGAATATATTGTCAGCAGTGGCAATCCCAACGTCATTTTGATGGAGCGTGGTATCCGCACCTTTGAACGCTGGACACGCAACACGCTCGACATCAGTGCGGTGGCCCTCATCAAATTGGAAACGCATCTGCCGATTATTGTGGATATTAGCCATTCAGCAGGGCGGCGTGATATTGCTGTCCCATTGGCGCGGGTCGCCAAAGCCAGTGGCGCAGACGGCATGATGGTCGAGGTTCACCCCAACCCGCCCGTTGCCATGAGCGATTCCAAGCAGCAGTTGAGCATCCCCGAATTCCATGCTGTCATGGATGTACTCGAAGGCGTGACGGTGTAGCTTAATAGGACTTTGCGGGCATTGCGGCCCTACAGCAGTTTTCATGTTGATTGACCCGTCTTTCAAACTAGATTCAGCACGGCGGCTTTAGCCCCGTGTGATGATAGATCAACCTGACTGAAAACCGCTCTAGGGTGACAATCAGCGAGATTTCGTATACGTTGTGAATATTCCAAAACCGCCAAGAACGCTATAATTGAGGTAGGGTTCTATTGGGAATTATTGCACCTTTAGCCTTAATGCTGGTTCTTGTGGGATTGGAGTGAAATTCCCATGCGTCGTACTAAACTGTGGTATCGCCTGATAGCTGGCGTTCTATTGCTGATGATGATTTGTGGCGTGTTGTTGCTGTCCAATCGCTTTGCGCCAGTGTTTTCCAGCGGTCATGCCCAGACGTATGTCACAATCGAATCGGATGACCCACTCATCACTCAGACGGGGCAGTGGCAGCAGCAGTTGACCACCGAAGCCAGTGGTGGAGCCTATTTGTATAGTGACCCGATTCCGGTAGACGGTGAACCCCCGACATTAAATCTGCAATTTTCTGGGCCATATTTGGAAGTGCTGTATACCAACGGGCCAAATTTAGGTATTTTGGCAATTGAGGTTGATGGCACGGTTCGCCGCACCCTCATTACCGAGGCGGAGACGAGCCGCTTCCGTCAGCGTGCGATTATTGACTATCTGACCGATGAGCCGCATACCCTGCGCGTCTATCCGGTACAGGGGATCATTGCGGTGGATGCCTTTGTCGCCGAAGGTGGTTTTGCACGCTATGAACCAAATGCGACCCCGACACCACTGATTGGCAACATCGGGGAAGGCGTCGCTGGTGGGCAGCCGCGTGTCCCGACACCCAACTGTAGCCTGCTGTCGCTGGTGAATGTACAGTTGGTTGGGCCAAGCATTCAACTGACCATTCGCAACGACAATGAGTCCTCGGCGTATATAGACGGCACCAATGTGCGCTGGCGCAACTGGTATGGCAGCCAGATGTTTTTGGCACAGGCCGGAATCGCTGGACGCACAAGCTATTGGATCGGTGCGATTGATTTATCACTGGGGGCTGGCTTCACCACGACAAGTTTGAACAACACCGTCGCTGGATGGAATAATGCCGAAGCCTTGCGCGAAGTGATCGGCGGCGGGGTGACGACCACCGTGCAAATCAGCTTTAATAATGGCCCTCTCAATCTCGCGGACGCCTTCACTGTCTACGATTTTAGCGGCACGTCCATATCGGTAGGGGGCTGCGTGGTGAATAATGCCCTGCCAACTATCACCCCCGCTTTTACCCCGACCCGCATTCCCACCAATGATTGCTCTGTATATTCGCTTCAATTTGTGCGATTCGACGTTGGAGGGCTGGCCGTTTTCCGCGTCACCAACTATGGTCAAAACCTAGCGACGATTTGGCGGTTCAGTATCCAGTGGCAGGTGCTGCCGGGTTACGAAGGGCAGATGAACCTTGCCGAAATCGAGCTTGGCACACAGCCATTTAATGACCCCGCAAATAGTGATTTTTGGCATGGGAACGACCCCGCACCCTCTACTTATTATATGCAACAAGGAATGCGAGAAGGTACCATCGTCCGCTACCCGGTCATTCATGGCGGCCAGTCTTTGTATATGTACGTGGATTTTGATGGGGTCACAGCAACGGGCACATTGGATCAATTTGGAGCACTGGTCAGCGATTATTACCCATCGTTCCTCTACATTGGGGATACCATGTGTGGGGTCATATTTGATGACACGGTGAGCAGCCCGACCCCTTCTGATACGCCGCCGCCTACCTATACGCCTACTCATACACCGACCACGACCTACACGCGAACACCCACCGCAACCCGTACCGCGACTGCAACCTTTACGCCTACGCCGTCCTATACACCGTCGTCAGTTTGTCACCCGCTGTCATGGCGAGTCGAGGCGCTCATGCCGGGTGGAGTGGCTCATTTTCTCCTTTGGAATGCAGCCAGCACTGATCTATCGGTTGATGGGTGGACGGTCAATTTCCGTTCAATGGGTGTTCCTGCGGTAAGGCTAGAAGTAGGGCCGGGTCCCTACGGCAGTTTGTCAAACACGCTGGTTTGGTCAAGCGATTGGGCTGGTAATACGCCAGTCTCAGTTGCGCCGCTCACGATGGCTACACAAACGACCAATTACACTGTGACCATTCCAGCCAACACTGGTTTAGCCAATCCCTACCACGTCTATGTTGATTTTGATCTCGGTGCAAATGAGGCCGATACATTAATGAGCTACGGGGCATTCGCACCAGATTTTGACAACTCGTATTTCCGCATGTCGAACTGTACAGTCTACATTACAAATCGGCCCTATTTCCCAACGCCCACACTAAGACCCTCTAATACGGCGACACATACGCCGACCAATACGGCTACCGCAACCCGCACACCAACACCAACAGCTACCTCACCGACGCCAAGCCCAACCAACACGTTCACCTCGACCCCCACTCATACCTTTACCGCGACCCATACGGTCACATCCACTGTGCCGCCGACAGCGACTCGTACCCCAACGTATACGGCCACTTCTACCAAGACCGCCACCGCGACTAAAACGCCCATTCCCAATAATTACGACTCACTGGCGGTGTTTGATATACAAGCCGCGTGGCTGCATTTGGTCAATACATTGGTGTCAACCCCTCCCATCAATCAGGTCAAATCACTCGCCCTGACCTATGGTGCAGGTATTTCGGGTGTCATGGGTGATTGGAATGGCGACGGGCAAAAGACCCCCGGTTATTATGTCGGCAGCACCGGCGTGTTCTACACCACCAACACCCTCACACCAAGCAGTTCCGCCGATTGGACTGGCACATGGTTTGGACTCTTTAATCGTCCAGCCGTCGCGGGCCGATTTGTGGGGGCGGCGCATGATTGTATCGGTGTAGTAGATTCCGGCTACTTCCCACCCTACGGAACAGCCTTCGTGCTTTATTACACGTGCGACCTGAGCGGCGGCAATCCGGGCAAGACATTCCAATGGCTCAGTGTGGTGCTGTCGGATTCGCAGGGACACGCTGGCACACATCAGTTTGAGGCAGGCGATTTTGACGGTAACGGGTACGATTCGATTGCCGTCCGGCGCGGCAAGTTCATCGCGTTTACGAATGTGACCCCCGGCAACGGCCATGCTATGTATAATCTCGCGCAATACTGGGGCGAACCTCATACCAGTGAAGGGGACTTCGTGGCAGGTGATTGGAACGGTGATGGGATAGACAGCTTTGGTGTTTATTATGCCTCTATCCACATTTTTTACCGGCGTGACGACATAGAGTGGAACACTGGCCTATATCGAAGCCAAGCCCTGCCATCACTGACTGCCAGTACGGTGACTGCCACCAGTTGGCGCGGGTCGCTTGCGCCCTAACTATTTGGGGTGGAGGTCTGGCTCATTTGAAACACGTGTTGGATAAGTGCGATTGTGTCCCTTAATTCGTCGCTGGAAATCTCCTCGTTCGATTCTCGACGGGCAAGGACCTCTTCAATCAACCTTGCCCATTTCTCATCCAATCGCCCTTGTGCCCATTGTACGGCTTTCGGCTTGGAAGCTACTCCCCCTGTTTCCAGCGAGTAGAGCATCCGGCACAAGGTCTGGAGGACAAACACTTGAGCATGTCTGAGCCGTACCCACTCCAACCACGACAGGTCATTCCGTGCCTGTTCCAACCATTTAGCTGCGATAACTGCCACCGCTGCTCGCATGTCGTGTGGGTCAATCGGCCCAACCAGCGTATGGGGTTCTGGGCCAGCGACGACTAGCCCATGTTCCCGCAGGGTATAACGTTGGAATACCCATCCGTCTTCGAATGGCGCGGTAAACAACGAGGTATCACGTTCAATTTGGGGATAGTGTTCATCACGTGACGGGTTGCCAATCAACGCCTTCGCTTCGGGATACACCGCTTCGACACGTTTGGCCCAAGCTGAATCGCTGGCAGCAAAATCGTTGTGCAGCGCCCGAATCCGATCAAGCCCATCACCTTCAATTGGCGTATCCGTCACGACGATAATATCAATATCACTGTGCTGCGGGTCGAAATCACCGAGCGCCAAAGAGCCAACGACATACATCCCAACCATGTGGTCGTCTAGAATTTCGCTTATACGTGTGTGCAAGTCGGCCAATACCGCGTCAATGTCAGGGTATGGCGTCGGCCTCACGCAAAGCAGCCCAGTTGATATTTAATATACCCAAGCCACAGGCGCGGATGGAAGATCAGGGATCGCATCAAACGGGTACGGCTAAACGAGATAGCCCGTTCAATGCCCAAGCCATCACGCAGGCGGAAGCGGTCTACTACGCCAATAAACAAGCCTTTTTTGCCGATGGGCAGACGCATTTTCCATTCAATAAATAACATCCCATCGCGGCTATAAAAACGCTGCACTTCCCCACGAATATCCGGCAGCCAGCGGAACAGGCGGTCAAACTCACGGAAGGCTGCTTCTCGTCCACGAATCGGCGGCGTATGGGGTTGATACTGAACGACATCGGGGTGCAGTAGCTGAATCAACCGTTCCGGTGAGGGCCGCTTGAACGCCTCGGCAAAGCGTCGGGCGAAATCTTGTTCAATTTGTGGCATCTGTTGCATGGTTCATCCCTCCCTATATTTTTATTAACGGCGATAAATTAAAAAGGTGGTCGTTGCGTAGACATATTGCCGCTCATCCTCATCTACTACCCGCGCCTGTGCCGTAGCCGTCGAATTACCCACCAGAATGACCTCGGCCTCCGCGCGAATCGGGCCAGCATCAAGGGGTAGGGGGCGTAGGAATTTCAATTGCAGCCCTTGTGTCACCCCATAATCCCCAGCGGGTAACGTAGATTGGATGGCACACCCAAGCGCTGAGTCTACAACAGTGGTAATCATACCAGCAGCCACATAGCCGAAGAAATTGCAATGAAATTCAGCAGGTGTAAAGGTGAATACAGCCCATCCATACTCGGCTTCGATTAGGCTAGTACCCAACAAGTGGGCAATGGGCGGGTCTGGAAATTCACCACGCAGCGACGCATCTAATGTTTGTAACCCCGATAATTTGCGAACGATACGCGCACTTTGACGCGGATTTTCCCACGAGAAAGTTCGTGTGCGGGAGGTGGTGTTCATGAGGTCGGTCATTGTATCCCCCTAGTAATTCATCGAGATAGACTGGCTTTAGACTGTCCTACGTGAAGCCATCACCATCGGCCTTGTAGGGGTCAGGCTCAGACTGACCCGGTTTTATGCGACAGCACGGCTTAATCCCCATCCGGGCGGAAGATAATACAGGTGGTTGTCGAATGGGCATACAACTTGCCCTCGGCATCTACCAAACGGGCTTGCGCGGTGGCGGTGCTGCGCCCGACATGGATGATCTCGGCCTCACAGCGAACCTCGCCCATATTCGCCCGCAGCGCCCGAATAAAATTGACGTGAATTTCCAGCGTACTGTAATAGACACCAGCCGGCAGGGTAGATTGAATCGCACACCCCAACGCCGAATCCATCAGTGTTGCCGCCAAGCCACCGTGTACCATGCCAATCGGGTTGTAATGATATTCGGCGGGTTCAACAGTAAACACAGCGCGGCCTTCTTCAATCTCGGTCAACTGAAAATTAAGGGTATACGCAATCGGCGGGCGGGGGATTTCACCGCGTATCATAGCCTGCAAAAATTCGAGGCCCGATAGTTCGCGTGCCAATTGACCGGGGATCATGGGGTCATCCCACGAAAAGGTGCGGGTGCGTTCGGCGGTTTGTGCGATGCTCATGTGGGATTCTCCTCTAGAAAAGATTCGATGTATTCCGTGATGTGGTCGCAGGCGCGGTACATGTACGTCGGTTCGTCATACAACTTGGCAAGCATTGTTGCGCCTTCCAATGTAGCAAGCATGATGCTGGCTACCGTTTCTGCCTCGGTGTCGGGTCGTATAGTGCCTAACTCAATACCCTTGTGAATCGTGCGTTTAATGTAAATCAGCCAGTCATCAATGCCTTGTTGGGCGCGTTCTTTTAAGGGCGGGTTGGTGTCGTCAGCTTCGACAGCCGTATTCAACAAAATGCAGCCACCCGCAAAACGTGGGTCATCAATCGAACTGCGAAAGGTCTGGACAACGGCCAATAGTCGAGCGCGGCTGCTGCGCGAGTCGGTCAGATATTCCCAAAAGCGGGCCTGCATCTCCTTGATGGCATAATCCAGCGCTTCAACCGCCAATGTCTCTTTGCTACCAAAGTGGTTATAGATGCCACCTTTGGTCAAATGGGTGACTTGCATCAAGGCATCCAGCGATGTACCCGCATAGCCATAAACGCTAAACACCTGTGCCGCTTGCTCAAGGATTTTTTGGCGGGTCTGTTCGCCTTTGGGGTAATGCTTAGACATAGAAGCCGAGTTCGTTTCTTTAAAATAATACCGACCAGTTGGTATTATTTTACGGAGAAATGAAGGCGATGTCAATACATGCCAAAAAAGCGATCACCTACACCGATGATCGCTTGCTCTTTTTCTGAAGGGTTATCTTTATTGCTCGTAGAGATAGCGGTTGACCGCCGTAATCGTATTTTGGGGAATGGTGCGCTCAACCAATTGCAACGTCTGACCTGCCGCAACTAGCCCTTCCTGTAAAACGCGGAAATACCAACCGGAGAATCCTGTTTTGATGACTCGCTTGGGCAGGGTGGGGCGCTGCAATTTGGTCGCCAATTTCCAACAGGGCTGCCGTGGTTGTGATACTTGAATGATGGTTTCCCCAATGGAATAGATGTCATGGATGCAAACGTCACCTTCCGTCAAACCTGCGATGGTAAAATTCTCGCCAAATGCTCCCGGCTGCCAATCAACGTCTGGGAATTCTTCGCGCCAGAAGGGATAATGGTCAGCAGAATAGGCCAAAATCGCCTTGTCGGGGCCGCCATGTACCGTCAAATCGGCCTGTCCATCGCCTTTGAGATTGAGTGTCCCTAACCAAACTGGCCCTTCGACGGGGTTCTTAAAGATGCCGCTTGTCCATGTCATATGGCCCTTCCGTGTTTTAGTGACAACTTCCTGTGGCATTCCGACCTGTAACGAAAGCAAATGGGGCATAGGGGTGGCCTCTTCAATCCTATTATACGCAGTAAAATCGAATAAGATACGTATAATCAACAGTATTCCAAAAAATCTACGCTGTCAAGTAGGTAAAGAGGCGTATATTATAGGTTATATTTTGGAATTTCGGCGATTTGGCTTGCATTTCAATCTACGGCGGTTCTCATATTGAAGACTAAAATCTCTATCTAGCTTCAGCACGGCGGCTTTAGCCCCGTGTTTTGATAGCCCCGCATCAGGAGGGCATAATGTCCAACCCATTTGTATTTGTTGGCGAAAATGTGGCGCTTGATTTTGTGAACACCGAGATCATGGTGCGTAATCAACCCCGCGACCTCTTGGCATCTCCGGCCGATTTACACGTTTGGAAGTCCGCTGCGCAGGTCTATCATCCCGAATTGAGCACGATAAACTTCGACGACCCTGTGTTTCAGCAGGCGATTACTTTACGCGGGGCGATCCGGCGCATTTTGAAATCGGTCATCAAGGCTGAAAGCCCACCAAGTTCAGATATGGAAATACTCAATCACATCTTGGCGGCGGGTCATCTCCATCTTGAGGCAACGGGAGTTGGGCAGTTCAGCCAGCGTTACATCGGTAAAGAAAATGGCCTGCTAACACTGGCTACCGTAACTGCGACGCTGTTAACACAATATGATCTAAGTCGGCTGCATCAATGCAAAAATGAACGCTGCATTCTGATGTTTTATGACACGACCAAAAGTGGTACCCGCCGCTGGTGTACGCCGGATTGCCAAAATCGGGCACGCAGCATCGAACACTATCAAAAACGTCGGGGGGATTGACGCACTTGGCTCAAAAGACTGCCGATGCTGGCGATCACAAGGGCGATAAGTTCCCGCCTCGAAATATCCTCACCCAGAAAAATCCACGCCAGCAGACTGATTTGGGCCAACATGGTGTTATTGATAATGCTGGATTCTAGTGCCGTCAAAATACGCAGGGTTTGATTCCACACGGTAAAGGCGAAGGCTGTATTGACCACCGCCAGCCACGCGATAATGGCCCATCCTTGCAAATCGAAGGAAGGCAACCCTTGTGTGACGACGCCCGTGACCAACAGTACCACCGCGCCGATGCTCATGCTGGTGAGGGTGACAGTCAGGGCGGGGAGATGCCCCTGCCGATTGATATGCCGCCCCAAAACACCCGCCGCGCTGTTGGCAAGGACACAGACCGTCGCAATGCCCAGCCCAAGCCATTCATCGTGGGGCAGTTCGATAGGATAGAAAAACAGCAGTACGCCGCCCATAAACAACCCAATCCCGAACAACTGGAGTGAGGTCGGATATTCATGCAGCAGCCAAATCCCCAAAAAAATGACAAATATAGCCGTGAAATTGAGAAACAGCGTCAAGGTAACGGCGGGTAGATAAACAAGAGCCAAAAACTGTGACCCCTGCGCAACCGCGATAAAAATGAGACCGAGTATCGCCAGCCACGCCCAATCGCGTCGGGAAATTTGCGACATGGCCGATAGGCTGCCCCGCTGTCGGGCAAAAATCAACAGACACGTCGCCGCAAAAGTATAACGTAACCCCGCAAAGGTTAGGGCAGGGATGTCATCGAGGCCGATTTTGATGAGTACCCATGAGGTTGACCACAAAAAGGTGACGAACAAGGCTTTTAGTAGGGCAGTGGTACGGGGTGAAAAGGAAAAATGACTAGACATGGCATCTCCTGATTATCAAAACCGGGTCAAGGCGTGTCAATACACACCAACCTTAATCCCCCGGGTTTTTATCCTTCGAGATGCCTGCCGCGAATATTCGGCGCGGTTTTCTGTGACGCTCGGTGCAGTCCCAACAATGTTGGCGGAACCCTAGCCACCAGTCGGTTAGCATCAATCAGCATAACGGGTTTGGCGGGGCAAGTCAAGCCGCTCTATAGCGATTCTCATGGTGGTTGACCTGCATTTCTGGCTAGCTTCAGCACGGCCGCTTTAGTTCCAATTGAAAATCGCTGGGGACTGTTGTTGCCTACCACAACTTCCACTGCATTAACGGTCATTTTCAATCCGTCCTATATAATTGAGACCCATAAAACCGTAACCGTGGTTACGGATTCCCTTCTCACTTATATAAATCTTACTTATAGACCACATGTTCTAAATAAAAATCGGCTTTGTAAACCTGTTATCAGGTAATTTGAATACGTCCGTCACTTGTACCAAAAGGCACATTCGACTAAGATAAGCCATGAGGTGGGATGCTGAATCTCCCCGCATTCAACAGGAAGCGCCATGACCCGCGTATTTATCAGTAGTACCAGTTTAGATCTAAAACCCTATCGGCAGGTGGCCCGCGAAGTATGTGCCGCGCTCGAATTTGAGCCTGTCATGATGGAAGATTTTGAGGCGATGGGGGTGGGGGCGACGGAGGGTAGTAAGCGCAAACTCAATAAGACCGATTTGTATGTGGGCGTGGTGGCACACCGCTATGGCTATATCGAAAACGGCTATCCCCACAGCGTCACCGAGATTGAATTTGATTATGCTGGCGAACGCAGCATGGAACGGCTGTGTTTTTTGGTAGACCCCGCCTACACCGCTTGGCCTGCCGAACATATTGACCATGAACACATCGGCCAATTACGCGCCTTTAAATCCAAGATCGAAGCGCAGGTCATCCGCCAAAATTTCACCACGCCCGAAGATTTCCGCCAAAAATTGACCGCCGCTTTGCAGGCATGGCAGGAAGAACGCGAAGCACGACGTGGTGAGATTGAAGCCATTTTCACCAATGACGCCGACGATATTATCGAAGCCCCGTCGCATTATGTAGGGCGCGAAGAACAGCGTATCCAGATTCATCAGATGTTGGATCAAGGCAAACGGGTGCTGTTGCAAGGCTTTGGTGGCTCTGGCAAAACGGCACTAGCGGCCACCATCGCGGTGGATCGCATCAATTCTGGCGAAGGGCCTGTCCTGTGGTTAAAGGCCGGGACAGCCAATCGAGATGCGCTGTATGCGGCATTGGCACGTCCGTTTGGGGGGCAGCAGACGATGGCGGTGGAAGCCAAACCCGCCGACAAAGCCCGTGTGATTCGTGCCCTTCTCAAAGAACATGGGGTGCGGTTGCTGGTGCTCGATGATGTCTGGAACAGCCAAGCCATTAGCCAAGTCCTGAACGCCCTGCCCAGTGGATTGCCCCTGCTCGTCACCTCTCGTCAGCGTTTTCCCGGTCTGGCCCGCATTGATATTGGCAAATTGGATCGTAACGCCTCCATCGAGTTGATGGGCCACTACGCCGGACAGGAACTTGAGCGCGACAGTGAGGCGCTGGCCTTGTGCAAACTGCTGGCCGATCATCCCTTTGCGCTGCGATTGGCAGGGCTGACGATGGCCCAATATGACCTCAAACCGCGTGAACTGCTGCGCCGATTGATTAATTCACCGCTTGACCTCGAAGCGCCACAAGGGGTGGAGGATGACGGCCCGCACAGCATCCGCGAGTTGATGCAGGTCAGTTTGCGTGAATTGGAATCCCGTGAGCGCGACACCTTCCTGTCCTATGGGGCATTTTTTACAACCACCGCTACGCCCCCCCTGTTGGCCTATTATCTCAATCAACCACTGGAAGAGGTCGAATCGGCCCTGCAAAGCCTCCAACTGAGTGGGTTAGTGGAGCGTGTTTCCGAAACGGAAGACCGGGTGGCGGAATATCGGTTGCACGACTTGGCGTATATGTACGTCAAAGACAAAGCCACCGATGAGCACCGCAACAAAGGCTTGGATGCCTGTTTGTCATGTTTGGCGACCTATCACGAACCCCTGCGCGAAAATTTCCGTCTGCTGCGTACTGAACTCGATAATTTTGTCGGCGCGGCGAATTGGGCCATGTCGGTCAATCGTTTTGTGGACGTGATGCTCATTACCAATTGGCTCTATCGCCCACCCGAGGCCGATGCCGCCGAAGGATTTTTGAGTTTGCAGGGGTATGCCAGCCTTGCCATTCAACTGCTCAACAGCGCCGTGCAAGCCGCCAAGTCCCTCGGTATGGAACACGAGCAGGCGGGCTATCTGGGCAATTTGGGCAGCGCCTACCGCGATTTGGGTCAACTCGAAGATGCGGTCAAATATTATGAGCAGGCGTTGGCGATTGCCCAACAATTAGGGGATGACTATGGCGTCGGGTTGAATTATGGGCGCTTGGGGATTGTCTATCGCTTGTTGGACAAACCGCGCCAAGCTATCGAGTTATTGGAGCAGGGATTGGAATTGATGCGCGAGGTGGGCAATCGGCGCTGGGAAGGCATTATTTTGAGTCATCTCGGCAGCGCCCATCGTGACTTAAATGAATATGAGCGCACGGTTGAATATTATGAAATGTCGTGGGCCATCGCCAGCGACATTGGCGACAAACGTGGCGAAGGCATTGCGCTCCGCAAATTGGGCACGGTCTATCGCCACATGGGTCAACTTGACCAATCTATTCATTATCTGGAGCAGGCGCGGAAAATCGCCTATCACGCCGGAGATAAGCGTGAATTGGGCATTACCCTCGGTAATCTCGGCATGGCCTACAAAGATAAGGGGGATTTGCAGGGCGCGGTCAAGTTTATGGAGGACGGCCTGACAATTGCCCGCGATATTGGGGATCGGCGCAGTGAGGCCATTAGTTTGGGCAATCTCAGCACGACCTATCGAGATTTAGGACGGCTTGATCAATCCCTGAAATTTGCTGAGGACGCGCTGTCGCTGGCCCGTGACGCCCGTGACGGGTTGGGTGAGAGCATCAGCTTGGGGCGGATTGGCGATATTTTGAAAGATCAGGGCAAGCTGCGACCCGCCTTCAAACATTATCAACTGGCAATGGGGTTGGCGGAGGAATCGGGTAATCAGCGCGGACAGGCCATTAATCTAGGGCGTATGGGCGATGTGCTGCGGCTGCAAGGCAAATTTGACAAGGCCAAACAGATGTTGGAACGCGGCTTGATGCTGGCACGCCAGACGAAAGATCAAACAGGTGAGGCGATTGCGCTGACCCGTTTGGGTGATCTGTGTGTGGATATGCAGGCCAACACCGACGCGCAAAATTATTATCAGCAGGCCCGCGATCTATATGAGGACTTAAACCAGACCAATCGTGTACTCGAAATTGATTTGAAGTTGCGCGGGGTCGAGGGCTAATTCTGGTAAAATTTGGGAGAGGCTAATTGGGTAGAGGTATTCAATCATGGACGTTGCAAAGAAACTAATCACAATTGCCGAATTCGAGCAGTTTGTGGAATCGCCCGAAAACAGCGAACGGCGTTTTGAGCTTATTGATGGGGAGATTGTTGAAAAAATGCCAACCGAGCTACATGGCTATTTAGCAGCACGGTTCGTAATTCGTCTTGGCCCTTTTGTGGAACTACATAAACTTGGCAGAATCACGGTTGAGCCTCGCCATCAGATTCCCCATGATAACCAAAACTCCTATCTTCCCGATGTGGCCTTTACAAGCGAATCACGGAAACTGCCACTCGTAAAAAAGGGCAGTGTACCGCAAATGCCCGACCTTGCAATTGAAATCAAATCCCCAACCGATTCGGCGACCAAGCTACGTCGCAAAGCCGCTTATTATCTTGAAAATGGGGCACAAATGGTGTGGTTGGTATTCCCCGAAAAACGACTCATTGAGGTCTATACTGCCGATGGAAACTTGCAGATTTTGACAGAGGCTGACGAACTCACAGGCGGCGACCTTCTCCCCGGTTTTAAGATTTCCATCGCCGATCTATTTGCTGAATAAATCACGACTCTGGTGTTATATCCAGTTGCCAGCCCTCAGAATGGCGGGCCGGGATGACAAACGGTGCGCCACGTGGGATGACCTTCACCGTAAGCGGGGTCTGACCTAAGAGGTCGCCGTCAATCTGGGTGCGTTGGGGTGGGTCGCTCTCGATGGTGATTTGGCGATGCACCGGATAGATGCTAACCGTATGTTCACCCTCTAGGGCGCGTTGGTGCATAATCCGGGGTAGGTCTTGAAAAAATTTGCGTGGATGAATCACCCCGCCATGCAGCACCCCGTCATCGGCACGAATACTCTGGCTCAGATTAAACGGAATTGAACCGACCATACGGCTTGTCACGGCCACAAACGCCGTAATCCCCTGAACTATAATCGGTGGCATCTCATCAATCGTCAATTGAAATTGAATCGGCTCCATGCGCATCAATTCGCGGACAGCCGGGACGGCATAGGCCATGCTGCCCCAACGCGCTTTGGCTTGATGCCGCACATGCGTCAGCGTATTGGCATCGTGCCCCGCCGAGGCCCGCAACGCGAAAAAATAGCCCGACTCGCTGACCTGACCCACATCCCACCAGTGAATCGCAGCATCATTAAATGCCAAACGCAGCGCCCAGCGGAAATTGCGCGGGACCCGTAAATCCCCGGCGACGATATTGCCTGTGCCAATCGGGATAATCGCAATAGGCAAGGGTGTACCTGTATCCAGCATGGCGGTGAGGGCCTGCATAATCAAGCCATCGCCGCCTGCCACAATCACGCGATCCGCGCCGGTTTCACGTGCGAATTTGAAAGCGGCATAATGGGCGTTCAGACTGTTGGCTTCGGTGGTAAATATCTCAACTTCGGCGAAACGGCGGCGTGATTGCAACAAACGCAGCAGATTGGGGCCGACGCCTTTGCTGGCTTCGGGGTTCACAATGGCGACCACCCGCTTGGGAGCAGGCAGTTTGGCAAAGCGAGTTTGAGTTTGGGTCAGCACGAGTTTGTCCGCAAGTTCAAGGAAAATTTACTTTTCGATTATAACAAAAAAACGAGGGGGAATGGGGATAGCGTTTTGACCAAGAGCGGGAGGCGATAAGTCTTCCATAAGAAAATGCCGTCATGTCGAAAACAGGACAGACATCCATTACAGATAGAACGGATATGGTTTATATTTATTGACAGATGTCCAAGTGAGAGGAGTATCTGTGGTAACTATTTTATTGATTGAGGACGAACCCACCATCCGAGAAGAATTGGTGGACGCCCTAACGTTTGAGGGCTATGAGGCATATGGCGCACGTGACGGTGAAGCTGGGATCGGTCTGGCCCAACAGCACCTGCCAGATTTGGTGATTTGTGACATTTTGTTGCCGGGGATGAATGGCTATGAGGTCTTACAGCAGTTGCAAGCCACACCGGAAACCGAGCATATCCCGGTCATTTTCCTGAGCGCATTAAATAATCCACAAGATATTGAACTGGGTTTCTCGTTGGGGGCAAAGGCATATTTGACCAAGCCATTTCGATTAGCCGAATTGATGGGGACGATTGCGGATTTGGTTCGAAAGTAATATAAAACAACACGTGCCTTTCAATCTGACACAAAATTACTAGGGGGAAACACTATCATGACCGCAGGGAACTACCATATCGCCCAATTGAACATTGCCCGGATGCGTGCGCCGCTGGATGACCCGATGATGGCGGATTTTGTGGACAACCTCAGTCGGATAAACGCGCTTGGTGAGCATTCATCGGGGTTTGTGTGGCTACTCAAAGATGACTCCGGCAGCAGTTCGGCGACAGAGATTCGGCCTTATGAAGACGAACGCATTATCATCAATATGACCGTGTGGGAAACGATGGAGGCGCTGCACGACTATGCCTATTACAGCGACCACACCGATTTTTTCCGCCGCCGTGCCGAGTGGTTTGAGAAGATGGACACCCCGACTTTTGTATTGTGGTGGGTTCCGGCGGGGCACATCCCAACGGTGGACGAGGCCAAAGAGCGCCTTGAGTATTTGACGGCGCATGGCCCGACTCCATATGCCTTCTCTTTTAAGAAGCGCTACACGGTTGAGGAGATGTTGGCCCACGTGGTTGTCCAATAGCACATCAACAAGGGGAGTTGCGATTACTCCCCGTCAGGTCTATCTTTGGAAATTCGTTGCCATCTACCCGCTGTACGTAACACGCCGCTCCACAAAACGGAATTGCAGCACGGTCAGCCCTGCCACCATCAAGAATAGAATGAGGGCTTGGGCCGCCGCCTCGCCGGAACGCCCATTCACAAAAGCATCTTGATAGAGTTTGTAAATCAACACGTTTGTTGCCCCGCCGTCTTTACCGCCTGCACCCAATGTCGGGCCACCCTGCGTCAAGGCCTCCACCGCCCCGTAGATACCATAAAACGAATAGGTAATGTTAGTAATCAGCAGGAAAAAGGTAAACGGTGACAGCAGCGGAAAGGTAATGCGGATGAATTTTTGGATGCGGTTCGCCCCATCAATCGCAGCCGCTTCCAGCAAATCCTCTGGTACATTTTGCAGACCCGCAATGTAAAACAAAATATTGAAGCCGAGCGAATTCCACACTGCCGCCAAGATGACCACCCAAGGGGCGAGGTCGGTATCGGTCAACCAGCGCGGCTCAAGGCCAAACAAGTTGTCCAGTGCATAATTAATCAAGCCCGCGCCGCCTTCACGGAACATGGTCAAAAAGACGATGGCGGTCACAATAGGCGAAACGGCATAGGGCCAGATGAGCAACGAACGATAGACCGACGCGCCTTTGATTTTTTGGGACGCCAAAATCGCAATCATCAGGGCGAGGAACATGCTGAGGATGACGATCATCACCGTAAAAAAAATGGTGGTGGAGAAGCTGTTTTGATAGATGGGGTCTTCCGTTAATTTGACATAATTTGCCATACAACTAAAACGTTCTTGGGGGAGGGGGAAACGTTTGAGCTTGGTCGAAAGAGTCAACACCTGTGAGCCGGGGTAATACAAGAACACGATCAAGATAAACAGGGTGGGTGACAAAAATAGATAAGGCAGGACGGGATTCCGAAAATAGCCGCTGGTCGAGACTTCTTTAATGGTGGTGCGGTCTTTAAACAGCAATGCCCAGACCGGTAACAGAATGAGCAGAGCACTCCCCACCGTTACGAATAACCCAAAGCGATATTCAAGGCGTGGCGCTCCGTCAATATAGGTGCAATGTTGGGTCGGGTACATCAAAATTTGGGAGCTAATCGCCCCGACCATCGCCCCAACAGGCAATCCGATGCCTAAAATTCGCAGTGATGGAGTGCTAAATAGGGGTTTAAAGTTGGTGGGGGTCAAATAATCACGCACAGTGGAATCCAAAATCAGCGAGGTTGCCAGCAGCACCGCCAACCCCAACAGCAGCGAATACCATAGGCCGATGCTAAACAGAAACCCTACTGCGACACCAACAACGGCGTAGCCCCAAGCCCGCATCGAAAATTCGGGCAATAGCAGGCGTTTTTTGGCGATAAGGCCCACAAGTCCAGTAGTGACGGCCCCAAACAGCCCACCTACCAAGAGTGATTTTTGCAATTGTTCGCCGGGGACATCCTCAAAATACTTGATAATATCGCCGATAAAGGAAGGGATATTGCCAATCGCCCCGATAACCAAATCGGCCAAGACGACCAAACCACGAATTTCACTCAAGATGAACGTGGCCGCCAACAGCAGTGTACCTGCCAAAATCAGGCGGTGGATATTGCGGCGGACTTCTGTGCCGACTAACTGGCGCTGGGAAGCCACATACCCAATACGTCCCACGATGACCCATACTGCATAAATCACCGCGCCGACACCAAAACCGACGGCGAGCAGATTACCAAACCATTCAAACGAAAACCGTTCCATTTTAACACTAACCTATTGCAACGTAGGATTTGCTCTGAAAATGAAGACGGGATAAGCATACACTTATCCCATCTCGTGCGCCAAAAAATTGTTTCGGAAATTATTCGGATACGAGGCTGTTGTACTCGGCCATTGATTCGTCCGCCCGATCATCGGCAGCGGCTAATGCTTCGGCTGGATCAGCACCCCCGTCAATCACGGATTGGGCGGCCTGTTCGACAATGGTACGCAGTTCTTGGAAGATACCGATCACCGCGCCCGCTGAGGCTTCGTTCGGGATGGTGCTGGTCAGTTGATCGAAGGCCGTCATGAAGGTGGGGTTGGCGTCGAACCAGCCTTCTGCTTCAAGGGCTTCAATCGCGCTGTAGCGGATGGGGAAGTAACCCGTGCCTTTGTGCCAATCCACGCCGTTTTCGGTCTTGCCGAGGAACAGCATAAAGTCCACAGCCGCTTCCAATTCTGCTTGGGGATGGTCGCCCGTCAACCACAGGCTTGCCCCACCAATAACCGTGCCGTTGCGTTCCACACCGTCAGGAATCGGAATGTAAGCCGTGCCCGCATTGAACCCGGCTTCGGTTGCAGCGTCAGTAATGTTGCGGAGGTCGGCGGTGCTGGTGATATGGAAGGCGACCTGTTGGCCTGTGAATAAGGCGTCCGATCCGTCCCAGTCTTCCAAAGCGCCCGTGTAGACATAGTAATCTTTGTCGGCCAGTTCTTTCCACCATGTGAAAATATTCAACATGGCTTCGCTGTCGAGTTCAACTTCGGTGGCACGGTCAGCGCGACCATTGCCATTGTTCGCCAACAGAGCGCCTTGTTCAGACACCCATTGTTCAACAAACCACCCATTAACGCTCCACCCGATGCAGCCTTCCAGACTCTCGATACCCGCCGCCATAATCTTGTCACAAGCAGCCAGCACTTCGCTGTAGGTCTGCGGAACGGCTTCGACACCCGCCTGCTCTAGGATTTCCATGTTGTAATAGAGAATGGGGTTGGAGGAATTGAAGGGTACACTCCACACCTGATCGTCGAAGGTGTAGTAGTTCAACACAGGTTGGATGATGTCATCCAGTGTCGCTAGTTGATCTTCGGTAGCCACACTGCCCACAGGGATGAAGATGCCAGAGTCGAGCGCCAAGCGGCTGCCGATTTCATAGATTTGCACGATATGAGGGGCATTGCCTTGTTCCGAGGCCAACAGCGCACCGTTGATATTTTCGGGATAGCTGGTCGCAATCTGCAAGTTGATTTTCACATTGGGGTGTTCTGCCATATACGCATCGGCATATTTCTGGATCAGGCCAGAACGGTTTTCATCCCCAAAGATGTGCGAAAAGGTGATTTCAACTTGATCTTGTGCTTGGGTAGGTTTGGCTTCGCGGCCCATTGTTGCGACCCCCGCAACCATGAGTGCCACGACAGCAAAAAGAACGATCTTTTTCACTGCGATTCTCCTTTTGAGAATTTTACGAGAAGAATTTTGTAAAACGGGTACGAAACGTTGGGACTATAGTCAGACGAGATAAAACTCCAAGTAAGGAAAGGTAAAATCTTGGGATGCGCTCTGCAAAATTCCTTTTACTCGTTTTTGGTTTGGGCCTGCTATAATGTCGCGCGATTTGGTAACAGGTAGGGATGGGCAAAATGCAGGTTTGGCAGCGAATTTGGAGTAGGGCGCTAGATTTTGAGGCGTGGGTCAATGGGTTAACGAGTCGGCAGAAATTCTACTTTTTTGTTACGGTCTTGGCGATTTGTGTTCCGCTGTATCTGTACGGCTCATCGCAGCAGTTGGCGAACATCAATAATCGTGACTATTGGGTGGATCAGGACGCCTATATCAATTATGCCCGCCGCTTGGCCGAATCGAATTACACCTACATCGGCGATTTTAACCGGATGCCGCTCTATCCTTATCTGGTCTCGTTCTTATACGAGGATGGCCTATCCGAAGAAGACTATTTTGCACGGGCGAAGGTCTTTAATATTGGCTTGTCAGTGGTGCTGCTGATCCTGCTCATGGGAGTGTTGGCGGCGAGTTTTGATACCCTGCCCGCCTTAAATTTGTGGTTGCTGGCGGCGTTTATGGTCTATATTTTTAAATCAGCTTATATCCAAGTCGAATTGACATTTTATACCTTCTTTTTTTTCGCCTTCATTTTGATGCTGAAGTTATTGGTCAGGCCGTCGTGGAAACTGGCAATTCTGACGGGGGTGTGGTTGGGGGTGTGTCATCTCACCAAAAATTCAGTGCTGCCGGGGATTGCGCTGTTGGCGGCGTTTCTGATATTGAAGAACCTCACCCCTCGATCCCCTCTCCGCACGCAGCGAGGGGGAGAAGACCAGTCCCCACCC
>JAIOHL010000287.1 GCA_019913005.1 Anaerolineae bacterium | reverse complement strand
ATACCAAGCTCTATGTGGTCACGGTGGATGGCACGACCCAAGTTCAGACCGTCGAAAATCTCAATCGCGTCACGCACCTGATGTGGTCGCCTGTATATGACTATCTGGCGATTATCCGCCGGACACGGGCAGGCAACAGTGGCGGTGCAGAAGAAGAATATGAGATTTTGCTGCTGGATACCCAATTTGGCGACATCATCACACGCCAAATCCAGACTGCCTATGCCATTGAAGAAATCGCATGGTCGCATGATGGGGAAACCTTTTCGGTCTATTATTCGGTGCGCGTGAGCCAAGATTACGCCGTACCCCTGAAATACAAGCGGCTGGATGTGGAACTCGATGATGATTTCAGTCGCACTGATGTTAGCCCAACGGCCTGTGAACAGCCGGTTTTCGACTTCCCCGGTACGCTCCATGATGCGACGGTGGATATGCAAAATCACCAACTACATTTTGATGATGACGCCTCCCTGATTGACCTGCCACCCGGTTTTTTCCAATCGCTGCAATGGAGTCCCGATGGCGAACAGATGGTGGTCTGGATGCGCGATGAATGCGAGGCGATGGCCTCCGACGCTAGTTATCATGCGTGGTACTATCGCATTGGGGAAGCTGCTTTCCAAGAAATCGCCTCGAATGTGGCGCGGGATGATTATTCGGGTCAAGCCCTATGGTCATTGGATAGTCAATGGGCGGCCCTCGCAGGGTGGGATGGGAATGCTTATGTGGTGGGGACGGCCTCTTCGCCGTTAAATATCACATTGATCCACATGCCCCTCGATTTTGGCGCTAGTTATGCTGCGTTTCAATGGACACCCGACCAAACCCTCTATCTGCAACCCAGTTATGGGGCGGACAGTTTATACGCCCTACCCGTTGGGGCGACTGAGTTTGCCGAAGTGCCCGATTTGTCGGAGTACCCTGATAGAGTCTATTTCTCAACCGATGCGCGTTATGTGACCTTTGCTGGCACTTGCTCAGATGCAGGTGAATTGGTTTACGGGGCAGCCTGTGTGGTAGATCGCCAAACCAACACGACAGTAATCATTTATCCGCATGGCGGCAGCGGCACATTAGGTTATCAATCTAAGGAAATCTATTGGCATCCTGCTGTGCCGGATTGGATGCTGATCGTGAATGGCGGTGGGGCAGGCGGCGGCGAGCAGTTTATCCAAGTTGCCAACGCTCAGGGCACGGTGCGACGCGAACTAACGAGTTGCGTTTACACACAATGTTATGGATGGGTGTCGGACAATATTTCAGTAGATACCATCCCCCCGTTTGAGACCGCCCTTTCCATCCCAACCATGACGCTTACCGGCATGAAGGATTACGTCATGAAAGCCGAATGGAATTCACCCGGTACGCTGATTGCCGTCAGTTCGTTGGATGGCTCAACCTATCTCTTTGACGCGGCATCTGGTCAACTGCTGCGTACTGTGATGGGGCAGATTTTTGATTGGAGTCCCGATGGCACAACGATAGCCACAATTGATCGTCAGGTGGCGAGTAACGATGCGTTTATGACACTCGCCGAGGAAGGGGCAATCACCTTTTACGATGCCGTCACAGGCGAGGTCATCTCCGTGATTGAGGGCAGCTACTATACACTGGATTTCGACCCCTATGGTGAATATCTGGCCGTGAGCAGTCAATCCGGCGAAGTCTCGATCTATGAAGTCGCAACCGGGGCACTGGCCTACAATACTGAGTTTCCCGCTGGGGCTGTTGCGCTCGCGTTTAGCCCGGACGGTCAGCGCCTTGCGATTGGCGGCTTGGGGAATGAGGTCTGGGTGTGGGATTACGCCAGTGATGGAGCACCTCAGGTCTATACCTTTGAAAACACGACCATCTATCTCTATGGTATTTTCGCCTTTGATTGGAAACCGGACGGCACTCAGTTAATCGGCAGTGGCGGGCCGGGGATGTTCTTCTTTGGCAACAACAGCGTTGTGTTTGACCTTGCCAGCGGAGAAACACGATTTCTCATAGATGGCGCTTTTGCCACGTTCACCTCGGATGGGCAGTACACCGCCCAAATTGATGACTATAACGGTTTCCTGCAAATCATTGGTGCGGATGATCGCCAAACGGCGTTACGCCTCTATCTGTCTGGCTGGTGGCTAGACTTCGACCCAGCCATGTCGCAAATCATGGTCACCGAATCCTACGTAGTGACGATTTGGCAATTGCCGTAAAGTATACCGACCCTCTATCCATCGCCATTGGGGTAGGGGGTCTAGCTGGTTTTGGCCTCCGACTCAAACGGGTTTCCGGTTTCAATTGCCCGCTGAACCAATGCTTCGGCGGTCTGCTGTTCACCCTGCTCCTTAAATCGAGCAAACATCTCGGTTGCAACTTCTGACTCAATCAGCGCAAGGGTTTCGGACGCTTCCTGCCGCTGATTGACTTGGGCACTCGACCAGAGGGCAACAAAAGCCGCTTGTTCAATGGCAGGTTGGGTCAGGCCTGCTTTCCATGCCAATTTCGCCAGATTCACCAACGTGTCTGCCACAATCGGCTTGGCATCCATTTCCAATCCCATTTGCAGCGTCTCTAGCCCCATCTGATAGGCTTCACGGTTTTGGTTTTGCCGCTCCAACAACCCTACTCGATTGCATGAGGCCACCAAAATCCCAAATTTCATCCCCACCGCGTTGAACAACTCGGCAGCTTCATCATACGAGGCGATAGCGGCGGGATATTCTCCCAGATTTTTATAACTGATCCCCAGATTCACACAGGCAATGCCCATATCCACGCGCATTCCCAGCGATTGGGCGGTCTGATAGGCTTTCAAATAATACTCTTTAGCCCTAGCATGATTTTTGCTCATGCCGGACACCACGCCCAATTCATTGTAGCAATCAAATACCCGCGACCGATTGCCAGCCGCCTCAAAAATTTCCAGTGCAGGCAATATTAGCTGGCGGGCTTCATCAAATTCGCCCTGCGAACCGATCACCATTGCCAATTCAAGCCGTGAGGCCGCCGCTTCTAGTGGGTTGCCTGCCTCAACTTGTATACGCAGCGCCTCAACAATATGCGGACGGGCCTCATCAAATAGCCCACGCTGGAATGCCGCTGACCCCATCGCGCTGTGAGCCAATGCCAAGCCTACCGTGTCGTCCGTGTTTTGAAACAACTCGAGACTTGCGGTGGCCTGTGCTGAACTTTCCTCAAGCCGTCCCAGTTTTTGCAGCACATATGACCATTCGCGGCGAGCATACCCTTCCAAATTCCGGTCATCCGTCGCCTCAGCTTCCTTTAGCGCAATTTCAATTTGCTCGTTGGCTTGTTCATACTCACCCAAATAGCGATAGCTGGTTGCCATGCGGATACGTATCCGGGCTGGCGGCTCTTCCAAACCCAAGCCCGGATTTGTCTCCGCTAGTTCAAGCGCCCGTTCATAATGGGCAACCGATTCACGCATTGATCCGGTGTCACGGGCATGACGGCCCGCCATTGCCGAATAGATCACTTCTTTTTGGGTATCCTCGGCATTGCGCCAATGATAGGCCAGCACCGCCGCGAGTTGTGGCAGTGTGTCGGGATTCAGCCGTTCCATTGTTGCGGCAATAATCCGATGGAGGGAGGCTTGGTCGGGTTCGGGGATGCCCAGCAAAACCCCTTCGCGTAATTTATCGTGGCTAAACTCCCACTGATTTTCGCGCACATCCAAAACAGCGGCGCTGGCACATTCAACGAGCCAGTCATCAAGGTTGAGCGGGGTGGTGGGATACAACTGAGGGGCACAGGCCTCGATCAACTCTAAATCCAGATAACGACCTGCCAATGCCCCCAAACGCAACAGGGGCAGATAGTGGGGACGGATTTTGCTCAAGCGCCGCTCAACGGCTGCCTGTACCCCTCCGGCAAAAACCGTTTCTGGCAGGGTCATGAGGCCAACATCGCTGAGTCGCCCCGCTTCTTCCGCCAATGCCCGTACCACTTCCACCAAGAAAAAGACATTGCCCTCGGTTTCGCGTTGCAATAGATTCAGGATACTGCTACGCCGACCTGCTTCCCCCAACATCGAATAGCTCAATTCGGCAATCTGGTCAGCATCCAGCCGATTGAGCCGCATGACCTTCATGCCCGGCAGTTTTTCGGGCAAATCGGGCTTCTCATCATCCCGATACGAGGCCACCACCAACAGTGGCACTTGGCGGGCAGCTACCATCAACATGGGGAAAACATCAAGGCTTTCGATGGCCCACTGCAAATCTTCAATCACAAGCAAAACAGGCTGGGGCTGTACCGAGAATAGACCACAAATGGTACTCAGCAGACGCCTTTGGGCTTCACGCGCAGGTAGGGTGGGGGCGTCCGGCACAGGTCTTTCCAACAAGGTGGCAATATCGGGCACAATCGCTTTTAATACCGCCGCGTCAGTATCATGGATGGGCATCGTCAGCAGCAGATGGCGCATCGGTTCACGCCACGCCGCATAGGGCAGGCTTTTATCGGTCATTTTGCCATGCAGCACTAGCGCCCCGCGTACTAAGGCCCGTGTGCGTAATTCGGCCAGCAACCGCGATTTGCCCACACCGCTTTCACCGCCGATCAGCCAGAATCCCGCTTGGCCGTCTAACGATTCGTCAAGCGCGTGCAGTAGGGTATTCAGTTCGGCCTCACGCCCCACAAACGTGGCGGCCTGTAGAAAACTTTCGCGGGTGGCGGCACTTTCGGGTGGCACAGCCTGACCACTGGCGGCACACAGCGCTTCAATCACCTCATGCGCGGTTGTATAGCGATCAGCCGGGCGTTTGGCTAACAGCTTGCCCACAATCCCGGCCAGTGTGATTTTCGGCCCGGATACAACGGCAGTGGAGGAGAGTCTATCCTCAATTTCGGAAATTTCGACCAACAACGGAGAATGGGTCAACACGACGGTGGCGAGTTCAATAGCGGCTGGATCATCCGAATGAAAGCGCTGAGTGATATTGGGGTCGGAGGGGTCAGGAATCGCCGATAAATCTGGCTCGGTGCTCAACAAATCCTGCAACAAGTTCCCCGCGCTGCTAATGTCATAAGGATGGCGTCCAACCAGCATTTCATAGGCCATCACACCCACTGCATACAAATCGGAGGATTCGCTGGCCGGATCACCTTCCAAGATTTCGGGTGCCATATACGCCAACGTGCCTGCTATGCCGCGAGCCTCATTTCGCCCAATCGAAAGCCCAAAATCTACCACACGTACATGCCCCTCCGTGACCAGCACATTGGCGGGTTTCAGATCACGATGAATGATGCCGCGCCGATGTAGATAGGCCAGTGCTTGCAAAGTTTGAATCAGCAGGGTGATTTTGTGTTGAATGGATAGCTCATGGGCGGCATGAATCAAGGCCTGGGGCGATTCCAACAGCGTCATCGTAAAAAAAGGTTGGGCTGCTGCATCGAACCCGTAATCCAGCACAGAGATAATATGGGGATGGCGCAGAGAGGCTAGGGTTTGAAATTCGGCAGCCAGCGCGACCCGATGGTCATCAAAGTCACTGGCCGAATTAAACGTCAAATCGCCAGCGGGGGTCAATACCCGTTTTAGGGCGACGGTTGTACCAGTCAGGCGATCAGTCGCCCGATAGACCGCCCCCATCCCCCCCGTACCTAACTGCTCATGAAGTCTGTACCGACTGCCGATGAATGTCGTCATCCCCTGTACCCTCCCGAACGACCTCTGCTACAATCTTTTCTACTGCAAAACCCGCCCCACGTGCCAATGCAGCCTCAATCTCATCATCGCCTAAACCTTGCCGCAGGTGTTCAAGCGCAGGCTCGGCACTGAAGCGCACATAACTGTCGCTGGCAGGGTGACGCAAACACAGCCCCAATAATTCTATCGCCTCAATGCGCCTACCCCGACTGGCCCACACTCGTGCCACCCCGGACAAACAATAGAGCGTAAAGGGTATGGCCCCAACACTTAATAACAAGGGGGCAGCTTCCACAAAATGGGTCATCGCCTCGTCAAATAGCCCCATGTCGCAGCGCAGCAATCCACTATCGGTTAAGACTACCCCGATAGACATGGGATCACCCAATTGACGACGCAGGGTCAATGCCTCGGCATAGTGGGCTTTGGCGTCCTCATGGCGACCTGCCGCCCGTGCCGAATCTCCCAAGCCATTCAGCACATAGGCAATGCCCCATTGATGCCCAACTTCGCGGAAGATTTGCAGGGCTTCCAGCGAGTGGGCCGTCGCGTCGTCTGGGCGATTTAACAATACTTCTGTCGCTGCGATGTACTGCAAAGTGGCGGCAACGCCATCACGACTCCCAATATTTCGGAGGATTTCCAAACTCTCAAAAAAATAACGTAGGCCGAGTTCCAAATGCTGGTCATCACACTCGATCACCCCCAGCGACCCCAAGACTTCGGCGGTTCGGGCACGCAGGCCTAATTCACGAGCCAATTGTAAACTGCGTTCAGTATAATAACGCGCCTCGGCCTTGTCGCCCATGTGCCGCACCAGTGACCCCATCGCGCTGCAAGCCGTCGCCAAATCGGACAGATTATTGAGTTCCTCAAAAATACCGATCGCTTCTTTCAGGCGCGTATAGGCCACATCATAGGTTTCATGCAGAGAATCTACCGCGCTGCTATAAACCAGTGCCTCGGCGGTCAGGGCTGGGTTATTGAGCACCCGTGCCAAAAGTACGGCTTGCTGGTACGATGTGTCGGACTCATCACGTTGGCCTTGCATATCCGCTGCCCGCCCAGTGCCGATCAGCGCCTTGACCAGACTCGCCTCATCGTTGATGGATTCAGCGAGATTTTGCGCCGTCTGATAGTGAATCTTGGCGGTGGCGTAATCCGCTAATCCTAACAAGACCTCGCCTAACTGCATATGCAGCGCTAACACCTCACCAACGGACAGGTTTTTACTCAATACGAGCGCACGTTCCAGATATTTTCGGGCATCCATATAGGCGCTGTTGCGCAAGGCCTGTTCTCCCGCGATTTTGGCATAGACCTGTTCTTTATCGGGAATATCTGCCGCGCCCCAATGGACGGTCAAGGCGGCGGCATAAATTGGGTCATCGGGATAGGCAGTTTCAATCGCTTCGGCGGCTTGCTGATGCAATTGGCGGCGTTGATCGGGCAGCAAGCGATCTAATAGCCCTTCACGTAGCTTATCATGGGCAAAACGCCACTGGTTTTCCCACACTTCTAAAATCTGGGCATTGGCACACTCCATTAACCAGCCTTCCAATGGCCCCTGCTGACCCAGCACCCGCACATCGAGCATTCGCCCCAAGACCGCCGCCAGTTCTAACAGCGGTTTGGCACTGGGTGTGATGCGATCCAGACGGCGGCTAATGACCGTTTGTACGCCACCGCTAAAAACCGTATTGGGCAGAGTACGCCTCCCAATTTCATCCAAGCGGCCTGCTTCTTCGGCAAGGGCACGCACGACCTCGACCACAAAAAAGGCGTTGCCCTCGGTTTCGCGTTGTAGCAGATTGACCACTTCCGGCTCCTGCCCACGTTTCCCCAACATGGCCTGACTCAGTTCACGGATTTCAGCCTCATTTAGTCGAGGAATGGTCATCGTGCGGATTCCCGGCAGCATATCTGGTAGGGTGGGACGCTCCTCGTTGCGATATGTGCCAATCAGCAGCACAGGCAGCGTCGGCAGTGTCGGCAGCAGGCGGCGGACAATTTCTAGACTTTCATTCGCCCAATGCAAATCTTCCAAGACCACCAACATTGGCTGCATCTGGCGTGTCAATAAACTGACGATTGCATCCAACAATCGTTCTTGGGCGACCTGCGGCTCAATGGGGGGCAGGTCGGGCACTGTCATTTGCAGCAATTGTTCAATATCCGGCAGCAAGGGCTTAAAAATGGCAGCATCCACCGGATCAAGCTCACTGACCAAAATGAGACGACGCAGGGCATCCAGCCAAATGCTATAGGGGGCGGTGCCTTCACTGGCGGCCTGCCCATTTAATACCAATACACCTTCGACCATCGCGTGAGTCTGAAGCTCAGTCAACAGGCGCGATTTGCCGACGCCACTTTCTCCACCGACCAGCCATCCGCTGCCGCTGCCCTTGCTGGCTTGTGTAAGGGCCTCCGTCAGTGTCGTGAGTTCCGCTTCTCGCCCCACGAATGCGGCGGCCTGCAAAAAACTCTCGCGGATGGCGGCTGTCTCAGGGGCTATCGGCAGATGCAAGACACGGGTAAGGTCATAAATCACCGCTTGGGCATCTTGATAACGATCATTAGGGTGCTTTGCCAGCAGCTTACCCACGATTGCTGCCAATGTCGGGACATTACTATCTGTGGGGGCAGGTGAGGGCTGGTTCGAGCCGGGTTTGATCGGCGGCGCATCAAATATCACGGTTGGCGCGTCCGACCTTAAGTCCGGCCTCAAGCTCGATTCCGTCTGCAACAGCGGTATCAGATTGGGAGCGGTGGACAGCAGGTCTTGAATAAGCGTCGCAGCATTGCTGGTGTCGTAGGGGTGACGACCCACCAGCATCTCATACAGCAATAACCCCACTGCATAGAGGTCACTGGCAGGGGTGGCGGGTTTGCCTTCCAAGACTTCGGGGGCCATATAGGCCAGCGTTCCCGCGACTGCCGTTTTTTGGTTAAATGCGATGGATAAGCCAAAATCTAATACTTGCACTTCCTGATTCACCACCAAAATGTTGCCCGGTTTTAGATCACGATGCACGATGCCCCGCCGATGCAAATAGGTTAATGCTTGCAGCATTTGCACTGCCAGCGCCATTTTTTGGGGAAGGGGCTGATCTGAGGCCGCTTTCAGGACATCTACTGGGTTTTCCAGCAGGGCCATTGTGAAATAGGGCAGGGAGCGCTCATCAAAGCCATAATCAAGGACAGAGATAATGTGGGGATGGCGTAACGAAGCCAGAATCTTGAATTCATTCGCCAGCGCGATGCGATGGTCATGATAATCGCTAATCGAATTAAACAGGAGGGCGTCGGCGGGGGTCTGCACACGTTTGAGGGCGACAGTCTGGCCTGTTAAGCGGTCAATAGCTCGAAAGACCGCGCCCATGCCGCCTGTGCCGAGTTCTTCTTGAAGTACATAGCGTTTGGCAAATAGCCATGTTGTCGGTGTTGCCATTTTGCCCAGCCGTTCAAGCCCTGCTTACTTATGTTACGTTATGAGTGTCGTCGTGTGTCGTCGAGCCAGCGGGACGCATCCGCATAGGTCTCCGCCGATAAATCACGCCAATAGAAGCGGGAGGTGGTGTCGTTTGCCAATCCTTCTACCGCGTCCGCTACGATACGCCCCAACACTGGCCCGAATTTAAACCCATGCCCACTGTCACCCGTCGCAACACTCAGACCGGGGCGATTGGGGTGACGGCTAATCAAAAAATCACCGTCGGGGGTGTCGCAATACAGGCAGCGTCGCGTATAGACAATTTCACAATCGGCCAGCGCCGGAAAGGTGCCGCGCAGAAACTCGCGGAGGCGGCGTTCATCGTCTGGCGTCACCACACGCGGGTCACGGGCAGCGTTGAGCTTTTGCCCGATGCCATGATTGCCAATCTTGACCACTTTTTGATGTGGGTGCCGTGGAAATCCATACCAGCCCGTATTTGAAATATCCGCGCAGAACACCGGAAAATGCCGTGCTTCAAAAAGATCGGGGTCACTGGGTTTGACATGGAATACAGGATGGCCCGTCGCGCTTAGAAAATTCGCCAATTCGGGCACAAGCAGCATCGTCCATGCGCCGCCTGTCACCACGACCTGTTCCGTCGCCAAAAATTCATGACCCGCTTCGGTTTGTACCCCGACTATCCGGCCTTCACGCTCAATCAGTTGTGCCGCCGTCTCATGCTCTATAATTTCCACCCCGACCCGCTTGGTTTTCTTGACCAACTCCTCAATAATGCGACCACTTTCAACATAGCCACCCGTTGGATTTAAAAAGCCATCCACATACAGCGGGGCGTTCCATGCCGGATAGCGTCGGGCAATCGTCGCGGAATCCATGCGCTGCGAATCGTGTCCGCGTTTCCGGGCCAGATGATAACTTTCGTATTCAAAATCGCCTGCCATCAGTGGTGCGTGGGTCAGCATCATCACCCCAACTTGGTGATACAGGTCTTCACCAAATTCGGCGTTCCATGTCTTCCATCCGGCGATAGATTCTTCCACCAATTCCATATACAGGGCATCCGCGCCATATTCCATGCGTACCACCTTGCTGATGTCGGTGGAGGCGGCTAATGGATATGGTAGTGGGCCGCTGTCTATTAACATCACACGATATTGACGGGCACTCAGTTCTAAGGCAGCGGTGAGTCCAAAAATACCACCACCGATCACTAATATTTCTGGGGTCATGCGTCGGGTACCTTTGCCATAAAATCTCTTAAAAAAGGTAATTATAACAAAGGAAGTGCGCTATAATCCGCTTTTCCTTTTTAAACAAATATTTGGGAGATACGCATGATCAGAACCATATTTCGCTTAATGTGTTTGTTGTGCGTAGTGGCGGCTGGGGTAATGCCTGTTTTTGCCGCTGCGGGGGGCGGTGAGCAGGGGCAGCCCACTCGCCAAGACGAACTAAAAATCGGGTTGGTTACGGACGTGGGGGATGTGGATGACGGTGGTTTTAATCAGAGTGCATGGGAAGCCGTGCTGATGGCCCAAGAGGAACTCGGCGCGACGGTAGACTACAGACGCACCATTGATCCTTCTGACCGTGAAGCCAATATTGCTGCTTTTGCCGAAGATGCTTATGACATTATCGTCACCGTCGGCTTTGCCCTTCAAGAGCAGACGTTACTCGCTGCGGAGAAATATCCCGATGTGCAGTTTATCGGGGTGGATATGGCCTTTGACACTGATCTGACCAATCTGACCGGGTTGATCTTTCCCGAAGACCGTGCCGGATTTTTAGCGGGGGTACTGGCGGCAGGCCTGACCCAAAGTAATATTGTGGGTGGCGTGTTTGGCACCGATATTGTACCCGCCGTCGTCAAATTTAAGGAAGGTTTTGAATCCGGTTTGCGTTGGGCCGAGGGTCAATTTGACAAGGACATCACCTTTATCAGCACCTACCACCCCGAAGGGCCAGAGGTCGCGTTTGTAGACCCAACATGGGGTGCGACCACCGCGTTCTTGGCTATTGATGAGGGCGCGGACGTGGTCTTTGCGGCAGCGGGTGAGACCGGAAACGCCGCCTTGATCGAGACCGCCGCCAATATGGGCGATTCACCGCTCTATTGTATCGGCGTGGACACCGACCAATGGAATACTGTCGCAGATGCACACCCCTGCCTCATTTCCAGCGCCCAAAAACTGATTACGCAGGGTGTGTTTGATCTCATTCTGGGCTATGTGGCGGGCACGATTCCAGCCGGTAATTTTGTTGGCGAAGTCGGTCTTGCGCCATTCCATGATTTTGAAGAGCAAATCCCGGCTGACCTCAAGGCCCTTTTGGTCGAGGTAGAACGTAGCCTCCGCAACGGTGCGATTTTGACTTGTTATGGCCTTGATTTAACTGGCATGAAAATTGGTGTCGTGCCCGACGTTGGGCCGATTGATGACAACAGCTTTAATGAGGGCACGTATCGCGGGGCATTGGCGGCGGGGCACTGTGGGGCGACGGTAGATTATGTCGAAACCCAAGACACCACTGACTACGCCAACAACATCGCCGAATTTGCCGACCAAGGCTACAACATTATCATCACCGTCGGGTGGGCGCTGGCTGAAGCTACTACTGCCGCCGCTGCCGCCTATCCCGATATTCGTTTTATCGGCGTGGATCAGATTTATGATGAACCCGTACCGGGCGTGACAGGCTTGGTCTTCCGCGAAGATCAGGCGGGTTATCTGGCAGGCGTCTTGGCGGGTAATCTGACCGAATCGGGTACAGTCGCGTCGGTCTTGGGGACAGACCAATCTCCCCAAATCCGGGCGTTCGCGGCGGGCTTTGAGTTTGGGGCGCAGTCCGTAAGCGAAGATATTGATGTGATTTCGACCTATCACCCCGGTGAGTTTGATGCCTCGTTCCTCGATCCGCAGTGGGGCGCGACTACCGCCGAACAAGCCTTGAACAACGGCGCGGATGTCCTGTTTGCCGCCGCCGGGGTAACGGGCAATGGGGCGCTACTCGAAGTTGCAAGTTCGGTGACGGACGGCAATCCACCGTATTGCATCGGTGTGGATGTTGACCAATGGCTAACGCTACCAGAAGCCCACCCCTGCTTAGTATCCAGTTCGATGAAATTATTGGATGCCGGGGTCGCCACTCTGATTTTGCAGACGATGGACAACACGATCAAGGATGGCAACTATTTTGGTCAGGTCGGCCTTGCGCCATTCCATGATTTTGACAGCGTGATTCCGGTTGAAGTCAAACTCGAATTGGAACAACTAGCGAACGACCTCCGTACAGGCAAAGTTGAGACAGGCTTTACTTACGGAGAATAAATATTGAGATACATGAGGTCATAGGTAATGGTTCATGGCCTCTTTTCTTCTTATGTTGCAGACGAAAATTACTTGGCTTTTTGGCCCTACTGAGATGTTGACACAACGAAAGCGTCAATCCCGGCCATTTCATTGATCGGGGTGATTTGTACTCGGTGTGGGCCTTCCGGAAATGGATTACGCCGACAATAAGGCCTCTTGACACCAAAAGGCCTGCTACCCACTAAGCCATTTTCCCCGGCATGGGAACAGTAATCAAGTCCGCAGCTTTGCGCTTGGCATCTTCAGGACGGCGGTCATAACGGCGGGTGGTGTTCACATCGGCATGACCCATGATGTTGGCGACGGTCACTATATCCGCCCCCCGATCCAACATATCCCCGGCAAAGGTGCGGCGGAAATCATGCGGGCTAAATTCCTTCACCCCGGCTTGTATGGCCCGCGCTGCGAGGATGTCATAAATGCTTTGGGTGGTCAGGCCATTGGCTTTGACATGCCCACCCCGGCGGATGGCCGTCAGCAACGGCCCCGCTTCAGCCCCACGAACCGCCAACCAGCGGTCAAGATAAAAGCGTGCCGATTCAGGCAGGTAGGCCGTGCGTTCTTTGCGGCCCTTGCCTGTAATGAATAGCCGTCCAGTGGATGAGTCGTAATCGGACAATTGGAGTTTGACCACCTCGGCCCGGCGTAGGGCGGTGGTTCGCAGGATGGCAATTAGGGCCGCGTCCCGTGCGCCTAGTGGGGTTAGCTGACCGTTTTCGTCTATATCCTCATTACATACCTGAAACAAGGCCAGTATTTCGCCTGAAGTCAATTCCCGCCCCGCTGGTAAGGTGGTATCTTTGACGTTCTCAATATCCACCGCCCGGTGATAATCCTCAGCACTCATCAGGCCCAATTTCCAAGCCTCTTTGAGGACACCCCGCAGCGCCGACAGCATGACATTGACGCTCGACGGCTTGTAGTCCATGTCCATCAACTTGGCTCGAATCGCGGCGGTGTGCTGGTAACGCAGACCGGCCCAGTAGAAGGTGAAAGCATCCGAACCGGGGGCGACCAGCGCGGCGATGCTGTCCAGTGCCTTACGCAGGGTGCGACGGCTGTGGTCGGAGGCCTTACCCGCGATAAACACCGCAGCGGGGTTTTGGTCGAGCGGCAGGTTATCCACTGTCATCAGGTGGGTAGGCTGGGTAGGGACGGGCAGGTTGGACATGCGGCGACTCCGAACTAGTCTTATATAATTCACATTATCATAGACTAGTTTAACATAAATTGCATCGCAAATCCACGCCACCGCCGCAAACGTACCGCCCTGCCCTTGGCCTAATCGAAAGTTGCCGATTCTGAAACTGCCAACTGGGGCGGGCGGGACGGAGCGCAAGGCGACCATTCAAAAACAAATATTACACTAATATCTATTTTTCGAGATATACTCCTCCATCGCCACAATATGAGCCACAAGTTCCTCCAGACTAAATGGGCAAGTAATTACATCTAGAAATTTAGAACTATACAGGTCGCTATTCTCATTTAATCCGTTGAGTGATTTTACAAGGATAATCAGGCCTATATCGCTTTTGTACTCAGAAAGAATTAACTTGCGAGCCAATTTCCATGCAGCTTTATCTGTTAACGCCTCTTCAGCCAATATGATGACAGAGCTTTTGCTACCAGACAATTCATCAATTAAGCCAAATGAGTATTCAATTGTCTCAACTGAATAGCCAATAGCCTTTAGCTCCGAAAGTATTAGGTCTAATTCCAAAAGACTAGGGACAACAAATATTAGATCGGTCATCTAAGGTGATTTCTCAATAGGAACCGTCGAAAACGTTATCATTTGGTATACTTCTTCCTCCAATTTGTGATTGCATCAAATGTTTAAGGTATGGGAAAAACTCCGATGCGGTAGGACGATAGTGACCTGACCGATTGTTTATGATCAAGAAATTGCCATCCTTATCCAAATACATCTCTCCTGCACCAAATACATTTCTGCCATTCACCAAATCGGGATGATGATTGAACTCAGGAGATCGTCCCACTCTAATAGTACCATCAGAATCTATGGCAAAGTTATACTTGCTTGCTTCCTTCATATTTGGGTCGCCAAATACGGGCCTTACTGCTTCATAATCCTTTGAGGCGAACATTTCAGAAAGTGACACCCCTTGCTTACCACCTGATAGATCACTAGGTTTTTGGTTTGTCCAACCTTCTGACGGCCCTGAATATCCCGGACGTTCAATTACACTACCACCTATTGGCGGGATTCCATCTCCACCGCCCGTTGGTTGTTGGTCAGTATCATCAAGACCGCCGTTCGTCGGGTGTTGGTCACTATCATCAAGGCCACCGCCTGTAGGCCATTCTGGATTTCCTTCATCGCCGGGTGTTCCGCCGCTGGGTGGATCATATGGCCCGCCCGACCCATCATTAGGCCCACCACCAAGTTCAGGCCCACCGCCAGTATTGTTAGGCCGACCATCTGGCCCTTCACTACCGAGTCCGGGTCTGCCCCTGCCGTTACTCCAATTATCCCAACCTGTAGTAAATGTCCATGAGGTGGCTATCCCTACGATAGCACCCCCAGCACCAGCCACAGTAGCACAAATTTGATCGCCTGGTTCAGTGTAGGTGCTAAAGAGCCAATGGATGGCTTCGGCAACCCCCATTGTCAACATCAGCAACCCAATGTAGGGATCAATGGCAGCAATAACACCGCCAATTGCTCCATAGACAGCCCCTTGTACAGTAGCTCCAACAATGAAATCGAACACTTGATTATGCGCCGTGAGAAGCCAAGCCCATTCTTGGAGTTTGCTGGTTCCACGACCGCCACACCACCCAATAAACGGATTTAACATGCCCAAG
>JAIOHL010000286.1 GCA_019913005.1 Anaerolineae bacterium | reverse complement strand
TGCCCATTCGCGTTCGGCCCGACGAAAAGCGGCTTGGGTATAGGCCATTTGGTCTGCTGCCGACACCTGCCCCCAAATCGAAGGTGGGCCGCTCCAATCGGCGGGCAGCGAATTCCAACCAAAATTACTGCCCCAGAGTGGTTTTGCGCCGTCATTGTGAGCAACCATTTCTTCACGTAGCAAAATCAACCGCGAAAAATTCAGCGTGGCCTCATCGGTGGTGCGGTCATCCGGGGAGGCATTGTAGCCATAGGGTTTGCCCGCGGCTGCATCAAAAAAATCTTTGCCACCGAGGTCATACATCGCCCGTAGATATAACACATCACTCAAATTTTCCGGGCCATCTTCAACATTGGGCGCGAGGGCAGCGGCGATAACCGTCGCCTGACCATCCGCCTCATGGATGGCAAGATAGGCGGCTTTTAACATCGCCACATAGAGCGCGGGTCGGGGATCGAGGCTACCCCAATGGTCACGGATATTTGGCTCATCCCAGATTTGATAGTAATCCACCTTATCGCCATACCGTTCAGCGGCGACCCGTGCAAAATCGGCATAGGTGTCTACACTGGCGGGTGGGGCAAACGCATGGTCGGGGGCTTCGCGGTGTCGTGCCCAACGCGGTGTGCCATCCAGCACCAACACTAATTTTAGGTCGGGGTATTGAGTGACAGCATTCACTATTGCGTCATAGGCCAACCAATCGAATGTGCTTTGTTCCGGTTCGACCCGTTCCCAATAGACAGTCTGGCGCAGCCATGTAAATCCAAATCCGTCAATCGCCTGCAATTGGGCGTCTAACTCATCAGGGGCATACTGCGTCAATTCGACATTCACCCCACCAGTGGATTGGTGATAGGGCATCGCTTGAACTTCGGTAGCAAGTTCCCAACCGCGTGTCGCTTCGGCCTGAGCGGAACGGCGATCCAAAATCGCGCCAATGCTACCCAGCAGGACTAAGCAGGAGGTTAGGAAAATAATCCAGCGGCGCAGGAAAGGTGAGTTCATCATTTAGTTTGTCCAACGGGGTGCGGAGGTCTGACCATCATTCGTAATTTGGCGGGGAAGGCCAGATTCAACGTCTACAATCCATAGATTTTTCTGATATAACACCGCAATTTTCTGCCCCGATGGACTCCAAGACAGTGGCATGGCATCTTCGAGGTTCACAGGACGGATTCCGGGCAATCCCTGTGGTGGAAACACCCGGTTTGGATTGCTACCATCTCGATCCGCAATCATCAAATCGTATTCGGTGCCATAGCTGTTGAGGGGTTCGCGTGCCTGCAAAAAGGCAATACTAAACTGCGCTTGACCGTCTGGCCCAACCGAAACAGGGGAATAGACCGGACTTGACCAAATGCCTGTCTTGGAAATGAGACTGTTTAGCGCCAATGATCCGTCGGCTCTAAAAACGCCTACATCAAAAATAATACTGTCAGTCGGGGCTTCGCTGCTATGCGACGGGCCATGCACCGTCGTTACCACCCATTGCCCATCTTGTGACCATGACAAGGTGGGTTGCCACACCCATTCATTCACAATTGCAGTGTTGTAATAAGCGAAATTGAGTTCAAACGGCCCAAAATCGCCATCCCCATCCCCTGTACCCAAATTTATCAATCCTACCCCATTCGATTTGGCATAGGCGACTTTGGTGCCATCTGGCGACCATGCAAAGCGCGTCCCCCAAAAAGCAAATTCGCCTGTGACATTATCCGTGATAACCTCATCAATGTCTAAAGTATCCCCATCGCGCGGATTGATCCTGACTACCCATAAATCGTTATAGGCAACCCAGCCTTGAAAACCTCCCCCAGCATTGGCACTAGAATAATAGAGGTTATACGGCTGACCGGGTATCCATCCCCCCGACAAAATGTTGTTGTAGCCCAATGGAATCGGGACAGGATTGTTGGTATCCAAAATTACCCACAATTCGTTAGAAAACGCCGCATCGTTCGGGTCATCCGTTTTGCGTGTATAAAGCAGTTGGCGACCATCCGCCGATAAATCAAAGACCCTTGCATCGAGGTTGTTATCAGACGTCAACGGGATTGGGTTGCCACTGTTGCCGCGCACCATCCACGCCTGCCCACTCGAAATATAAGCCAGTGTCCCATCAATCACCACAGGTTCAAGTGTATCAGTCTGACCGACAGCGACAATCTGATTTTTGGGTTCTTTGATGACAATACGAGATTTTTCGCGGCGGGTACGTTCGGCCCCATCGGCAACGATAATGGTATAACAAATTTGGACTTCACCGTTTTCGCCCCGTTCCAAAATCCGCGTCTCGCCGGGTTCAAGGTTGGTACTGGGCTGCTGAATTTCATCAAAAGCCAGCGGCTCAGTCGTGCTGCAATCTTCCGTCTCCGTCACCCGTACCACCGTTACCGTTATGCCATCAGTTACTTGGGTGAATTTGGAGGGTGTAACTTCGTCTAGCGGGTTGAGGGTGATATTGGCTTGGCGCAAAAACTGCTCAACCGACAAAGGCCGATCAAATACAAAGGCCCGCTGCGTGCCATCGGCGATCAGGGCCACCCGAATTTCGCGCTCCCCCGAATTTTCCGGCTGACAGGCCGCAAGCAGTACCAGCACCACCAATAACATCAGCCCAACTTGCCGCTTCAATGTCATTTCCAAATCCATTTCACGTTATAATCGGCTCACGTTCAAAATCCTAGCACGCCCGTCCACTTGTAGCAAGAAACATAGGGAAGCAGATGGCAAATAATCGTTGGATGCTCTACGGCGCTTATGGTTATACAGGTCAATTGGTCGCGGAGGAGGCGCTTAAACGCGGACACAAACCGATTTTAGCTGGACGCTCGGCAGAAAAACTAATCCCACTCGCCGAACGACTTGGCCTTGACTATCGGGTGTTCAGCTTAGACGATACCCCTGCCCTAAAAAACGCTCTTGCCGACGTTGACCTTGTTTTTCATGCCGCTGGCCCATTTATTTATACCGCCTCGCCCATGTTGGATGCCTGTATCGAAACAGGCACGCATTATGTGGATATTACGGGCGAAATTTTGGTGTTCCGCAAAACCTTTAAACGCGACGAAGCGGCCCGTCAAAAGAATATTGCGCTGATTTCAGGGGTGGGCTTCGACATCATTCCAACCGACTGCCTTTCGAGTTATGTCGCCAGCCAAGTCCCCGAAGCCGTCGAGCTAGAAATCGCCTTCCAAGCCATTTCCCAAACCAGCGCCGGAACAGCCAAATCCGCTTTAGCAGGTCTTGGCAAGGGGGGGACGGTGCGCCGGAATGGTGAGTTAATCCCCTATCCATTGGGCAAGGGCGCTAAACAGGTTCGTTTTTCACATGGCAAACAGCGTTGGGTGATGCCGATTCCTTGGGGGGATTTAGAAACCGCCTATCGCGCCACCGGAATTCCCAATATCACCACCTATATGAGCTACCACCCGCGCATGATTCGCACGGTCAAAACGTTTAGCCCCCTGTTCCCCTATTTGCTGGCGGTTAAACCTGTGCGCCAACTCATTCAATGGTGGGTAGAAAAACGCATCACCGGGCCAGATGAACACCTGCGCCAAAGTGGAAAATCGTATATCTGGGCGAAGGCCACTGATAAAAATGGCAATTTCAAAGAGGCATGGTTGGAAACAATGGAAGCCTATCAATTGACGGCGGTGGGTGGGGTGCGCTGTGTGGAGAAAATTTTCGAGCAGCATCCAGTAGGAGCGCTTACCCCTTCACAAGCGTTTGGAGCAGATTTTGTTTTAGAAATCGAAGGCACACGTCGCTTGGATAAATTAGACTGACAATTGGAAGCCGCCCTATCCCGGTGGTATACTCAGCAAGGTTTGGTGCGCGTCATCCCCCACATCAAATCAACTTGAATACCCTACTATTTGGATGGAGGTCGAAGATCAGTGAATCTTCACGAATATCAGGCAAAACTACGCTTTGCCGAATTTGGGATTCCCGTCCCACGTGGTAAAGTCGCCTTTAACGCAAACGAAGCCTATGAAATCGCCAAAGAATTAGGCGGTGTCACCGTCGTCAAAGCCCAAGTGCATAGCGGTGGACGCGGCAAGGCAGGCGGGGTCAAAGTTGCTAAGAACCCCGATGAAGCCCGCGAACATGCCAGCAAAATCCTCGGTATGGACATTAAAAGCCACACCGTCAACAAAGTGTTGATTGACCCCGGTGCGAACATCAAAGGTGAAATTTATCTGGCCGTGACCAATGACCGCGCTGCCCGCAAGCCCCTCATTATGGCAAGCTCCGAAGGCGGGATGGATATTGAAGAAGTCAACCGCACCGCGCCCGAAAAAATTATCCGCATCCACATTAACCCCCTTATCGGCCTCCGCAGCTATCAAATTACCGAACTGGCCTCCGGGATTAATTTGCCGCACGATTTGTGGAAGCAGTTCGAGAAAATTGCACTGGGTCTGTATGAATGTTATGCTGCCAGCGATGCGACCCTATGCGAAATCAACCCCCTCGCCGTTGTAGAAGAATATGGACAGACCATTTTGAAGGCGCTCGACGGCAAAATGACGATTGATGGCAATGGGCTGGGTCGTCACCCCGAATTAGAGGCCCTGCGCGACACCTCCGAAGAACCCCAAGAGGAAATCACTGCCCGCGAATCTGATCTGAGCTATGTGAAATTGGACGGGCAAATCGGCTGTATGGTCAATGGGGCAGGTCTGGCAATGGCAACGATGGACATGACCGCCCATTTCGGTGAACAATATGGCATCGGCCCAGCCAATTTCCTAGACGTCGGTGGCGGCGCTGACCCGGAACAGGTGGCGGCGGCTTTACGCATTATCCTATCCGACAAAAATGTCAAAACAATTCTGATTAACATTTTCGGCGGCATCACCCGCTGCGACGACGTGGCACGCGGCATCATCACCGCTATGAGCGAAGTCCCCACCCAACTGCCGATTATCGTCCGGCTGATCGGCACGAATCAGGAAGAAGGCTTGGCGATTATCAACAGCGCCAATTTGACCAATATGACCGGGGCTAAGACCCTGTATGAAGCCGCGCAAAAGGCTGTCGAAGCCGTCCGAGGAGCGAAGTAAAGATGGCGATTCTGGTTGATAAAAACACAAAATTGGTTGTGCAGGGCATCACAGGCAAACAGGGCCGTTTCCATGCCCAACAGATGATTGAATATGGCACCAATGTGGTCGGCGGTGTGCGCGCTGGCAAGGGTGGTGAATGGGTACTGGGTAAACCCGTCTTCGACACCGTGAAGGCCGCCCGTGAGGCGACAGGTGCAAATTGCAGTATCATCTATGTACCCGCCGAAGGGGCTGCCGACGCGGTCTTGGAAGCCATTGACGCCGAAATCGAATTGATTGTCTGCATCACCGAGGGCATTCCAATTCAGGACATGATGAAAGTACGCGCGATCTTGGATACCAGCAATTCCCGCTTAATCGGCGCGAACTGCCCCGGTTTACTCACCCCCGGTCAAGCCAAAGTCGGCATTATGCCCGGTTATATCGCCACCCCCGGCCCGATTGGGGTCGTTTCCAAGAGTGGGACACTCACTTATGAGGCGGTCTATGCCCTAACCCAGCGCGGCATTGGTCAAACCACCTGCGTTGGCATTGGTGGCGACCCCATCAACGGCACGAGCTTCTTGGATGTTTTGCAGATGTTTGAAGAAGACCCCAACACCGAAAAGGTCGTGTTAATCGGTGAAATCGGCGGGACGGATGAACAAAAGGCCGCTGATTTTATTGACAAACACATGACCAAACCCGTTGTGGCATTCATCGCGGGTCAGCGTGCCCCCGCTGGTAAGACGATGGGCCATGCTGGGGCATTGGTCGAAGGCAACGTCGGGACAGCCGCCGAAAAGATTGAAAAATTGAAATCGGTGGGTGTTAAGGTCGCTTCCTATCCCGAACAAATTCCCGATCTGATTATGCAATAGCAGCAGTGGGGTGGGGAATCACATCCCTACCCCTGCTTAACCTTTTATGTTTGATCCCGCCGACTATGACCTAACCCTTGAAGAGCTTCCCGCATGGATGCGTCCACGTCCACGCGGGATAGATTGGCCTCTACTGGCGGTTTTAGCGTTTTGCCTAATTGTCGCATGGCCCTTGATAATCAATAGTGGCCTGCCCAATTCCCCTGAAGCCCTGCTTGAAATGCACCGCATCTATTCAGTCTCCCAAAGTATCCAAGCGGGTGACTTTTATCCCCGTTGGGCACCCGATTTCACCTACGGCTATGGGTCACCCATTTTCAATTACCTCGCCCCGATGCCATATTATGTCGGGGGCCTCCATGTCACCATCGCGCAGGCCGAGCCGGAAACCAGTTTTAAGATTCTGCTGATTTTGAGCATTTTTACGGGCGGGGTCGGATCATTTGGTTTTATCCGTCAGCGGTGGGGGGCAGTCGTAGGGGTTGTTGGCACGGTGATTTTTCTGTTTTCCCCCTATACCCTGCAAACCGAACCCTACTTACATAGCAATCTTGGCACGGCATGGGCAGTGGCATGGTTTCCTATCGTGTTGTGGGCAATTGACCGCGCGTTTCAATCCGGACGGGGGCGCGACTTACTTATTTTGGCCTTCACCACTATGGCCCTGCTGCTCTCGGATGGAACCCTATCCCCCATTTTATTTGCCATTGCCGGGGGGTGGCTGCTGTGGATGATGCTGTTTAGTGCCAAGCGTCTGCGTTGGGAAATCACGATGGGTGGCTTTTTGTTGGGGTTTGCCCTCGCCGCGTTTTATTGGCTACCCGCTTTCTTAGAAAAAGATGATATTCAATGGCAGACGGTGGCATCCTATCCCGCCGATTACGTTGCGCCGAATACGATCAGCGACCTTTTAGTGCCCCTCCCACCCCTCGATCAATCGGCTCTCAATACGCCGATACGCTTTAATCTCGGCCTTGCTACATGGGCACTGGCGTTTTTTGGGGGGATATGGATGGTGATTGGTTTCGTGCGCCGACTGCGTAAACGTGCATCCTTTTTGAAATCGCCAGAGGCCGTTTCCTTTTTTATCCCCGTCACACTTATTTTAGGGATTCTGATACTGGACGATTCGCTGTGGGGGAAGGGATTTGAGGCACTTCAGCCTATGGACTTACTCGGTGCATTAACGCTTGCATGTGCAATTCTGGCTGCGCAGGTGATGGTCATGATCGAGCAGCTATTGCATCGGCCTATCATGCGTTATGTGGGAGGTGCCATTTTAGTATTGGTGTTGGTCATTTCGTCAGCGCCAGCCTTTTACGCGCCTAGCTTTCGCCCTATTGAAGCACCCTTTACCGTCAACAGCCTGTTTGAGTTGGAACTGCGCGGTCATGCGTTGGGCACATTTCGACATGGCTATATGCTACCCAAACAGGCCGCCATTTTGCCTGAACCCTCTACCGCCTTACTCAATTCCTATAACAAAGAGCGCATTTTTAAAGTGCAGACCGAAAGCCTGCCGCCATATAGTTTGGTCTCGGTCAATGCCCATGATCCCATCCTCGACGATTTTGGCATTGAAACCCGCCAAGCGACGGACGTGGTAATTTTGACACTCAACTATCCCGGTTGGCGGGCCGAACTCAATGACCGACCTGTATCTATTGAGAGTGTTCCCACAACAGGCCTTATCCGTATCCCGCTTGAAGCCGGGTCAAATGATGTAGTGATTCGTTTTGGCAATACCGCCGTTCGCCAATGGGCCACTATCATGAGTCTATTTAGCCTTATTTTGATTGGTGGTTTGACCTATTGGCTGGATCGCCGTCGCCCCCCCCAAGAACCCGACTACACCACCTCTTGGCTATGGGGTTTTGGCGCGGAACAAAAATGGCTGTTGGCCTTGATCGCTCTCCCGCTTATTGGCATGAGCATCTATTTTCGGGCGAATCCATCGCTGATTACCGAAACATCACCGAGCAGCAGCCCGCCCGCCGGAGCAACGCCACTGCGTTTAATCGTGGATGGCGGCATTGGCTTTTTGGGTTATGAATTCGACAATAGCGTAAATGCTGGCGATACCCTGAATCTGTATGCCTATTGGAGGGCAAGTCGGCCTAATCTGCCGAATTATCAGGTGGCGATCCAGATTCTGGAAGCCCGTACCGATACCATTGTGAGCGAAACCCGCTATCGCCACCCTGCCAATTGGCCCACCAATCTTTGGCCCACCGAAGGCTATATTACCAGTATCTACCAACTGCAATTGCCCGATGACCTGCCCTCCGGTACATATGAAATCGCTTTGCAGGTTGAATCGTGCGACAGCATTGATTTGCAGCCCTGCGAAAATGCAGTGGCGCGAAATATTTTTAACCTAAAAGGGGCAGTGGGTTCGAAAATTGTCCTGCCAAGTCCGCTTATAGTTCAAAATTAAACGCTTCATACGAATTCGACAGGTAGAAATTTTGCGACAAAACGTGGGGGGACTATAATTCCCAAGCAGCTTAAAAATCTTTTTAAAGGAGCGACCCTTTTATGACCGACCAAGTAAAAACCTCGGGGGCAGTTACCGAAAGCATCCAAAAGCTGATTGGGGATGCTTGGCGAGCGCACCGTCAGGGTCAACATGAGACCGCCCTTAATATTTTTCGGCAGGTGTTGTCGCTTGAAAATAACAATGTGGATGCGCTGTATGGCTTAGGGTTGGTGCTCAAGAATTCCGGCGACACTGCCCATGCCCGTGAAACCTTTTCAAAATTACAGGAAATGCTGAAAGAACTGCAAAGCCAAGAAGATGCCGGAGCGCCGGGTCGTTATTACATGCTCAACAACATGGTGCGCCAACAACTGCGCCAACTCGGGTGATGATGACACTTACCAAACGTGAGCGCCTAGAAAAAACCATTGCAGGCGAAGCGACGGATCGAGTGCCAGTGGCTTTATGGCGTCACTGGCCCGGTGATGACCAACGCCCTGCCGATTTAGTACAAGCCTGTCTGGATTTCCAAAAACAGTGGGATTTTGACTTTATTAAAATCACCCCCGCCTCCAATTACAGTGTGACCGATTATGGCGTCCAAGATCGCTGGGTTGGTCATATCGAAGGCACGCGGGAAACCACCAAGCGCGTGGTGGAGCGGTCAGTGGATTGGACAACGCTGCGTGCGCTCGACCCCAAAAAAGGTAGCCTCGGTCAGCAGATTGAAACCGTGCGGCTGATGCAAGAAGGGCTAAAGGGTAATGTCCCGTACATTCAGACCATTTTTAGCCCGCTGGCCCAAGCCAAACACGTCGCAGGGAATGATCTTTTGATTGAGCATCTCCGCACCGCACCCGAACGCCTCAAAACGGGCCTCAATATGATTACGGAAAACACGTTGCGCTTTATCGAAGCGATGCAGCATTCCGGGGTCGCAGGTATTTTTTATGCTATCCAACATGCCAGCCTTGCCCAAATGACGGTCAAAGAATATGAGGAATTTGGTCGGCCCTACGACCTGCAAATTCTGAATGCCCTGCCGAAAAGTTGGTGGCTGAATCTCGTGCATCTACACGGCCCGCTACCCATGTTTGAGACGATTGCCACCTATCCGGTACAGGTCATTAATTGGCATGACCGCGAAACCGAGCCGAATTTGGCACTGGGTAAGCTGAAATTTCAAGGGGCTGTCTGTGGCGGATTAGGGCGTATGGATATGCACAATGGCAATCCGGGGGGGGTCAAGGAACAGGCCCGCGAAGCCTTTGACCTGACCAACCGCCGCCGTCTGATTCTTTCGACTGGTTGCGTCATTATGACCACCACCCCTCAATCGAATATCCGGGCCGCCCGTGAATCCGTTGAAGCTACGCGGGGAGTGATGTCATGAGCCATCGAGTCATAGCAGGCATCGCCAAAGGCCGCAAACTTAAAATGGTGCCCGGTGAAGGCACCCGCCCGATTATGGATCGTGTCAAGGAAGCCCTATTTAGTATTTTGGGTGGGAACGTGCCGGAAGCCAGTATTTTGGATTTATTTGCCGGGACAGGCGCAGTCGGCATTGAAGCCCTCAGCCGGGGAGCATCATTTGCCCGATTCATTGACCGCGACAAGGCTGCCATCCGTACCGTTCAGGAAAATCTGGCAACCTGTCGCTTCACCGACAAAGCCGATGTGCTGCACGCCGATGCGCTAGTCTATTTGGAACGCGAAAATCCGACGCCCTTTGAAATTGTCTACATCGCGCCGCCCCAATATAAGGGACTTTGGAAAACAGCCCTCCTAAAATTGGACGCCCACCCCCAACATCTTGCCCCCGACGCCCTTGTGATTGTCCAGATTGACCCCAAAGAGCGCGAAGACTTGACGTTACAAAACTTGACCCTCTATGATGAACGGCATTATGCCAGTACCCTTCTCATGTTCTTTGAATATATCACCCCTGAAGATCGTGAGGCAGACGCGGCCATAAGTGAGTCTGAGCATTAGAAGGAATTTAGCGCTTGCTTAGAGTCTGCTATTTTAATTGACCCGTCAAAATAGCGAATTGTATAATGAATGGGATTATGGACGACGAGTTTTGGATGCGCCTTGCACTAGATGAGGCCCGCCTCGCCCAAGCACATGGGGATGTGCCGGTTGGTGCGATAGCGGTACATCATGGTGAGGTCATTGGCAAAGGACATAACTGCCGTGAAGTGGATCATGATCCCACTTCCCATGCGGAAATGTTCGCTCTCCGTGAAGCGTCCCAAGTGATTGGTCACTGGCGCTTAGAAGATGTAACACTCTATTGTACTTTGGAGCCGTGCGTGATGTGTGCCGGGGCGATGGTGTTGGCAAGACTGCCCAAGCTGGTCTTTGCCACCCCTGACCCAAAGGCTGGAGCAGGTGGAAGCGTTTTTGATATTCTGAATCATCCGCGCCTAAACCATCGTGTTGAAGTCCAAAGTGGCATCCTACGGGACGAAGCGGCTGCACTTTTGGTCAACTTTTTTGCAGAACTCCGTTCACAAGGGCAAAAATGAGTGTATAATAGCTAGAGTTTGGAACAAGTCTTCCACACTCGGCCTATATCACGGAGAGGTGCCAGAGTGGACGAATGGGACGGTCTCGAAAACCGTTGTGGCCTTTATGGTCACCGTGGGTTCGAATCCCACCCTCTCCGCCAAGCAAATCGCCCCAGTCGGCGATTTTTTGTTTCTATGGGTCATGTCCGTATTGGAAGCAGTTTCAGGTTACAATGCGCCTTTCAACATCGTTCAAATTATCCAAGCCAACCCGCCCCTATACCCTGTTAGGGATATTTTTGTGCTTGGTACTGCTGACCAGTGTGACCTGTGCCCTGACTGATTTTGTGTTTTTAGGCGATGTCACGTCGTCGGATTCGGTTGAACAGCAACTCCCCAATTCCACACCCAGCCTTGCCGACACGCGCAATATTTTTGATGAGTACCCCCCCCTGCCGGACGATCAGATGGGAGTCCTGCCCTCAGTCACACGGCAGATGGCCCAAGTCACGGTGCGTGGTGCGCAAAACGCGAAGGTGACAGTGGTTGAAATCGGCTCCTATGGCTGTTCAGTCTGTCGGCGGCTGCATCGGCGCGGGCTATTGGATAATCTTGTGGGGCAGTATCCTGATGACGTGCGGGTCGCGTTCGTCAGTTGGCCGACCACCCAATGGAATGACAAGGTAGCAACCGAAGCGGCCTTTTGCGCTCTAGAACAGGGGCACGCTGCGTTCATGGCCTATCATGATGCAGTGTTTAGCCTGAGTGATGAGGAATACTATGCCTATTCCGATATAGCCCCATTTTTGGAATTGGCGCGAACACTGGACTTGAATACTGAGGATTTTTCAGGTTGTCTGTTCAGTGGCAAGTATCGCAACATCGTGTTTTCGCTGATCGAGGCAGGCACAGAATTAGAGCTGCGCGGCACACCCACCTTTTTTGTCAATGGTGTCGCTGTCGCCTATCAAGACCTTGAAGCCACTGTCCAAGCTGCCCTCCAATGAAACTGTGTAACGTCTGTGTATTTTGCCGCGTCTAATCAGCGGAAACCATTGATGAAACGAAGGACACACATGGATATACAGGCCCTTTTGCAAGAACGCCAAGAAAAGGATGCCTTCTTCAAAAGCCATCCCTATTCACCCCTCACCCCCGAACAGCAGGCGCTATTTACGCATTTGGATTACTTTGACCCCAATACGGCCCTCGACCTGATTCTTGAGGCTGAAGAATTTACCGAGAAACCCAATGTCAAAATGCAGACCTCGACAGGTGAAATCCGCTGGTATCAAAAATGGGGCAAATTGAGTTTTGAGGTGGAGGGGCAGTTGGTTGAATTAACCCTCTTTTACAGCCCGGAGCAGGGGTATTTCTTTTTGCCCTTCATGGATGCCACCAGCGGCGGCGAGACCTATTCCGCTGGACGCTATATAGACCCGGAATGGCTTGGGGGAGGCCGATTCCATGTCAATTTTAACGTCGCCTATTCGCCCTACTGCGCCTTTAATGAACCCGCATCTTTGGCGATGCAGGCAGGACGAGAACCCCGCGCATGGACATGCCCCATCCCGCCGCAGGAAAATCGGCTCAAGGTGGCGATTCGCGCAGGTGAAAAACAACCGATTGGTGAATGGGTCGAACATTAGGCCAACTGTTTGTAATAAATCACCGTGTCGCAAAAGCCGCCGTTTTCAATTTCGGCATAACGCGGGATAACCCCGACTTCAATATAGCCCATCTTGCGATACAGCGGTTCCCCGGAATCGCCGCGACAGGTATCCAACACCAGCAGGGTACGCTTGGCAAGGTGGGCTTGATTTTCCAATTCAGCCATCAACTGCTGTCCAATGCCCCGGCGCCGATAACTTGAATGTACCAGCACTTTTTGCACCTCGGCGCGGTGACGGGAATTTTGGCGCATGGCTAATTCCAATTGGGCTGCCCCGACCATCTTCCCATCCAATAATGCTACAATAAAAATCCGCTTGCCTGCTGCAACATCGGCATGGACACCTGACCAATACTCGTGTGCTACAGCATCCGTAAGGGGTGGCAAAAATCCAACCGAAGCGCCGCCGTCCACACTGTCCCACAATAATTCAATAAATTCAGGCATCGCCGCCGCGATTTGTTCTGCCGCCCAACGTTCAATCGTAATCATGTTTATCCTCCCATATGTAAAATGAAAAGGACAGGTCGTGTTAACCTGCCCTTTGTTGCCCCTGTTGTTTTCTACAGGGATGTTTTAGCGATTGGTAGTGCCTAGACCGAGTAACCCCGTGCTAAGACTGGGGGTCTTGCTCTTGTCGTCATCACGTCCGAACGTGATGATTTCACCACTTTCGGTGATGGCTTCGACTGCGAGGCCGAGGCTTTGCAGTTCCTTGACCAACACGCGGAAGCTGGCGGGGATGCCGGGTTCGTCAATCGGCTCATCTTTCACGATGGCTTCATAGGTCTTGACACGCCCTTGCACATCGTCGGATTTGACGGTGAGCATTTCTTGGAGGGTGTAGGCCGCACCATAGGCTTCCAGTGCCCACACTTCCATTTCGCCGAAACGCTGACCACCAAACTGCGCCTTACCACCCAACGGTTGCTGGGTGACGAGGCTGTAGGGGCCAGTCGAGCGGGCGTGAACTTTGTCTTCGACCAAGTGGGCCAGTTTCAGCATATGGATAATGCCGACGGTCACAGGTTGGTCAAAGGATTCACCCGTCTTGCCGTCAAACAACTTGTGTTTGCCATAGACTGGCACGGGGCGGCCTACGCGCAGGGCAGTGCGATCCGCAATATCCCGCAGCGTATCAATGTCCATCACATCCATTGGGAGGGCTTCACCTGTTTGGGCTTCAATCCATTGGCGTAGGCTGATGGCTAGTGCATAACGATCTCGTTGTTGGCGCTGCTCGGCTGTGAAGTCTTGAAGGTTATACGACAGCATGGCTTCTGGATCATAACCCAGTTCGCGCAGCCATTCAGCCAAGACGATACGGCGTGCATAAGTTGAATCAAGGGCCAGACGTTCCCGATTATATTCGGGTAGGTTGCCCAACCATTCATTCACATATTCGCGGCGCACATCGTCGTCATCTTCATAGAATTCGGGGTCAATGTTCTGTTCGCGCATCCATTCAAAGGCGCGTTCGGTAATAACCTTCCAAGCGCGGTCAATCAGCCACGCCCGGCCCAATTCGGCCTCGATTTCCCATTCCTTTGCTCCATCAAACACGGGGGTGATGGCGCGGAAACCAAGACGATCAGCGGCCCAACCCAGATGCGTCTCCAAGACCTGACCAACATTCATACGACCGGGCACACCCAATGGATTCAAGATGATTTCCACCGGGCGACCATCTTCAAGAAAGGGCATGTCTTCAATCGGCACGATGGTCGAGATAACACCCTTATTCCCATGACGGCCTGCCATCTTGTCACCCTGCGTCAGCTTACGCTTTTGGGCAACCGTGACACGCACCATTTGTTCAACACCTGCTGGCAAATCGCGGTGTTCGTCGCGGGTAAAGACCTTCACATCAATGACCTTGCCGCGTTCCCCGTGTGGCAGACGCAGCGAGGTATCCTTTACTTCACGCGCCTTTTCACCAAAGATGGCCCGCAGCAATTTTTCTTCGGGGCTGAGTTCACGTTCGCCTTTGGGGGTAATCTTGCCAACGAGAATATCGTTCGGTTTGACTTCCGCCCCAATGCGGATGATGCCGTATTCATCGAGGTCTTTCACTGCATCCCCGACGTTGGGAATGTCATAGGTGATTTCTTCCGGCCCCAGCTTGGTATCGCGGGCTTCAACTTCATGCTTCTCGATATGAATCGAGGTGAATTTGTCGTTCCGCACCAATTCTTCACTGATGAGCAAGGCGTCTTCATAGTTGCCGCCTTCCCATGAAATAAACGCACACAGCACATTATGACCGAGCGCCAAATGGCCGCTAACGGTGCTGCTGCTGTCGGCAATCACATCCCCGGCATAGACAAATTGGCCCTTGTTGACGACGGGGCGTTGGTCAATGCAGGTGCTTTGATTGGAGCGATTGTATTTACGCAGTTTGTAGACACGCTCCAAACCATTGGCGGCGCGTGTCACCACCAAGTCGCCCGTTACCGCTACGACTTCACCGTCTTGGTCAGCGACCACGATTTGACCAGAGTCATAGGCGGCATATTGTTCCATCCCTGTGCTGACGATTGGAATATCAGGCAGCAGGAGCGGAACCGCTTGGCGCTGCATGTTTGAACCCATCAAAGCGCGGTTGGCGTCGTCATGCTCCAAGAATGGAATCAGCGAGGCCGAAATCCCCACGATTTGGCGGGGAGCTACGTCCATGTAGTCAATGCGATTGGCGCTTTCCATCAAGAATTTTTGTTGGAAGCGGGCCGATACACGCTCTTGCAGGAATTGGCCGCGCTTGTCCACAACCGTATTCGCCTGACTAATACGATAACGGTCTTCGGAATCCGCCGAGAGATACACAATTTCCGGTGTTACATACGGGCGGACGGGCACAGTTTTATGCCCCAACTTCTTGACCGCCTTGAGGACATCATCGGTAATTTCGATGCCTGCCTCCAAAACCACATTGCCGTTTTTGTCTTCGACATCTTCGCCCAAGAAACGACCCAACGCTTCGCGGTCATCCAGCGGAAGTTCACGCAAGACGCGGCGGTAGGGGGTCTCGATAAACCCATATTCATTCACCCGTCCGTAGCTCGCCAGACGGCCAATCAAGCCGATGTTCGGGCCTTCGGGGGTTTCAATCGGGCAGATACGACCATAGTGGCTGTGGTGAACGTCACGCACATCAAAGCCAGCGCGTTCACGCCGCAGACCGCCGGGGCCGAGCGCTGAGAGGGTTCGCTTGTGGGTCAATTCCGCCAACGGGTTGGTTTGTTCCATAAACTGGGACAACTGGCTGCTGCCGAAAAATTCACGTACAGCGGCGACAATTGGGCGGATGTTGACCAATGTCGTCGGGGAAAGACTGTCTCCTTCGCGGATGGACATACGTTCCTTGACTACACGCTCGGTGCGGCGCAGGCCGATTCGCAGTTTGTTTTGCAGCAGTTCACCAACGGTCTTAACACGACGATTACCGAGGTGGTCAATGTCGTCGGGTTGTTCCATACCATTGTTGATCTGGATCATGCGCTCCACCAGCTTGACAATATCCAGCTTGGTGATGGTGCGCGTCTTGCGATCAATCTGGTCGTCAATACGCAGGCGCTGATTCAGCTTATAACGCCCCACGCGCTCAAGGTCATAGCGGCGCTGATCGAACAACTGGCTTTCCAGATATTCGCGGGCATTTTCAAGGGTGGGCGGGTCACCGGGGCGCATACGTTTGTAGAATTCCAACAGCGCCATTTCCGCAACCGTGCGATGGTCGTCTTTGGATTCCCAAGTCGGCTCGGCTTCAATCGAACGGGCGATATAGGGGTGATCGGCTTCTGTATCCACATGGGCATACAGTTCCATCAATTCCTCGGTTGACCCCTCTTTGATAGGCGACAGATGGTCATAACCATCGCTGACCGCCGCCATCGCCCGCAGCAAAATCGTGACGGGCACGGTACGCTTGCGGTTAAACTTCAAGGTGATGTAGTCGCTCTTGCGGGTTTCAAATTCCATCCATGCGCCGCGATCAGGGATCATCTTGGCGGTGGACAGCTTACGACCCGTCGTGCGGTCTTCACTGGCGGCGAAATAGACACCGGGGGAGCGAATCAACTGGCTGACGACGACGCGCTCCGTTCCATTGATGATGAACGTGCCGTTTTCGGTCATCAGCGGGAAGTTGCCGAGGAAAATCTCGGAGATGACGACTTGATCGCCAGCTTCGTGATTGACCAGCGCGACTTTGACCTTCAATGGGGCTGCATAGTCAATATCACGCTCAAGGCATTCTTCTTTGGAATACTTCGGTTCTTCCAGCCAATATTCGAGGCCGAATTCACGCGCCTCTGGGCTATTACCCGGAAAGTAGAGCTTCAAGTTACCATTAAAACTCTCAATGGGGCTGATCTCATCAAAGAGTTCAGCGAGGCCTTCTCTCAAGAACCATTGGAATGCTTCGGTCTGGACTTCAATGAGCTTGGGTAAATCCAGAACGTCACGAGTGCGGGCATAGCTTTTATCTTCGATCAGGTGCTGCATCTCTATTCCTTCTGACACAAACAGAACAACACTACAGACACTGCGATCTTTCTCAAATAACGGTTAACTCAGTGTTAGGTGGATTAGTCACGATTGGATTTTTGGGATTTCAGTTAGGTTGAAGATTTGAATCCGCCGTCTAATGTAAACTTAGTATTATACACGGCTTTAAAAATCAAGTCAATAAAAATTTTACTTTTCATTTTTTGTCTGATAACTAAAGATCTGAAAGCAGTGTCATATCTAGCCTCCGTTCCTCTATAATTCGCTTTAATTGAGCTATATCAGGGTCCATTCCTTGCTGCTCTAATTTCTTTTCTTCCTCAATAACTATATAAGGGGGTACACAGGCAAGCTCAAGTAAAGCTCCTAATGCAGCTAATCGTACTCCCACGGAAACATCATTTTGAAGAACCGAGACAAGGGCAGGTTCGGGCCATCGGGATTGAGCGCCTAAAACCCCAGTTGCAGTTAACCTTACAAATTCATTTTCATCCGAGAGACACATCTGACGAATTTTGTTTAGAATATGCTCTTCGGATGACAGATTATAGTGAAAACCAATTGCCTTCAGACAGAATTATCGCCAGCCAGAACGATGATCGTCAAGGCCCATTAAAAAGAATTCTTTTGCGGGTGCATAGTGCGCCTCAGCAAGTGTGTGCATATAGCCAAAGTAATAATCAAGCGCCCTTGATTGTTCAACTTTGTGAGCAATCAGAACTTCTTCCAAAATTCGCTGAAGCTGTTCTCGATCCATCATAAACCCACCTATCAATTCCCTGTTCGACCCTCTTTATATGTTCAAAAATTATACTAATAGCCGCGCTAAATCCTAAAAAATCGAGTACACTTGGGCCTATTCGTTTACTTGGGTGAGGAAGTTTACAGTGGCAACACAGGCGCTTTATCTAAAATGGCGTCCGCTGATTTTTGATGACATGATCGGGCAAGAACACGTCATCCGGACACTATTGGGAGCAATTCGACAGGGGCGCATCCGCCATGCCTATTTGTTTAGTGGGCCACGTGGTACAGGCAAAACCACCACCGCCCGTCTATTGGCAAAGGCCGTGAATTGTGTTCACCCCGACATCACCCGCCACCCCTGCAATGAATGTGCCTATTGTGTCGCCGTCAATGAGGGGCGCTTTCTGGATGTGATTGAAATAGACGCCGCCTCGCACACCGGGGTGGATGACGTGCGCGAACTACGGGACAAAATCGCGTATGCCCCCAGCGAAGGCCGCTACAAGGTCTATATCATTGACGAAGTGCATCGTTTTTCCGGTTCTGCCTTTGACGCCCTGCTCAAAACATTGGAAGAGCCACCCAGCCACGCCATTTTTATCCTCGCCACCACCGAAATTGATAAAGTACCTGCCACTATCAAAAGCCGCTGTTTGCCGTTTGAATTTCGGCGCGTGCCCCTACGTGAAATCGTAGGCCGCCTGCGCCAAATTTGCGACGACGAAGGTATCAGCATTGATGATCGGGCGCTGGAATTGATTGCGCGGCAGGGAACGGGCAGTGTACGCGACAGCATCAGCCTGCTCGATCAAATTGTTGCCGACCCCACCGAACATATCTCGTTTGAACTGGCCCAAGCGATTTTGGGTGCAGCCAGCAGCCAATATGTGATTGAATTGGTTAAGGCCATTATCAGTAACGATGCCGCCTATGGCTTGGACATGATTAACGGTGCGGTAGATAACGGCGCTGACCCACGTTATTTTGGGCGACAGGTCATTGAATATATGCGCTCCCTGCTGCTGATTCAGATGGGTAGCCCTAATTTGGTCGCGGCCTCGGATGAAATGCTGCAAGCCATGAGTGAACAGGCGCAGATGATCGGACGGGGGGCACTCCTAAAATCCATTCGGGCCTTCAATGCCGCCGTTGCCGATTTGCGTGGGGGCTGGCAGCCGCAATTGCCACTCGAATTGGCATTGGTTGAATCTACCCGGCCTGTGGTCGAAGAAGAAGTCATTGCTGAACCCGCCCCACGCCGTCCCGAATCGCGCCCGCCCAGTCGTCCGCCAAGCAAACCGCCGACGGTTGAGACGACGTGGACAGATCACGTACCAGAAAAACGCAAAACCGGCCCATTGGTGAGCATCGCCATGATTGAGGCGAAATGGCCCAGCTTTTTAGAGGTGGCCCATCGCAATCCCCGCCTCAAAGCCTTTATTGAGTGGTGGCGTGGCTATCGCGTCGAGGAAACCTTCCTAATTCTGCAAACCGATAATAAAATGCTGCGTCAGAAGATGGAACAGGCCGAAAATTTGCAATTGATTGAAAAAGCGGCCCATCAAGTATTTGGCGAAGGCATCCAAGTGCGAATAGAATTGTTAGACGACGACGCAGGCGCAGGCAATAAGCGTCTGCCCCAAGATTATGCCAATGACGAACTGCTCATGTACGGTGTTAACGAACTGGGTGGTGAGCTTAGTGTACCCGATGAAGAAGACCAGTAAGGAGTCATACAATGTCGAAACGTAAAGGGAGTGGCCGCGGTGGATTTAACCCTCCAATGGGGGGTGGCGGGGTGGGACAACAGGCTGCCATGCTCAAACAAATTCAAAAGATGCAAGAAGACATGGAAGCGGCCCAAACCGCGCTTGAAACCGAAACGATGGATGTCAGTGTCGGCGGCGGCGCGATTGTCGTGACCATCACTGGACACCAGCGCATCCAGAAGATTGCTATTGACAAGGCTCAGATTGATCTAACCGATGAAGAATGGCTGACCGACCTGCAAGATTTGTTGGTCGCGGCGGTGAATCAGGCCATTGAACAATCCCAGACGATGGCGGCTGAACGCATGGAATCCATCACAGGCAACATCGGTGGGATGCTGCCGGGTGGTTTGGGCGGGCTGTTCGGCTAATTTAAACCCTATATATATTGGGCTACTTGTGCCAGAGAATAAATTCTCCGGCTATGGCTGCAAAGTCGGTTAAAACTGACTGGGTAAGCAGAAAGGCCGTGAATACGCTAGTCCCTTTAGTGGACTTCCCATCTATAGCCTACGAGTTTACTCGCAGGCGACCAATCTAATTATCGGCCTTTAAAGTACATTGGCTATGGGGCAGGTCTTGGGCTTGCCCCTATTGCTATTGAGGAGATGTTATGCGTGAAACACAGGGCATCATCGAGCGTGTCCGGCAGATCGGCGGCGGTTGGCAGCAGTTGGAATTAACCGTTGAGGATGCTGGAATCGCGCAGCTAAAACCCGGTCAAACCCTGCTGACCCGCACCGATGCCAGCCTCGACCCCTATCTGCGCGACCATTGGATTCCGGTCAACCGTGACACTGAAGATAACACCTTGATGATTGAGCGCCCCCTGACACGCCGCCATTCTCCCGGTGATGTGGTCAATATTATCGGCCCGGTGGGATTGGCATTTCCGCTGCGACCCAATACCCGTCACTTGCTCTTATTGGCGCTGGATTATGCCCCGACCCGCCTCCTGCACCTGATGAATCATGCCCTTGCGACCCAGCAAGCCTCCGTCACCTTAATTTTGACAGGCGCAGCGCGAGAATACCCTGTCAGCAATTTGCCGCCTGTCGTGGAAGTCATCACCAGCCCAGAGCCGATGATGTGGCCCGATCAAAAGCAATCGTTTGGGTGGGCTGATCAAATTTTCGCCGTGACATCGCCCGTTTTCGTGGACGATTATTACACGACGCTGTTTGATGCCAGTCGCTTGGCCCGCCATGCCCTCCCTGCGGAATTCTTATACGGGGTCTACGATTTACCCCTACCGTGTGGCACAGGCGCGTGTATGGCCTGCCTTGTGCGTTATAAACATGACCATCGGGCGGCTTGCGTGGATGGTGCGGCGTTCGATTTAGCCCAAGTGAGGCTGCGATGATAGAAATTGCCCGCCCCGGCAAACAATCCCTGATTATCGAAAACCCGGTGGTGATCGCGTCCGGCATGATGGGATTTGAGCCATCGGCCTATCGGGATTTAATCAAACTAGAAAAACTCGGCGCGATGGTCACAGCCCCCCTGACATGGAAAGCACGCGGCCCTGCACATGGCACACGGGTCGTACCATTCCCCGGCGGCCTGCTGCTGCATACGGGTTTACCCAACCCCGGTATGGCGCGGGTTATCCGGCATTATGGCAAAATATGGCGTACCAGCGAACTGCCGATTATCGTGCATCTGATTGCCACCAACCGCGACGACTTGCGTCACTGTGCTGAGGTGTTAGATGAGGCCGAAGGGATTGCCGGAATTGAATTGGGCCTTGCCGATCAGGTCGAACCCCGCGAGGCCCTGACCTCAATCGGCATTTTGCGGGATCGTTCGCAGCTACCCCTGCTAATCAAACTCCCCCTCTATAACGCCCCTGAATTAGCCCGAACCGCGATTGATGCCGGGGCGGATGCGCTGGTCGTCGCCTCACCTCCACGCGGCGCGGAACGTGACCCCCTCTCCGGTCAGTTGATTGGAGGGCGATTGTACGGGGCATGGTTAAAGCCGTTGGTGCTGCGGGCCGTCGGTCAAATTGCCGAGTTTGCCAATATGCCGATTATCGCCTGTGGGGGGATTCACACTGCCGACGATGCGCGGGATTACATCAGCGCCGGGGCGAAAGCCGTGCAGATTGATACCCTGTTGTGGGTGCAGCCATCCTTAGTGGAAATTATCGCCAGAAATCTGGGTGGGTTGGAATTAACACGCGAGATTGGCGCGTTAGCCGATGAATGGGAACCCGGCCTCGGCAAAACCCAGATGATGAAACGCCAGCGTCCCACACCACCTCCAACACAGCCGCCAACCGGATTGCCAGAGCGCCTGACATGGGGTGACGAGGATACCGAATCCGCCGAACCAACCGACGAGTTTTAAGAAAATCGTTCCGAATAGTGGAGGCGAAAAATGCAGGGTCGAAAATCGCTGTTTCGTTTGGTGTCCATTGTTTTTGTTATCACAGCCCTCGCCGCTAAACTCCCTATCGCCACTGGAAACCCACCCCATCAGGCCAATTTTCCGATCATCACGCCTGAAAACGCCAGCCAACTTGCGGAAATCGGGCATTTAGGGAACGGGCGGGCAATTTCCGCTGAATTCACCGCCGATGGTCAAACCCTAGTCGTATTGGGTACATTGGGGATTTGGCTCTATGACCAAGCTGACCACACCGCTCCCCCACGCCTGTTGGAAAGTTCACACGGCGGCCCACACAGCATGGCAGTTCACCCTATCGAAAATACCCTTGCGATGGGCAATCGGGATGGCACGATTTCATTTTGGGATATTGAGTCTGGGACGGAAACGTCGAATATTCAAGCCCATCAAACACCTGTACGCCTGCTTGCCTATAACGCCGATGGAACACGGCTTGCCTCAGCCGGGGGCGGGGTATTTGACCAAGAACAGGGTATGACGTTTGATGATGTGGCAAAATTATGGGATATGGTGGATGGTAGCGAGGTTGCCGCTTTAACCAATGAAGATGGCCTCCCCCCAAGAGAATTAATTTTCTTACCAGATAACTTGGGATTAGTCATTAATTTTGCGACTTTTTGTTCAGATGCTCCATTCTCACGAGCAGAGTTTTTTGATCTCCAAACAGGCTTTCGTATTGAACTTCCTAATTGGCTGAACAGCTTCGGTGACCAATTTTTCGCTGTGAGTCATGACGGCACGAGAGTCGCAAGTCTAGCAAACTATTACATCGGGATGTCGGTCTGGGATGTCATCTCAGATACAATCCTTTTTGAATACACCGACGACGATAGTGATTTTTATTATATAAAAGCCCTTTTCAATCCAGATGACACTCGGCTTATCATAATCAGTGAGGGATTTTATGAGCCAAATGCTGGGTTAGGCCTGATCGAAATATGGGATTATGTCAACAATCAACAGGTTAACCGCCTAGAATTTAGTGAGCCAATCAATGACGCCCTGTTTAGCCCGGATAGAAAAACTTTGGTTGTTATCACCAGCACAGGGGCTATCCATTATTATGATGTGAATAAGCAGGATAATCCAGTTGTTGGCGAGACATATCATTATTTTGGGGGCTTTCCCTCCAAAGTGATCGTTCACCCCAATGAACCTATCATCGCCGTTTTGGAAAAGCAACAAGATTGGCCCGACAATGGTATCAATGTCGATTTTTGGGATTACTCCACTGGCAGTTTATTGACAACGCGCTCGGTCAACCACATTACAGATATAGCAATCAACTCGGATGGTAGTCAATTTGTATTTAGTGACAGATCGGAAAATGTATCTTTTTTGAACATGCAGGATTTAAATGGAGAGCAGGTAATCATTGAAGTGGGACTACCGGATATTCTGAGTGTGGCCCTAAATCCAACGAACGATCATCAGCTTGCCGTTGGAAATTTCTATGAATGGCAACTAGGAGTGATTGAGAGTGATTCCAGTTACTCGTCAATTTCTCAGTCAGACGATTATGATGGTTTTAAGTATGCCATTGCTTTCAGCCCTGATGGCAAGTGGATGGCTCAGGCGGCTGGATACAACGGCCCTGTTTTATATGACATCGCTAATTCAGACACCAATGAGTCTCCCGTAAAAGACTCCGTCTACAATCTTATAGCTGAATCCATAGCCTTTAGCCCTGACAGCAAAACAATTGTGACCGGGGGTACATATGCTTATGGGTGTGCTCGTGCGGGCAACATCCAAATCTGGCACGTACCCGATCTTGAATTATTGGCAACACTGGAAGACCATACCGAGGAAGTCAGCGCTGTGGTTTTCAGTCCCGATGGGTCATTATTAGCCTCTAGCAGCGAGGATGGTACGATTCACATTCGACACAGCGACACTTATGAAATTCTGGCGGTTTTAGAGGGGCATCTGGGCTATGGAGTGAATTCCATCGCATTTACCCCAGATGGTCGGTTACTCATTTCTGCCGGAGATGATGGCACCATCCGGTTGTGGGGCATTCCTGAGTAACCCGACCATCTGAGACATATAATCTGGCTAACTATCCGGGGGGCGGCGCGACCACCGTCACCTCACGGCCTGTCCGACTGGGATCCATTGGAAATTGATCTTGTGAATCGCCTACCCCGTCGCCGTCCGAATCGAATTTCGTTGGGTCAGTCCCTCGTTCTTGCACTTCCACGCGATCATTCAAGCCATCGCCATCGGTGTCGGGATTGGTCGGCAGGGTGTTAAAGCTATTGACCTCATCGCCATCAGTTAACCCATCGTTATCGCTGTCGGGGTTATTGGGATCGGCCCGCAAATCAAGCTCTCGACCATCCACCAAGCCGTCATCATCCGAATCAGGGTCTTGTGGATCGGTGTCGTTCTCGACCTCTTCCCCATCTTCCAACCCGTCAAAATCAGAATCGGCCTCGTTCGGATTCGTGCCAAGCGCCTGTTCTTCGGCATTGGTTAGGCCGTCGTCGTCATTATCTTGTTGGGCCGCCGCCGTCGCCGTGATGATTTGCTGCGTATCCAGTGTCGAATAGACCTGCGCTGTTGCCGTCAACAAATCGCGGATACTCTGATTGGTCAGTGTAATCGGTTGGACATTCGGTGTGGCCTTGCGTTCTTTTTCGTCTTCAGGCCAGAACAAGAGCAGGAGTAGCAATAGTAGAAGGCACAACACAAACAAAATCGCCAATAGCCAAATTGGGAAAGTCGGTCTCACAACCAACTCGCCTGCCACCACCTGCTGTTCACCCGATGCGGCAACCGACTGCACCTCTAAGGGGTAGATGCGCGTACCACCGATGCCCAAACATCCAGCGGAACGGGGACGTGCCTCAAATTTGAACGAATCCATTTGACCGGGATTCACTGTAGTAGAATTAGTCGGCGGGAAAAAGCGCAACCCCTCTTCACGATCACGTGGCGTCACAGTATAGGCGTCGGGGGAATTGCCTTGATTACGGATGGAGAAGGTCGCCAATTGACCTTTTCGCAGACGCTTGGGTTGTAAATCCACTACCATTTGATAAAACGGCGAAATAATCAACAGACCATCCGCCCGGGCCACTTCTGCGCCGCGTTTATCGCTGCTAATCCGCAAGGTAAAGGGATGGCGTCCGGCGGTGCTGGTTGGTAGTCGTGGGGGCGCAAACGTGACCGGCAGCACACCGCTTGTCCCCGGCATCAATTGGAGACCCGCTGGTGGAATCGTGACCCACTGGGCGGGGATACCTTGCACATTAACGTAAAAATGCTCTACCAAATCGCCCTGATTAAAGATCGTGACTTGGGCATCGGCGCGTAAACCGGGGTCTACACGGATTTCCGGCGGGTTAATGGTAATGGATACGTTGGATTTTTGCGGGCCTGCCGGGGCAGCACTAGGGACAGGTTGAGCATAGGCCGAGGGTGCAGGTGAATCCCCCGTGACAGTGTGCATCGCATCGCTGCCACCAATCATCGTACCACCGACCATGCGTCCGCCACCTTGATTCAAGCGGAGGGAATAAGTTCCAACTTTCAAAACCTTGCCGGAAAGCCATTCCTCGGCGACATTACTCAACAGTTTGGCATCATCCAAAAAAGAGCCGTTTGTGCTGCCGAGGTCAGTGATTTTGTAGCTGCCATCGGGTTGTTTATCAATCCGGGCATGATTGCGCGAAACCCCTTCACCCCCTAGCACAATATCATGCGCCGGGTCGCGTCCAATCATCAACGATAATTTATTGAACGGCACAGTTTTTGAAGGTTCAGTGGCGTGTTCAATCACAATATGGTCGCCAGCAGGGGAAGCAGGTTTATTAGACGATTTCGGCTGACCTGCCACCATCGTCAATTGGGCAGGTGATCCCATATTGCTCATTTGGGGCGCGGAGCCAGCAGGCATCCCCCCCGGCGCGGCCAGATAATTTCGCAAATTTCCCGTATTTGGCTGAACCCCGGCGACATTGGCTAAGACCAGCCGTTCAATCGCCTGCATGAAATCATAACCAGATGGGAAGCGTTCTTTGGGTGATTTAGTGATAGCGGTCATCACCAAATGGTCAATTTCCGGCGCTAATCCGGGCATGACCTGACTAGGACGCGGCGGGGTCTGTTTACTATGGAGATCAATAGCATCTTTGCGATTGGCGGGCACAAATGGCGGACGACCTGTCAGCAGTTGATAGAGGATAACGCCGAGCGAATAAATATCCGAGCGGGCATCACTTTTGTCGCGGATTTGCTCGGCGGACATATAGGGCAGCAGGGGTACCATCGCCTGTTCATCAAGGGTCAACTTGCCCTTGTCTGCCATTGTCGCCATGCCGAAATCGGACACCAGCGCCGTAAATCCAGCCAAGTCCGGCGTGCCACCCGGCTCATACTGCAACAGGATGTTTTCCGGTTTGACGGATTCATGCACCATGCCGATTTTATGGGCATAGTCCAAGCCTGCCGCGACCTGTCGTGCCAACACAAGGGCCTCATAAACGGCTACACGCTGACCACGACTTGCCAACATCCGCAGAGCCGCACCCAGACTACCCCCTTGAATATGATCCATGACCAACACCAACAATTCGCCTTCATCATAATAGGCATGGATGTCTACAATGTTGGGATGTTGGAGATCGGTGATGCGAGCAGCTTCTTGGGAAAAGGCTTTGCGGAAGGGGCGTTGGGCTGCAATTTGGGGATAGATCACTTTAAGGGCGACAGGTCGTCCTGATTCCATGTCGAGCGCCGCAAATACCGCTCCAAGACTGCCCTGTCCCAGAAATGTCTTAATCTGGTAAGGGCCAATCAGTTGTCCAATCCAATCACTCATTCAGGACGCTCCGCAAAAGTTTATTCAATTGTCAAAGTATAAAAAGTGTGGGCCGGACGCTGCGACTCAATAATCTGTGTAGCGATCCCGCGATTAGCTGATGTATTGCCATCCTTGCCCAATTTCAATTTCACCACAAAAGTATAGGGCTTATCGTTCGGTTCTTCAATTTTTGGTTCGATCCCAAACGCCAATTCCAGATGTCGTGCCAAGGCCCCTTTGGAACCACGTCCCATAAACAATTGGGGCAGTTCTCTGACGATGGCCCGTTGACGTTCTTCGGGTAACGTCGGGGGTACAAAAATATCTACCCAACCGCCCAACCAGCGCAGCCACTCCGCCGGAGTCAACTTGGGGTCAAGATAGAGGTCAAAATTGTCCACAATCCATTCATCGGGTGCATAGACCGACTCAAACAGCAGCAAAAAGCGCCCCAGAAATGGATCGTCACTGTAGACCGCTGGCAAATATTGCAGCCAACTACTGGCATGGCGTGGAATCCCCTCCAAATGTTCCAATGGGCCGTATCCATTGGTGGATGTGATGACGGCACGCGGTGGGGGCGGTTCGGCTGGCCCAGATGGGATGATTGGCGCTCCCGGTGTGGCGGAGGGCAAGCGCTCCGGTAAATCCATCGGCGGCGGAGGTGCTGGGGGTTGCATCACCTGTGAGGCCACTGGCGACCCGTAGAACGTCTCACGCTCAATTTCCGGCTCTAACGCAGGCGGTGTTGGGGGTGGCGGTTCAGGTGACTTGACCGCGACCTCCGGTGCTTTAGGCGGTTTTGGTTCCTTAGCCTTTGGCGCAGGCGGTGGTTCAGCCGGGGGTGTAACCCGTTCCGGCGAGACTGCCATCGTTTCTTTTAATGGAGCGGGTTCGACGGGCGCTTCTGGCGTGGGTGGGGCGGCGGGTGCTGGTTGGGCCGCTCCCATCACCATTGTTTTATCCAATGGCTTCTTGGGGGATGGGGCTTCGGCCTGACCTGCCTCAATAATTTGATCGAAGGTCAGCACATATGGCCCCATACTGATAGTGTCGCCGGGTTTCAACTGCACGGGCTGATTGGGTTCAATCCGATTGGTATTGACCAATGTCCCATTGCTGCTGCCCAAATCTTGTACAGTCAGGCCGCTGCTTGTCAGATCAAATTCGGCATGTTCCCGCGAGATTTTGTTATGGGGTAATGCCAAACCATTCGAGGCCAAGCGCCCGATTTTGAATCCAGCGCCTGCCACCTCGATATGATCTACGGTAATGTCTGGGCCAGTTACACGCAATACCGCGCGTCTTTGTTCAGACACAAATGTCTCCTTTTGTTGGGTGGACTAATCACTGTCAATGGTGATGTCATGGCGCTGTGAAGCCACGACGCCGTGTGCCACAATCTCAAGGGTTTGCACGGCTTCTCCACGTTGGGCTTTGCCACCCGACCATGTGACCGGGAACAACTCAATTGAGCGAATGAAGTCAATCCCCGGCACGGTCTGTAGGCAGGCAATCAAATCCGAAACATGCAGGTCACGACCAAAAGGCCAGCCTTTGCCACGCGGCCCGCCGATGATGGGATTTAGATATTCAAACAGACGTTTTTCAACCGCCTCGCGCACCCGTTCGGGATCAAAATGGGCACTGGCACGCAACCGAATCCGCGTCTGCACCCAGTAATAGGCGGGGGACGTGACGTCCAAGCGGGTGGTGATCAGGCGGCGCATATCCAAGAAATCACGCACCAATTTGACCATCGCCTCGTCCAACTGTAATTCTTCTGGCGCGATATACCCATTGGGGTTGACCACACGCGGAATCAACAGCACTTTGACCTCACCGATGGCCGAATTGGGCGGTTGCAACGCAAACACCCGCGCAATGTCGCCCGGTACAGATTGCAAAGCCAGATATTCAAAATCCGGCGCGGTCACGGCCCGACCCAGTGAGCGCAGATAACCGGGGACACGCAGTTTGGCGTCTTCGATGCTCTCTTGGTCAAGTCCACCTGTCGCGGGTTGGCGATTGGATACGCGGTCAATATAGGGGATGCTGGTTTTAAGGACATTCAGCGCACCCTTTTGCACATTGCCCATCGCGCCACCGCCATACCGATAATTGCGCATGACCAATGCACTGTTGCGAGGGGGAATCATGCCATAGCGCCGAATCGTGCCATCTCGCTGTGGCATGACCGGGCCAAAACGAACTTCCCCGCTGGCACTGTCAATAGTATAGTGGCGATCTTCCGGTCCCGAACCTGAAAAATCCGGGACTTCCGTCCAGATTTCTACCTCTTCATTGCTAATCCGAACGGTTAGCTGCTCATTGGGCAGGCGTGGCAGAACAGGCTTATTTTGCAGATAGAATTTTTGACCGGGGGCACCATCGCTGCGACCAAGAAACTCATCTTTGAGCAGCGAGGCATGGGTCGCTGGAACGGTGATCCCCCATGACCCGGAGCCAACTTTTTTCACCAGTGGACTACGGCGATAAGTCGGTACACCCGGTTGGGGATCATTTAAACGAACACGTACCCAATAGGCCCGGCGTCCATCAATCTCACCGCGCACCATCTTGGGCAGATGTACCCGCGCCAAGCCAGACATGTTAAAGCCGCGTGTGCCATCCATGTCAATTTCGCAGTTTGTCCACTCCACCGGGGCCACACTCGAAAGTGCCTGCCAGCTATAGGGTGGCTGGGTGGGGTCAATACCAGCACCTGCCGCAAGGTCTAAATCGAGTTCCAAGCCCAAAATATGATACGACAAATCTTCTTCAAAACCAAAATAGACGGCATCACCGGCATGGGGTGATTCGGCAAAAATATAAAAACCTTCAAAGCCTGCCGTCAGCCGCTTCATATTTTGTTCCACATACTTACGACTTTGACCCTGACTATCACGCGCCGCGCTGGTCATTACATAATCGAGCTTGGCGATGCGGATGGTATAGGCATTATCCGTCGAAAATATAATGGCAGTTTCTGTTTCCGTGCGGGTGGTAGAAATTTCCGTCGCGTTCGGAATCTCAATCGGATTCTCTTGGGGGGCCGAAAGCCAAAGCGTCACCCAAGTCTTGGCATATTCTGGCTCACGCAGTTTCATGCCAATTAGTTCCATAAATTTGATATAGTGACGATCCGGCACACGATTCAGCCGATAGAGCATAATGTCCATCAGCCACGCAAATAATTCCAGTAGCGTAATCCCCGGATCGCTCAGGTTATGGTCTGTCCACTCCGGCGTGTATAACGGAATACGCCGCATGGCCTCTTGTACCAAATCTTGAAATGTCCGGTCATCCAGACGAGGGGCATTCAGAGACATAGCGTTTCCTTATTGCACAGTTTCGGGTTCTGACTCAATTTGGTCAGGCAAGAGATAAAACGGAAAAACTAGGTTGCGTGGGTCTTGGGTCGTCTTGATAATATAACTCACTTCAATCATCAAGACACCATTATTTTCATAATGCGGTTCGGCCTTCACTTTGGTCAGGGTAATGCGCGGTTCCCAACGACCCAACGCTTCTCGCACATAGCGTTCGGCAAGCGCACACGTCTCCAAATTATTCGGAGCAAAGACCAATTCTTGAATCCGACAGCCAAAATCGGGCCGCATCACACGCTCCCCCGGTGATGTGCTGAGGATGATTTGAATGGCCTGTTGGATTTCGCTGTCCCCCTGTGTCAAGGCAAGCTGCCCACGATTATCAATCTGTGGTGGGAAAGCCCATCCACGCCCAATCAGGTCTTTCGTCATCAAAAACCGTCCTTCGAAAAATCTTACACAAGACGCTTAGGCATCTTGTTTCCATAATAGCGATTAATTAATCTTTACAAGACCCGCTTGCAAGGTCAAAGTTGCCGAACCACGCACCTCGGCAGTCGTATTGCCCTGCGCCGAAAAAGTCATGCCCTTAACGGTTGTATTGCCATTACTTTCGACATTCACGCTGGACGTACCTTTAACATCTACCGTCATGCCTTGCAGGGACATACCCTGTTGAGCGCGAATATCCACCTTGCCCGTTTTCGATTGCAGCGATAAATCACCCTGTGCCACAATCTCGATTTTGTCCTTGCTGTCAATCGTAATCTTCTTTTGCTGCGTATCCATCTTAATCGTGGTATTGCTCTTGGCGTCCACAATTTCGATGTATTCTTCACCGCCATCTTGATCTACAAAGCGGATGGTATGGCCGGTGCGGGTTTTAATCACACGGGTTTTGACCTTGCCGCTGACTGAGACCTTGCTTATGGCTTCAGGGGGGGCATCTTTGCCATTAAACAAACCACCAATGATATAGGGCCGATTAAAATCGCCATGTTCAAAGGCAATCAACACCTCATCGTTGACTTCGGGCAGAAAATAAATGCCGCGTTGAGCACCAAATCCCGGGCCAGCAATACGCGCCCAAAAACTTTCCTGACCAGAATCCAGCCAAGGATATTTGACCTTCACCATCCCCCAATCGCCTTGACCGCTGTTGGAATCACCGCTGATATTGTTGTTGGTGACAATCGCCGTCACCACACCATCCCAGCGCGGTTCTTCAACAGGGGTCGCCAAGAGTTCGGTCATTAGGGCGGGGCGCAACCCCTCGACGGTGAAATAGGTAATCATCGCGCCTTGTGCCGTATAAACATGGCGTACCGAGGTTAGTTTATATTTGCCGCTAAACTTGGAGCCAATCTTTTTCAACTCGACAATCATGCCCGCTTTCAGTTTGGGCATACCACGTGCTTCGCCCTCAGCTTCGATAAATCCACTGTTGATTTCATCTAGGATCGCTTTTGCCACCGCGTCGGCATCGGCTTGGCTTTGGACGGGTGAGCGTACCTCGATTTTTTTGGCGGCACTTAGGGCCGATTGCGCCGCTTGCCCACCCCATTTACCAAAACCAACCGAAGGAGAAGTTTTGCTGGTGGTAACTTTCCCAATAATGGGTTCTTTTATCTTGGGGTCCCACCCCTTCACTGTGACCTCATCAACCTGTTCGGTAATGGTCATGCGCGGATGAAAACGGCGCAAATCGTCGCCCCATTCGAGAACCTCAGCGCCGCCGGAAGGGTCGGGTTTGCGGAAATGGAGCGTTCCATCTTGTACAAAAACTTCATACCCAATGCGTTCGGCCCGCTGCTGCAAAAACGCCATGTCGGTGATGGCATTTTGGAACACATGCTTAAAGACTTCAGAGGTTGCTTGCACCTGTGGAGATAAACCCGCATTGCCAGCAATTTGTTGGGCAATATCCGAATCTTTGACGTTCTGCCAAACCTTCGTTTTCGATTCCCGATGCAACCGATGGCTCTTGGCATACCCGCGCACGGTAATCGTGGCATTCGTCCCATCCTCAAAATCGGGTTCGACAGCCGTAATCTCCCCCTTAAATACGGGAAGTTGGGTCCTAGGATCATCGTTATCGCTCATCGAAATTTCGACGGAGGCCCCCAATGGGAAGTCATTCGAGTCCACCATTGTGAGTTCATCATCGCTAAACGTCAGCGAAAACATATCCGGGATGGATAGGCTGCTATCTACCACAAACTCGATCATCTTGTCCATCGTGGCGACTTTCAATGGAGCGCCGTTGACTTTCACAATCGCTTGACCGAGTATTTCGGCATTGCGTTCACCAGTGGGCATTCAATTAGTCTCCTTCGGGCGCGTTATTGGTTGGGAACAACCAGCGGCGTGCCATTGGGTACTTTATTCGGGTTATCAACATTGTTCGCTTCGGCTACCTGACGATAATTGGCAGCATCACCCGTCTGCTGGGCGGCTACCGTATCCATGCGCTGACCTTGTTGCGATGTCGCCACTTTGGGGGTCGCCGCCGCGCCACCACCTCCGCCGCCACTGCTGGAATAATCATCCACGTCAATCAACTGCTCCAGCGTAATATCTACAGTGGTACGGACGGGTGTGCCATCGGGCAAAAACAGGGTGTATTTTTGCTGGATATTGGTCAACACCGCCTCAAAATTCAAGCGCCCCCAGCGAAATGACACTTTAGGTGGACGGCTTTTACCCGTCGTTGCGTTTTTGGTCTGTTCCGCAACCGCCATCATTTTCCAGATTTTGTCGGTGTGGTCACGCACATCGCTTTGATCGGCAAAAGTATCGAACAGAAGCTGTACTTTGAGTACCTGATTTCCACCCTGCTTAAATACGATTTCAGGGACATTTTTCCCCTTCGCAGGTTTCTTTTCCCATTGATTTTGTTTGGTCAACGTGTACTCGAACGGATTGAACATACATTCAACCGTTTCGCCGGTTGTCATATTGACCAATTTGGCTGGGGCCAGACCCCCTTTGGTTGGCATTCTTATTCCTCCAACATCTAACAATTACCGACTACGGCGTTCACGCTCAACCTTTAGGCGGCGCTGTAACAAGCGATAAACTTCATTCGCCATTTTTTCAACTTCGGCCTTATCTGTCCCTTCCCCTTCACCCTCATTGTTTTCAGTGCCACCCGAAGTTGCCGATGTAGTGGGCGATGCAGGGGTTTCGCGCTGAATGGCGGTTGTTTGTACCGAAGACGCAATATCCACATTCGGCATGGGTGGGCCATCCCGTTGAATGGGGGTGTTTACAGGTAAATCAAGCAGCGATAGCAATCCCTGTTCCGACTGGCTATTGCTGGTGTCAGGCGCTTCGGCTCGCTGGACGGCGGCATTGATTGTTTCGGGCGAACTTGACCGCTGCACAGGCGACCCACTGACCGACGCCGATGGCGCAGGTGGACGGGCCGATTCCGGTGAGGGCGGATTGAATGAAATATCTCGATGACGAGTCCGACCAATCGGCGGCATCAAGACAGGCGGTGGGGCTTCTTGTCTTGGTAATTCTTCCGTGAATGTCCCCGACATCTCTAGCGCCTCGTCCAAACTCATCGGCTGCTGCGGAAGGGGTGCATCAAAAGCCTCATCTAATGGGATAGCCCGCCGTTGGACTGTTGGCTGTGGCACATCCACATCAGGTACTTCTGACCCTGTATCGGATGTATCGGGCATATCCGACGTTTCAGGCATTCGTGCCACACGACCCATTGGAACGGATGATGGGACAGCAGGCGGGGTGAGTGCAGGCGCAGTATAGTTGATATTTTCAACTGGGCGCGGTGTAAATTCCTCACTACCCATCATGGCTTGACCTGTGACCCGTCGCTCAAAAGCAGACGGCGCGGATTCGACAGGAGACTCCCAGCGCGGCTGCCCCTCGACCTCATCAATCACACGAGTGTAGGCTGTTGGTCGCACCATCGGTTGAATAGCGGGTTCAGAAGCCTCTAGCCGCTTCGCCCGCACCACTTGGGGTTCACTTCGTTGAACTGGGGCTTCGGCTTGAGCAATTGCCGCGCTTAATTGATCGGCTGTATAGCGTCGTCCCTCATCGCTCTGTTTCGGCCAGTCATCCATCGTCAATGATGCGGAAGGTGTATCCGCAGGTTTGCGCTGGATATTTTCCGATTCTTCAATCACGCTGGGTGCTGATGCAATCGTTTGGTCAACAGGCCCTGCGGATGAATCGGGTTGGCTGGATGGAGGCATTTGGCCCGCCTGTACAGTAGGCGTAGAAGGGCTGGATGAGCCGGATGGTTGCGATGCAGCGGAAGTAGATGATTGCGACGTACTAGGCAAATTCCCCGCAAATTGGGCGGCTTGTTCCCCAGCAGGTGAGGTCGGCTGCTGCTCAATCAGCGTCTGGGTGAATTTTTGTGGGTCGTCTTCCAAAATATCGGCTGGACTGGCCTGAATGCTAGAAGGGGCAGCGCGTGGCGTGGGTGCTTCAGCTTTCGCAATTGCCGCACTCACCGCCTCGTTATAATCGGCAGAATCGGACGTGTCATGTTCATCATAATCATATTCGGCGGAATCTTCTGAGTCCTCAAAAGTCCCCGGCAAAGCATCCGGCATATCTTCAAATGAGTCATCCTCAAAATCATCCGCCGATTCAGCGGTAGGTTCGGCCAACCCAAATTCCTCGGCCATGTTGCGCACACCCATATATTCGACTTTGGACACCACACGGCGCTGTACAGGCGGAGGCTCGGCCTCAGCGGGTTCGGGTGTTGGCTGGGGGGGGGCGTTGCGCGGCGTTACCGGACGTTGGGGCGGCGGTTCATAACGACCACTGGCCTGCACAGGCTTAGACGTCGGGGGCGTTTTGGTGATTTTTTGACTGTCAGGTTCGGCGTCGTGGTGCAAGAAACTTTCACCAGTTACCCGGCCCATCGCTTTATGCAAATTGTAAATGGCCTGAAGGTCGGAAGGCATCGGTTCATCTTCTCTGGTGGGCTGTACCGATGGCGTTTGACCGGAGCGCCGAGCAGGGCCTTTGGCGGGTGAATATGACCAATCGGATTGTGTTTGAGGTGTAAATTCCTCCGCTTCCCAATCGTAACCCTGCTCATCATAACCTTGATTCCATACCATCGGCGGGGTTTCCCAATCCGCATGGCGATGGGGTAGGCGTGAAATGACCATGCGCCGAACTTGGGCCACACTGCGTTGCAGCAGGCGTTGACCGAGGCTGCCAATGGGTCGGCGACGATTAAGTATACCAGTGGGTTTGCGTCGAATAATCATGTTGTTGACTCCAAGCCAGCCTCAGACTGTCTAGGGGATATAGTCGTGTACCACTAGTTCTAGCGACTCGATAGCCACAGCCCCCGTATCAGATTTAAGCGTTGGGCCGGTCCATTTTACCGGAATGGCTTTGTCAAAATTCCAACGGGCCAATTCACTTTTCATCGAATCATACATCACTACCGAAACGGAATAGGTCGCGGGCTGCACCTGTCCGCTCAAGAGGTCTTTATATAAGGACAATAGCTCTTGACTGGCAGTCAGTCCTCGCTTCAAAATGAGCCGTCCACTCTTGCGGCGCACAGGCAGCACATGGGTATATTCGTTGAGGCCGCCTTCTTTTTGATCCTGCGTTTCGATCTCAAGCGTCGGAAGCGTGCATTCGGTAAACGCAGCCATCGGCGAACCGTTGATCTCGATCACAAAACTATGGGCGCTAAAGGCTTCTTCAGACATCGTTTCCTCGCTCGTGGACTATCGTATTTTTCGGAAAGTCCCCAACCGCTCTTGTTCTCGTTTAATATCACGCAGCAAAAGGGCATACACCCGTTCTGCGACGTCTTTGGGCGAAACATTCTGGTCGCTGTTGGTTGCGCTTTCGTCCCCATCGCTATCGGCATCATCGGCCCGCTGTACCATCTCTGGCATCACGGCGGAAGGGGTATCATTCGATTCTATCGGCGCTTCCAGCGGCACACGCTGAACGGCCTCAGCAACCTCGGATGCTACGGGTCGGCTGCGGCGCGGTGGCTGCAAATTGGCCTCGGATGATGGGCCATAATTGATTTGATACCGCCGCTGGTATTGTTGGGCCGCTTGCTGCGCTTGTTTACCGACTCGACCAATACTCATTACGTCTACCTATAATCATTCGCCGCGCTGGTTAATTTGGCTGACATAGCCCACCCAGCGCACTCGTTCTCGATGATCCATGTTCAAGATTTCCGCCCGTGACCAATGCAAGTGCATCGCTAGGAAGGCTACCTCTTCATGCAGGCGGTCTAAAGGGTAGCCTACGATCCCCCCGAGAGAGAGACCTCGACGGTAAATTCATGATTACAGTTCGGGCATTTCACCCCCACTTTGGTCACACCGTCCCCATTAATTTCCTGATAAAAGTCTTGTAGATAGGCCAGATCAGCCGCAAAAAATTTCTCAATCATGACAGGCGTCACTTCACGGATTGTTCCCAAGCGAGTGATGACCCGTGACAGCAAAATGACCGTCAAATACGCCTCATTTTGACGGACTTTGGGGTGTCGCAGCGGCTCAATTTCATCCAATGCCGTCGCTAAACGCATCGTTCCTTCTTTATGAACGTTGCCGTAATCATCCACATAGCCACGTGGCAGCGTGAAATCGAACTCGGTTTGTAACATTGATCCCTCTAATTTGGCTTGCAAAAATAGGTCAGTAGGGGCGATTTCTTAACCGCCCCTCCATTACGCTTAATGATCTCAGAACTACGTCACACGGGCAATATATTCGTGGACGATGGTGAGTTCTTCAATCCCGATTTCATTGCTGTCGGATTTGACACTTGGGCCAGAAATCTTGGACGGCCACCCTTTTTCAAAATTCCAACGGGCGACTTCCGTGCCTTCTTGGTCATACATAATGATCGAGCCATCCTTGCGGGCGGAACTGACGTTGCCGTCTTCGACCATCTTGCGCCAATCCCAAAAATCCATATTGCCGGTGATGCCACGTTTCAAGGTCACATCACCCCATTTTAGGCGTCCGGGTACCTTGCGAACGATTTCTTGACCACCCGGCCCCATGACTTTGTGGACGACCACTTCGCTTTCAGAACCGAGACCCGCGCATTCAGTGAAAAAGCCACTGACCACGCCGGCGACTTCGATAGCGAAATTAAATGAAACTAGGGGATCGCCCGATACTGCGTCTTTACCTGCTGGCATAAAATCCCTTCTCCTTAAACACTAATTGAACTCAGAACGGCCCCGGCTGGCTTATTCGCCGCCTTCGGGTGCCCATTGACTGATGCGGATAATCAAGAATTCGGCGGGTTTGACGGGTGCAATACCCACTTCCACAATACACTGGCCCAGATCGCGGATTTCTGGCGGATTCAGTTCCTCATCACATTTGACAAAGAAAGCCTCTTCCGGGGTACGCCCAAAGAGCGCCCCACTGCGCCACTGTACTTTCAGGAAGGAGGTAATATCACGACGCAGCCGCGCCCACAGTGAATAGTCGTTGGGTTCAAACACAGCCCATTGGGTGCCACGTTCAATGCTCGCTTCGATCATGTTGAACAGACGGCGAACATTGATATAGCGCCAAGAGGGGTCGCTGGTGAGGGTACGCGCACCCCACACACGGATACCACGTCCGGGGAAACTGCGGATGCAGTTTACACCAACGGGGTTCAGGCCGTCTTGTTCGCCTTTGGTCACATTGACTTCGAGGCCCACTACGCCGCGCAAAATTTCGTTAGCGGGGGCTTTGTGGACACCACGAGTTTCGTCAACACGGGCATACAAACCAGCCAGCAAACCACTCGGCGGCACAAAATGGGTCTTGCCTGCTTTCATCGGGTCAGAAACTTCAACCCAAGGATAATACAGGGCGGCGCGGGTGGTATCGTAATTGACCGTCATGCGCCAATCATAGACTTCCTGCGGGGTCAAACCGGGCGGGCAGTCCAAAATGGCAAATACATAACGGGTGCGTTCGCAGAAGTCAATAATGGCCGTCTGGACAGTCTGGACACCCTTCGCATCTAGTTCGCCAGCTTGGAAGGCGCTCATCAGGTCGGGGGCAGTAATCATGGTGACATCGGGGATGGCTTCAATACCACCCAAACCCGTGCGGGCCGCCAATTCACCTTGATAGTCCAAAATGGTGACGGCTTTGGTTTCGACCTTGCCACCTGTCAGATGAACTTCACCAGCGGGCGCCAGTTTGGTGTCTTTGGCAACGACCTTGACATCCACCAGTTTGGATTGAGCCTTAACCACCGTTTCAACAAACTGCTTGTCACCCTTCTTCAGGTTGACATTGGGGAAACTTTCGGTCTGTGAACCAGACTTAATCACAAGGGTAAAGGTGGCGTCCGCACCCTCTTCTTTGGCTGCTTCGGGCTTCACCGAGGCTTGGATGTTGTTGCCAGCCGGGCCACCCGCCTTTGCAGTGATTTCTAAAACGTCGCCGCTCTTATCGGCAGAAGCGACTGTCGCTTTGGCGGGTAGACCTTTTGAGCCATCCGCAGCAGCACCGAGGGTCTTAACCGAAACAATATACGCACGAGTGCCGCCATTGTTGAAATAGCCCCACACCGATTCGGGTAGGTAGGCTCCTTCAACAAAGTTGCCAAAGTGCTGTTGATATTGTGACCAATTGGTGACAAGGGTGGGCTTGCCAACGAGATTATTACCATTGCGGGGGTCTGCCGCTTTTTCGGTGTACCCCACAAATGCCGCCACCGCAGTACCGACCGCTTCAATGGGTTTAGTCCCGCGATCCACTTCTTCTACATAAACACCGGGTGACAAATACGAGGGTGCCATATCAGTGCATCTCTCCTGAAAATTAGCTGGTTAAACCGGACAATTTTTTGACGTAAAAACCTTTCTAACGATACGCCTCCTTCCGCAAGCGTTTATAGGCAGGTTGCCCTTCATCATAGTGAATTAAAGTTAGACGGACAAATCGTAGCTTTTGCTGGGTACGGTGATTTTCTGGCGTTTGGGTTTTCGGCCTTCTACGGTTACTGCTACATCATATTCACCCGGCTCTAAATAGGCAAATATGAAACGCCCCTCGGAGTCGGTCTGAACGACTTCGCCCCGATTGAGCAGCTCGACTTCTACCCCAGCCCCAACCGGGTCTTGTTTGTCTATTACCCGTCCACCAATGTGATAGATGGCGACATCTTCGGCGGTAATGACTTCCGTTGGGGGATGTTGGGACTGCCCGATACGATAGATGGCCGTAAAGACCACTGGGGCTTCAATGGCCCGCTGTGTATCGAGTGAAACCGTAATAACAAAATTGATGCTGGGCTTCAATTGATTTTCCATTACACCCCAGAGGTCGGGCATGTTACGCACCGCATCCGAGGGGAGGGCAACTTTGGTGGGCATGTCAAAAAGCTGATCTTGCACCACGCCGATCCCCATCTCTGGTTTAATGGTGGGAAATTGCGAAAGGGTATGCAGCACGCGCCACAGCAGTTGGTGTTCATCTTCCGGGTTTTTAGCCCAGACGGTAATCAGGTAGCTCAAGTCAACCCGCTTGGGCATATAGACCTTACGCGCTTTGCCATTATTTTGATGCTGCACCTGATAGGTAGTGGCGGCCCGCAGTTCGGTATTCTCACGAATATCGTAGAGGTACAGGTTGATGGTGGGGCGGCCTAACGTCGCAGTCCATTCACCAGTCGGTTGGTCAAACGCAATATCAATATTGCCCGAATTGAGTTTGCCATATTTGACCAGAATGTCACGCAGCGTCTCGTCAAGGTCTTGAATCATACGACCACGTCCTTAAAAAAGGTTGAAGGTATTGCTTAATTATCCAAGGGCCAAGTTGTGCCAACTTCTACATTAATACCTCTTCTTCAGGTTCTTCTTGGCGCTGAAGATTGGGGTCACGTTTGGCCTGAAGCATTTCCTCTTCATCCTCTGCCTCTTGACGTTGGAGATTAGGGTCGCGTTTGGCCTGAAGCATTTCCTCTTCTTCGGGTAGCGCCTCACGCTGAATTCGCATGGTCTGAATTTCTTCGACCCGTTTGGCCTGTGTCGAAGAGGGCTGACTAGCACTTTGAGAAGCGACAGATTTTGCCATGTGGTCGGCTTCACGCTCATAGGTGTCGTCGGCTGGGCCAAGTGTCAATCCACCAGACGGGGCTTGTCCGCCTTGCTGTACCACATGCGTCAATTCATGGTGAATGAGTTCTTGACCTTCGCTTGTGCCGGGGCTATAGGAATTGGCACTGAAATAGATGTCGCTGCCTGTTGTAAAGGCTTTTGCGCCGAGAGACTTGTTCAGTTGATCAGATTCACTATCGGTATGAACCTTGACACCGGAGAAGTCATATCCCATTTGAGTGCTGGCTGAGGCTTGGATTGTACCATCAAGGCTACTGCCACTGCCGCGTTTGCTATTGATACGCTGGCTGATCTCATCATTAATTGCCCCGCCGTCTTGCATGACACTGCGTTGCACCGCCGTAATCATGCGCTGCACGGCTTGATTGCCATGTGTACGCTGCATACTTAGTACAGAGTGGGTGGGGGCATCATGAGAACTGTCAACGTCTGAGGATTCTTGCTGGTGGGCCTTTTTGAGGGCCGCTTCTTCGGCTTGTTGAACATGAATACGGTCAAATCTTGACATTATATCCCCTCTCCTCAGCGTTTACACAATTCATGTCTTAGGCAGATACTGTCATTCTATCACGAAAAGATTTTTCGCAAGAATTTACAAAAACATTCAATAACAAATTTTTTACGATTATCCGGTAAATTTTGTAGACTGCCTTATAATCATTATAGGTCAAAATCTCTCGCACGCGAATTAGCTCACACAGCGCGATTGCCGATGGATTTATGCGAAGTATACGAATTGCTTGACAAGCTCCAAACCCCCTCATACAATCTACGCACTTTTTAAATTTAAGTCAAGTTGTATAACGATGTTACACGACCTATCCACCATCAAAAACAGCCCGCGCCGTGAGCGCCGTAGCCGTCCCACCCAAATGAGGTTCGAGACGCGATTTTGCGTTGGATAGGGTAAGTAAACCTAAATTTTCACCAGACGCAGCGCCCCGAACCTCACCAAGTTCGGGGTTTTTTGTTTCTAGGCCAAATAAGGAAAATCAAAAATCATGAGCATCAAAACAGGCATTTTCGGCGCAGCAGGTTATACCGGGTGGGAATTGATCGGGATTTTGCATACCCATCCTACCATGTCCATCCATTTTGCCGTCTCCGACAGTAACGCAGGCGAGATGGTCGGCATTAATGGCTTGAAATATGTGAAACAACACGAGGCCACTTTGGATGAAGTTGACCTCGTGTTTTTGTGTACACCCCATTTGGCTTCCGCCCCCCTCGCTGCCAAAGCATTGGACGCCGGCGCAAAGGTGGTAGACCTTTCGGCTGACCTCCGACTCAAGACCCCCGAAAGTTTTGCTAAGTGGTATCAACACGAACATCCCGTCCCCGCCTTGCTCCCCACCGTCTATGGGCTACCGGAAGTCAATCGTCATGAAATCGTTGGCAAAGAGGTGATCGCCAACCCCGGTTGTTACCCGACCAGCAGCATCCTCGGCCTTGCTCCTCTTGCCAAAGCAGGCGCATTAAAACCCGGCGCACCCCTGATTATTGATGCCAAGAGTGGGGTCAGCGGCGCGGGCAAAAATCCCAAACCCGACCTGCACTTTGTCGAAATCTTTGGCGACTTTAAACCCTATAACATCGGGCGTACCCATCGGCACACCGGCGAAATCGAGCAGGAACTTCATGCTCTTGCGCCCAACGCTGGCCCGATTATTTTTTCGCCCCATCTGCTGCCTGTAGATCGTGGCATCCTCTCGACCATCTACGCGCCACTAGCCGATGGGTGGGATTATGCCAAAGCGCGTGAACTCTATACCGATATGTACGCCGATGAGTTACTGGTCAAGGTGCTGCCTGAAGGCCAAACCGCTCGGTTGAAAGACGCTGTCCGCACCAATCGCGCCGTAATTTCGCTCACCCAAGCCGCCCCTGATCTGCTGATTATCGTTTCGGTGATTGACAATCTCCGCAAGGGGGCTGCCAGCCAAGCCGTGCAAAATGCGAATATTCTGTTTGGCCTGCCAGAAACTGCTGGCCTATTGGAGAACTAATCATGACCATTGTTCTCAAAATTGGCGGCAACGAACTCGACACCCCCGGTTTTATTGATGAACTGGCCGAAGTCGTCAAAAAAATCGCCCCTATAGTGTTGGTGCATGGTGGGGGGCGTGAAATCAGCAGCACCCAAGAAAAATTCGGCGTCAATCCGGTCTATGTGGATGGCCTGCGCGTCACCGATGGGCATTCCATGTGGATTGTCGAAATGGTCTTGTGTGGCTCGATTAACCCCCGCATCGTCCGCTGCTTTCAAATGGGTGGAGTCGAGGCTCAGGGCTTCAATGGTTCAGATCGTGGTTTGCTACGTGCCCAAAAACTAGTGCATCCCAAAGGTGATTTAGGCCGCGTCGGTGAAGTGACCGCCGTCCGCGCCGAAATCCTCCATGATTTGCTGGCGCAGGGAGTGACTCCGGTTATCGCGCCGATTTGTCTGGGGGATGACGGCGCGTTTAACGTCAATGCCGATTACGCCGCCGGAGCAATCGCCAGAGCCATGAATACCGAAAAAGCCATCTTTATCAGTAACGTCCCCGGCGTGCTGCAAGACGGGCAGATTATCCCGACCTTGACTCCCACCCTTGCCGCCGAATTGATCGCCAGTGGGGTCATCCAAAAAGGCATGATCCCCAAAGTCGAAACCGCCCTAGAAGTCGTGAAATCGGGGGTGGCCCAAGTTGTTATCACCGACCTTGCCGGGGTCGCCGCTGGCACAGGTACCGCCGTCGTCAATCAATAATTGTTTAGGAGAACACCAATCGCATGACCATGACAAGCACCGAACTCAACACCGACACGACCCTTGCGCAGGGAAAAAACACGCTCGCCCAAACCTATGCCCGCGCCCCATTTGTGATTACACACGGCGAAGGCATGACCGTTTGGGATTCCAATGGTAAATCGTATTTGGATTTTGTGGCAGGCATCGCGGTGATGGCCCTCGGTCACAGTGACCCCGGTGTCGTCGAAGTGATGCAGCAGCAGGCCGCCACGCTGATGCACGTCAGCAATTTGTATTACACCCCCGCCCAAATCCAATTGGCTGCTCAACTGTGCGAAGCCTCATTTGCCGACAAGGTCTTTTTCTGCAACAGCGGCGCAGAAGCTAACGAAGCCTGTATCAAATTTGCCCGCAAATATGCCCGGGCCAACGGGCATCAGGATAAAACCGAGATTATCGGCTTCTCCCATGCTTTTCATGGTCGCACCATCGGCGTGCTGTCCGTCACCCCCAAACCCCAATATCAGGATGCCTTCCAGCCCTTGATGCCGGGGGTCCATATTTTGCCCTTTAACGACATTGAAGCTGCCCAAGCCGCCATCGGCCCACACACCTGCGCTGTGATGATTGAACCCATTCAAGGTGAGGGGGGGATTCACGCCGCCACCCCTGAATTTTTGCAGGCCCTCCGTGCATTATGCGATAAACACGATGCCCTCCTGATTTTTGATGAAGTGCAGTGCGGATTAGGGCGCACAGGCAATTTATGGGCACATACCGCCAGCGGTGTCACGCCCGATTTGATGTCGCTTGCCAAGCCCCTCGCGGCGGGTCTGCCCATCGGCGCGGCGTTGATGACCGATAAAGTCAATGCGGCCCTTGCCCCCGGCGATCATGGCAGCACCTTCGCGGGTGGCAGTGTCGTGTGTGCCGTTGCCAGCTATGCCCTTAGCCGCATCAACACCCCCGAAATGTTGGGCCATGTGCAGGAAACGGGCGAATATTTGATGGAACGCCTTGCCGAACTCAACTCCCCTCATATTGTGGATGTGAGGGGTCGTGGTCTAATGGTCGGCATGGAACTCGATTTCCCGGCTTCCGAAGTCGTGCAGGCGGGCTATGATGCGGGTTTCCTGCTGATTAATGCTGGCCCAAATGTCATCCGCTTTGTCCCACCCTTAATTGTCGAAAAACAGCACGTTGACGCGCTGATAAATTTTCTATCGTCCCTTTTAGCCAGTAAATAACATAAGGAGCAATCATCATGAGTAGCAATGGAACGAACGGTAATGACCTCCCGCCTGTCAAAAAAGTCGTGTTGGCCTACAGCGGTGGTTTGGATACCTCGGTTATCGTCCCGTGGTTGAAAGAAAATTATCACTGCGAAGTCATCGCTTTTACCGCCGACCTCGGTCAGGACGATGAACTGGAGGGCTTGGAAGAAAAAGCGATTAAGACTGGGGCCACCAAAATCTATATCCGCGATTTGCGTGAGGAATTTATCACCGACTTTATCTTCCCCTCCCTGCGGGCCAGCGCCGTCTATGAACGCGAATATTTGTTGGGTACATCATTTGCCCGCCCCCTCATCGCCAAGCATATGGTCGAGGTCGCCGAAGCCGAAGGCGCGGACGCCGTATCACATGGCTGCACGGGCAAGGGCAACGACCAAGTACGTTTTGAAGTGACCACGATGGCCCTGAATCCCAAACTGCGCGTAATTGCCCCGTGGCGTGACCCGCTGTGGACGATTCGCAGCCGTGAAGACGCCATCGCCTATGCCGAAAAACACAACGTGCCGATTGCCCAAACCCTGAAAAGCATCTACAGCCGTGACCGCAATCTGTTCCATATGAGTCACGAAGGTGGCCCATTGGAAGACCCTTGGATTACCCCCGAAGAATCCATGTTCACTCTGAGCGAATCACCCCAAAGCGCCCCCGACAGAACCACGACCATCGTGATTGGCTTCGAAGAAGGCTATCCCGTCTCGGTGAATGGCGAAAAACTTGGCCCGTTGGCATTGATGCAAAAACTCAACAAGCTCGGTGCGGAAAACGGCATCGGGCGGGTGGATATGGTTGAAAATCGCTTGGTTGGCATGAAATCACACGGCGTCTATGAAACCCCCGGCGGCACGATTTTGTTCAAGGCCCATCAGGTCTTGGAAAGCGTCTGTCTCGACAAAGAAACCCTGCACTACAAACAAATCATTAGCCTGCGTTATGCCGATCTGGTCTATAACGGCAAGTGGTTCAGCCAACTACGTGAGGCGCTCGATGGCTTTATTGACGTGACCCAACGCAGTGTAACGGGTGAAGTCCGCCTCGATCTCTACAAGGGCAACGTCATTGTCACCGGACGGCGCTCACCCTTCAGCCTCTATCGTGAAGACTATGCCTCCTTTGGTCAAATGGATGTCTACAATCAGCAGGATGCCGAAGGTTTCATTCACCTGTGGGGGCTGCCCGAAAAGGTGGAAGCGCTCATTTCGATTGATGGGTCGGGTGTCAGCCGCTATCGCCAACCCGATTACAGCCACTTCAAGCGTGACTAATCTTTGACCCGCCTCTTTTTCCCCTCTCCACTCGGTGGTGAGGGCTAGGGGTGGGGATTTTTTTGTTGACCAAGCTAGAGTATTAAAGGAAATCCATCAACCATGACCCTCACCGAGTCTATCACCCCCGCCAAACTCCAAGACAAAATCATCATGGGCACGCTTTATCCGGTCACAGGCTTTAAAGTCTCCGGTGTATACGCGGGCATCCGCAAAATCAATAAGCCCGATTTCACCATCGTCGCCTCCGATATGGACTGCACCCTTGCCGCCGTCTTTACCACCAATCAAGTCAAGGCCGCCCCCGTCCTCCTAGATATGCAGCGCCTTGCCGAAAATCCGACCCAAATCCGTGCCGTCATCACCAACGCGGGCAATGCCAACGCCTGCACGGGTGAACTGGGTCTGCAAAATGCCATCAAAACCACCGAACTCGCCGCCGAGATGTTGGGTTGCCTACCCGAACAGGTCTTGGTACTCAGCACAGGGGTCATCGGCGTCCAACTGCCAATGGACAAAGTCGCCTATGGCATCGAAAACGGCGTGGCAGAACTCGAAGAAGATGCTTGGTCAGGTGCGGCCCGATCTATCATGACCACCGACACCCGACCCAAAGGCATCAGTAAGCAGTGTGGCGGGTATACCATCACCGCGATAGCCAAAGGTAGCGGCATGATTGCCCCCAATATGGCGACCATGCTTTCGATGATCGCCACCGATGCCGCCGTGCCTCAACCCCTGCTGCAAAAGGCCTTATCCGCCGTCAGCGCCAAATCGTTTAACCGCATCAGTGTGGATGGCGACACCAGCACCAATGACACCGTATTGCTGCTTGCCAATGGTGCATCCGGCACATTGATTACCGAGGGGCATGGTTATGCTGAATTCGTGGGCCACCTCACCGAACTTTGTACCGAACTCAGTCAGATGATTGTCATGGATGGTGAAGGCGCGACCAAATTTATCGCCGTGCATGTGGCAGGTGCGGCGGATGATGCCAGTGCCTATGCCGTCGCCAACACCATTGCGATCTCCCCCCTTGTCAAAACGGCCTTCTATGGCGGTGATGCCAATTGGGGCCGCATTATGATGGCGGCGGGTCGGGCGGGTGTCCCGCTTGACCAGAGCAAATTGAACCTGTGGTTTGCAGTCGGCAAAGATTTTTCGGACGGTTTGCAGGTCGTCGCCAATGGCACACCCACCGATTATTCCGAAGCCGAAGCCTCCCATATTTTCGCCCAACAGGAAATCACCGTGCATCTCGATTTGGGATTAGGCACAGTCGAATCTACCGTCTGGACATGCGATTTTAGTCACGAGTATGTTAGCATTAATGGAGATTACCGGACGTAGAAAAAGGCAAATCCGCATGTCACACGTTTTCATCAGCTATAAAAGGGAGGACGCGGATAAACGCGACTCCCTTGTGACTGCTTTGAAAGCCGCCGATATTCCGTATTGGTACGACTCTGGGATCGAAGGCGGGGAAGTTTGGGTCGAGACTATTAGGGCGTTATGCTAGATAAATTGGGATAGGCAAAAAATCTCTCGTTGGATAAGGTTAAGGTTGCAAACAAGAACCGAGTCCAGCGAGAGATGGCATGATCATAGAAGATTTTGATGATTTTTGCTTGTGGATGTAT
>JAIOHL010000035.1 GCA_019913005.1 Anaerolineae bacterium | reverse complement strand
CCATTGTGGAGGGCTGGGTATGGATGTGCTGGCGACCAAACGCACTCCCCCATTTTGGCGCGATCATCTGCGTGTCGGTTCTACCAAAGTCCATCCCCCGACGGAATTGCATCATTTGTTGCCCCATGCTCAGGTCTTAATCAACTGTCTGCCCTTGACGGACGAGACACGCGGCTTGATCGGCGCAGAGGAACTAAAGCTCCTACGGAAACGCCCAATTGAAGATTCACGCCTGCTGCCAAAAACCCCAATCGTGGTAAATGTGGGGCGGGCGGCGACGTTTGATGAAGAGGCGTTATATACGGCCCTTACCAATGGCACGGTGTACGCCGCCGGGTTGGATGTGTGGTATGCCTATCCGCCTGACGAAAACACGTTGGATACGCCACCCTCCCGCTTTCCGTTTCATGAACTGCCCAATGTGGTCATGAGTCCGCATCGGGCCGGCAAGTCAATGGATATTGAGCGCATACGGTTGGAGCATCTGGCCGATTTGTTGAATGCCGCCGCGTGGGATAAGCCAATGCCCGATGCGGTAGATTTGAACGCGGGCTACTGACTTCCTATGCTCCCCTCACCATTCGATCTCGCTGGTTAACTTTCGGCAAAAACGCTTGCAATACTCCACATCCTTCAGGCTGATTTTGGGATAGCCCTTTTCAGCCGCAAGGTTGAGATACCGCGCCAATATTTCCTCGGATGCCGTCGCTTGATAATCCCCTATACGGTGGATGCCGATCTCACGCAAAATCTGAGCATACACCGGGCCGACCCCATTGATCCGCACGAGGTCGGATAACTCCAGCGCGGCACGAAGTCTGCCGGGTGGAATATGCAGACATTCGGCGAAGGCTTGGCGGGTTGATGGGGTCAGACACGCCTCATATAAATCCTGCGATGATTGGATGCCCGCCGCCGCGAGTTGGGCCAGTTCGCTTGCCGAAAGAACATCCCATTTATTGAGCGGGACGGATTTTGCGGCATAGCTGTTAACTTCTCGATTCAACACCGTCAGGTAATCGGCATCCACTTGGAATTGAGCCGCCAGCCACACGTACTGCTTTTTGTTTTTCAGCAATTTTTGTAACCCGGCCATATCTGCGATTCCAGCCTGTTTCAAACGGCTCATCACCCCGCCCAAGTCGTTCAACAAAATCCGCCGTCCGGGGGTCAGATCAGTAGTCCGCAGGATTTCCTCAAATTCATCCAGTGCAATTTGGGTTAGATCAATCGAGTACATGGCCTCTCTCATTTCCCACGATACGCTACCCCATCAATCATCAACAGGCAGTCGGCGTCAATGAATGCGGTGGTGGCCGTCATGCGTGCCGGAAATTTGTCAGCGGCAAAATGCTGGCGAAACAGTTCTTCCATCGTGGGCAAATCCTCGATGTTCTTGAGCCAGACATTCACTTTGACCAGACTATCCAACGCCAAGCCAAACTCCGCCAATGTGCGCCGCAATCCGGCGAATGTATTGGCTATTTGAGCATGAAATGAATCACCGGAGCCACGATGCAGCCCCAAAAACACCCAATCCCCCGCCGCCACTGCCGACGCATAGCTGTAGGGGGTCAAGATTCGTTTTATTTCAGACATGCGAGCCTCTCCTTTCAATCCACTCAATAGTCGGGTAACTTTTGACCTCACCCCCACCC
>JAIOHL010000285.1 GCA_019913005.1 Anaerolineae bacterium | reverse complement strand
GGGGAAGTGTGGTAGGGGGGGAGTTGCATGAGAGGTCACGGGGCTAAAGCCGCCGTGCTGAATCTAGCGTGGACAGCCTATGACGCAACACGTGAACGGCTTAGGCAATTTCAGAGGTGCTGCGTTATACTTTGAGTTAAGTAGCCGTGTAGCACGCACCATAAGGATGTGTCCGCCCCGTGTCACTTTTAAATGCTGCCCCTCGAATCTTGGTTGCCGTTGTGAAACATCGCATCAAGTTGGCTGTTGGCGAAGAGGCCCTGCAAGGCATCTCAGATGCGGTTGCCGAAACATTGGGTGATGAAGTTGAGGCCCAAATTAATCGTTGGCTGAATAACGATAAGTTCCGCAAACAGATTGATGAGGCAGCAAAAAGTGCGGATGCGTGTTTTCGAGAGCAGTACACCAAGAACACGGAATTGGTAGACCTTCTGCTCGGGATGGCTTTGGCAGGGTCGCCCGAAATTGAAAAAGCGATTGAACCATATAACCGACAGAAGTTGCTGGGTGCTATCAAATCGGTTCTAGCGCAAAATCTGCCGAAAATCCCCAAGCAGACTCGAGCCACGGCCGCCAAGAAATATCTGGATTGTCTTGAAGATGCCCTCGTGACCATTGATGACATGCGGGAGCAGGTTACCACCGCAACGGTACGCGAGATTCGCCCACTCATTGAAGATATTAACCGTAGGACAAAACGCATTGACCGGACGACAAAAAAGACTGCTGAGGGCGTTGAAGAATTATTGAGGCGGACAGATCAACCTCACTACGAACAACCTACATACGAACCCGTACCCGTACCCGACCCCGCTATCATACCCGAACGTGATCTGCTCCCGCCGGGGGATAATCTCAAGGTCAAGGGGTGGACACCGAATGCCAATTTCGTGGGCCGCGAAGCCGATTTGAAAAAAATTGCCCAATGTCTGCTGCACAGTGCCAATGGCAACGCGATGGCAGTGACGGCGGCGATGGGAGCGGGGGGCATCGGCAAAACGCAGCTTGCTATCGAATTTGCCTATCGTTATGGGCGGTTTTTTCATGGGGTGCATTGGTTGAGCGCCATTAGTGACCGCCTTGACCCCGAAATCGCCGCGTGTGGGTATGCCATGAATCTGCCCGATTTTCCCGATAAACAGGACGCCCAAATTGAGCGGGTCTTGGCGGAATGGGCTAAGTCCGCGCCACGCCTGATTATCGTGGACAACGCCGAAAATCAAGATGTATTGAAGGATTGGCTGCCACGCTTGCAGGGCCATCGGGTGTTGATTACCTCCCGGCGTGGACAGTGGCCTGCCCATTGGGGGGTGGTAGCCCATCGTTTGGACGTGCTGACCGCCGATGAAAGCCGCGAGTTGCTGCGCCGTCTTGCCCCCCATTTGACCAGTGCCCCCGACGCGGAATTGGATATGGTAGGGGAGAAATTGGGGTATCTGCCTCTCGCGCTCGATTTGGCGGGGAATTACATGCAGTATCGGCGCATGACCCCGGCGGCGTATTTGGAACTGTTGGATAAACAAAAAACGCTGGTGGACAGCCGTCTGTTTACGACATGGGCAAAGGAACAGGGCATTTTGAGTCCGACTGACCATGATTTGAACGTCTACGCCACCTTTGATTTAAGCTGGCAGCGTTTGACCAGCGACGCGCCCAAACGCCTGCTGATGGGCTGCGGGTATCTCGCACCCAACACGCCGATTCCATTGGAACTGCTGACAGCCTTATTTGAGAGCGATGACGACCCCGCTGAATCGGTGGATATGGCGCTGGGCAAATTGGATGAAGTGGGGCTGATGAACCGTAAAGAGGATGGCTTACCCACCATCCACCCGCTGATTGCCGAGTTTGCGCGATTGCAGGCGGGGGAGGAGGAGGACACGCTGGCAGTCCTAGCGGATAAGATGGCAAGGATGGGACATAAGGCAACTGGAACAGGTATCCCCGCCGATTTTGCCCCGATACGTGCCCATATTGAACGTTTGGCACAACAAGCCGGTAGTGCTAGTAATATGGTCGCCACGGCTCTGTGGAATAGCCTAGGCTACCACCTTCATCTCATGCTGGCGGATTACGGCGGGGCACGCGTCGCTTTCGAAAATGTCCTTAGAATCCTCCCAGAAGACGACTCTAATTGCGGAAAAGTTGTCAACAACCTCGGGAGTGTATTGCAGGCTATGGGGGACTATGCGGGGGCTAAGGAGCATTATGAACGTGCCCTACGAATTGACGAAGCCGCGTTTGGGCCAGATCATCCTGACGTTGCGACAGATGTGAACAATATCGGGAGTTTGTTTCGAGTCATGGGAGACTATGCGGGGGCGAAACTGATGTATGAACGAGTTGTCACGATATTGCCCGAAAACCACCCGAACTTCAGTAGCGCGTTGAACAACCTCGGAAGTGTATTGCACGCTATGGGGGATTATGCGAGGGCGAAGGCGTATTTTGAACGTGCCCTGCGGATTGACGAAGCCGCGTTTGGGCCAGATCATCCTAGTGTCGCCCGTGATGTCAACAATCTCGGGAGTGTATTGCAGGCTATGGGGGACTATGCGAGGGCGAAGGAGCATTATGAACGTGCCCTGCGAATTGACGAAGTCGCGTTTGGGCCAGATCATCCCAGAATCGCCAGCCGTGTTAACAACCTAGGCATGGTGGTGAGTATCATGGGGGACTATGTGGCGGCGAAGGAGCATTATGAACGTGCCCTGCGGATTGACGAAGCCGCGTTTGGGCCAGATCATCCTGATGTCGCCCGTGATGTCAACAATCTCGGCGATGTGCTGCAATCCATGGGGGACTATGCGAGGGCGAAGGCGTAT
>JAIOHL010000284.1 GCA_019913005.1 Anaerolineae bacterium | reverse complement strand
GCATTGGGAGAGGGGGCCGGGGGGTGAGGGCAAATTCCTTCTACCGACAAATCCTAAAAACCAACAACTATACCACCCCTGTCCCCGCCGACCACAAATAGAAAATTTGTGCTATGATTCTAGTCGAAAAAATAAAAAATTATCGAAATTCTATCCAAATTGATGTTCCAATCTCTGTGAAAACTTACGCGCATCATGTAGTATTAAAAGAAAATGACCTGTAATTTTTTTGCAGTCACGATAACTAACTTTTGCACCCGACCCTCGGCCCGGATGTCGAACCTCACCCCCCGACCCCCTCTCCATTTGGCGAGGGGGAGCAAAACACCATTTTAAAGCCCCTCTCTAATTGGAGAGGGGTTTGGGGTGAGGTAAGTATGGTACGGGTGCAAAAAAACAACCAGATGACCAAATTCGCTTGTGGCGCACACCTTCCCTAGCTACTATCTTTTGAGGAGTCAGATTCATGAAAGTAATTACGATTGGCAATGAAAAAGGCGGCGTCGGCAAAACCACCACTGCCACCACCATCGCCGCCGGACTAGCACACAAGGGCCATCGCGTCTTGATGATTGACGCCGATGCACAGGGCCACGCCACCCGCGCCCTCGGCCTGAACAAACAACCCGCCCTGTATAATTGGCTGGTACGCAGTGCCAATTATCAAGAGGTGCTGCAAGCCGTCCCCGTCGAACGTTATGGTGGGCCAGAGGGGGCGACGAATTTTTATCTGGTGGCCTCCAATGTCGAGACCCGCAATATCGCCAACAGCATCAGCGACGCCTACGCGGTAGCCGATGTGCTGACGCCGTTGGAATCATTGTTTGATTATGTGGTGATTGATACCAGCCCTACCCCATCGCTGCTGCATGGCGCGATCTATCTGGCAACCGACTACATGATCTACCCGACGCTGTGTGAATATTGGAGCTTCGACGGTCTGGCCGAAAGTCTCAGCCGCCGCCAGCAGGTTCAGCATATGCACAAGGTCGTCACGGCTGGCATCATCCCCTACCGCGTCCGCCTGCAAACATTGGAACATTCGGAAAATCTGGCCCGCCTGCGCGAACAATTTCAGGAATTGGTGTGGGAACCTATCCCCGAATCCATTGTGTGGGCCGAAGCCACCGCCTATCATGTACCCGTTTTTGTATATGCCCCCGACCACGCCGCCGTTGATTCGGTGTGGAGCATGGTGGCACGAGTAGAAGCCCTGCCGGAGGTCGCACGAGAGTCATGAGCAGCCGCAAACGCCGCGATAGGATGCAGCACGGGGACGCCTTTGATCTGGGCGACACCCATACCCCCCCCTCCACCAGTCTGCAAGATTTTGCCGACAAGCTCTATAGCACGGGTGGGGGTCTATCTGAAGACCTGAAAAAGATTGACGCCAAAACGGTGCGGGTCAAAAATGTCCCCATTGATAAAGTCCGACCCGACCCGGCCCAAGCCCGTCGTGTCATGCCGGCTGCCCTGCGTGGGGTGTGGCTACGTGAACCCAACCGCATCCATCAGGTGCTGGAAGAGTGGCTGGAAATTGTGGACGCCGAAGCCCAACGCCGAGGTCGCCCGCATCTGGATGTCCCTGCCCTATTGGAAAGTGACCCCGAAGCGTCGCAATCGAGCAGTGGGGGGGGTGAGGAAAATCTCGACACGGATATGGGGCCAATCGAGGCCGACTTCCGCGCCATGCTCCAACTCGCTGCCAGCATCCGCCATCACGGGCTAACCAATCCCATCACGGTGGTGCAGGGGGCTAATGATACCTACGTGGTCGAGACGGGCGAGCGCCGTCTGTTGGCCTATAACCTGCTGAGTTCGCTGCACCACATCATCGAGGGGGATTGGGCCACGATTCCGGCGCGGGTGGTGGATAGCAAGAGTGTGTGGCGACAGGCCGCCGAAAATGGGGCACGCCAGAACCTGAACGCTATCAGCATCGCCCGCCAGTTGGCCCTGCTGTTGATGGATATTTATCAGCGGCGTGGCAAGTTCGCCCCCTATGATGATATGCCGGGAGCGGATTGGTATGCACAGGTAGCCGATGCCAAGATGTTCGGCATCCCCTATGGACGGGGCAATGAACTCGCGGCGGCGATAGGATTGAAAAACGTCGTCCAACTTCGCCAGTATCGTCAACTGCTGCGCCTGCCCAATGAGGTTTGGGAAATCGCCGACCAGTACAATTGGACAGAATGGTTTATTCGCAGGTTTTTGCAGGATGCACGAAGTCTCCTAGAGGAAGAATTTAATATAATTCTCCCGCATAAATCCGTAACGGCCGTTACGGATTCAAAAAATAGCCATATAAGCGACGACCATAAATCCGTAACGGCCGTTACGGATTCAAAAAATAGCCATATAAGCGAAAGTCATAACGACGCAGGTGGCATCACCGATTTATGGCTTGAGGCAGTTAAGGAAGACGAGCAGGCACGGCAGATTGTGGTGCAATTGGCACGTCGGCGAGCCGAGGGTATTCCACTCTCCGATGAAGAATTGGCGGAGGAGGCAAACGACGACAGTTGGATGCTGGACACGCCGATCAAATCCAAAAAAGTCAAATCGCGTAAGTCGTCATCCAGTGAAGAGGATGGCCCCCGCCCCCAGATGATGGTCAAGAAAGCCGGAGCGGAGTTGGTGGATTATGACCCCCATTCGCGCACGGTGACCCTGCGTTTTGAAGAGCGACTGGGACACAACGCTCTGCCAAGCGGTGGACGCTGGATCGTCACGCTGCAATATGTGAATGACCCCAATACGATATGGGATCAAGCCATCTATGACCAGTTCAACCCGCCGGATGATGAGGATGAGGAATAGGAGATTATCCCCACCCCCAACCC
>JAIOHL010000283.1 GCA_019913005.1 Anaerolineae bacterium | reverse complement strand
CCCCACCCCCGGCCCCTCCCCAAACATAGGGAGGGGAGTAAATGCCGTGTTCAAGCCGTTGTTAGCCTTCCGATAGCCGATTGTTGAGCAGGTCGTCTATGTTATCGGCGATGAAGAAGAGGTTGTCGTAGGTGGGTGGTTCGCCTTCGTCCATTTCTTGTTCGTGATCCCAGAAAAAGATCATGCCCTTATCCTCACCTGAGATGACCAGACAGATTTGATTGCCACCGGGGTCTTCGCCAATTGGAATGAATTCGGGCGGCATACGATCCTTGAATATCTCAGCATTCCTGAGAATATCGTAGTTGTAGTCAGTTGGATCAATGCAGTAGAACCAGTTTAAGATGCTGCTTTGGTTAGGAATGGGGTCGTCGGGAATGAGGAAAACACCGAGCTTAGGGCGTCCGCCGTTGTGGGCGAGTAAAAAACGGCGGTAGTCGTCGGGGAATTTGATGTTGAGTTGCTGCTCGACGGCTTGGATGTCGGCATCGGTGATGGGGGGACGGGATTCGTGAATTGTGACCATTTTGGCTCCCAGAGGTTGATCCGAATTCGATAAAACAAAAAATACAATCCCCACCCCCAACCCCTCCCCACTGAGTGGAGAGGGGAGTCGAATCATTCCAAGAGGGCTTGTTTGAGATAGGGCAGGACGTTGGAATAGTCCAGCGGGGTAAGGAGTTCGGCGAGGCGGACGATTTCGGCAAGCAGGCCCATCGCGGCACAGACCTCACGCCCTACTACAATCATATCGCCTGCCATTTGCAGCAGTTCGCCGGGGTCGGGCATCATAAAAGCCAGCCCGGTACAGGCCAGCGCACAGGCATAATAGGCCTGATAGTCCTGATCGGATTCGGCCAGTGCTTCTTCGGCGGCATGAATGGCGGCGTCAAAACTGTCGCGGGCTTCGGCACGATCATTTAAGCGGGCGTGGGCAATGCCCATCATGGTCAAGGTGAGCGGGTCGGTTTCCAAGACATCAAAATGGGTTTCGATCAATTGGGCCGCGTCACGCCACCAGCCAAGATAGAGATAGGCTTTGGCATATTCCGGCACAATCAGCGGCATGAGGTCGGTGAGGGACTGCTTATCGGCTTTCCAGTACGCCCCGCTCAAGACCTGCCCGCCCATGTCCAAATCGCCAACGGCAAGGTGGGCACGGCCCAAATTGACCAGCAGCAGAATATACGGTTCGGTGTCGGCTTCATCGGCCTGACGCATTAATTCGAGGCTCTCTTCCAAAAAGCGCACGGCGTCATGGGGGCGGGCCAGCATGATGCAGACTTCGCCCAAGCTGCTGAGGATGGCACGCAGGCGGGGGGAATCGCCAATGGTACGGGCAATGGTGAGGGCTTGTTCCAAGACGGTGGCCGATTTCTCAAATTGGGCCAATGTTTGATAGGCTGTGCCCATGTTAAACAAGCAGCTTTCCTCACCCCGGCGGTCACCGATGTCGCGGAAAATGCTGACGGCCTGCTGAAAATACTCAACGGCTTGGGCCATCTCGCCCAAATCGAAGGCTGCCACGCCCAAATTGGTCAAGGTGTTGGCTTTGCCACGACGATCCCCAGTTTCCTGCAAAATGGTGAGAGCCGCCTGCTGCACTTCGATGGCTTTTTCGATCTCGCCCAGATTACGATAGGCCGCACCCAATCCACCGAGGGTATTGCCTTCGTTCAGGCGATCCCCAATGGCCTGCTGAATTGCCAGCGCCCGCTCATAATAGCCCAATGCGAGCGGCAGTTCACCCATAAAGGAGTAGGTGTTGGCAAGGTTGCTGAGGGCCAAGCCTTCGCCGCGCTTGTCGCCATTTTGCTGACACAAAGAGAGGCTTTCGCGGAAGCGGCCAATCGCCTCATCCATCGCGCCGTGCTGCCATGCCACCACCCCTAGTCCACGCAGGGCATTGGCGGCGGTCTCTGGCTCGTTATAACGGCGGGCAAGGGCCAGTGCCTCTTTATAGAGGGTTTCGGCCTGTTCGTGGTCATTGAGGTGGACGTGGGCACGGCCCAAGCGATATTTTAGGCGGGCCTGCTGGGAGAAATCGGTAGTGTACTGCTGGGAGAGGGCCATTGCTTTTTCGAGATAGGTCAGGGCGTCGCGGTAGGCGCTGGTATTGAGGGCGTGATCGCCAGCTAGTTCGGCGTAGAGCGCTTCTTTTTTCGGATCGCCGACCTGCCCCCAATGGTACGCCAGACGAGCGCTGTATTCAGGTACATTGGCATAGAGGGTTTCGAGACTTTCGGCAATGGTGCGGTGTAGCGATTTGAGTTCGTCGGGGGTGAGGCCAGCCAGCACGCCTTCGCGCAGTTTGTCGTGGGCAAAACGCCATGCCCCGGCATTGACTTCGAGGACAGCGGCATAGGCACAGGTGGTGAGCCAGTGGTCGAGACCCTCACCCC